>NZ_WOEZ01000220.1 GCF_013177735.1 Paraburkholderia elongata | reverse complement strand
GTGAAACGACTCCACGCCGATGATAGTGCGGATTCCCGTGTGAAAGTAGGTAATCGTCAGGCTCCCCAGCAGCAACAGAAACCCCACCCCGAAAAGGTGGGGTTTCTGCGTTTACGGCGCAGAAACGGGCACAAAAACGTCATCGTCGTTGTGAGTGCACGCGGACTCTTAACTCTCGTTCGCAACCCCGCGCGACAACGCGCCTCCATTCTGGGTGGCGCGTCATGAAAAACATTGCCGCTATCTGGCGAGCCGTTGATGCCATCACACATGGCTCGCCACTTCGTTATCCGCGTCGCGGCTTTGCGATGGTGCGCTGCGCTCTTCAGCTTCAAAATCTGCGTCAGTGCGCAGCGACGTCACCGTCTCCAATGCTGGCCGCTCCCAAAGGCGCCACGCCATCAACTGCATCCATCTGGCCAACCTCCGCAAGTAAGGCCTCGTCGCGTGCAATCACCTTCGGCAGATGCGTACGTAAGAACTCAACCCACGTGCGCGTCTTCGCATCGATGAACTTGCGTGACGGATACAGCGCATAAACGTTCATCTTCTGCAGCGTATATTCAGGCAGCACGCGGACCAACGTCCCGTCACGCAACCCGGCGATCGCCGCATAAAGCGGCACCATACCAATGCCCATTCCCTCGCGAATCGCGACGATCAGCGATTCCGCGATATTCACCTGCACGGGTCCGTTCACTTCCATCATCTCGCTGCCGTTGGGGCCGTCAAGCACCCATTCGTGGGGCGGAAATGCTGGCGTGTGCAAGATCAGACACTCGTGATGCGCGAGGTCGCTGGGCTGTCGCGGCGCGCCATGAGCGCGCACGTAAGCAGGCGATGCGCACAGGATGCTGAAAGTTGTACCAAGCGGGAGCGACACGAGGTCGGAGTTCGGCAGGGTCGAGGCGCCGATCACAGCGACGTCGGCGCTGCCTTCGAACAGGTCCGGCATTCGCTGCGACAACGTCAGCTCGACGGTCACTTCGGGATAAAGCGCGCGATAGCGCGAGATGGCCGGCAGCACGTAATGCTGGCCGATGCTGGCAAAGCTATGCATGCGCAACGCTCCGCTCGGGCGTTCGTGCGCGCAACTTGCTTCTTCTTCCGCCGTATCGACATCTGCAAGGATCTGTTGAGATCGCTTCAGATAACGCTCGCCCGCTGTGGTGAGCGCGAGTCGTCGCGTCGACCGGTTCAGCAGGCGCGTACGCAGATGAGCTTCGAGTTCCGAGACGGCGCGGGACATCGCACCGGTCGTCGAATTGAGCGACTGCGCGGCGGCGGTAAAACTACCGGCTTCGACCACGCGCACGAACACTCGCATATTTTGTAACGTATCCATCGAACCTTCTATTTCACGGCAGAAGCCGTATTGTCCGCCTGTCCCGCAAGCCTATTGTTGTTCGTTCTGGAAGGGACGTTCCGCGCCCGTCCTATTAATGCGCGCAACGCATGCTCCTACAATCGGCACCTTGCCTGCCGGTGCGCGCAGCGTTCACCGGTGCCTCTTTCAGCGACAAACCGGGACGCGTTGCTTTCTGATGAAACGCCAACATGCGATCAAACCGACGGCGGATTCCCGCCGGCAGTGGAGCGTTATGTTGCCAACGCTCAGTCCGGCTATTCGTGACTGGGCGAACAGCGACGGGTTGATCTGGCTGCATCTGCTGAAAACGGTCACTGCGGGTCTGCTGGCGCTGGGCATTGCCATGTTGCTGGATCTGCAGCAGCCGCGAATCGCGATGACCACGGTGTTCGTGCTGATGCAGCCGTTCAGCGGCATGGTGCTCGCCAAGAGTTTCTATCGGATTCTCGGCACCGCGGTGGGTACGATCGCCGCGCTGCTGCTCGGGGCGCTGTTCGTCCAGCAGCCCGAGTTGTACATGCTCGGCATGATCGCCTGGGTGAGCGCCTGTATCGCGGCAGCGGTCCGGTATCGGCATTTCAGATGGTACGGCTTTGTGCTGGCAGGTTATACCGCTGCGCTGATCGGCATCCCGAATGTTACGGCGCCTCACGACCTGTTTCTGGCGGCGCTCACGCGCGCAGCGGAGGTGGCGGTCGGCATCGTGTGTTCTAGCGCGGTGAGCGCACTGATTGTGCCGCAGCGTTCCAGCCTTGCATTGCGGCGCGCGCTCCACATTCGATATACAAATTTTACTGCGTTCGCTGCCGCTGTGCTGGGTCGTGGAATCGAGCGTGGCCAATTTGAACGGCGCTTTGCGGACCTCGTCGACGAGATCGTTGGCTTTGAAGCGACGCGAACATTTGCTGCCTTCGAAGATCCGGCCATGCGTTCACGCAGCCAGTATCTCGGCCGTCTGAACGGCGAGTTCATGGACGCATGCGCGCGGCTGCATGCGCTGCACCAGTTGCTCAAACGTCTGCGCGTCGGCGGCCCGAGCCGGATGGTCGACGCCATCACGCCGTACTTCGACGAACTGTCGGCACTGCTAGCGTCCACCCAGGACGTGGACGTCAATCCGTCACACAAAGCGGCCCGTATGCGGCTCTTTCAGGCGAGCTTGCCAAGGCGCATACGCGAGACGAGACGGCCGCTGGAAGCCGCCCCCGCTGAATCGCTGGCGGACTTCGATACGGCCGCAGAATTACTGTATCGGTTTGTCGACGAGTGGATCCGTTACTCCGAGACTTACGCATCTTTGGCGCGGCGCAAGCCGGGGGCCGAGCAGCGCACCGCCGGCCGCTACGTGAGCAAAACAAACGGCTTCGTAGTCGCGTTTACCTTCGCCAGGTCGGCTGCGGTCATGGCGATTGCCGGCTGGTTCTGGATCGTCACCGACTGGCCCAGCGGCGGTCTGGCGGTAATCGGCGCGGCGCTGGTCTGTGCGTTGACATCGACCGCGCCGAACGCATCGAAAATGGCCGTGCAGATGGCAGTAGGCGCTGTGCTGGCGACCATGACGGGCTACCTTTTCACGTGCTACGTTTATCCCAACATCGACGGTTTTGCGTTGCTTTGCGCGATGCTCGCTCCGGTGCTTGCACTCGGCGCCTTCATCGCGTCGCGCAAGCTCTCGGCAGGGTATGGCATCGGCTTTTCGGTGTTCTTCTGCCTGCTCGCCGGGCCGGACAACGTTGTCACGTATGCGCCCGATCTGCTGATCAACAACGGCATAGCGATCACGGCGTCGCTATTGCTTGCCGCGATCGTTTTCGCGGTGGTGTTTCCCGCGGATATGCCGTGGCTTACCGAAAGAATCAAGGCCGATTTGCGCACGCAAGTCGTGTCCGCGTGCAAGGGCGAGTTGCCCGGGCTCAATCAGCGCTTTCAGTCGAGCACACACGATCTGACCTCGCAGTTGCGCATGCTGCTGACGCGCCGCTCCCGACGCCGCCGTCATGCCTTGCGCTGGATGCTCGTCACGCTCGAAGTAGGGCACGCCGTGATCGATCTGCGCAATGAAGTGGCGCATGCCGGCTATGCGCACGCCCTTCATTCGCGCTGGAGCAGCAGCCTCGCGCAGACTTGCGACGACCTCGCGCGGCTTTTCGAGCGGCCTGACGTGCGTGGTCTCGAGCGCGCGCTCGTATC
This sequence comes from Paraburkholderia elongata, assembly GCF_013177735.1. Lineage (GTDB taxonomy): Bacteria > Pseudomonadota > Gammaproteobacteria > Burkholderiales > Burkholderiaceae > Paraburkholderia > Paraburkholderia elongata. The sequence goes on along the minus strand of NZ_WOEZ01000220.1, from coordinate 25,677 downwards.
CGTGCGCTCGGCCACGTGGATCGCGCAGGACGTACTGGAAGACGTTCATGCCGACCGCGACAAGCGGCACGACCTACAGCGCATCCTGAGTTGCCTTCACTTCATCCGCACAGCGTTGCTCGACAAAGACGCGCCTTTCAATGCGCGTTGACCCAGGCGCATTGGATCGGGCGTGCGCCTCGATCCTTCTGCCAGATGGAAAGATCACTTCCGTCCAGCCCCGTTTATCTGCGCAGGTGGCGGTCATATAGTTTCACCACTGCCCCGCAGTCCTCCAAGGGGACTTCCTACGGGCCGTAACCGTAAGTACTGGAGAACGAAATGAATGTGTTGAAGATTGCCCTGATTGCCTGCTCTTTGTCCGCTGCAGTCGCCTATGCGCAAACGGCGCCGGCCGCTCCTGAGCAACAGGTCGCGCAAGCGAATGCACCGCGCGCCAACAACGTAGCCGTGCAAAACCGCGTCGTTGCACCGAATGGCAAAGTTGAAGAGTGCGTCGGGCCTGTGAGCTTCTGCAATATCTACTTCGGCAGCTAAGCAGCGCCACGAGCAACACCCGCAGTACCTGCAGGACCTGTCGCGGGAATTTTTGCACGCGACGAAACGCCTGGCCGCGACGCCGTTCCATCGAGACGCCGCGGCTGGTGCGACAATCTGGCTACTGAGCGAAGCACACCGCAGACGTGCGCACCGGTAGACTGGACTGGTGACTATGGAGAGGCTCAGTTTCATGTATCAAGACCGGATTCGTTGCTCCGCGCTGTGCGGAAAAATCACTTCAGCCGCCGAGGCGGCGCTTCTGATTCAGGACGGCATGCACGTCGGCGCCAGCGGCTTTACGCGCGCGGGCGACGCCAAAGCTGTCCCTGTCGCGCTCGCCGAGCGGGTCCGTCAGGAAGGCAAGCCGCTGCAAATCACGTTGATGACCGGCGCATCGCTCGGTCATGACGTGGATCGCATGCTCACCGAGGCGCATGTGTTGGCGCGCCGCTTGCCGTTTCAGGTCGACAAGACCCTGCGCGATGCGATCAATCGCGGCGAAGTGATGTTCGTCGATCAGCATCTGTCGGAAACCGTCGAGATGCTGCGCGCAAATCAACTCGGCAAACTCGACGTCGCCATTATCGAAGCCGCCGCGATCACCGAAACCGGCGGCATTGTGCCGACCACTTCAGTCGGCAACTCGGCCAGCTTCGCAATCCTGGCCGACAAGGTCATCGTCGAAATCAATCTTGCCCAGCCGCTCGCCCTCGAAGGACTGCACGACATCTGGATTCCGGGCCGCAGGCCAAATCGCGAACCGCTGCCGATCGTGCGTCCGCAAGACCGTGTCGGCACGCAGGCTATCGAGATCCCGCTAGACAAAATCGCGGCGATCGTGATCACCGATAAGGCGGACAGCCCGTCTACAGTGCTGCCGGCGGATGCGGAAACCGAGCTGATCGCCGGCCATCTGATTGAATTTTTTCAGCACGAAGTGTCGCGCGGGCGCATGCCACGGCACTTGCCGCCCTTGCAGGCGGGCATCGGCACGATTGCCAATGCAGTGTTGGCCGGCTTTGTCGATTCGCCGTTCGACACCTTCGAAATTTACTCAGAAGTGCTGCAGGATTCGACCTTCGATCTGATGGACGCCGGTAAGGTAACGTTCGCCTCGGGTGCGTCGATCACGTTGTCCGCCGCGCGTCAGGCGCAAGTGTTCGGCGAACTCGAGCGCTATCGCGATCGCCTGGTGCTGCGTCCGCAGGAGGTCAGCAACCATCCTGAAGTGATTCGCCGGCTCGGTCTGATCGCGTTGAATACCGCATTGGAGTTCGACATTTACGGCAATGTGAATTCCACGCATGTCGGCGGCACGCACATGATGAACGGCATTGGTGGCTCGGGCGATTTCGCGCGCAATGCATCATGCGCGATCTTTGCTACGAAGTCGATGGCGAAGGGTGGCCGTATTTCGAGCGTGGTGCCGATGGTGCCGCACTGCGACCACAACGAGCACGATGTTGATGTAGTCGTGACGGAGCAGGGCTTGGCCGATCTGCGCGGACTGGCGCCGCGGGAACGCGCTACGCTGATCATCGAGAACTGCGCGCATCCGCTCTATCGCGATCTGCTTCGCGACTACTATCGGGACGCCTTGCAATGGGGTGGGCAAACGCCGCATCGGTTGGACCAGGCTTTTGTCTGGCATACGCGGCTGCGTGACACCGGCTCGATGTTGCCGGCAGTGGAGGCGCTTCTCTAAACTCTAAATAAAGCCGGCGTCAGGTGGCATTCGCCCCTGACGCCGTAAGACATCAGATGCTGTGCTCAGGTACCGCGCCGGACGAGCCGGATAAGAAAGAGCAGAATGACGGCGCCGATCACAGCGGTAATGATCGAACCGATCCAGCCGCCACCGAGCGAAATGTGCAGCACACCGGCAAGCCAGCCGCCGATGAATGCGCCGACAATCCCGACGATGATGTCGACGATCAGGCCAAAGCCGCCGCCCTTGACGAGCACGCCAGCCAGCCAGCCGGCGATTGCGCCGATGATGAGCCATGCAATGATGCCGTGTTCCATAATCGAGACTCCATAGTTGAGTGTGAAAAATTCACGGTGACAGAGCTTAGTCGAAGGTTATGGGACAGTCCATATTCAGGACGCGGAATTAACATTGTATAAATCTATTGCAGGCTAAGTGTAGACGATGCGCGCGAATATGGGGAGCTTACGCATGATGACTCACTCCGGTGTCGGTTCTGCTTCTTTGGCTGTCCAGCTGACGCTCGATACGCTCTTTTCCATGCTGATGCGGCTCGCCATCTGTTCGAGCTTCGGCTGATCTTTCGGATGCAGTTTTAAGGTTGCCGTAACGCGAATGCGTCCCGTATTGTCGTCGACGTCTTCGCTCGTCAGGCTCTGGAACGACAGCGGCGCCGAATACATCGAGTTGGATACCGCGGTACGAATGTGAATCTCGTCAGCCTCCCGGCATACGATTGTCAGCACATACTCGCGTACCAGGTCGGCGTTCGAAACAGGTGTCGCGTTGATCGTGCGGCTCACTTCACGCAGCACCGTATTGGTCAGCAGCACGACCGCGGTGCCGGCGAGCGCCGGGCCGTAATGCCCCGCACCGCACAATACGCCGACCGCCGCAGAGCACCATAAGGTCGCGGCGGTGTTGATCCCCTGAATGGAGCCCTTGTCACGCATGATCACACCGCCGCCGAGAAAGCCAACGCCGGATACGACATACGCGGCAATCTGCGTGATGCCGGCGGTGCCGTTGCCGGTCAGCACGCCGAGCGTGACGAACAGGCACGCGCCGCTGGCAACCAGCGTAATGGTGCGCAGGCCGGCGTTGCGCTGGCGCATCTGCCGTTCGAGGCCGATTGCGACGCCGCAGCTGAAGGCGGCAAGGAGCCGCAAGACGAATTCAATTGTCATCGGTAAGAAAGGTTGAGGCGCGTGTTCGCACAGTGTGAACCTTACGCGTGACAGCCACAGGTATCCACACGCGAATACGCGGCCGCGGTCAGGCGTGACGAGGCAAGCGAGCCAGAGGCTCGCGCGGTAAAGTCATGGAGCATCGGCAAGGCATTGAGCCATGCGGCGCTTCACTGGCAGTACGAGGGGATATACGACGTGCACCGTCGGGCCCGAAGGCAAGACGGCGACAGGCAAACGCTGGCGCGGAAATCTTGCTGATCAGGCGATCAGGCGAATCGGAGCTCGACTGGTACTACTGCTACTGTCCAAGATCGTGATTCCGGTTAAATGAATTGGGCGAATTTTAGGCAGCTCTGCAAAGTTAAGTCAAGTCGGGATGAGGCAGGGTGGCGGAATGAATTGTCGGGCGCTTGCGGAATTTTCCACGGCAAGCTCGGAATTTTCCTTGCATAAATACGGACTCCGAATATTGACGGCGTCCATCCCGGAAAACACACTGTTTGCACACTTCGAAACACGTCGTGCGGTTTTGGCGCTCAATCCGCGTTTCGCTTTTCACGGCTCTCACGGTTTCGCCCAGAAATTTTTCGCTTGTCCTTGTGTCATGCCAGGCGCATCCGATCCGCACAACGTCGTCTCTTTTCCGCTGTTCACCCAATTGAGGAATGTATGAAAGAAAAAGCTCTTGGCATCATTGCCGGTGCATTGATTGCTGCAACTCCGCTCGTGTCGTTTGCCGCCGGTCTGCCTGCGCCGTTTGAAGGCAGCAGCACGCTGCAGGCAGATGGTGTCGTGAAGTCGGTCGACCAGGCTAAACATTCGGTGACCGTGATCGACGCACAGGGCGGAGAGGCTTCGTTCAACATCACCGATACGAGCAACCTGACGCAGATCAAGCAGGGTGGCAAGGTCCACATCCGGATGATGCGCAACGCCATGGTCAGCGTGACGCGTGGTGCCGACGGCCACGGCACGGTTGCACAACCGGCGCAGCAGAACACTGTACACAACGTGAGCGCCGAAGTTCAGACCATCGATCACGCGTCCGGCATCATGGCCCTGAAGGGCCCGAATGGCGCGGTGTTTCATATCCAGGGCCGCGAACCGGCAAAGGTCGCTGGCGTGACGCCGGGTATGCAAGTGTCGGTGGCGTACGCACCGCAGGTCAGCGTGGCCGTGGCGCCTGCGCAGTAAGTCAAATTAGCTGAAGCGGCGCGTCAGCACCGGAGCGCGGATGTCTTTTGCGGACATCCGCGCTTTTTTTCGAGCAATCCAATATGACTTCGGCGCGGTGATATTTGGCGCGTGGGTCGACGCTTCAGTCGGGCTCGCCGGGCACGAGGCGCAATCGCGTGATCTCCGAGGGTGCCCCCAGGCGCTTCGGCGGTCCCCAATAACCGGTGCCGCGACTCGTGTAGACCCACAGGCCGTTCAGCCGTGCGAGACCAGCTGTGAACGGCTGCTGAAACCGCACAAAGAAATTCCATGGGAAGAACTGGCCGCCGTGCGTGTGACCGGATAGCTGCAGCGTAAAACCGGCTGCTGCGGCTGCTTCGGCAGAGCGCGGCTGGTGAGCGAGCAGTACTTTGATCAGCACGTCGCCAGGGGCGCCGGCGAGGGCCGCAACCGGGTCGCTGCGATGCAACGGATCATGATGGCCCGCTGAGTAATCAGTCACCCCGGCAATCACGGCGCGCGCGCCGTCGTGTTCCACGATCACATGCTCGTTAAGCAGAACGTTCAACCCCAGGCGCCGGAATTCGTCGATCCAGGCGTTCGCACCGGCGTAATACTCGTGGTTGCCGGTCACGAGGAACGCGCCGTGACGCGCACTAAGCCGCGACAGGGGCTGCGTGTGCCGGGTCAGTTGCGGCACGCTGCCGTCTACCACATCGCCGGTGACGGCAATCAGATCCGGTTTCAGACGATTCACCGCGTCGACGATCGCGTCCACATAACGGCCTTTGATGGTCGGGCCGACGTGGATATCGCTGATCTGGACGATCGTGAAGCCGTCGAGTGCGGCCGGCAAATCGTCAATCGGCACTTCGATCGTCACCACCTTGGCGCGGCGCCGTGCGTTGAACAGGCCGACGAGTGTCGAGAGCAGCGCAAGCAACGGTACCGCTGCCGCAGAGCCGATGCGCCAGTGCGCGATTGCAATTGTCTTAGGCCAGATTTCGTCGACGGTGAGCAGCGAGGCGAGCGCCAGGTCACGCGCGAACGTCAGAACCAGCAGCGACGAGAAGAAGCCCATCGCCAGCAGTCCGACCCACGCGAGACGGTCGCTGAGCGGCTGCTGTTTGATGGTGCGCGCCAGCATGCCAAGCGGTATCAGAAAGATCGACAGCACCAGCCACAACGCGCATAGCCACCGGCCGGCGGCACTGACCGGCATGTCGGGAATCAGACGGAAGCCGACGTAGATATGCAGCAGGATGCCAATCAGGATGAAGCGAACAAGAAACGATGAGCGGCGCATAGAGAAGATAGAGGCGGGAAGGGGCCGACAGGAGCGGAGCAACGGCGGCAGCTCGCCAACCGCAATCATGAAATAGCGGACGAGACGAATCATTCTACCGAGATGTGGACCCCCTTGCCGACGACGCCAGATTTGCTCCCAAGAGCGGCCGACCAAGTCCGTGCACGTCCGTGTTTAACGCGCCAGGCAGGTATCGCACTGCAGCAATTCACGTTGCCGCATGCCGCCCGTCTGGACTGCTGCGACACTCTAATTAAATGGGCTTTGAATTGTGTTTCGCGTGGACTATTCTCAAATAGAACCGGCTTATCCGAGGACCTCTTCGGCCCGGCGGTGGTTCGGTTGTCGTCGGTAGAGAGCAAGGCAGGAGACGCATCATGAAACTGCTTGGATCAGGCAATCACGCGCGCCACGTACTTCATGGGCATCACGTCGGACGAGAGGGCAGCCACGTCATGCTGCCGCTGGTGGGCATATCGTTGATGGCGCTCGCCCTGTACTTCGGCGTGCGCGATATCGACTTCTCCGAGCTGGGCAAAAGCGCGTTATTCGACGTGGTGATGGTATGTGTTGCGCTCGGCATCGCAGGGCTGTTCGGCGTCGTCGGCGCGTGGTTGCGTTCCAATGGCGACGACGCCAATGAAGGCTTTTGCTTTATCGGTGCGGTGATCGGCGCGGTGGTCTTCTACGTAGCGCTCTTCAGTTAAACGCACCGGCGGCCAAAGGCCTGTCAGACGATTCGGGCGGCTTCGTCGAAGGAAAAGCGCGGACTGCGCGGGAACAGCTTCGACGGGTCGCCATAGCCCAGATTGATCAGGAAGTTCGACTTCACAGTCGTGCCAGTGAAGAAGGCCTCGTCGACCTTGGCGGCGTCGAATCCCGACATCGCACCCGTGTCCAGACCGAGCGCGCGGGCCGCGAGAATCAGATAGCCGCCTTGCAGCGTCGAATTGCGAAAGGCCGTATCCGCGATCGCCTTGTCGTTGCCCGCGAACCAGCTGCGCGCGTCGGCATGCGGAAACAGTTTCGGCAGATGTTCGTAAAACGCCATGTCCATCGCGACGATCACCGTGACCGGCGCCGCCATCGTCTTCTCGAGATTGCCCGGCGACAAGGCCGGACGCAGCTTCTCTTTGCCTTCAGGCGTTTTCACGTAGACGAAGCGGCCGGGGCTCGAATTGGCCGAGGTCGGCCCGAGCAGGACGAGTTCGGTGAGTTGTTTGAGCACGGCGTCGTCGACCGGTTTGGCCTGCCAGCCGTTATGAGTGCGCGCTTCGCGAAACAGCTGATCGAGCGCCTGATCGGAAAGAATCATGATGGAAATCCGTTGAAGTAGCAGGGTGAGAAAAGTAGATGGCAGCGACGGATGACAGCGCAAGCCACAGGCGTGAGCGTCGTCGTCGTTGCCGCCATAATAGCCAGAGTTTTCACTCGCGCACGTGCCGCGTGCGCAATCGCGTTCAGGCAATCTCATGGCGGACCTTTTCGATGACCTTCCGGCGCCCGACGTGGACTGGTATCCCGAGTGGCTCGCGCCCGAGGCCGCGGCGCGGGCTTTGACGCAACTCATCGGCGAGGTGGAATGGCGTCAGGACATGATGGGCACGCCTGCCGGCCGTGTGCCGCTGCCGCGGCTGACTGCCTGGCAGGGCGAGCCGGACGCGGTCTACGTTTACTCCGGAATTCGCAACGTACCGCAACGGTGGACCCCGACCGTTACCGAGCTGCGGGCCGCTGCGGAGGCAAGCTGCCACGCGCGCTTTAACAGCGTGCTGATCAACCGCTACCGCAGCGGCACGGACAGCATGGGGTGGCACGCGGATCGCGAGCCCGAGCTCGGCGTCCAGCCGGTGATTGCGTCGATCAGCCTGGGCGTCGCGCGCACTTTCGACTTGCGGCACAACCGGACCGGCGTCGTGCAGTCGTTTTCGCTGAAGGGCGGCAGCTTGCTCGTGATGAGAGGCAACACGCAGGCCGACTGGCGGCATCGTGTGCCAAAAGAGCCGCGCGTGACCGGCGAGCGAATCAATCTGACGTTTCGCTGGGTGACCCCGCGCGGGGCAAACCGCTAGCTTGCTGGCTAGCCGTTGGCCGTTGGCCGTTCAATCCTTGGCCTGAAGCCCGAAGCCCGAAGCCCGAAGCCCGAAGCCCGAAGCCCGAAGCCCGAAGCCCGAAGCCCGAAGCCCGAAGCCCGAAGCCCGCTCACCGTCTGACCGAATGCTGCGTCGAGCACTTAAGCGCATAAAAAAGCATCTCCAACGCCACGCTCCATCGCCGCTGATGCCCGAGTGAACCTCGCAGCATTGCCCACGTCCACGTCACAGCCGATACCGTCCGCTATACCGAAATTGGTATCGCCGACGCGAATCATATGATTGGACGGTTAACGCCCCAGACACTACGCTACATCACGATCCACGTACCGTGAGGGCCGCAACGCCGGGCGGGTTCGATGGATCGCCACACAACAACGATCAGGAGACAGTCATGGCGAATACACGACGCGCCGCATGTCGTGCGTTGGGCGCGCTCGCGCTTTGCTCGAGCATCGGTGCGCTGGCGCTGATCACGCCGGGCGCTTACGCGCAGGACAAACAGATCACGCTCGGCTTCGCGCAGGTCGGCGCCGAAAGCGCATGGCGAACCGCCAACACCGAGTCGGTGAAGTCCGCCGCGGCGGACGCGAAGATCAAGCTCAAATTCTCCGATGCCCAGCAAAAGCAGGAAAACCAGATCAAGGCGATCCGCTCGTACATTGCGCAGAAAGTCGATGTGATCGCGTTCTCTCCGGTTGTCGAATCCGGCTGGGAGCCGGTGCTGCGCGAAGCTAAAGCCGCAAAAATTCCGGTGATCCTGACCGACCGCAACATCGACGTGAAAGACACGTCTCTGTACGTGACGATGATCGGCTCGGACTTCATGGAAGAGGGCCGGCGCGGCGGTCATTGGCTGGCCGATCACTATAAAAATGATCCAGGTCCCATCAACATCGCAGAACTTCAGGGAACGGTCGGTTCTGCGCCTGCCAACGACCGGCATTCCGGCCTGATCGAAGTGATCAAAAGCGATCCCAAATTCAAGATCATTGCGTCGCAAAGTGGCGACTTCACGCTTGCCGGCGGCAAGCAGGTGATGGAAGCATTTATAAAAACTTATGGAAATAAAATAAATGTAGTTTATGCGCATAACGACGATATGGCGCTTGGCGCCATCCAGGCGATGGAAGAGGCCGGCATGCATCCGGGCAAGGACATCACCGTCGTCTCGTTCGATGCGACCAAGGGTGGCTTCCAGGCGATGGCCGCGGGCAAGATGAACGTCGACGTGGAGTGCAGTCCGCTGCTGGGACCGCAACTGATGTCGGCGGTCAAGGACGTGGTCGCCGGCAAGCCGCTGCCCAAGCGCATCCTGACGGAAGAGACCGTCTTCCCGATGAGCGTCGCGGCGCAGACTCTGCCGACGCGCAAGTACTGAGGCAAACGGTATTGGGCAGAGTATGGCGGCTAACTGATTAGCTATCCATACGATAAGCGCAGGACACAAGCGAAGTACGGAAAGATCGCAGGGGTTTCTCCAGTGGTGCCTGACCGCCTGGCTGCTTCGGCAGTGGGCGGTCTCTTTTCCGCTGAATCAGGTTGCGCCCGACTTGACCCACCTGAGCCCACCCGACCAACGCACTGCCCATCGAGCGAGGTCTATGACGCATCCCGCATCGGAACCCAATCCGCCGGCCGTGAAGGCGATCACAGGCGACGCTCGCGCAGGCGTCGCCTCGAATGCACCCGAACCCATCCTGGCCACGGCCGGTGTCAGCAAGACGTTCCCGGGCGTGAAAGCGCTGCAGCGAGTCGATTTTCGCCTGTTTCCCGGCGAGATCCATACGCTGATGGGGCAGAACGGCGCCGGTAAATCCACCCTGATCAACGTGCTGACCGGCGTAGTCGCGCCTGACGCCGGCACGATCCGCCTTGGTGGCGAATTCGTGGCGTTTGCTTCGCCGCAGGAGGCCGAGGCGGCCGGCGTGCGCACGCTGTATCAGGAAGTGAACCTGTGCCCGAACCTCTCGGTGGCGGAGAACATTTTTGCGGGCCGGCAGCCAAAGCGTTTTGGCGCGATCGATTGGCCCGACATCAAGCGCCGCGCGCAGGCCGCGCTTCTTCGTCTCGACGTGGCGCTCGACGTCACCCGATCGCTCGATGCCTATCCGATCGCCGTGCAGCAGATGGTGGCGATCGCCAGAGCGCTGTCAGTCGACGCACGCGTGCTGATCCTCGACGAGCCGACCTCCAGCCTCGACGACAGCGAAGTCGCGCAGCTTTTCAAAATACTTCGGCATCTTAAGCAATCGGGCATCGCCATTCTGTTCGTCACGCATTTTATCGAGCAGACCTATGCCATCTCCGATCGCATCACGGTGATGCGCAACGGCGAGCGTGAAGGCGAATACCTTGCCCGCGATTTGCCGGCCGATCAACTGGTCGCGAAGATGGTCGGTCACGAGCGCATGAGCGCGCGCTTGCGCGAAGCGGCACAGGACGGGCACGCGGCCCAGGCAGGGCCTCAGAGCAAGGAAGCTGTTCAGCCGTTCGTCGAACTGCGCGGCGTCGGACGGCGCGGCACACTGCAGCCGATCGACCTCGATGTGCAGCCGGGCCAGATTCTCGGCCTTGCCGGGCTGTTAGGCTCGGGCCGAACGGAGACCGCGCGGCTGTTGTTCGGGGCGGATCGTGCCGACAGCGGCATCATCCTGATCGAAGGCCGGCCCGTGCGGCTGCGTTCACCCCGGGACGCCGTGCGTCACGGCATCGGCTATTGCGCGGAGGACCGCAAGAAAGAGGGCATCGTCGCCGAACTATCGATCCGCGAGAACATTCTGCTGGCGTTGCAGGCGCGACGCGGCTGGTGGCGCAAGATCAAACGGCATCGCGCGCATGAAATTGCGGACATGTGGATCGAGCGTCTCGGCATTAAAGCGACGGACGCCGAACAGCCGATCGGGTTGCTCTCCGGCGGCAACCAGCAGAAAGCGTTGCTCGCGCGCTGGCTTGCCACCGACCCCAGGCTGCTGATTCTCGACGAGCCCACGCGCGGCATCGACGTCGCCGCGAAGTTCGACATCATGGACCGCTTGCTGGCGCTGTGCGCGAACGGTCTGAGCATCCTGTTCGTATCATCGGAGATCAGCGAGGTGCTGCGCGTGAGCCATCGCGTGGCGGTACTGCGCGACCGCCGCAAGATCGCGGAAGTGGCTGGCAAGGCTTCGAACGAAGACAACATTTATCGACTCATCGCGGGGAGCGGCGAATGAAGCTATCGAACTGGTTCGTGCGCGACGGTGCGGAGCGTCCGCTGATCTGGCCGTGTGTCACGCTGGTGCTGTTGTGCGGCCTGAACCTGTGGGTGAACCCGCATTTTCTGTCGCTGCGAATGCTCGACGGCCACTTGTTCGGTGCGCCGATCGACGTATTGAATCGCGCGGCGCCGCTGGTGCTGGTCGCCACCGGCATGACGCTTGTGATCGCGACACGCGGTATTGATATTTCTGTCGGCGCGGTGGTGGCGATTGCCGGCGCCGCCGCGGCGACGATACTCGCAATGCAACCCGCGCCGAGCGCCGGATTGATCGCGCAGGCCCTGGTAGCGGCGTTGATCGTCGGCGTGTTGAGTGGCATGTGGAACGGGCTGCTGGTGTCGTTCGTCGGCATGCAGCCGATCATCGCCACGTTGATCCTGATGGTCGCCGGCCGCGGCATAGCGCAATTGCTGACGGCGGGGCAGATCATACCGATCGGCGCACCCGGCTATCTGTTCGTCGGCGGCGGTTTTTGGCTTGGCGTGCCGTGCTCTGTGTGGATCGCGAGCGTTGCCGTGCTGGCCACTGCGGCGCTCGTGGAAGGCACGGCGCTCGGGCTCTTCATTCGCGCGATCGGCGTCAATCCGGTGGCGACGCGCCTTGTCGGCCTGCGCTCGAAAGCGCTGGTATTCGCGGTGTATGGCTTCTCGGGATTGACCGCCGCGATGGCGGGCATCCTCATCAGTTCGAACGTGCGCAGCGCCGATGGCAATAACGCGGGCCTGCTGCTCGAACTCGACGCGATTCTGGCGGTGACGCTCGGCGGCACGTCGCTACTCGGCGGCCGCTTCAGTTTGACTGGTACCGTGCTGGGCGCGCTGATCATCCAGACGCTCACCTACACGACCTATTCGATCGGCGTGCCGCCGGAAGCGACGCTCGTCGTCAAGGCGGCCGTGGTGCTCGCGGTGAGTGTGATCCAGTCGCCCTCGGCACGCGCGCTCGCCGTGTCGCTTTTCACGCAGCGCGGGGTGGCGCGATGAGACGACTCGTCGAAGCCTGGGCCCATATCGTCGATCCGCGCACGCTGCCGATCGCCGTCACCATCCTGCTGTTTTGCGCGCTATTCGGTTTCGGCTCGGTGATGTACACCGGCTTTTTCTCGTGGCAAGTGCTGCTCGATCTGCTGGTCGATAACGCCTTCCTGCTGATCGTCGCAATCGGTATGACCTTTGTGATCGTGTCCGGCGGGATCGATCTGTCGGTGGGCTCGGTAGTGGCGCTGACCACCATCGTCGAAGCGGTGCTGTCCGAACATAGGCATCTGCCCGTCTGGCTGATCGTGCCGATCGTGTTGCTGATGGGTACGGTGTTCGGCGCGGTGCAGGGCGCACTGATTCACTTCTTCCGCTTGCAGGCGTTCATCGTCACGCTGGCCGGCATGTTCTTCGCACGTGGCTTGTGCTTTCTGATCACGACGCAGTCGATCACCATCAACGATTCGACGTTCCAGAAGATTTCCGCGTTTCGCCTCAATATCGGCGTCGGTTCGGTGACAGCCAATGTGTTGATTGCCTTCGTCACGCTTGTCGCGGCGATCTATGTCGCGCATTTCACGCGATTTGGCCGCAACGTGTATGCGGTTGGTGGCAATCCGCGCTCGGCGTTGCTGATGGGCTTGCCGCTCGCGCGTACGCGGATCGGTGTGTATGCGCTGAGCGGGTTCTGCTCGGCGCTCGGCGGCGCGGTGTTCACGTTCTATGTGCTGTCGGGATATGGGTTGCAAGGGCAGGGCATGGAACTCGATGCGATCGCGGCGACGGTGATCGGCGGAACTTTGTTGACGGGTGGCGTCGGCTATGTGATCGGCTCGCTGTTCGGCGTCGGCATTCTGGGCACGATCCAGACGCTGATTACCTTCGACGGCACGCTCAGTTCGTGGTGGACTCGCATCGTGATCGGCGCCTTGCTGTGTGCGTTCTGCCTGTTGCAACGGCTGATTGAGCGGCATGCAAAATCGGCGCGACGTCCTGGTGGCACCGGCGCTGTTGTGACGCCGGGCCGCGAGCGAGCGCGGGGCGACGCAGCGGCGTCCGATTCACATGCGATAGGACGCGCGCCGGAGCAGGCGTTATAGCGCGAATGCGCGTCGGAAATAGTCCGGAGAGGAACGCGCCCATCCCCGAGAAAATACCGGGCGCGCAGAGCAGCGAAGGACTTGTTAAAAAATACGTCATTCGTCTTATGCCATTTGCCGTGCTACACTGTAATAACATTGTGTTTACTTTATTGCCTCGACCGCTTAGGATTCCACTTCAGGTTCAGCCATGAAAACGACCATCCGCAGAATGGGTAATTCCCATGGTGTACTGATTCCGAAACCGATCTTGACCCAACTTGGGCTGGAGGACGAAGTGGATATGCAAGTGGAAGGAAACGCGCTGGTGATACGGCGTCCGCAAAAGAAAGCGCGTGCCGGATGGGCGGACGCAAGCCGTTCGTTGGCGGCGTCGAAAGACGACGTGCTGGTGATGGGCGAATTTCCCAACGCTGATGACGCGGGGTTCGAGTGGTAGCGCGCGGTGACGTCTGGCTGGTCGCGTTGGATCCCACCGTCGGCAGCGAGATTCAGAAAACGCGTCCTTGCGTGGTTGTTTCGCCGGCAGAGTTGCACGATCTGCGGACCGTGATTGTCGCGCCCATGACCACTGCCGGTCGCGCGGCACCGTTTCGTGTTCCGCTCACTTTCTTGCGCAAGAAGGGTTTGATCCTGCTTGACCAGATTCGCACGGTAGACAAGACGCGACTCGTGAAGCGAGCCGGGGCAGTGTCGGATGCGGCGCTATCGAATGCGTTGTCTACGCTGCAGGAAATCTTTGTCGAGTGAGCAATGAAGCGTGCGCCGGCCGAATGACGGCGTGCCTGTGCTCAACTTGCCTCGAGGCGCCGTTGGGCAGTCGCCACCAGCCTTTCGAACGTAAAAGTACTCGCGGCAAGCGCGGTGGTATCCGGAAAGTTCTCGCGCGCAATGTCTGTCAACACTTGGCCCGGCGGCGCTTCGATCAACACGCGGGCGCCCATTTCCTGCATGACGGTGAGCGCGTCGAACCAGCGTACGGTGTGGCGCATGTTGGTCGCGAGATCGCCGCGAATGGCATCTGCCGCGTACAAAGGGCGGCCGCCCCGATTGCCGATATAGGTGCTTTGCGGCGTGTGGAAAGGTACGTCCTGTGCGTATGCAACCAATTCGTCAGTGGCATGCGCAAGCAGTTCGCAATGTGACGGCACGCTTACCGCAAGACGGATGGCTTTGCGTGCGCCTGCCGCCAGAGCGCGGTCGATGAACGCGTCCAGCGCACCATTCGCTCCGGCCATGACGATCTGGCGCGGCGCATTCACATTACCAACATAGACACGTTGATTGCCCGCGTCCGCGTGCTGCGCGGCGAGTGTTTCCAGTTGGTGCTCGGTCAAGCCCGACACGGCCGCGAGACCGTAGCCGGACGGGTACGCCGTCTCCATCAATTCGGCGCGCTTTCGCACCATTCGTAACGCGTCGCCAAAGCGAATCGCGCCGCAACTGACCGCTGCGGCATACGCACCCACCGACAAACCGGCGCTGATCTCCGGCGTGAGCTGTTCATCCGCCAGTGCGCGCGTGATCGCCACGCCCGCGACGGTCAAGCCGATCTGAACGGCTACGGTCGAGCGCAGCGCGTCTGGTGTGTCGAGTGTGAGTACGTTGGTGTCGAGCACCTGAGACGCTTCTTCGAGTGTGTCGGTCACGGCGTGGTGCTGCGGCAGACGATGCAGGAATCCGTCCGACTGCGCGCCCTGCCCGGGAAACAGAAGGGCAAGCATCAGGCATCGCCGTGAGCTTGTGCCCACGGATCGGTAACAAGCAGCGGGCCGCGAGCATGGCGCGCCATCACGCGTGCTTTGTCTGCTGCCCACTCGGCCAGCGCAACGCCGCCTGCGGGCGTTTCAAGTTGCGCATCCACGCGAATGCCGGCGCGTTGTGCGATTGCTTGCAGATGGTTCAGCAACTGGATGGCCGTGTCGCGCGAGAGTCTTTCCGGCGCGCGGATCAGCAGATCGAGATCGCTCGAGAAAGTGACGGTGGGTGCCTGAGTGGCCAGTTCGAAGCCTGTGCTGCCGGTTGGTCCCCAGACGAATCCAGCCAAAGCGCCGGCTGTGTCGCCGCCGACCGCGTCGCGTTGTAATGCGGCAAGGGCTGCGAAAGCAGGCAATGCATTGCGCTCCGCAAGAGGGCTGCGTCGCGCTAACGCTTCTGGCGGCACAGCGGCTTCAATATCGTCCAGATGCGCCCACGTACCGTAACGCTGCGACCGCTCCACACCGCGCAAGCCGACCGCCACGAAGCCGTCAGCGGCCAGTGCGCGTCTTACGACCGCATACGGCGCGCGCTCGAAAGACCCGCGAACCCATGCCGGTTCGCCGTCGAAGAGTGGCAAACGGCTCAAGCGCAGCAGATCATGCGGCCGCCAACGCGCATCGCACGACAACGCGTGATCGGCTGCAAACGGTGGCGCTGCACAGACTTGCATTACACGGCGTCCCATTGTTCGGCAAGACGACGTCGCACTTCGATCGATGCCGCGCGATTCTTTTGAGCCGCTGCCGATTCGAGACGATGCGACAGACCGCGGCTACTATCGCGCGTGCTGTGAATCTGCTCGGCCAACACCTGACGCACGCGCTCGATTTGCGCGGCATCCGGCGCATCGGCGTCAACGCCTTCGATCAGTTGATCGAGCAGGCCCAGTTTGGCAAACGATGTCATCGAGTACGACATCGGCACAATGGTTTCGCCGAGCGCGTCGAGCGCTTCGACGGTGCGCCGCGTGACCCGGGCGGCCGCTTCCTTGCCCATTGCGTGAACCATCGTGCCGGGTGCGTCGAGTGCGACGATCCGGTTGGCCTGATATCCGTGCGCGAGGAACGCGCCCGACATGGCGGGCCCGACGATCAGCGCGATCACCGGATGCCCGGCGTCGCGCGCCGATGCATACGCATCGACCGCAGCGGCACAGGCGAGGTGAATGCCGAGCATCTCTTCGCGGTAACCGTACGCCTGACTTTTGACATCGACGATTGCGATGATCGGGCGGCGCGTACCGCTCGCTTCGTCCTGCGCGATGGCCTCGCGTACAGCGCGTGCGAGCTGCCAGCCCTGCTCGAGACCGACGACGTTATCGGTCGCCCGGGGAAAGCGATTGTCGGGATCGGGGACGACCGCAATGAAGCGCGCGGTCTCGCCACCGAGCGACGCATCGCCGCTCCATACCGGCGCCTTACCGGACGGTTGGCCGGCCAGTGCATGGAACCAGCGCGCGCCGCGGCTGAGGGTGGTGTCGCTCATGCCTGCTCCTTGCGAGTGTTGCCCTGGACATGCGGGTTGTACACCTCACGCATCGATTCCGGCGTGACGCTGGCCGGCTCGATCCGCGCGAGGCGGTTAAGAAACGTGTCGACCTGTTCGCTGCGATGCGCTGCCGGCATTCCTTGAGTGAATGCTGAATGCACGGCGGCGCGCACCGCGTCCGCATCGTCGTCGACCAGTTGATCTGCGAGTGCGGTCGCGGTCCGTTGTTCGCCGCCGATCAACTGCCACACGCGACGTCGATCGCTCGCGTCGAGTTCTTCGATACCCGCTTCCTGTTCGATCACCTCGGGTCCGTTCATGCCGAGCCGTCCCTGCTTCGTCACGACCAGATACGAACACAAGGCCGCCGCCAGTGACATGCCGCCAAAGCAACCGACCATGCCCGCGATCACGCCGACCACCGGCACATGCCGGCGCAACGCCACGATCGCGGCCTGAATCTCGGCGATCACTGCGAGGCCGAGATTGGCTTCCTGAAGCCGCACGCCACCGGTTTCGAACAGCACGACAGGGCGGACGATCTTGCCGCGTTCGCAGTCGCGCAAGGCCATTTCGAGCGCGGCGGCAATCTTGCTGCCGGACACTTCGCCGATGCTGCCGCCCTGGAACGCAGACTCGATCGCGGCGACCACGGCCGGTTCGCCGTCGATAGTGCCGCGCGCGATCACGCAGCCGTCATCGGCCTGGCAGACGACACCTTGCAGCGGCAGCCACGGCGACTCGATCTTGTCGAACGGTCCGAGCAGTTCGCGGAACGTGCCGGCGTCGAGCAGCGAACGGGCGCGTTCGCGCGCGGGCAGCTCAATGAAGCTTTCGCGCAGCATTGGCGCGGGACGGGCGGTGGCGACAGTGCTCATGCATCGTCTCCCTGTTCCGCCGCTTCGATGGCTTCCGCGAGCCGCAGCGCGACGACGCCCGGTGTCGCGCCGAAGTCGTTGATTTCGATTTGCACCGCGCCGTCATAACGGGTGAAGAAGCGGTCCAGTACGCTCTTCCAGATGTGGCTGTAGCCGTCGACGCTGGTCCGCACGACCACATGCGCGGTCAGGGCAGCGCCGTTTTCAGCAGGCGACAGCAGCACTTCCAGATCGCCCGATCCGACCACGCCGACATGCGCGCGGGTCGTGACGGCGCGTTGCGCCGGATAGTCGAAGGTCAGATGTTCCATGAGGCTGAGCTCCCGCTGGCGTGGTGATGCGCCAGCATGTCGAGAAAGAGGGTGGCGGCGAGCAGATCGGCTGCGCCGCCAGGGGATGCGTTGAGCGACAGCAATGCGTGTTCGAGTGCGACGAGGGCGGTGTATCCATCCGGCGTCGAGCTTCCGCCGGTTTGCAGCACGCGGCGTGCGCCCTGTTGAGCAGTGTGCAAACCAGGTAACCCCGCGCGATGCAACAGGCAGGTGTCGTCGAGCGAAGTCATGATCGAGAGCAGGGCGTCGATGCGCGCGGCGTTTTCGTCGACTCCGTTGGCTCGCGCTGCAAGCAACGCGGGCAAACCGATATCGATGACGTGCGGGAAACCGTCTTGTGCCTCACGGCGCGCTCCGCCTACCTGATAGCGCTGCCGCGCGCGCTCGCCGTGACTATCGGCGGGGGCGGCGAAGCGATCCGGGAAGCACGCAATCTGCGCAGCGAGCGTGCAAATGTGCGACGCGTTTAGACGCGTGGTGTTGCCCGTCATCGACGCGCCCGCTACCAGCAGGCCGACGATCCAGATTGCGCCGCGATGTGCGTTGCTGCCGCCGGTGGCATGCAGCATGTCCTGCTCGCCGGCGCGGCCGATTTGCGCGAGTTCGGCACGCAGCAGCGCGGATGGCTCACCGCGGCGGCGCGCGGTGCGTGCGAGCGCCGTGAAGGTCGGTTCGAGCGCGTGTGCCGAGCACAGCATGGTGGCGAGATCGAGGTCGCGATGTGCGCCGCTCCCGCGCCGGTCGACTAGCGCAGGTTTCGGCGTGAGTTGCGCTTCTTCGATCAGTGCGGTGACGGCGAAGCGAGCGAGCTGCGCATCGGACAGTGCTGTCCGTCCCCTAACCGCCGGCGCGGCATAAACCGTGGACCTGACCGTGCCCGTCTCTCGCGCAGTCAGCGCGGCAGCACGGGGCGTGAGTTCAGCTTTCGCCTCCGGCATGGCGTCGGCCTCGCACGCGAGCAGAGCAGCGGGCGCCATCGTTACCAGCTCCTGAAGCGGGCCGGCGGCGCGTACAGACCACCCGACCACGTCACCAGATCGTCGATGCTGCGTGCCGCCAGCAGCGAGCGCTTTGCTTCGCCGCGACGAACGCCAAGATCTTCCGGATACGCAACGATGCCGCGATGGCGCAATTCGGCTGTTTTCTCCGGCTTGGCGCGCAGCCCGATCGGCGTCACGCCGGCCACCGCTGCCAACGCTGCACGCCGCTCGTCGAGCCCTTCGGCCTTGTGCAAATAGGCGATGCCTTCCTCGGTGACGACATGGCTCACGTCGTCGCCGTAGATCATCACGGGTGCGATCGGCATGCCGCTTTTCGCGCCGACGGCGACCGCATCGAGTTCATCGACGAAGGTCGGCTCGCCGCCTTTCTTGTACGTCTCGGCCAACTGCACGACCAGCTTCTGCCCACGCGAGACCGGACCTTGATCCTTCAGCAGCTTGAGCCATGCTTCGCTCGAATGACGCCGGCCGCGCGGATCGTGGCCCATGTTCGGCGCGCCGCCGAAACCGGCAAGACGCCCACGCGTGACCGTCGACGAGTTCGCGTCCGCGTCGATCTGCAAGGTCGAGCCGATAAACAGATCGACACCGTATTGCCCCGCTAACTGGCATAGCACACGGTTCGAGCGCAGGCTGCCGTCGTTGCCCGTGAAAAATACGTCGGGGCGCGCCTCGATATACGCTTCCATGCCGACTTCACTGCCGAAGCAATGGATGCTGTCGACCCAGCCTGATTCGATCGCGGGGATCATGGTGGGGTGCGGATTAAGCGTCCAGTTGCGGCAGATTTTGCCTTTCAGACCGAGCGATTCGCCGTAGGTGGGCAGCAACAATTCGATCGCCGCGGTATCGAAGCCGATACCGTGATTCAGCGAGCTCACGCCGTACGGCTCGTAGATGCCGCGAATCACCATCATCGCGGTGAGCACCTGCAGGTCGCCGATGTGCCGTGGGTCGCGGGTGAACAGCGGCTCGACGGCGAACGGCCTATCGGCCTCTACGACCACGTCGACCCACGAACCTGGGATATCGACGCGCGGCAGTTCATCGACGATCTCATTGACCTGCACGATCACAATGCCATGCCGGAACGCGGCGGCTTCGGCGATGGTCGGCGTGTCTTCGGTGTTCGGACCGGTGTACAGGTTGCCGTGACGGTCGGCCTTTTCCGCGCACAGCAGCGCGACGTGCGGCGTGAGGTCGACGAACATCCGCGCGTATAACTCGACATACGTGTAGATCGCGCCGATTTCCAGTTGGCCGTCTTCGAGCAACTGCGCGACGCGCAAACTCTGGGGCCCAGCAAATGAGAAATCGACCTTGTGCGCGATGCCGCGCTCGAACAGTGTCAGATGTTCAGGACGGCTGATGCTCGAAATCAGCAGATGCACGTCGTGGATCTTTTGCGGATCGACCCGGGCAAGCGAACGGGACAGGAAGTCAGCCTGTTTCTGGTTGTCGCCTTCGAGCGCGACGCGGTCACCCGGTTGAATCAGCGTTTCGAGTGCATCGACGATACGGTTTGTCGGTAGAACGCCGTCTTCCAGCCACGGTGCAATGGCCGCGAGGCGACGGTTCTTTTCGTCGCGGCGTGTGGTCCAGGAACGGGCGGTGGTGGACGCTTCGGCGGATCGGTTCATCGGCGGATTCAGCTCCCGGTGGTGGTGCGCGTGCGTCTGGCGCGCGGCTTGGGTTGGTTCGCAAGCGCGGCTTCCGCCTGCGCGCGTTCGGTCAGGAAACGATGGAGCAGGTCGCCGGTGCCGAGCAGATGCGCGACGACCAAGGACTGTGCAGCAGGAATATCACGGCGTTGTACCGCGTCGAGCAAGGCGGTGTGTTCATTGTCCGACTCTCCCTTGTACGACGGCAAACCGAACTTAAGGCGCAAATACCGTTCGCCGCGCCGATGCAGCGTGCCGATCATGTCCTCGAGTTGCGGACGGGCGGCGGGTGCATAGAGGCTCATATGGAAGGCCACATTGCGTGCGACGTACAACGACGGGTCAGACTCGCGCTCGGCGGCACGGCAGAGGCTGGCGGATTCGCGCAGCGTGGCGGCAGTGTGATTCGGAATGGCGAGGCCGATGGCGAGGCTCTCCAGCGCGGAGCGGATTTCATAGATTTCGCGTGCTTCATCCGCCGACAAGGGCGCGACGGTCGCGCCTTTATGCACGGCGGCTCTCGCCCAGCCTTCGCTTTCAAGCTGGCGCAAGGCCTCGCGCACAGGAATTGCGCTGACCGAGAAATGCCGCGCGATCGCGTCCTGCCGCAGCGGCGCACCAGGCGCCAGGGTGCCGTCGACAATCGCCGCGCGCAGCGCCTCCGCGATGACGTGGGACATGCTCTCGCGCGGCGCCGCCGCGGGTAGAAGCGGGGCGCGCGCCGAGGCGTCCAGGGGAAAACCATCTGTTGCGTTGCTCATGATATCAAATATTATATATGAAAATGTGCCCGTTAAAGGCGGGCAAACCCGGAAAGCTTTTCACCACCGGCGGCCTGCGGTGCCCTCTCAACGTTAAACGAGGGGCATCGATTCACTAACAAGCGCGCCATCCCGTTGTTCCCTTTATGTCAGCCACGTACGCCATGTACGTCAACCGCAGGGCCGGAGGAGCATGATGAGTTCACTAATCGACCGCACGTCGGTCGCGCGGCGCCGCACGCCGCTCAATCGTTCGCAGATCGCAGGGTTTTGGGGAGCGTGGGCCGGCTGGACGCTCGACGGGATGGACTCGTTCATCTACGCGCTTGTGTTGACGCCGGCGTTGACCGAGTTGTTGCCGCGCTCGGGGTACGCCGCGACGCCCGCGAATGTCGGCCTTGCCGGTTCGATTCTGTTTGCGCTGTTTCTGGTCGGCTGGGGGCTGTCGTTTATCTGGGGGCCGTTGGCGGACCGCTTCGGCCGCACCAAGGTGTTGGCGGGCACTATTTTCACCTTCGCCATTTTCACGGGACTTGCCGCGACTTCGCACAACGTCTGGGAGCTCGCCATCTATCGCTTCATTGCCGGGGTCGGCATTGGCGGCGAGTGGGCGTTGGCGGGGACGTACGTGGCAGAGTCATGGCCGGAAGATCGCCGCAAAATGGGCGCCGGGTATCTGCAAACGGGCTACTACGCCGGATTCTTTCTGGCGGCCGCGCTCAACTACACGATCGGTGTGCATTTCGGCTGGCGCGCGATGTTCCTGACCGGCGCGGTGCCGGTGGTGGTCGCGATTCTGGTGTTGCTGCGCGTGAAGGAGTCGGAGAAGTGGCAGAAGGCGGAGGCGCGCACAGTGCAAACCAAACCGCTGCGCGAAATCCTCGGGCCGACTTATCGGCGCCGCACGTGGGTCGCGTGCATTCTGCTGACGATCGCGATTGTCGGTTTGTGGGCGGGCGCGGTATACGAGCCGTCGGCTGTGATCCAGTTGGCGACGAAGGCCGGTATGGCGAAGAACGATGCGATCAGGACGGCGTCCCTGGCAACCGGCTTGCTGTCGATTGCGACGATTCTCGGCTGTCTCGCGTTGCCGCCGTTGGCCGAGCGGATCGGTCGCAAGAAGACACTGGCGATTTACTTCATCGGCATGGCGGTGGCGATTGTCGGCAGTTTCGGTTGGGCGTTCTATCTGCCGAATGGGCTCGCGCCGTTTATCGCGTGGCTCTGCGTGCTGGGCTTCTTTGGCGGCAATTTTGCGCTGTTCAGCTTGTGGCTGCCGGAGCAGTTCGAGACCCGGGTGCGTGCGACGGCGTTCGCGTTCTGCACGTCGTTCGGACGGTTTGTCGGGGCGGGCGTCAACTTTTTGCTCGGCGCGGCCGTGTTGCATATGCATACGCTTGGCGTGCCGGTGGCGCTCACGGCGCTGGCGTTTGTCGTCGGTTTGTTCGTGATTCCGTTTGCGCCAGAGACGAAGGGGGAGGTGCTGCCGCAGTGAGCCGTTTCCACTACGACGATATAAAAAAACGGGCGCAGTTGAATGCGAAGTGCGAGAGGGTGCGAATCTCAATCCGCGTGATGCCGCGCGCGTCCACCGGGACGCACCATCGAAAGCAGCGGCCAGCCGAGATTCACGCCAAGGCTCGCAATCACGATCAATGCCATCCCCGCGAGTTGCGGCAACGTCAGCGCCCGGCCATACACAACGGCATCGACCATGATCGCCGTCAGCGGGTAGACGAACAGCAGCACGGCGATGATCGGTGTGGTCAGCTTCGGCAGCGCACCGTAGATCAGCACATACGACAGCCCCGTATGCAGCACGCCCATGCCGACCAGCCAGAACCACTGCATCGGCCCGATATGCACAGCAGTAAGCGGCGCAATGAACGGCAGGCACACCACGCCGACCGCGCATTGCGCGAGCGTCAGCAGATGCGGCCGCAAATTACCGAGTCCTTTGGCGATCAGGGTAACGCTCGCGTACAGCACCGAGCCCGCTAATGCCTCGCCGATGCCGATCAGATAGCTCGCATGCCCCTGCAGATTCCCGGTAGCCGCAACGCCCGAGGCCAAAACAAGCCCGACGAACGCGGTCGCGATCCAGCCGAGCCGGTCGACGCCGAGGCGCTCGTTGAACAGCGCCGCGCCCATCAGCACGACCCAAAACGGTTGCACATGAAACACCACCGTTGCCACTGCAATGCTGGTGCGATGAATCGCGTCGAAGAATCCGACCCACTGCGTGACCATCAACACGCCGGAGATCAGCGCCAGCGCGACGGTGCGCCGCGTGAAATGCGCTCGTGTGAAGAAGCCTTTCCACGCGCAATACGCAGCGAGCGAAAGGAAACCGAACAGGCAGCGAAAGAACACCAGCGTCAGCGCACCGAGCCGCGCTTCCTCGACGAAGATGCCGATCGTGCCCATCAAAAGCCCGCCGCTGGCCAGTGTGATGGCGCCTTGTTGACGTTGGGTGAGGGACATGCGAAGCGGCTCCGGAAGTGGGTCACATAAGCTGGAGCCACAAGTATTGCGCGTCTTGCGCGGCACCGACAAACGAATTAAATTGAGTAATTCCATAAGCCGGATTGATAAATCATGCACCCCGAATTCGATGTCGATTTGCTGCGCACCTTCGTCGCGGTGGTGGAAACGGGCAGCTTCACGAAGGCTTCGACTACCGTGCACCGCTCGCAGGCGGCGGTCAGCATGCAGATCAAGCGGCTCGAAACCATGCTCGGCACCACGCTATTCGCCCGCAATACGCGCAATCTCTCGCTCACGCGGCCCGGCAATACGCTGCTCGAATACGCGCGGCGTGTGCTGGCGCTGCATGAGGAGGCGTGGTCGGCGATCGTGCGGCCCGAGGTGACCGGGCGCGTGGTGCTGGGCGCGCCGGACGATTACGTGTCTTCGCTGCTCTCGCCGGTGTTGCGGCGCTTTTCGAATCTATATCCGCACGTGGAGATCGAGATCGTCTGCGCGCAGAGCACGTCGCTCGCACCGATGTTGGCCGATAACAAGATCGATCTCGCCTTCGTCACGCGCGACCGCAAATTGCGCGGCGAATTCGTGCGCAGCGAGCCGATGGTATGGGTGGGGGCGTCGGTGGATACGCCGGTGCTGGCGTCGTCGCCATTGCCGGTCGGGCTTTACGAGCCCGGCTGTGTTGCGCGCCAGCACACGCTGGCGGCGCTGGACGGCGCGCGTATCCGCTATCGGGCGGCGTTTAGCAGTGCAAGTCTGATGGGGCTGGTGGCGACCGTGGATGCGGGGCTTTCGGTGATCGCGCTCACGCGCTGCAGCGTGCCGCCGCGGCTGGCGATACTCGGCGAAGCGCAAGGCTTGCCGAAGATCGCGCCGCTGGAAATCGTGGTGGCGCGCAGCGCCAAATCGGACCGGCCGACGTGTGACTATCTGGCCGCGCAGATGGTGCAGGATTTGTCGCTGCGAACGCAAACGCGCGGGGCGGCGGCGCCAGCATGATGATGCAGCGATGGACGCGCCCCCTCAAGGGCGTTGCTTAGATACGCCGCTAACGCGCGACGCAAGCTTGCGGCTCAACTTTGTGGTTCAACCTTTAGGCTTATCTGCGCCGCTCAAGCCCGCGGATAAGCCGTCACTTCGCCATCCACGGCGAGCCGCACGTGTTCACCCGGCCGCGGCGACAGATACCCCGGCACGCGAGCGCGCACCACCGTCCGCGCGCCGGACTGCAATTGCAGCGCGACGCCCGCGTCCTGTCCCTGAAAGATCACCTCCTGCACCACGGCGTCATGGGACGCCACGCCGTTCGGCATCGTTTCTTCGGCACGCAACAGACGGATCTGTTCAGGCCGCACCATGACTTCGACCGCGCCGTTGCCCATCGGCTCGCACAGCGGCAAATCGCCGAGCTCGCAGTCGACGCGATCCTGCTTGACCACGCCCGGCAACAACACCGCTTCACCGACGAACGACGCGAGCTCACGCGTCACCGGCCTGCGGTACAGCGTCTCCGGCGTCGCGGTCTGGATCAGCCGACCGTTCCACAGCACCGCGACCTCATGGCCGAGCGACAGCGCTTCCGATTGATCGTGCGTGACAAGAACGGCAGTCGCGCCGGTCGCGGCCAAAGCACTTGCCACCGCCTGGCGCGTTTCGAGCCGCAATGCAGCGTCGAGCGACGAGAAGGGCTCATCGAGCATGACCAGTGTCGGCGACGGCGCGAGCGCGCGAGCCAGTGCGACACGCTGCTGCTGGCCACCCGACAACTGCTGCGGCGCGCGCTCGCCGAAGTTCGCCGGCAAGCCGACCAGCTCCAGCAATTCGGCCACCCGATGACGCGCGCGGCGCTGCGTACGCGGCAAGCCGAACACGATGTTGTCCGCCACGGAAAGATGCGGAAACAGCGCGCCTTCCTGCGGCACATAGCCAATGTGGCGCTGCTCTGAAGGCACATGCAG
>NZ_WOEZ01000219.1 GCF_013177735.1 Paraburkholderia elongata | reverse complement strand
CGTTTTATTGCGCCTGTGCTGCCTGACGTTGCGCGGCTTGCTGTTGAGCGTGCTCTTTCGAAAGGTGCCTGCCAACCATGCAGCCACCGACCGCACCAACGACAGCGTGGTGCCCCGCGTAATGCCCGGCGACCCCGCCTACCACCGCGCCCTTGAGGCAGCCTGCGGCGTTTGCCGTGCCTGCCGTTGCGAAGGCCAGCGTCGCTGCGATCAAGGCGGTTCTTATCGGGCTAGCTTTCATTCGAAGATCCTCTGAGGCTGGATTTTTCGGATGTGACGCCTTCCGGCGTCGTTTCAATACCCGCGCCAATCACGACGCTCGCGCCACTCGTGCTCACGCCATTCCTGGCGGCGCCATTCACGTTCACGCCACTCGCGACGTTCGCGCCATTCGCGGGCTCGCCAGTCGTCGTCACCGCCGTACGCGACGGCGACGGGTGCGGGAGCATACACGACGGGAGGTGGCGGTGCGTACACTGGCTCTGCCGGCGCAAACACGGCTCCGGGGACGCCCAATCCGATGGCGACGTCGACGTGCGCCGATGCTGCTGTTGATGCCGCCAGAACCGCCAGACCAAGTGCTGCGCCAAGTATCTTCTTGTTCATCTTCGCTACTCCTCGCACATTCGAGTGCAATGTCAGTGACTACGGCTCGAAGTGTAGGAGGCGATGCGGGACACAGGTGAAACGGCGGTGCGAGATTGGTAACACGGCATTACTAGCGTCGGAGTATCGCATGCGCGGTACGCCGTCAGGACCTGCAGTTGCGCCGTGTGGTAGTTGAATTCCAAGAACCCAACGCTCAGGGACCCCGTCGAAGAGTTATCGCTCCCTGGAACACGCCGAATCATCCAAGGGTGGATTGGCCAGCGCGGGGACTACCCCGTGGATGGTGGCGCGGAGGAATCCTCGTTCTACGCCAAGGAATGCTATCCGACGTCGACGGACCGCCGTGCGTTCTTCCGTCAGTTTGTCGTGCAGGCGAAGCCGCATAACTGCACCGCGGTTTCGGTCAACTCTGCGTCCCTTACACACGGGTTGGCTCGACCTTGGCAAAGAAGCCAACTGCGCACAGAAACTCGCGCGCGCTTTGCACACTCACGTTCAGAGTAGCTGCGACGTTGCGCGCGTACCTCTCCTCGGTCAGGTTGCCCCTGCCCACATGCAATAGTCCACTGATGGCGGCAGGAGGTATGTGGATACCGGTCCGTTTTGCTGCGGACCAGATTTGCGAGGCATCGACCATGTCTCGCGCCCAGACTGGGGCGCTGCCGCGCTGAAGTCTCTGGCCTCGGCGAGCTTGGACCCGGGGCGATTTTTTTACGGGCAATGTGTCTTTCAGGACCGCAAATTCCTGCCCACCATGTTGCTGAAGGTAGCCTTGGCGTTCAAGCGAGCAAAAGAAAACCCAGACGGATATTGGAACCATGGAGAACGACGCCGGCGCTATAGGGTAGCGGCGCGTGAGCCCGTCGGCTACCTTCGCGACCGACACGAGCGCGATACCCCGACTCACCAGCTTTCCATGAATGAACTTCCTGTAAACGTCAGCTTGCCAGATGCGCCGAGGTGTTTCGATGGAACGCTCGTCTCGCACCGAAGCATCCAGTAGCGGTGGCCAGTCCCGCTGCGATATGCCAAACTTTGAGGCGACGTAGTTCTCTTTTGTGATTTCCCGACTTTCGAGGAAGCGTCTGTTTGCGAGCGCAACCTTGTTCTCGTAGACTGCCGCGCGTGCTCTGTCCCTCACGCGTTCCGCCTCACGTTCTCGTTCAAGCGCAGCGACTCTCAGGGACTCCTCGTGGCTGCGACGTACCTCCAGCGTTGCCCGAGCTTCGGCCTCGCCGGGATAGAAAATCCACCGCTTTCCCTCTGTCTCTTCGAGCACGAGCCGCCTGACTTCTGCGACGCGTATATCGCGTGCAACGTTCGAAAGGTCAATTTCGAGCGCGGGAAAACCGAGCAGCTTTAGCTTCGCCTGCTTTTGCGCGTCGCAAAAATGAGTGACTGCGACCTCCACGATTAGACGGTGCTCCGTAAGGTCAACCGTAAAGTCTGGTCGTACGCCCTGAAACCATTGCTCGAGCTGTCCGGGAGAGTCCCGGCGATTTACGTGTTCCTCGGCGACGACGATGTCGGACGTGCTGGCCGATGGCCAGTACCGACAGACA
>NZ_WOEZ01000218.1 GCF_013177735.1 Paraburkholderia elongata | reverse complement strand
CATCGGTGGTCGTGGCATTGGCGGCAGCGGCGTCGTGATTGTCGCGTACTGACTTACTGACGCACCCCGACGAACCGAGGCGCCTGCTCTCTCTCAGGCGCTTTGCATTTCAGCGCCAGGTCGCGGAACACCTCACTTGCGCTAGACTGGCTTGAGCAACCGGAAGGAGACCTGGATGATACGCAAGGCGCTCAATGCCTCGCAGCTTCAGCAGGAGGTCAACCGGCGAATCCATCGACTGCAGGAAATCGTCGAGGATGGCGTGAAGATTCGTGTGCCGCGGCCGCAGTTGCAAGAGGCTGACAAGACAGGCTGCAACTGGAACATGACTCACTTCGGCAACGCGGTCGGCTTCGAGCGCGACATCGAGGGCGTGCTCAAGGCCGTGCGTGCGGAATACAACCTCAATACCGAAGTGAAAGACACCGGCAACCCGTTTGGGGACTAACCGCGAAAGACATCGATTCGTTGTTCGTTTTTGATGGCCGTGGGCACTAATGATGCGCTTACCTCAAATGGTCTACCTTGCGACGCCCCGTCGCAGATATTCCTCGCTTTGATACCTATGCTTTCTACCGGCATCGACATGGCCGCATGTCGCTCAAAATTGCCGACAACTGACGAATGGACCTTTGGATTCAACCTTGCGCGCGTTGCGCTGACCTGTACGGTAAGCCGGCGGACGAGCTTCCGCATCAAGACCTCACGCTTAACGGCGCCGGCGCGGTGAAAGACGCGCGAGTAGAAGAGCACTACACCTGCGTTCGATGCCGCGCGGTGTTTGCGCGAATCCTTGCCGGACCGCCAACGCGGCAGACTTGGACGTTGCTGAACGCCGGCCAGCATTGACGCGAGTTTGGCGCATCTTCGGATGCGTCGGAGTTGGCGGCGCTCCTTGCCGTATTTGATGACCAGGACGGGCCGTACTACGAGTATTGGTTCGCGGCATAACGGTGTGAACCATTTCGAACCGGTTCGTGCTCGATAAAAGCGGCTTCTAGTAACATTGCGACGTTGATTAAGCACCGCAGTGAACCAAGCATCGAATAGCAGACATCGAATGGACATTTTCTACTACTGGCAGAAGCTCGAGCAGAACCTCAAGAACGGCCAAGTTGGCTACTTTGGCTCCAACAATACGAGA
>NZ_WOEZ01000022.1 GCF_013177735.1 Paraburkholderia elongata | reverse complement strand
GGTACGGTGCCGAACAGTCACGCATCCGTGCAGGGTGGAAAGGGGCGGGAATGAGCCAGACGCAAGCGCGCTTCATCGCATTGTGGTCACGCAGCGGCGGCTTGCGCGCCGAGGCCGCCTATGCCGATCTTGCGCAGCTTTATGCCGAACCGACGCGTCATTACCACACGCTGCGTCATATCCGCCGCTGCTTGCACGATCTCGACCGGGCGTGTAGCGCGATTCCTCATCCCGATGTTGTCGAACTTGCGCTGTGGTGTCACGACGTGGTCTATGTTCCCGGCGCATCGGACAACGAGCAACGCAGCGCGGACTGGTTCCGGGAATGGGCAGATGACCGTATCGCTGCGGGCGAGCGCATCTGCGAAATGATCCTGGCGACCAGGCATACGTGTGTGCCGGCCGGATTGGACGATCGCTTTGCCTGCGATATCGACCTTGCGGTGCTGGGCGGTCGACGGAACCGTTTTCGTGAGGAAGGAGTGCGCCTGAGGGCGGAACGTCCCGACCTTGACGACCGCGCCTACGACATGCGCGAACGGACGTTTCTGGGCAACCTGCTGGCACGTCCGCGCATCTATCACACCGATTTTTTCCATGCCCGTTGCGAAACGCGCGCGCGGGGGAATTTGACGTGGCGGCTCGGCTTGCCTGTGCCGTGATGAGCTTGAGATGGCGGCGCGGGGTTGGCCGCAGCCGTAAACCAGCTGCCAAAGAAGTGTCTGGTGCGATATGCGCGGAAGCGCACAGAGTCATTTGGATCGGCGCCATATTCTGTTCGATACAGCGGACACGTCTCCAACTGACTTCCAAGAGCAGTATTTCTGCACGCCCTTCACAAGCCCCAGCTCTACGAGCAGTCGGGCAATGATCGCTCACAACACCAGGTCGACATCGGGGAGCCGCGCTGCCCCGCGGAAAGCAGCTTTACGCAATCAGGTGCCACCGATGCGTCTTCGAGTCATCAACCATGCCTTGATTCTTGCCTGCGGGTGCATGGCTGTCGCCGATGTACTTGCCGCCGATGCTGCCGGCGTCGTCAAGACCCTTAAGGGTACGGTGCAGATCGAGCGGACTGGAGGAAGTTCGGGTGCGGCCATCGGCAGCGAGGTTTACGGCAGCGATCGCATCGTGACCGGCCCGGAATCCTCCGTCGGTATCACGCTGCGTGACACCACCCAACTCTCGGCCGGCGCCAATACCATCCTCGAGCTCAACAAATTCGCGTTCAATACCACGACCCATGACGGAGTGCTCGACGCCACCGTCAAACGTGGTTCCCTGGCGGTGATTTCCGGAAAGTTGGCGAAGGCGAATCCGGAGGCCGTCCGTTTCAGCACGCCGACCACCACACTGGGCGTGCGCGGCACTGAATTCATCATCGAAGTCGGCGATAAAGGGGAGGGTGCACGTTGAAGGCTGCAATCCGACTTCACGGGCTGGCATCTGCAGCAGCATTCGTCATGCTGGCTTTCCTGGCTGGGTGCAGCACTCCGGACAAAATTATTCTATTGCCGGATCCTGATGGCAAAGTGGGAGCGGTCATTGTCCACAGCGCCACCGGAGAGCAGACAATAGACAAGGCTTACGCTGGCGTCGGCGTCGCTAAGGGCGGCGCCATCGAAAAAACGATGGATAGCCAATCCAGTGTGCAGGCCCGATATGGCGAGCTACTCGCGGCCCGGCCTCCTCGGCCCATGACATTTACGATTTTTTTTCTCTTTGACTCTGCTACCGAATTGGCCCCGGAGTCTGCCGATACGGTTAAAAAGTTAAAAGCCGTGCTGGCGACCTGGCCTGCACCTCAACTCGTGGTGGTCGGTCACACCGATCTGG
This sequence comes from Paraburkholderia elongata, assembly GCF_013177735.1. GTDB lineage: Bacteria > Pseudomonadota > Gammaproteobacteria > Burkholderiales > Burkholderiaceae > Paraburkholderia > Paraburkholderia elongata. The sequence continues at coordinate 5,251 of NZ_WOEZ01000022.1, read as the reverse complement.
CGGGCTCTCAGGAGTTCAATGACAAATTGTCCATGCAGCGGGCGCAGAGTGTTGCTGCGTTCCTGACCAAGCAAGGCATTCCCGCCCGGGAAATAGAGACCGCTGCCCGGGGCAAGCGCGAGCCACTGGTCCCCACGGCCGATGGCGTTCCTAATCGCATGAACCGGCGCGCAGTCATCACCATCCAATGACCCGCGCCAGTCATCGGCGCTGATGGGCCTTTCCGTCGATGAAACGCTTTTACGACCCATGGATTGCCCGCATCAGGACTCTGCTGAGAGCGGCCCAGGGGCGTCCGGTGGCACTGGTGGTTTTGTTCGGCCTGAGCCTGCTCAACCTGTGCAGCGAATGGCCGAGCGACATACCGCGTCCGGCTTTCGTGGACACGCTCGACGAGGCGCTTCCCGACTCCTTTAAAACAGCCCGGCAAATTCTGTTCGATCAGTATCAGCGTCACTTCCCGCGGATTCCGACTGCTCAGCCCGTGACCATTGTCGAGATTGATGAGGAGACGCTCGCAACTGTCGGGCAATGGCCCTGGCCGCGAAATCGACTCGCGAGCCTGATCGATGCCCTTGCGGCACTGAAACCGCTGGCTATCGGTCTCGACATTTACATGCCGGAGCCGGATCAGACCTCTCCTGACAAGGTGGCTGGCAATCTGCCGAACACGGCTGCGGCTCTCGCTGCCGGCTTGCGGGCCCTTCCCAGTCACGAAGCCATTCTCGCCAGATCGTTGCGTGCAGCGCCGACCATTCTGGGTGCCGCGGCGCTCGATCATGCCGCCTTCGCCACCAGCACCGATCTGCGAAGCGCGCCGATTCTCGTGCATGGCACCGACCCACTGGACCACGTGCAACGGTTCGACTATGTGCTCGCCAGCCTGCCGGAATTGCAGGCGGCGGCCCACGGGCAGGCGATGCTGAGCGTGGCGCTCGAACAAGGCGTAGTCCGGCATATTCCCCTCATCACGGGTTTGAGGGAGAAACTGGTTCCCAGTCTACCGATGGAAATGCTCCGCCTCGCCACGGGTTCATCGGCGATCGACGTCTTTGCCGACACATCGGGCGTGCAAGCGGTGGGTGTCGCTGATGTGCTGGTGCCCACGCAGCCCGGGGGTGACATCTGGTTGCATTTCGCGTCCATTCGGTCGATGCTGAGCCGCTACGTGTCGGCACGCGACATCCTGCGCGGAACAGTCGATCCGGAACGGATCCGGGACAAATTGGTGCTGGTCGGACTGACCGGTGCAGGCCTGACTGACATGCGCACGACCGCGTTGGGGGAACTGGTGCCGGGCATCGAAATTCAGGCGCAGGTCATCGAGACGATTTTCGAGGGACGTTTTCTGCGCCGCCCCATCTGGCTGAAATGGGCAGAATGCACCTTCATTATGACTTTCGGTCTGCTGATCATCTGGTACGTGCCTCGCCCCCATTCGCGGTTCGCGGTATTCATACGAGTTGTCCCCAGGGGTGTCGCCGCTCTGGGTATCTTCCTGCATCTGCTGAATCTTCTATTCTGCTTCTTTATTTTCATGCGCTTCGGACTGCTGGTCGATGCGGCCTCGATTTTCATTATCCTGTCCGCAGTCATGGGCTGCTTCTTTTCACCCGCGTTACTCCGCGCCGACGAACAAACCAGAACGGAGGCCACGCACACGCCGGGGCGTGAAGACGACAACGACCGCACCGGCAAAGCGCCAGGACCTTGAGATAGCGGTTGTGCGAATGGTCTGCAACTTGAAAGCGGCCGGACAAGGGAGTTTCGCCCCGGCAGAGTGGGCTGTCAGCCTTTCGAACCTCAGGTCTTGCGTAAGTCTGATGCCACTGCTGGCCCATGTCTCGCTTACAATGAGATTCATGCAAGCATGCTTGCATGCGGTGGTCCCGATGAGCCCGCGACACCCATGCCCATCTGGTGTCAGCACCATTGCCGACACCAAAGACTTCTCGAAGGAGGCAACATGACACGACTCATTGCTTTGCTTCTAATTGCCGGTACCACTCTCCTCGCGGGCTGCAACACGATAGCTGGAGCCGGCGAGGACATATCGAAAGGTGGCCAGGCGATCCATAACTCGGCCGAACAAGCCAAATAGACGGCGCCAGCTCCGGGATCTCGGCTTTGGCCGCCGGGTAGCTGCGCAACTGATCGGCGATGATCTTGCGCGACCGTCCCAGCAGCGTGACAACGCCCGATCAACGCCTATGTTGTCGACAATCCCAGCACGTTCTCAAGATTTGTTTGCACGTTCGAACTCGCGCAACCTCCGCGCAATTGTTCCGTCACTCGGAGCGTCAGCGCTCTGGTATTTAACGTGCTCGATGAATGCGCGCAGTTTGGGCAAGACCTGGCGTCTGCCTGAGTGGTATAGAAAAACCCCTGGCGTTGTGACGGCGAAGGGTGTCAGCAGCGCTTGCAATCGGCCGTCAGCGATCGGCGCTGCGGCGAGCGGGCCGGGTACTTGTGCAAGTCCGACACCTTGAATCGCCGCTCCGAGGAGTGTGGGGTAGTCGTGCGCGATTAGCGGCCCGGAGACGATTGCCTCAACTGCCTTGTTGCCGTCGACAAAGGGCCAAGGCGCGATCGACCCGTTCGAGCGGCGCATGCGCAGGCAGGCGTGGTCACGTAGATCGTCGATGCGCTCCGGCCGGTTTCGCCGATGCAGATAATCGGGGCTGCCAACGACCTCGAACCGGAACGGCGGCGTCAGTCGTACCGCGACCATGTCGGCCGCGATGAACTGGCCCATCCTGACGCCGGCGTCAAACCCTTCGGCCGCGAGGTCGACCAACTCCGGGCTTGCGACGATCTCAACCTCGACCTCGGGATAGGCACGGCAGAAGGATGCGATCAGTGGCTCCAACACGATCGGCACTGCCGCGCTCGGCACCGAGAGGCGCAACAGTCCGGACGGTCGCTGTCCCAGGTCACGCGCGACGTCGCTTGCAGCGACGAGTTCCTCGAAGGCAGGCTTTGCTCGTAAAAGGAATCGTTCGCCGGCTTCGGTCAGGCCGACACTCCGCGTTGTGCGTACGAAGAGCGCGGCGCCGACGCGCGCCTCGAGTACGCGTACCGTTTGGCTGATCGCCGAAGGCGTCACCCCGAGTGCCGCGGCCGCTTTACGAAAACTGCGGTGCTGGGCAACGCTCAGGAACGCCTCGACCCCGTCGAGCGCGCCTTGCCGGACTGTGAAGTTTTGCTTCATAACGCATCAATATTATCGTGAATAGTCGCTCGTTGGAAGCGGTCCTAAACTCTGCTTGCGGATCAGGAGTCCCGCCAACATCGAGGCTCTCGACGCCGATAGCCCCCTGAAACCAAAAGGAAACTTGCAATGACCGATAGCCTTGATGGCGTGCGCGACCACTATCGCGCGACCGGGCTGACCGAGCGGCTGAAGACGGCACTCACTGCCCTTGGCCCGGAGGACAAACGGCTCACACCTCAGCAACTGGGTGCCCTCGACCAGTTTCACACCCGCGGGCTTGCCGCGACCGTCGAGCTTGCCAGGTTCGCCGGGGTCACCGCCGACAGTTCGGTCCTGGACGTCGGCTCGGGCGTCGGCGGGCCGGCGCGCTTTCTGGCCGCGACCTATGGCTGCCAGGTGACGGGTGTTGACCTCAGCGAGCCATTTGTGGACGCCGCGCGCTATCTGACCGGGCGCACTGGGCAGAGCGGGCAGGTGTCGTTCCAGACCGCCAGCGCGTTGGAGCTTCCCTTTGACGACGGCCGCTTCGATGTAGTGTTGCTGCAGCATGTGGCGATGAACATCTCCGACCGGGCGCGGCTCTACTGCGAGATCCGGCGCGTGCTGAAGTCGGGAGGCAGGTTTGCGACCTACGACGTCGTGTTGAATAGCGGCGAGCCACACTATCCCGTTCCTTGGGCGCGGACGCCGGCAACGAGCTGTCTCTTAAGTGCCGGCGCGACACGCGAGGCGATCGAAACAGCCGGTTTCCGCACGCTGACATGGCAAGACGACACCGAGGCAGCCAAAGACTGGATTGTCCAGTTGCGCGCATCGGGGCCGCCGCCGTCGCCCAATCTCGGCGTGGTAATGGGCCCGGACTTTGCGCAACTTTCCGCCAACCTGGGACGCAATCTCCTGGAAGGCCGGCTCGGCATCCTGACCGCGGTGTTCGAGGCCGCGTCGACCAACCCCTGATAGGAGTTCCGCAATGTCACCCGAAACCATCTTCCAGATACATCTCGTTCTAGGCTATGTCGCGTGCCTGCTTTGCTTCATCGTGTACGTCCTGCCCAAGCTTAAGTCGATGGACCGTTTCGACGCGCAACGCGCCATCGCTACGCTGCACAGCTTTCGCTTCTTCGGGCTTGTCTTCATCCTTCCCGGCGTCGTCGGACCTGGTCTGCCGGCCAGCTTCGCCCAGTTCGCCACTTATGGAGACTTCGCAACCGGAGTGCTGGCCATCCTGGCGCTGCTCACCTTCAGGATACGTCCACTCTTCTGGTTTTTCGTGGTCGCCTTCAATCTCGTGGGAGCGGTCGACATCATCGTCGACTATTACCATGCGACTCGGATCGGCCTTCCTGCAATTGCGGGGCAACTGGGCGCCACTTACGCGATCCCGATCATCTACGTGCCCCTGCTGATGATCACGCACTTCGTCGCGTTCTATTTGCTGATGCGTCGTCAGCCCAAGGCGGCTTGGGCTTTCGCTGGTGATGCGGCTGCATCTTAGATCGGATTAGACACGCGATATGGCTTACGTGTGCATCAAGTTATAGTTTGAGGTCCTACTGATATGTCGAGCGTCCTCTTTGTGCCCTCGAACGCTAGCAGAGCTTAGGGTTGCCCGGCCGAGAAGTGGGATGCGCACATTTTATCGTTTGAGCTCTATATTCCGACTCGCACTGCATTTCTGCGGACTCGGTTCGATTGGGGTCTGTTGATTGCGCAGCGGAAAAGCACGACGAAACGATCTTGTTTGCCTCCACATAGCATTGATCCTCCTCCTGCGCATACGCGAACATCACGCCGGTCGACAAGAAGGCGAGGATTGGTGCGTTCAGTAAAAACTTGGTCATCTTGCCTCCTTTTCGCGGTCGCGACATATCAAGCGCGAGAGGACCCGGTCCATCCACCATTCAGGGATACTAGTCTTACTGTGTCACATAATTAGTTGCGCGCTCTATTGCCGTACAGGAAGAGTGCCATCGTTGCATGAGCCGTAGTCCAAGCAGGATACGCAACGTGGTAATGGAATCAGGAACGTGGCGTTGT
>NZ_WOEZ01000217.1 GCF_013177735.1 Paraburkholderia elongata | reverse complement strand
GGGGTTGCAGACGGCCCTGTTCTATACACGCGTGTACTCGCGCATCTTGCGCCCCGGCCTCGCACTGGTCAGCCCCCAGGCACCTGCGGCCTCACCAGCGTCATTGCAACGCAGCTTCCGCATCGCCCAACAGGCCGTCAACACATGGTGCGACGAAGCGAAGATTGCTGCGTAGAAAAACCTGACTCAATCGCATCCCAATCAATTCAGTCAAGGAATCTAGCGGTTGTCGACAATGTAGGTGTCGGCGTCGAATGACCGAAAGTGGCCGAACCCGGAAATCCAGGCGCCACCAGCGATCCTCCCATGCCGCGCCCAGCATCAAACTTCCGTGGCCGACCATGAGCTCCCAATCAAGGCCCCGCGGCGCGAACGGCTCGTATGGAGTAAATCGGTCGTTTGGGAATCTTCGACTTTACCGTTTTAACTCCGCGCCTAAGGCTTACGATTGCAAGTGCTACGGGAGCGATTTTTGCTGTGCCGGGGTATCGTCGGGCGCATCGCATGCCGTAAACAGCTGTTCGCGCTTTGTCGATGACTTGTGTTAGCGAGTCTTAGGCGGAAGCTGAAAACGGCCGGTAGTTCGACGGGCGGAGCGATGTTGCTAATTTATCCCACTCCGACGAGGAGACGACAATGATGACGATGGCTTTGGGGTTAGCGTCGGCAGCTGTGTTGGCGATCGGCCTCGCCGGGTGCGGCGGTAGTGGCGATTCGGCCGGTACGGAGGCCGGTGCATTGGCAGCATCGGCAAAGGCGTTAGTGGCCACGTCGAGCCCCACCGCGGACACGTCCAAGATCGAAAAACTTCAACGCTATCAGATTGACCCGACGAAGGTCTTCGTCGCGGGTATCTCGTCTGGCGGTTTTGCGGCAGTGCAGATGCACGTTGCCCACTCTTCGACCTTCAAAGGGGCCGCTGTCTACGCTGGCGGAGTGTACTGGTGTGCCGCCGCCGGAGGAGCCGCGACAGCTTTGGCAAACTGTGGCGGCTTGACGCTTCCGTCGAATCAGGCGTCGTACAACAGCACGCTTGCGGCATCCGAGACGTACCTGGACGCGCAATCGTCCCTCGGCACCATCGACCCGGCGACGAATCTGCGTGGACAGCCCGTCTACCTCTGGTCCGGCACGCAAGACCAAGTCGTTAATCCGCTCGAGATGGCCGACCTCAACTCGGAATACCAGCGTTATGGAGCCAATGTTCACTTCGACAATTCGTATCCCGCCGAGCACGGCTGGGAATCGCCTGACGGCGAACTTGCATGCGGCACGCTCGGGAGTCCCTACATGGTGCGCTGCTCGGCGAATGGCGCAGTCTACGATTCAGTACAAACGTGGCTGACGATGTTCCTCGGCCCATTGAAACCGCGCAACAACGGAAAGCTGTCGGGTACGCTGTCCGCATTCGATCAAACGGAGTTCGGGGCGTCGCCAAACCTTTCTATGAGTTCGACTGGGAGCGTTTTTGTTCCCAAAGCCTGCGCGCAAGGGAACAAGTGCGGATTCGTGCTCGCCCTCCACGGCTGTCTGCAGGAGGCATCACTTATCGGCAACCGCTGGGTCACCGAGGCGGGCATCAATGAATGGGCCGACACGAACAAACTGGTGGTCCTGTATCCCGACACGATTGCGTCGTCCGCGCCCGGACCGACGAACCCGAATGCATGCTTCGACTGGTGGGGCTACTCCAATCAATACGACCCGAACTACGCACTCAAGAGCGGCTTGCAGATGTCGGTGCTCTACGCGATGGTGCAGCGCGTGACTGGCCGACCGTAGGGCCGTCGTGGCACGGTCAGAATCGGGCGGCCGGTCGCCGCTGGAAGCACGGCTTATCAGGGTGCCAAATGGACGAAGGTGGGACCGTCGAGCGCCGGCTTTTGACGTTCAACAAACGGAGGTTTCGGGGCATTCCATTACCTCCGGCCACTGTATCGTCAACCGCGATCGCTTAATGGCCGATCACTGCCCATGCCACGCCTCACGTCGAAGTCGCGGTACCGCCGAGGATGCTCATCAGAGTCCTCGCGTTCCGCTGTCCCTAGTCCTCGCAATTATTGATCTATACACCGATAAGTGTTATCGAGGTTAATGCAGACCGTGATCGACCCGATTGAGACACTCAGCCACGGCGACCGAAGGGCCGTAAGTGGCACTACTTGAGACTTTCGATCATCACAATTGGCCGACAACTCGTCCCGTTGCCCCTTTAACGACGATTCGTTCTCTCACTCTTATAGGCCGACGTGCCCCGATACAACCGACCCGGATTCAGCCGCGCTTTTTAGATGGTCGCGATGCAAGAGTGTCTGTGAGTACCGCTTCGATCGTCGTGGCGGCAAGCGTCTTTCGAACGCCATCGTCGATCGAATCATAGACGTACCTCAGCGTCGACCCGATGCCTCGCCCGATGGGGCACGTCTGGCTGGGCTGCGAAGGGTGCAGCGCGAAGTGCGCACCCTCTTCAAGTGCATTAAAGACGTCGAGCAAACTGATTGCGTCCGCACTCCTGGTCAGACGCCATCCCGCATTGACACCGCGATAACTCTCGACAAGGCCGCCTTTCGCAAGCAACCCAAGCGTACGACGAATCACCACCGGATTGGTGTTGACGCTCGCAGCGATCCGATCGGACGTGACCGGGTCAGGATTGTCCCGCGCGACGAGCGCCATCCACGCCAGGATGTGGGTCGCCACGGTCAGGCGGCTGTTGGCGCTCATAGAAAGCCTGTCTTAGTCAGTTTAGTTGTAACTATATTCGTTACAGCATGGGTCGTCAATCCTGACATGTTTGATGAGTTCGGTGACCTCGCGCGCTCCCCGCCTTAAAAGACGGACGATTTCAGGCTACACGCATGGTCCCATTGGCGTGCCGAAACCGCCCCGCTCGCGCCATTCGCGTCTCATCGACGGCGACCGTTCATGACAAGAGGCTTGTGCTGATGGCCTGGATGGTTTATGTTGTAACCACTATTGTTACATCTAATGTGCTGTGACGATAAACGCATGCCTTACGACGTTCCATAGTTAATCGAAACGGAGCAGCCGTTCTTTCTACCTTCAACACCGAAATGAGAAGCCCGCAGATGCCCACACTCTTCGATCCTATCCAGATTGGCGCGCTGAAACTGTCGAACCGCATTGTCATGGCACCGCTCACGCGCATGCGCGCGTTCGCCGAGCGTAGTCCCGGTGTCCTCAACGCGCGGCACTACGCGCTGCGTGCGAGCGCAGGACTCGTCATTACCGAAGCCACTTCCGTCACGCCTCAGGGCGTTGGCTATCCCAACACGCCGGGCATCTGGACCGAGAAGCAGATTGCCGGCTGGAAAGAGGTGACTTCAGCGGTACACGATGCGGGTGGCCTGATTGTCTCCCAGCTGTGGCACGTCGGGCGGGTTTCCGACCCGGTCTATCATGATGGCCAACTTCCGGTCGCCCCCAGTGCCATTGCGCCGGAAGGCCATGTCACCCGCGTGCAGCCTCGGTGCCCGTACACCATACCGCGTGCGCTGGAGACCGAAGAAATTCCCGGCATCGTCGAGGATTTCCGGGCTGGCGCCGCAAACGCACAACGCGCTGGTTTTGATGGCGTCGAGCTTCACGCGGCAAATGGTTACCTGTTCGATCAGTTTCTGCACGACGGATCGAACCTGCGGACCGACCGTTACGGCGGCTCGATCGAGAACCGCGCGCGCTTCCTGCTGGAGGCAGTCGATGCGTTGCTCACGGTTTGGCCGGCGGACCGCATCGGCGTGCATCTGAACCTGATGTCGAGTTCATACTCGATGCGCGACTCGCATCCGCGCGCGCTGTTCACTTATGTCGCCGAGCAACTCAACGCGCGCAACATCGCTTTCATTTTCGCGCGCGAGGCGCTGGATCGCGGCGACGATCGCATCGGCCGTGACGTGCAGCGTATCTTCAAAGGGGCCTACATCCTCAATGAAGGGCTGACGAGGGAGAGTGCGGAACTGGCCATCGAACGCGGCGACGCAGACGCGGCGGCGTTTGGGCGTCCTTTTATCGCCAACCCTGATCTGGTGGAGCGCTTTCGACGCGGTGCGCCGCTCAATGCGGTCAATCCGGAAACCATCTACGCGGACGACGAAACCGGCTACAACGACTACCCGTTGCTCGACGAAGCTATGTGAAGCAGACGCACGATGGATGACATCTCCGCAGTTCTTCATGGATGCAACGATGGCCTGTCAGCTGCGGTGGGCAAGGAAGGCGCCATTCGGCAAGACACGGTCAAGGTGATCTATTGACTGGCCTGTCCGCAGTTTCTGAACCAGGGCGCCTGGCCTATCCGGTTGCCCGATATTGAACGACCGAGTTGCGACGACGAGCGGCCATTTAAACAGGCGTCGCGATCGTCGCTTCGTGGCCGACTGTACGCATTCGGCCAGGTTGACCGTAAGCTGCCAGTCAAAAGAACTCGCCTAGGCTAGCGGCAGCTTTGCGGCGCTGCATCTCAGCGGGTGCAGTCGGCCACAAACCGCCAATCGCGGCTTTCACCGGAATGACCGGAAAGAATTCGCCTTCGGACGTTCACTCTCAGTAGACTTAATTTGACTTTACTTTGGCATCCCCTATGATCAACCACGGCTTTCCGCCTCATAGAGCAGGCGCTGTTGCGATAGCCGTAGGCCATGCGCTTCATGACCTTGATGCGGTTATTGATAGCTTCGAGCTGGCCGGTATGCATCGACCAGCGCACGCGGGAGAGGATGCCGCGCCAGTACTTGGCGAGCTCGTCGGAAAAGCGCCGGAGCGGGTCGATGTGGCTAGCGCAGGCCTGCGCCAGCCAAGCCCGCCAGGCTCGACGCCATTGCCACGCGGTCATCGGCTGTCAGAGGTCCTTGAGCAACGATTTGAGGACGTAGACGGTCATCAGGGCCTGATTGGCTTGCATCAGTTCACGTAGCTTGATCTGGTGTTCGGCCGACAGATTCTCGCGGTTGCGCGACAACAGCCACCGCGCCCGTTTAACCACGCGCCGCTGCGGGCGATCATGCCTGAGCCGATTGGCTTCATCGACCGGCACCCGGTCGATCACCTCCCGGCCGCATTTGGCGGCCACCTGATACCGCCGCAGCAAATCGCCCATCCTCAGACACTTTATCCGCTATCCTAAATAGTAAAACTAAAACTTGGCAGCGGCTTGCAACCAGATTCGGTCTCCCCTCGACCGGTTGCGCACGAATGTCTCGTGTTGCCACTTGACCACAACCCCCCACGTCTTTCCGCCTTGAAACTTCACGAAGGGACCTATCGAAAGCACTTGTCCTTTATTGCCGTCGACAGGAGCGATACCACCACCTTGCTTATCGTTCGTGATCTGCCGATAAACATACCCACTTACACCAAGCTGCCAGGTTCGATTGATGTTGTAGGCGGCGTCATAGTCGAGGTTGAGTTCCTGTCCTGACGTGTAGTCAGTCGCGTCGTTGCGAAAATTGAACAGGTAGATCGCCTTGCCGTTGAATTCCCAACGGTCTCCAGCAAACACCGTGAATGCATACCACGGACCAACCGACCAGTAATGCCGGCTGGGATTGAACAACCGTGACTTGTCGTAGTCGCCAGTCGGCGCAAAGATATCCAGCCCCGCGATCTGGTGCAACGACGTGCCATGCCATCCCAGCAACAACGGCGATAGCGTGAGATCACCGAAGCCGGAGGCCCGTCCACTCCGGTAGAGCGGGCCTCTGGGCGTCATCGCGTTGAACTCCACATTTCCCTTGATGTACGGGAGTGCGATCCGCGATTCGACGTCCGCGCCAAGGAACTTGGCCCTCGGATAGACTAAGTCGACGCGTATCGATGCCGCCTGGACGTGAAGATTGAAATTCTCGATTCCAGACTTGTCGTCACCATGCTGATCGAGCGTGTGCGCAGCATTGTAGTTGGACAGATACACGTAGCCGTACAGGCCCGGTGGCGGCATCATTCCGGACCATACTGTGTTCACCCCCGGCGCATAGGACGAGCCTCCGCCCTCAGTCGCGCCGAGCGGCGACGCAAAGCACGCTGCGACGGCCAGGACAATTCCCAAAGGCCTTGTCGCCTGGAGAGCGCCTTTGTAGATCGCGCCGAAGCGAATCTCTGCGCGCTGCTCACGAATATTGACGGAGTGCCTCCAACGCCGCACCGGTTTCATGTCGTCTCCTGGTTGTTCGAGTACGGACGCATCTCAAACGACGCCGTCCTTCATTCGCAGGAACGTTACCGTGCGGGGCGAAAACCTCGCCAACTATCTTTCCTTATACGCACTATCAGCAATCCAAATTACACAGAAACTCAACCTCCCGTACTATTATCAGCAAGCTTCACGGCATCGAAGAAAGCAACTTCCCGTCAACAGCTCACACCATCACCCTCGAGAGATTGAATCGTCGCCCACGGATTCTTCAGTCTCAATCGATAAGCTGCATTCGACTCATAGCGCACTCCGTATTTGCATGCGCCACGACGATCTCCTACAGTTTCGATCGACGACTTCGATCCCCGGCAAGCATCGGCCCAACATCGAGGCTCTCTGTTTAACACGGCACTATCATCACTCTACGATTCCATGTGGAACGACGGTCACGATCGCGTACATACCGGTTCTGCCACGCCCCTCGCCACGGGTCCCCCGCTATTCCGCACGACAGCGCAGCGCCATACGCCAAACAACCTCAGTCTCCCATTTCCGAATAGTCAGTACCGAGCTTACGCAGAAGGCCCGCTACATATGCATCAGAAAATTCACTCTGTATCAGTGTCCGTAGCCACACAAGTTTGGGTTCGTGATGATACTTTCGGTGCCAATACTGCTTGAGATCGTAGTCGGGTAGTTCGAGCGGCAGCGACATCACCCGAAGCCCAAACTGCTGGGCAAATATTCTGGCCACGATGAGCGGCGCGACCGCGATCAGATCCGATTCCGCGAGGATCCGCGGAATACTCATGTAGTGCGACGTGGTCAGAACGATGTTGCGCTGGATCTTTTTGTTCGACAACGACTCTTCGAACATCTCACTGGTCCGGCTGCCATCCCTCACGTCTACGTGACCGGCATTGACGAACGCGTCGAGTGTCATGCGGTCTCCGGCTATCGCATGTCCTTGCCTGACCAAACATACGAGTCGGTGAGAAAAAAGCCGCTGCTGATAAATGTCGGCAGACACCAGATCAGGATAGAAGCCGATCGCCAGATTCACCTTTCCGTTCAGGAGGCTCTCCTGCAGGTCCTGCGGCGCCAGCGATAGAGATCGCATTCGAATCAGCGGAGCGCGCTGATTCGTCACCGATACCAGATGGGGTAGAAATACATATTCAGCGATCGCGGTCATGCACAGCACGAACTCATCCGTTGCGTGTAGCGGCTCGAACGTCTGGCTCGACAAGATATCCTGATCGATCGAAGTCAGCACTTCCTTGACCTTCTCGATGATACTCAGCGTTCGCGGCGTCGGCTCCATCCCTCCCGGTGTTCTCACAAAGAGTGGGTCGTTGAACGCATCGCGCAACCGCGCCAAGGCCGCGCTGGCCGCAGGCTGGCTGACACTCAACAACGTGGCCGCCGAGGTGATGTTGCGCGTCTCATAGACGGCAACCAACACTCGGAGGAGATTCAAATCCAGTTTCATAGTTTGCTTGCGTCAAAGCCGACGGACAGGCATCTCCGTCGGCTTTGACCACGGCTGCCGGTCTAACCACACAGAGTAAGGTGTTGCATCGCCGGCCACAACCCGCACTATCTCCTATTGATATGCTTGCTGTGGGATCTGCCGCTCGACCAACTCGGCACGTTTCTTCGACGAACGTGTTCACTTCGCTCAGACCGACTCCGGATCACCTGAGGTCATGTATTCCCACATGCGCTCGATGATTCCACCACCCCGAACTGCACGTTCGGTCGCCTCGGCCTCGGTCAACACACACGCTTCGGTCGCGAGGCCCGCCATACGCAGCTGCAACTCCACGCGTGCGGCATCTTCCAGATAGCGGCTCAACACGACCGCCTCCTTTAGCGAAGCCGCCGCAACGACCGCGCCGTTGCCTCGCATCACGACAACGTTACCTGCTCCGATTGTTTCAGCAATGCCGCGCGCGCGCTCGTCGGTTCTAGCCAATCGGACGTCATCCCAAAGCGGAATCGACTCTGGAAAGTAGGCGCCGAAGCCGTGCCTCCGACGAGGCGTACATCTCGCAGCGGAAAGCGTCATCAGATCGCCCGGTGTCGTACGAGCGATTCCCGAAACGTCCGGCCGCGACCGGTAGATGGCTTGATGAATGCGCACTTCACCGAGGACCCCCGCTGGAAGGGGTTCATCGATAGCGACGATTGTACCGTTGTCGTTCGGCACAATTAGAGCCATCGGCTTTGCCGTACAAACCAGAAACCAATCGTGACCGATCCTCACACTGCAGTGGCCATACGCGTGCACGAGCCCGGCGCGCGCCAATGCACGAGCCGCAACTCGCACCTCTCGTTGGAATGCCGTATCTATGGAGTCGTCTACTGTCATACCGATGTCCAAGGCCCTCTTCGCGAGATGAGCGAATGGACCTGACTTACACGAAGATCTCGACTTCAATCGCCGCACGCGCGGCGCGTCGATTGCCGGGAACACGCCACGAGGTTGCGTGGCGTGTTCGCTATTAGACGAACGATTGGGTCATTTCCCCAATCTTCTCGATCCACATCTTGACTACGTCACCGCTCTTCAAAAACTCGCCCCGCGCCGCCCCGACACCCGCAGGCGTTCCCGTGAGAATGATGTCCCCCGGCTCGAGCGTCGTGCGAGTGCTCAGGAATGCGATCTGCTCGGCAACACTGAAAATCATCGAGCTCGTCGATCCAGACTGGCGGATCTCGCCGTTCAGCCAGAGTTTCATTCCCAAGGCTTGCGGATCGCCCACGAACTCCGCCGGACTGATCCACGGGCCGATCGGACAACTGCGATCGAAACACTTGTGGGATACCCAATCGAATCGGAACGGCGATTGTTCGGAAAAATTGGTGCGTCTCAGGCCATCTCGCGCCGACAAATCGTTGGCGACGGTATAGCCGGCGACATAATCAAGCGCCTCAGCTGCCGTGACATTCCGAGCGCGGCGTCCAATGACGGCGGCAAGTTCGATCTCGTAGTCAACGGACTTCGCGTAGGCCGGCAACTCGATCGTGGCGCCCGGATTGGCAATCACGCTACGTGTCGGCGATTTGACGAAGAACCACGGATTGCCGCCGTTCTCACGCGGGCTCGCTTCAGCCGGCAAGTTGAACGCTCGTCGCATCTCTTCGACATGGTCCGAGAAGTTGGCTCCCGCGCCGAACACGACATTGGGAAACAGAATGGGCGCGAGCAAAGTCACATCGTTGACGGCGACGCCCATCCCGGCGGCAGAGTCGGATTGCGCAACCCGAGCCGCAACCTTTTCCAGCATCGGTCGAAACGCGTCCCACTCACCCAGCAGATCGATGACCGCCAACGTTTTGAATTGCGTCTCGCCTACCTCACTCAAGGCCGTGGCGGCATCGAACACTCGTCCGTCGATCAAGATGCCGGCACGGGCTTCGCCGTTGTCGCCCTCGTAGGTGAGCAGCTTGTATTCAGTTTTCATGGGATCGTCCTCTTCACATTCTCTATACAGCGTTGTACGACCAATCAGAACAGATCGCCGAAATCGAAGAGGTCCTCATCCTGGAAGTTGCCTTCGTAATACTGGACTTCCCACCAGTTGTAATCCATGTCTTCGAGATAAAACGAGTACACACCGTGCTGCAATGACGGCTCGGTGATTTGCCGAATCTTGTACTTGTCTTTCAACTCGACCGTCTTGGCGTAGGCGGCGTCCACCTCTTCCTTGCTGGTGACATCGATTCCCCAGTGATTCAGGAACGGTACCGGTTCGATCTCGTCGCCGATCTCTACGGCGAAGATGTGGAACTTCATGCCAAGGCGCACCGCGAAGGAACGGGGGCCGTGACGCACCGTCTCCAGACCGAGGAACTCCTGGTAGAACTTGCGGGTGTCGTTGATTTCACGACATGCGAGGGTGCCGTGACCCAGAACGTAAGGCTTGATGATCGAATCCCCGTTGCTCACGGGAACGGTGGTGACTTCAGGAATTTGCGGCATCGTACACTCCGGTATTCAAAAAATACGCATATGAACAGGCCGGTTCCCCGGCCTTTCAAACGACGTGGTGTGGCGGTTCAGACGAAGGAGTCGGCAAAGAACTCGTTTGCAGGCAGCTTGCATTGCTCGACAAAGTCCTTTCTCGCGGCATTCACCATGGCCGGCGTTCCGCATGCGTAGACCTGGTGTCCCGAGAGATCCGGAAGGTCTTCCATCACTGCCTGATGCACAAAGCCGCTCCGACCTTCCCATTCACATTCCGGTGTTGCATTCGAAACGACCGGTACAAACCGGATGTGGTCGTACTCTTCCTGCCAACGCTTCGCGATATCCATCATGTAGATGTCGCGCCGCGTCCGTCCACCCCAGTAGAGTGTGACCGGTCGCCGAATACCGTGAAGGTTCATGTAATCGATGATCGACTTGATCGGTGCAAATCCGGTCCCGCCTGCGAGGAATACGATCGGTTTGTCGGAGTCTTCGCGTAGGAAAAACGTGCCGAACGGACCTTCGAGCTTCAGCATGTCGTTTTCCTTCATGGCGCCGAAAACGTGGTCCGTAAACATGCCCCCGGGCGAATGCCTGATATGAAGTTCGAGGTGCGTCAGGTCGTCATGACGGGGTGCGACTGCGACCGAGTAGCTACGGCGCTGTCCGTCCTTCAGCAGTACCTCGATGTACTGTCCCGGCATGAAGTAGAGCGTGTAGTTCATCGGGATTCTCAAACGGACGACCATCACATCCGGTGCTGCTCGCTCCGCGTGAACGACACGGCAGGGAAAAGTCATCGCCTTGACCGAAGCGACTCCGTCGAGCTCGCGCAATTCCACGACCAGGTCAGTCAGCGGTTTCGCCACGCACATCAGTGCGTAGCCTGCCTTGCGATCACTCTCCGGCAGCACGCCCGGAATGATCGGACCGTAGTCGACAGATCCCTCGAGAATCTTCCCGCGACACGTCGCGCATCCTCCAGCACGGCAGCTATAGGGCATCAGCAGACCCGCATCCATCCCAGCCTTCAGTACGGTCTTGCCGTCCGCCACTTCGAAGGTATGTCCGGTCGGTTCCAGTCGAACGTTGTAACTCATGATTTCGTTTCGCATTTCAAATTGTGTGCCGCCACGAGCACCCCGGATCGGCGTACTCGTCGACGCGTTAACGGCGCGTCGCCAGTGAAGATCAGCTCTCGAATCCCGCGATCCCGGTCGGTTTCGACCCCAGGATGCAGTACGATCGCGGTTCGATCGAAAACTGTCGTGGGCGATGTGTCTTCTCTTCTTCTTCCGTGAAGATCCGCACACCACACGAGTACTCGAACGTCATTCCGTCCGGGCCCGCGAAGTAGAGGAAGTACGCGCCGGAAGTCGCGTGCCGCCCAGGCCCAAAGCGAATCTCGACACCTTTCTCCTTTAGGAAGTAATAAGCGCGCAGGATGTCGTCGATCGATTCGACCTGGTGATTGATGTGCTGTACGCCGCCATGATTGGACGGAAAGAGCGCCAGCGTGTGATGAACCGGATTGATTCTCAGAAGCGCTGCATCACCGATCCGGTCGCTGACTTTGGCACCTGCAATCTCGGTCCAGAACTGTTCGTCGCGCTTCGGGTCACTGCTGTACAGCCCCACATGACTGAAACCCGTGATACCCGCGTCGCGCGACGGAAAATAGCGTCGGCCGCTGTCATCCGGACGCAGCACGAGATCGAAGTGTGTGCCCGAAGGATCCGTGAAATGGACGAAATCGTACACGCGCCGCTGTTCGCATTCCTCACTGGTACCCGAACGGACCCGATAGCCGCTGTCTTCGAGCAGGTCGGCGGCTTTCTTGAGGCGGCCCTTCGACGCAACCTCAAATCCCACCGTTTGCTCCTTCGGGTCTCCCTCGAAATAGCAAAGCGTATGGTCCCGGCTGTCGGAACGCAGGTAGAGCGATTTCCCCTCGCGCCGGACCGATTCCATTCCGAGGACCTTCGTCGCATATTCCTCCGCTTGATCCAGGTTCGCCGTACCCAGACGCACATAGCGGATGTCGTGTAGATCAAGCATCGTCTCCTCCTTTGTGCAAGACCTGATGTCTGATTCGATATGCCCGAAGGCATATCGCATAGCTACGTGTTGCTTACCGTCCCAGTGCCTTGGCACTGACTCCGGCGATCCCCCAGTTGGTCTTGGGAACGTCGTGGATCCAGACACGAATGTTCTCTTTGGGTGCGCCGACCGCGTCGCTGAGCGCCTGTGTAACATTTTCGATTACCGCCGCCTTTTGTTCCTCGGTTCGACCTTCGACCAGATAGATTTGGGCGAATGGCATCGTTTAGCCCTCCTGCGCCGCGACAGGCGATGCGACCTTGAGCAGACCGCGTTCCTTTGCCAACGTCAGCGCGGTATCCTCGATCATGTCTTCCTGACCACCCACCATTTTTTTCCGGGCCAGCTCCAGCAGAATGTCGCGTGAGGGCACGCCATATCGCGCAGCGGCTCGTTTGGCAAACAACAGGAACGTGGAGTACACGCCGGCGTACCCGATCGTGAACGAATCGCGATCAACGCGAATCACCTGATCCATCATCGGGACCACGATGTCCTCTGCGACATCGACCAGCTTGAACACATCGACGCCCGTTTCGATGCCCATGCGCTCGCAGACACCAGCGAACACTTCCAGCGGGGTGTTGCCGGCGCCGGCTCCGAGACCGCCGACGGAACCGTCGATACGGCTCGCACCTTCCTCGATCGCCGCGATCGAGTTCGCGATGCCCATGCCGAGGTTGTGATGGCCGTGAAAGCCGATCTCGGTTTCCGGCTTCAGCACCGCGCGTAGCGCGCGGACGCGGGCCCGGACGTCATCCGGAAGCATGTAACCCGCCGAATCGGTGACATACACGGTTTGTGCACCGTAGGACTCCATGAGCTTGCCCTGTTGCGCCAACCCTTCGGGCGAGTTCATATGCGCCATCATCAGGAAGCCGGTGGTGTCCATCCCGAGTTTCCGCGCAAACCCGATATGCTGCTCGGAGACATCGGCTTCCGTGCAGTGCGTCGCGACGTGCACGCTGTGCGCGCCACAGTCATGGGCCGACTGCAGTTCCTTCATCGTGCCGAGGCCCGGGACGAGCAGCACCGACACCTTCGCGCGCTTCAGATGAGACACGACCGCGGACAGATACTCCTCGTTCGTATGAAGCCCGAAACCGTAGTTCAGGCACGAGCCACCGAGACCATCCCCGTGCGTGACCTGCAGCAACGGCATGCCGGCGGCGTCGAGCGCTTTGGCGAAGTTGACCATCTCGTCGACCGTGATCTGGTGACGTTTCGCGTGCATGCCGTCGCGCATGCACATATCGTGAAGCAGGACCTTCCTGCCTTTCAGGTGGCTCATCGCATTTCCTCCGCCTGGGTAGCCTGGAGTTTGATCGAACCGTCGAGGATGCCCTCGGCGAAAAGTTCTGCGGTACGCGTCGCGGCCGCGGTCATGATGTCCAGATTGCCGGCGTAGGTCGGCAGGTAATCACCGAGCCCCGCAACCTCGAGAAAAATCGAGACCTTATTGCCGTCGAACACCGGCCCGTTGACCAGCCGGTAACCCGGAACGTATTTCTGAACTTCCGTGACCATCTCCAGCACCGACTGGGTGATCTTTGCTTCGTCTGGTGCCGTTTCGGTCAGGCAATAGATCGTATTTCGCATGAAGATCGGTGGCTCGGCCGGATTGATCACGACGAGTGCCTTGCCGCGCTTCGCACCGCCGATGCGCTCGACGGCGCTCGAAGTCGTGAACGTGAATTCGTCCAGGTTCTTGCGCGTACCCGGGCCGATCGACTTCGACGACACGCTCGCCACGATCTCCCCGTACGACACAGGCTGGACGCGCGAGACCGCGTACACCATTGGAATCGTCGCCTGACCCGCACACGAGATCATGTTGACGTTCATCGCGCCGCTACGCGCATGCTGCTGCAGATTTACCGGCGGCACACACAGCGGACCCACTGCCGCCGGCGTGAGGTCGATCGCCAACACGCCGAGCGCGTTGAGCTTCCGACTATTCTCCGGAAGGACGTAAGCGCTCGTCGCATCGAACGCGATCTGGATCTCGTCCGCTTCCACATGGGGCAGCAGCCCGTCGATGCCTTCCGCGGTCGCCTTCAGGCCGAGCTCACGGGCGCGTGCGAGCCCCTCGGATCCAGGATCGATACCCACCATCCAGACGGGCTCCAGTACCGGACTACGCGCAATCTTGTAGATCAGGTCCGTGCCGATATTGCCGGACCCGATCAATGCGCACTTGACCTTCTTCATTGACTCACTCTCCTGTGCGGGCACATTTCCCTATGCCCTGACCGGTTTTCATTGAACAAATCGCATCGAGACGCTGCCGAGTTCCTGGAAGCGCGCGATCACGCTATCGCCCGGCTGCACTGGGATGGCCTCGGTAATGCCGCCGCTCATCACAAAGCTTCCCGCCGGCAGTCGCTCGCCCTGTTCCGCGAGCACGTTCACCAGCATCGCGACAGCCTCGGCTGGATGACCCAGTACCGCAGCCGCCGCGGCCACGGCGACGATTTCGCCGTTCTTCTCCATCACGACGCCGAGGTTGCGCAGATCGAGTTCTGACGCGTAGCGCGCTCGACCGCCCCCAACAAAGCGGGCAGAAGAGCAGTTGTCGGCGATCACGCTCGCCAGGTCGAACTTGAAGGCCGCATATCGCGAGTCGATGATCTCGACGGCAGGTAATACGTAGTCAGTCGCCTCGAGCACCATTTCCGCAGTGCAGCCAGGACCTTGCAGATCCTTCGCGGTGACGAAGGCAACCTCGCATTCGACACGGGGATGCACTAGGTCGGCCGTCGAGATCGCCGAGCTTTCGGGACGCGCCATTGCGTCCGTCAAGAAGCCGATACACGGCTGATCGACACCCATCTGCTTCATCTTGGCCCGCGAGGTCAGCCCTGCCTTCCACCCCACAAGACGCTGACCATCCGCGAGATAACGGCGTCGCAATTCCGCTTGGACCGCATAGCCGTCGGCTACGGTCAGATCCGGCCATTGATCAGTCAGCTTGGCGATCGCACGCGCCTCGCGCTGCGCGCTCTCGACTTGGTCCGCGAGCTGAGCGATCACACTCTCTTTCAATGCGCCTGCCATACGGCCTCCTTTCGCATCACAGTCATCCGGCAGCTACCAAGGCCACCGATCGTGCACACGAACTCGTCGCCGTCGGCGACCGGGATCAGTGCCGACTGGGAACCGGACAGAATCACTTCGCCCGCCTTGAACGGAATGCCGAGTGCGCCCAACGTATTCGCGAGCCAGGCGACAGCATTTGCGGGCCCGCCCTGTACCGCCGCACCCGCCCCAGTCGCGCACACGTCGCCGTTCTTCTCGAGCACCATGCCTGCGAGCGTGATGTCCAGCTTGCGTGGGTCGCCGCGCGTGTTCCCCAATACGAAAACACCGCACGATGCGTTGTCCGCAACCGTGTCCTGGATCTTGATCTTCCAGTCATCGATTCGTGAGTCGACGATCTCGAAGCAAGGCACGACGTAGTCGGTCGCCCGGATCACGTCCATTGCCGTGATCCCCGGACCGTTCAGGTCTTCCTTCAGCACGAACGCCAGTTCAGCTTCGACGAATGGCTGGATGAGACCGGAGAGGTCGATCGCGTCGCCTTCGCGATGAGCCATTCCGGAGGTCAGTTGCCCGAAGTCGGGTTGATGGACGCCGAGTCGCTCCTGCACCGGCTTACTCGTCGCGCCGATCTTTTTCCCGATGATGGTTTCGCCGGCCAAAACGCGACGCTCGACCATATGCCGCTGGCTGCGGTACGCATCCTCGATCGTCAACGTCGGGTCGCGATCCGTCAGCGGTGCCACCGGCGTGCGCGTCACCAGCGCGTCGTACAGCTCGTCTCCGTAACGCCGAATTTTTTCACTGCTCATGATCGACCTCACAGCTTCACGCAGATATTGCGTGTTTCGGTATAAAACTCGAGAGAATGCACGCCACCTTCGCGGCCGATCCCCGATTGCTTCGCTCCGCCGAACGGCGTGCGCAAGTCGCGCAGGAACCAGCTGTTGATCCAGCAGATTCCGACATCGATCCGGGCTGCCATCCGGTGCGCGCGAGAGAGGTTTTGTGTCCAGATCGTGGTCGAAAGGCCGCACTCGCTGTCGTTAGCAAGCCCAATCACCTCGCCCTCGCTGTCGAACGGCCGAATATGGCAGCACGGTCCAAAAATCTCCTCCCGCACGACGGCAGAGGTCTCGGGCAAGCCAGTCCAGATGGTCGGCTGCACCCAGGCACCGCTCGCCAGATCGGCCGGCAGACCGGGAATGCCGCCGCCGGTCACCAACGTGGCACCGTCCGCTCGCGCCCGCTCGTAGTACGACAGGACCTTCTTTCGATGCTCCTGACTGATCAACGGGCCATAGGTGGCGCCCGGATCACTCGGCCGACCGTACTTGACCGACTCCGCGCGCGCCTTCAGCGCATTGACGAAGCGGTCGAAGATCGGGCGCTCGACATAGACACGTTCGGTACCGAGGCAGATCTGACCGGAGTTGAGGAATGCGGCGCGATAGATGCCTTCGACAGCGGCATCGAAATCCGCATCGGCAAACACGATGCCCGCATTCTTGCCACCCAGTTCGAACGATACGTCGCGAACGCCTTCCGCAGCGGATTTCATGATCGCGGTGCCCGTGCGGGTCTCGCCCGTGAACGTGATCGCATCAATGCCCGGATGGCGGGCAAGCCACTCGCCTGCGGAATCCGGCCCGAAGCCGTTCACGACGTTGTAGACGCCTCGCGGCACGCCAACGGCACTCATCACTTCGCCCAGAAGGCTCGCGGTAGCAGGCGTCTCTTCCGACGGCTTGACGACGACGGAATTGCCACAGGCGAGCGCAGGAGCAACCTTCCAGGTCATGAGCATGAAGGGCGCGTTCCACGGGCAGATCACCGCGATCGCACCCTTCGGTACTCGAATCGCATAGTTGATCGCGCCTCGTCCATCCGGCGTCGCCGTCTGAAACGACTCGGACGATACGGTCTTGATGGTCTCCGCGAATGCCCGGAAATTGGCCGCGCCACGGGGGATGAACACGTGCTCCATCACATGACGGTGTTGTCCCGTGTCAGCCATTTCGGCCTCCACGAAATCGTCGAAGCGACGCGTGATTTCGTCGGCGACGCCATAGAGCAAATCCACACGTTGCTCGGTACTGAGATTTCCCCATTCGCCATTCAACGCACCACGAGCCGCATTGACTGCTGCGTCGACATGGCGTTGACTGGCTTCGGACACGGAGTACAGCACCGTGTTATCGACAGGCGATCGTTTGGTGAAAGTCTGGCCGCCGGCCGTCTCAACAAACTCGCCATTGATGAAGTTGTGGACCACAAACAGCTCCTCTCTTTATATCTGCACGACAACCTGGATTCACGCTCCCTGATGGGGTTGACGTATCGACCAAGGTGAACTCATTGTGGATATTCGCGAGCCGTTGGGGAAACTTTCATTCTTTATATCGACTATTCACGAAACCGATTTGGATTCACCCGTTGCCCTATGAACAAGTCGTGCAGGCACGGCGTCAATCACTGACTCCATGCACTTCGTCGGCTCGGCTGGGCATGGTCCTGATCAGCCGGCACTCTGGTGCGCGCATGGAGCGGCACTGGCACCTGGCGGCGTGCGCCTTCATCGGCGCCGCGAGCCTGGTGATGGTCCGCGACCACCTCCAGCCCGACGCGAGCACTGGCGGCCCTGGCACTGACGACGGTGACGATTTTCGCGTGCATGCCCGTGTTCTGCGCGATTCCCACGACCTACCTGTCCGGCAGCGCGGCGGCGGGCGGCACCGCGGTCATCAACAGCTTGGCGCTGCCCGGCGGCTTCGTCAGCCCGGCCATCATGGGCTGGGCCAAGACCACCACCGGCAGCTTCACGAGCGGGCTCTACATGATGGCCGCCTTGCTGGTCGCGGGTGGCTTGGCGGTGCTCCTGGGGATGCCGGCGCGTACCTTGCAGGAAACACGTTAACTTCTGGATGGCCCGGATGTCTGTGATTACAAGTATCGAGGATCTGTGCCAGCGTGCGCAGCGGCGCGTGCCCCGCATGATGTTCTACGACTATGTCGATACGGGCTCATGGACCGAATCCAGCTAGCGGGCCAACGCCCAGGATTTCGATCCGATCAGGTTCTGGCAGCGGGTCGCAATGAGGATCGAAAACCGCTCGCTGGCCAGCTTCATGGCCACGCGTTCACGGCATGTCTGCTATCACTCCGTGAGCGGCCAATCCTCGATCTTCACTGAATGGCTCAGAAGGGTCGAGAGCACTCATCCGAACACAGTGAAACCTGACGTTCACGGCTGACAACTGGTGAACGTCAGGAAAGCGACTGGTAGCCGCCTTACGGCAGTCGTTACCCGAGTGTCGGCAAAGGCCGAAATTTACCCGTGGGTTCACGGGCAGGATTTTGGTGCGGACCAGCCGTTCGCGGGACGGATTCGAAAGATGGTGGCAATAGTTGGCTGCGTGTAAGCCTCGGGCAATTCCACCCAAGAACCGGCGTCGAGGCCGGGTACCACAATTGAACTCCCATCATCCCTGTGGGAGTCTGCCATGAAGACCGAACAAACCCGTGAGGCGTGGAACAAAGGCAAACTCGTCGGCCAGAAGCCACCTCTGAGGCCCAAAGACGTCTGGGCTATCCGGATCTACCTTCAGAACGCTCATGCTGTCCGCGACCTCGCCCTGTTCAACCTTGCAATCGACAGCAAGCTCCGCGGTTGTGATCTGGTCAATCTGCAAGTCCGCGATGTTACGCACGGCAATCAAGTCTTGGCGCGGGCGCAAATCATTCAGCGAAAGACTCAACGCCCGGTCCAGTTTGAGCTCACCGAGTCGACCCGGAAGGCGGTCGGAGCATGGATTGAGAAGGCTGTCTTGAAGCCTGATCAGTATCTCTTCCCAAGTCGACTATCGGTGTCACCACATCTTTCAACCCGGCAGTACGCGCGGATGATACGTCGATGGGTGGATGCGGCGGGACTTGATCCGACAGCCTACGGTACACATTCGATGCGCCGTACCAAGGCAACCCTGATTTACAAACGCACGAAGAATCTCAGGGCCGTCCAGTTGTTGCTCGGACATAGCAAGATTGAAAGCACGATCCGATACCTGGGCATTGAAGTCGATGACCCGCTTGAGATTTCGGAGCAGACTGAAATCTAGAGCGGCCTGCGCTGGCCGCGCGAAACGATGAACCGTCCGGGTTCGTGCGGCCGCCTTCGGGTGCTGGGCGAATCCGGGCCAGTTGTTGCCGATCGTCGATCCTTCTACGCCGTTACGCGAACGGCCGGTCCTGTGGTCCGCAAAAACCAGATCAGGTGCCAACGGTTAACAGTGAATACTCGTGGTGCAGCCCGCCGAGAATCGGTTTGGCGCGCACAACAAGGCACCGGTCGACATGGTGACCGGAATTCTCATGGGGAGGCAGTGCAGGATCGGCCGGCGGATCAGGGACACCCTGTCCCAAAGACATATGAGGACGCCCGCGGTTGTAATGCGCCGTCCAGCTTTTCAGGATCGATCTGAGATGCGACGCTGAGAGCGGGATCAGCCAGTTCAGGCACTCGCGCCGGATTGTGCCGATGACCCGCTCGCAGATCGCATTGGCCGTCGGCGTCCGGGGTGGTGACTTCAGCACGGTCAGCCCGAGTCGGCTGATGGAATCGTCCAGATGCTTCGCAAAGATGCTATCGCGATCATGGAGGAGGTACCGGTAGCAGTTCCCGAAACCGGTTGCTTCCCGCAGTTGCTGCAGCGTCCAGGCTGCCGTAGGGTGAGGTGTCACGTTCACATGCACCAGCCGGCGCGACGCATGCTCGATCACCACGAACACGTAGAGCTGGCGCAAGGTCGCGGTGACGACCGGGAAGAAGTCGCATGCAACGATCGCATCGGCGTGATTGCGCAGGAAGGTCGACCAGCGCTGATCGCCACGCTGCAGACCCGGCGCGCGCCGGGGCATGTACTTCCTGACCGTCCGTGGCGAAACCCGCAGCCCGAATTTCAGCAGAAGTTCGTTGGCAATGCGCTCTTCGCCCCAGAGCAGATTTTCGTCCGCCAGCCGCCGGATCAACTGGCGCAGCTCCAATGGAATCGGCGGGCGCCCCAGACGTGATCTGAAACGCCACAACAACCGGAAGCCGGCGCGGTGCCAACGAATGAGCGTCTCGGGACGTACCACCACGAGCGCTGCGCGCCAGTCGAACAGCCGGGACAGCAAGGTCAGACCGATCCGCATAGCCGCATCGACGCGGTGTGGCTTCATGCCGCGCTCCTGATATAACGCGAGCTGGCGGCGCAGGAAAAGGTTTTCGGCCGCCAGGGCACCGCTTGGACGAAGCAGCAGGACGGCGAATCGGCACACGTCCGATAGCAGTTGAACAACAATCCTGATGAGCGCAATCATGTGTTCATCATGTCATATGCGATGCGGCGCCGCTGAACACCCTCGCCCTGTCTTGATCGAGTTTTTGCGGAGGACAGGTGGGCAACCCGCTCCCACCCCTGAAGCGCGCCGCTTTGCGTTCAGAAAAATGACGAACCAACTTGACATTTAGAAGGGCGTCCGGGGCAGCCAGTACGCGAGCGATGAATACCAGACATTGCTCAGGCAGCATCACGTGGTTTGCAGCATGAGCCGCAAGGGAAATTATTGGGATAACTCGGTGATGGAGCGGTTCTTCCTGAACCTGCTAGGCGGTCCGTCGCGGCTGCGAAGCCCTTCGCTTCCGCAACAGTACAGAAGACTCGAAGGCTCATCAGAGTGTCCATGGATCATCAACTTTTAGGAAACGGCGCATCAATAAAGTGCATGTTGATTGCGATATCGGAGAGCCTGTAAATTGAAAACCTGACGCTCCCAAGGGCCGGCATATTTTATGTGCAAAATGGTTCGCAATCGTGGCGCTCTGGAAAAAGGAACTCAAATGGGCATCTCCAATATGGCAAAGGCAATGTCGGTAGCGCGCTCGCACGTGGGCTAGAGGAGCTACAGAGAAGCTTGCCCGGCGCCAGAATCGTAACTCGTTGCTTGCGACGACACAAAGGCGAAAGACGCCGCTCCGCAGCTGCCCGGCCCTTCGGTTTTGATGCGATTGACGCGGGGCCATTAGCCAACGCACGCCGCTGCAGCGCTGCGCGAGCATCTCGGCCCGTCGCCGTGAGCAAGCGACTAGCGTTGCTCGAGGAATCCTCGAACGCCCACCTGAGCGCGCTCCTGTTCCGTAATTCCCAACCGTCGAACATTGAGATGAATACGTCAACGCCCGGTCGATCCAGCTAATACGTATTCCTACCCATAAATTATCTGAAGAAAGTACCCAAAATGGCTGAATCCCTATTGCGCTATCAAGATGCCGGATCCTTTCGCTGGGGGCGCCTGGTCGGCGATGCGCCTCGCGGCGCGTCGGATACGATCGAGGTGGCGCCTCTTCTGACGAATGCCCAAAAGACCAGCGAGCTGCTCAATGCCTTGTCGAGCGGGACCGTGCATGAGGAACCTCCTTTCCGGCTGCCAGCCTCTAGTCTGCTGAGCCCGGTAACGAGCGATGGTCAGCTCGTCTGCCAAGGCCTCAACTATGCCGAGCATTCGGGCGAATCGGGTCATCACCTACGGCGGCAGAACCTGTTCTTCATGAAGGCGAGTTCAAGCCTCACTGGCCCCTATGCCGACATCGTGCGTCCTCGGGAGGTGGAGCTGCTCGACTATGAGGTCGAGATAGGCGTGGTGATGCGGCGCGCGGTCACGGGAGCCTGCGAAGTGACCGACGAAACGATCGGCGACTATGTGGCCGGCGTCGTGTTGTGCAACGACGTTTCCGCGCGCGACACGATGTTCGGGGCGTCCTTTCTCCAATGGTTTCAGGGCAAGAGCTATCGCGGTTTCTGCCCCGCAGGTCCGATCCTGCTCGCGTTGGACCCCGACGAGGTGGCGGAGACGCTGAACGCACTCGAGATTACGCTCGACTGGGGGAATACGCAGCGGCAGTCGGCGCGCTCCGATCAGCTCATCTTCCGTCCCGCCGAGACGATCACCCAGCTGTCGGAGATCATGGATCTCGCGCCCGGGGACATGATCCTGACCGGCACCCCGGGCGGCGTTCTCGCGAAGGGTTCGCCTAAGGTAGTCGACATCCTGGCCGCCCACCTCATGGCCGACGAGACGCGTCGCGACGCGCTTCGGGCTGAGATGACAGCGCGCACGACCTTCCTGCAACCGGGCGACGTTTTACGGCTGACGATGCGCGATACGCGCAGCGGTAAGCTGATCGGCGGCCAAGAAACCCGCATTGTCTGAGATGTTCGCGAACCATATGAGAGGATCCATCCAGTGAACAGCCTGCTCCGTCATCAAGATCCGATCCTGCATGCCGATCGGCTGACTCATGTCGTCTTCAACCGGCGCGATCCCGATGCGATGGACCGCTTCCTGCGCGATTTCGGCTTCGTGTCGCTGGAGACGAGCGGCAGGAGCCGCCATTATCGCGGCTATGGGAAAGCACCGTTCTGCGTCGAGGTGATCCCGGCTGATGAGGACAGCTTTGTCGGCTTCGCGCTAGTGGCGAAGGATGTCGCCGATCTGCAACGCCTGACCCAAGTCGAGGGCGTGGCGATCGAACCCAACGATGGTCCCGGCGGCGGGTTGCGCGTTCGCCTGACCGATCCGGACGGGCGGCGTGTCGATCTGCTGGCTGAGATAGCTGAACTTGACCCCCTACCGATCCGCGCGCCGTTCGTGAGCATCAACACGCCCAACCGGAACGTGCGCGTGAATGCGCCGATACGCTCGTCCGCGGAACCGTCGCCGGTGCTGCGGATGGGCCATGTCGTGCTGCAGACCCCCGACTTCCAGCGAACCGCCGAATGGTACATGCACCGTTTTGGCTTCATCGCCTCGGATCTTTGCACGGTCGCAGACGGAACGCCGGCGCTCGGCTTTTTCCGGCTCGACCGCGGTGACACGCCTGCCGATCACCATAGCCTCGCATTCCTCGCCGGCCCCGCGCCCGCGGTCCTTCACGTATCTACCGAGACGATCGACATCGACGCCGTCGGACAGGGCCAGCAACATCTGCGCGCCCGGGGTTGGACCCACGCCTGGGGCACCGGCCGGCATGTCCTTGGCAGCCAATTCTTCGACTATTGGAAGGATCCCGCGGGAGATGAGTGGGAGCACTATGCGGACGGCGATCTCATGACCGCCGACTATCCGACGGGTCAACACCCGCTCGCCCGCGGCGGGCTTTGGGCCTGGGGCGACGATCTGCCCGAATCCTTGCGACCGCCCGGCCCGCTGCCGGAAGGGGCGCCCCCCTTTTCCCGCGCAGTGGTCGATGCGCTGTTGACGCCGCCACGCCCCTGGATGCGCTGAAGGAGAGAGAACAGATGTCCAAGGTCATTATCAGCTGTGCCATCACCGGCTCCGTCCACACTCCGTCGATGAGCCCCTATCTGCCGATCACACCCGACGAGATCGCGACGCAGGCAATCGAGGCAGCGGAGGCCGGAGCGTCGGTGCTCCATCTCCATGCCCGCGATCCGGATACCGGCAAGCCCTCGGCGGACCCAGCGTTGTTCATGCAGTTTCTGCCACGGATCAAGGAGTCGACCGACGCGATCGTGAATATCACGACCGGCGGCGGCCAGGGCATGAGCCTCGACGATCGGCTGGCGGCCGCGGAACGCGCTTCGCCAGAACTCGCATCGCTCAACATGGGCTCGATGAACTTCGGCATGTACCCGATGCTGGGTCGCTACAAGACCTTCAAACACGACTGGGAACCGACCTATCTCGAATCGTCGCGCGACTGGATCTTTCGCAACACGTTCAAGGATATCGAGCAGGTGCTGGAGCGGCTGGGCCAGCGCCACGGCACCAGGTTCGAGTTCGAGTGCTATGACACAGGGCACCTCTACACGCTCGCCCATTTTCTCGATCGCAAGCTGGTGACGCCACCGCTCTTCGTGCAGTCGATCTTTGGGCTGCTGGGAGGCCAGGGCGCCGATACCGAGAACCTGTTCCACGCCAGGCGCATCGCCGACAAGTTGTTCGGCGACGACTATCGCTGGTCGGTCATGGCCGCAGGGCGGCAACAGATGCCCTTCCTCACCATGGGCGCCATCAACGGCGGAAATGTCCGAGTGGGACTGGAGGACTCGCTGTTCACCCGCAAGGGGCGGCTCGCCGAGTCCAATGCCGAGCAGGTGCGGCTGATCCGCTCAATCCTCGAGCCGCTTTCGCTCGAGGTGGCGACCCCGACCGAGGCGCGTCAAATCCTGGCGCTCAAGGGGGGCGATAACGTCGGCTTCTAGCCGCGCTGAAACGAGCACACCGCTTCGCACCGGCGTTCGGATCGGTGATCTCGACGCGATCACGGCTACGACAAACGTCCATTTAAGGCAACGGAGCGGAAGGGATCAGCCCGATTTCGCCCGCTCCCGCTTTATGGTAGGGCTCGCCGCGCGCTTGGTTCGGTCCGAATAACTGCCTCGTTCCGACAACAATCGAATACCGGTCTCGACATCGAGCGTCGGGTCGAATTTGGTGGCAGCGCGGAACCCACCGATGATCAGCTCGATCGTGGCCTCGATCAGTACCTCGATCTTCTGGATCCGGCCCTCCTGGAGCCAGCGGACGCTGAGTTGATCCATTCCCGATGCCGCCGCACGGATCACCAGTCGCAGCGGTTGGGATTCCGAAGAGAAGCCGACCAGTTTGAGCGCCCAGCGTTCCATTTCGACGCGATGACGATCCAAAACGGCCCATGCCTCGGGGTCAGCTGCCATGGCGTTTGAGGCGCGCATATAGCCAAGCAACAATGTTTCGTTGTCCGCCATAAGCTGAAAATGATCGAGAAGAAGCTGCCGTATCTGATCGTAAGGCAGCAGGTTCGGATCGGGAAGGCTCAATTCGAATAGCCGGCGCGAGATTTCATGCAACGCTATCGAGATAGACCACGCTTGGTGCCGAAATGGTGGAACATCAGGCCATGGGTCACGCCGGCACGTTCTGCGATCTCACCGACCTGCACATCGTCGAAAGGCCGGTCCGCGAATAGCTCGACGGCGGCTTCACGCATCCGTTGCCGGGTGGACAGCCCCTTCTTGCGTTGACCCGATTGTGGTGGTTCGAGCGCCAGCGTTGGTTTCCGAGATGCCATGATGGGCTCGCCTCAGGTAATGGAAAATGATCCATGGTTACCCTCATGTTTGCAACGCTGGATGCCGGTGTCGTTGTTGGCTTGCGTAAATCTATTCGGCGTCGTTGTAGGGATCGCTCCTCGGGCCGTGAGATTCGCGCCTGGCGGTCCTAAAAGGACCGCCGAGACCCGCACCATCCACAAGGAATTCGATGAAAAGCCGAACCTTGGCGGATAAGTATTTTCGGCTGGGATACACAGCGAAGATGCTTCTTCTTATCTGAGCGCTCTCTGGAAAGAGGATTTCTAGCCGCCCATCCGCAACCTCTTGCTCAATCATCCATCTGGGCAGAAATACAATACCCATCCCCTCAATTGCGGCAAGTTGAAGCATAGTATCGTTGCTGCTTTCCATCACCGACCTGAAACCAACGGTCTCAGGACCGTTCGGCCCTTCAATGATTACATGCTGATAGTCGCGCATCGCGTTGTAGCGCAGCAAGGCATGGCCATTCAGATCGCTGATTCTCGATGGGCGGCCCACACGATCGAGGTAAGTCGGCGCAGCTGCGAGCTGAAACGACACATCGCCGAGACGACGCGCCACTAGACTGGGATCCAGCGACATCGGATCGACTGTTCGAAGTGCGAGGTCGAGCCCATCTTCGACGAGATTAGCGATCCTCCCGGTGAGATCGATGTCAAAGACGACGTCTGGATATCGACTACTAAACTTGGCGACCATCCGTGCGAAATTCGTGTTGGCGAACCATACGGGTGCGCTGAACCTTAAAGTTCCCCTAGGGACGACCGTAACATTAGCCATCGCCGCCTCGACTTCGTCCAGCCCGTCCAATAGCGCCTTTGCCTGTTGAAAATAGAGTACGCCGGCTTCTGTCAGGCTGACATGACGGCTGGTGCGATGTAGTAGCCGAGTCGCAAGCTTTCCCTCTAAATGTATGACATGTTTGCTAGTCATCGCTGGCGAGATGCCTAGGCGGTCCGCCGCGGCGGCGAAGCCCTTCGCTTCCGCAACAGTACAGAAGACTCGAAGGCTCATCAGAGTGTCCATGGATCATCAACTTTTAGGAAACGGCGCATCAATAAAGTGCATGTTGATTGCGATATCGGAGAGCCTGTAAATTGAAAACCTGACGCTCCCGAGGGCCGGCATATTTTATGTGCAAAATGGTTCGCAATCGTGGCGCTCTGGAAAAGGAACTCAAATGGGCATCTCCAATATGGCAAAGGCAATGTCGGTAGCGCGCTCGCACGTGGGCTGGAGGAGCTACAGAGAAGCTTGCCCGGCGCCCGAATCGTAACTCGTTGCTTGCGACGACACAAAGACGAAAGACGCTGCTCCGCAGCTGCCCGGCCCTTCGGTTTTGATGCGATTGACGCGGGGCCATTAGCCAACGCACGCTTGCTTGAACCGGTCGGCTTCCTCCATCCAGCACATCGCCGTGCGTCGTGAGAGTCTTTTCAACAAACACCTCTCCGCCACGGCGGAGCACAGTGTCACCGCCTGCTGTGCGCTCCGACTGGCTAACAAGTTCGCGCCGGCCCGCCACCGGTTTTAATCTGACGGAAACACCTGGAGAAATTCAATGTACTCAACGTCCCATCCTCCCGTGATCATCGAAGTCTGTCTCAACGGCGTCACGTCCCGAGAGGTGCAGCCGCACGTCCCGCGGACGCCTCAGGAGGTGACAGCCGACGCTCTGTCCTGTGTCGCGGCCGGCGCTACGATCCTCCACTCGCACACGGATGATCCGGTGATCGCACCGGGAAGCGGCCGACACGACTCCAGGCCACTCATCGACGCCTGGGCGCCCGTTATCGATCGCTATCCTGACATTATCTTCTATCCGACCATGCAGGGCGGCGGCGGCGAGACCACGATCGAGGCACGCACGCAGCATATGCAGGAGTTGGTGGATGCGGGGCTGCTGCGACTGGGCCTGATCGACATGGGCACCAGCAACATGTCCTTCTTGGGCGAAGACGGCCTTCCGGGGTCTTCGGACGAACTCTTCATTAACACGAACTCGGACGCCCATTACATGTTCGAGTTCTGCATCCGGAACCGGATCGGAGCCTCGATCGGCTGCATCGAGCCCGGCTTCTTGCGGACGGCCATGGCCTTCGCTCGCGCGGGCAAGATCCCTCAGGGCTCGATCTTCCGCCTTGTGTTCGGCGGCCCGCGTACGCTGATGGGCCTGCCCGGTGCCCGCGCGTCGCTTGACCTCTATCTCGAGATGATTCAAGACGCGGGCATACCCTGGAACGTCGGCATCTTCGGGGGCAACGCCTTCGAGAACGGCTTTGCGGAATACGCAATGGAACGGGGCGGGCATCTGCGGATCGGGCTGGAGGACTATCGCGCTGCCGACACACCCACCAACGTCGAGCTCGTTGAGCGCGCCGTCGCCCTGGCGAAGAAGGTCGGCCGGCCCGTGGCGACCCGCCGGGAAACGAACCAGATCCTCAACCTTCAACGCCAACCGGAGATTGCATGATGCGAGCGCTCCAGTACCTCCAGCCTCAGGCGCCCTTGGCCGTCGTCGAAGTTGAGAACCCCGTTCCCGGGACGGACGAGGTTCTAGTCGAGATGGCCTACGCCGGCCTCAACTCCATGGACGCCCAACTGTGGCTCGGCGTCGGCGGCCTCCGCCCGCCAACACCCCACATTCCGGGCGTGGAAGGCTCAGGCTGGGTGGACGGTAGACCGGTCCTCGTGTTCGGAAGCGGAACGGGAGTGCGGCGCTGGGGCGTGGCGTCGGAGCGTGCCGTCGTCCCAAAGTCGGCTATTTTCCCGGCGCCGCGCGACCTCCCGCTGGAGTACGCAGCAGTCTGCGGCGCCGCCGGCGCCACTGCCATGCGGCTGTTCGAACTCG
>NZ_WOEZ01000216.1 GCF_013177735.1 Paraburkholderia elongata | reverse complement strand
CCAACGCCCCGGCTTGCTGCCCCAATCAGCCTTCAAATTGCTTTCATTGCGTGTCGACGACGAAGTGAGTCCGCAAACCGGCGCGAACTCAGTCGGACCTTGAAGTGTTTTGAATTACGCTTCACCTTGTTCTTGCGCAAGCCGTACAGTGCGCGCCCCGCCTTCGTCTTGAGTTGGTGTGTCATCCTGATGATCGGATCGGTACTCTCAGGCTGACGACGATGCCGAGTCCGCCGCATCCGACGCAAACCGCGGTCACCTGGCCGATTGCCACTAGCGCGACCGGCGCGTCGTTCACGCCGCCCGCGCAGGCTGGTCACCCGGCTGCGGCGATTCGAAATCGACGTCGTTCGGCACCTGCTATCCGCCGACGGTGAACTACGATCCGCGCTACTACCTGATCAATGGCGTCGCTTTCGACCGGACCAATCCCGGCGGGTCTTCGTTTGCCGCCACCGCGCCTGTTGCTACGGGCCAGGTGCTCGTGCGCTTCGTGAATGCAGGTTTGCGGATGCACGTTCCGTCGATAGTCGGTACACAAACCGGCAATCCTGCTGTGTCCGGTTTCTCGCTGATCGCCGAGGACGGCAATGTGTTGCCCGGCAGTCCGCGGGTCCAGTCGGAAGTGTTTCTGGCGGCCGGCAAAACCTATGACGTGATGGTCAACGCACCGGCGACTGGCGCAACGGCGCTGCCGGTGTTCGACCGCGAACTGAGCCTGTCGACCAACAATCAACGCGACGGCGGCATGCAGGCTTACATCGCCGTCAATGGCGGCGCGCTGCCGACGGCGGGGGCTGCCAATCAGAATGCGGTCGCCAATTCCGCTAACTACTTCTTTATCCCGGGCACCACGTTGACCGTGTCGGACCCGGCCAAGGGCGTGAAGGCCAAGGACGTCAATGTCTACGGCGTTGAGGTCAAGACAACGACCACCGGCGGCGCGCTCACGCTGAATCCGGACGGCACGTTCGTCTATGTGCCGAATGCGGGCACGACATCTGACAGCTTTGTGTATCAGGCGAACGGCAATCCTGCGGTTTCGGCAACGGTCACGCTGTCGGCCTGTAGCGCCGCCAACGGCTGTCTGTCCGGTGCGCCGGTGGCCAACAACGGCAGTTACACGAGCAACATCGCGTCGCGCCTGCAGATCGGCGCGCCCGACGTGCTGGCTAATGCCTCAGATCCGAAGGGGTTGCAGCTCACCGCGGCGATTTCGGGTGCTGCGACAGGCGGGACCGTCACACTGAATCCGGACGGATCGTTCATCGCGGTACCGACGACGGCGCCGGTGGGCAGCACTGCGACTGCCACCATGACGTTCAAATACACGGCAATGAATTCGCAGAACACGTCGAGCGCTGCCGCGACCGTGACCGTGACGTTCAAGGGCGGCAGCGGACTCACAGTCAACGTGCTGGACGCGCCGAGCACACTGCCGGGCAAGACGCCAGTCAAGCTGACCGACTACCGCTGGATCATTGAGGAAGACCGTACGTTCCAGATCGATCCTGCATGCCAGACGACCGCTTCAACGCGTCCGTCGACGTGCCCGCCGCTACCGGTTCCGAGTCTCGGCGCAAACTTCCACACCAGCTACATGCCGGTGGTGGCGGCAGGCTGTGTCGGCAAGGTCGCGTGCGAGGCAGGACAGACGGTGTACGACCCGAAGAGCGGCTCCCACCTGCCGGCAGTGTGCGACATCGGCAACGGCGTGTGCCGCACGACCTCTGCGCAACAGGTGCCGGTCGACCCGAGCCAGGTGGCGCTCGATCCGACGAAGCACCACTACATCTCGGTCTTGCCGGGCGATGCGGGCAACACCTTCGGGAATGGCGGCGGCAATCCGGTGCCCATCGATCCGAAAAACCCCACTGGGCCGACGAGACAGTTCGATATCGCCAAGGACTGCCCGTCCGGTCCCGGTGGCGCGGATTTCGCGCCGGGCACGGGCAAGTGCGGCCACACCATGAGCGGCGCGCCGATCCCGCCGGTCCCGGCCGGACTGACCGCCAGGGCCCCCGTCAACGTACTGGTGACTGAATCGCCGTTCCCGACAGCAAAGGTCTCGGTGTTCGTCTTCGAGGACGACGCCCCGCTTAACGGAGAAGTGGACGTCAGCGGCGGAACCGACGCGTTCGGTTCGGCCCGTGAGCCAGGACTCGGTGGGTTCGAAATCAAGCTCTGGGACGACGCGGGCCAAACCGGCGACGCGACCGGACAGATGAGTTACGACATGTTCAACATGCCGCTGTCCAATTCGTTGCAGGGGACCATCGATCCGATCACGGGGCTAAATGCCTGCCCGATTTCGGCGTCGACCGACGGCCTCGTCGGCATGATCCCGACCTGCCCGAAATTCGAGTCGGACGGCAAGACGCTGTCGCCACTCGTCGGCCAGGCCATCATTGCCAACCTGATGCCCGGCCGCTACGGCGTCGTCGCGACGCCGGCGGCCGACAGAATCGGCAGAGGCGAGGAATGGCTGCAGACGAACACGCTGGACGGACAGAAGGGCCACGACGCTTTCGTCAAGATTGGCGGCCCGGCGTACTTCCAGGAGTTCGGGCCGGCGGGCTTTCACGTCTCGATCGGCTTTGCCAATCCGCGGTGTGACCCGTCATGTGTGGGTCGACGCGCAGAGCTTTCTTGATGTGAAGTACGACCGCGAAGCGCGGGGCCCTCGCGGGCCGGTCACCGTGCAAGTGAAGTACAGCGACTACAAGGACGTCGAGGGTTTGCAGATACCGTTCACGATCGAAAGCGGCGTAGCGGCGGCCGGAAAGAGCGACAAGCTGACGATCGAGAAGGTCTCGCTCAATCCGCCGCTTGACGACGGCATGTTTACCCGACCCGGCTCGCCGGGCCGGCGCAATTCGGTGTCGGTCAACGCCGAGGTGGCGCCGCCGACGCTGCCTGCACTGACCCGGCCGAGCCCCTAACCATGGACCGCGCCCGGGTCAACCATGAAACCATGACGTGGGCACGGCCGCTCGTGGCGCGCATGCTCGTTCAATGTGTGTTGCTCGGCGCGTTGATTGTGCCGGTGGGCCAGGCGAACGCTGCCCCGTCAGCGCCGCCGGTGACTACAACGAGCACGGGGGAAGCGATCTTCCAGAAGGGCGTGCTGGGTTCGGGCGAACCGCTTGAGGCGATGCACGACGGTGGCGTGAACCTGCG
>NZ_WOEZ01000215.1 GCF_013177735.1 Paraburkholderia elongata | reverse complement strand
CTGCAAGCGCCCGCGGTCAAGCAAGCCGCAGCGGGTGGTATCGACATAGCGGTAACACCTGATCCTGATCAGGGAACCCTTGCTTTTCAGTGACGTACGGAGGTGTGCATCATGTCGGGTATTGGTTCGAATCGGCCACATAGAGGAAATCGCTGCGCCCTGCCACGGCGCGCAACGTATTCCAGGTCTCGATGTGGGTTCGCGAGTCGCTCGCGTTGCCGTCGGTACAGCGAAACGCCACGGGAATATTGCCGTCGGCGGTCATCGTGAGGATGAACAGCAACTGCTTCAGATCGGGCCGATGGTCCTTGGAGTGACCATAGGTGATCACCGGCGCAGTTCGTCCGCGGATCTTGCGGCCTGAGGCGCCACGATAGCTGCCATAGAAGCTGATCGAAGTGCTGTCGTTATGGCACTCGTCAAAGTTCACGCCGAAGCGCTCTGCGACCGCCAACACCACGTCAGTCAGCAGCGCTGCGCGATCGGCATCAAACAGCCGATCCAGGGCGCGTCCGAGCCGATCATCGCCGAGGTGCTCCATCTCCTCGGCGCGGATGCCGAACATCCCGCTGGCGAAGCCGTGGACGGTTTCCTGCTGGCGGTAAACCGGCTCACGCTCGACGATGATCGAGCGCAGCAGGACGCCGAGGGCCCGGGCATGAGGAACAGCACAGCGTGCGTCCGAGGGGACGTGTCGTTCGAGCACGTCCTCCAGGCCGATGCGTCCAATAAAGTGATTGATGAGGGGCAAAGGTCCCAGACGCTCGCTGTGCAGGGTGAAGCGAGCCTTGTGCGGGGAAGGTTCTTGCGTGCCGTTCATTCTGTCGCTAAGCTTAGCGACAGATATTCAAAAGTCAAGCTCATGCCACGCCGACCCGAAGTCATCATCAAGCAGGCCCGCGAGCGCATCGAGCGCATCCGGGAGACGCTCAATGCGATCGACTATCTGTGTTCCGGCACGCTCCTGGAACGCATGAAGGTCTGCGGCAAGCCGGGCTGCCGCTGCGCCCAGGATCCCGACGCCCGCCACGGCCCATACTATGAGTGGGGACATATGAAAGGCGGCAAGCTCGTCCATCGGACGGTCTCGCCCAAGCAGGCCGCCGTCTTGCGGCATGCCATCGCTAACTATCGGAAGGCGAAGAAGCTGATGCAGGAGTGGGAGGACGAAACCGAGCGCCTGATAGACGCTGAAGCGCCACGCAAACCCTAACCGACCCGGGCGTCCGGGAAATTACGCCCAAATTCGATCGGCGACCTGCGGAAAGTAAGATTTGGTGGCCGCGTACGCCTGATTGATCGCCACCGGGTAACGCGCTTCGGGCGACGGCGTGTAATTGACAAACACCGCCACAGCCCCTGATTGCACGACGAGTTCGCGCACCAGCCTCTCGTGCGTCTGGAAGTCCCCAAGGGTCCAACCGCCGCCGTGGAAGAACATGAAGACTGGCAGCGTGCCCGTTGCGCCTTGCGGCCGTACGATCGTGATCGGCACGGTGATGCCGTCCTGCTCGATGGTCTTGTTCGACACATCAATGCCGGACAGATCAACCTTCACGCTGTTCTGCGCGTCGACCAGCACCTGACGCGCCTGCGCCGGTGTCAACGTGTTGATTGCCGGTCCTGTGCCGCTGTTCAGCGCATGAAGGAACTGGCTGGTCACCAGATCGGGCGAGGCGGGTGCTGCCGGGCTTGCGGCGATGGCGAGGGTGGCGCTGGCCGCAAGAACGGCGGCGAGTAGCAAGGGCTTGAAGGTCTTCATGGCTTGATCCTGTGCGAGTCGATTGGACGCGTGGTTAAACGATCGTGAGGGTGACGTCGATGTTGCCGCGGGTGGCGTTGGAGTACGGGCAGACGATGTGCGCCTTGTCGACCAGTACCTGCGCCGCTTCGCGTGCCATGCCGGGCAAGGAGATTTTCAATTCGACTTCGATGCCGAAGCCGTTCGGGATCGCGCCGATGCCGACGCTGCCGTCAATCGAGACGTCTGCGGGGATGGCGATCTTGTCGCGCGCTGCCACGAACTTCATCGCGCCGAGGAAGCAGGCGCTGTAGCCGGCGGCGAAAAGCTGCTCGGGATTGGCGCCTTCGCCGCCCGCACCGCCCAATTCCCTGGGCGTGGTCAGCTTGAAGTCGAGATTGCCTGCGGGGACGACAGCACGGCCGTCGCGGCCGCCTGTGGCGTGGGCATGAGCGCGGTAGAGGACTTTTTCGAGTGACATGGTGAAGCTCCTTTAAAAGGGGATAGTAATCAGGCTTTGCTATCTACTACTAGATAGATTCGTCCATAAAAAAACGGACGATTGGACAACACATTTATCCTTTTGTCTATCTATGCAAAGATAGACAAAGGGACCAAACAAAGAGGTGGCTCACCACCTCACATCGACTGCGTTATCGCGCAATCCTCACCGAAGCCTCGACATCCTCGAGTCGAGCCTTGGTGTGAAACAGCCGGCTTGCCAGCACACTCCCCTGAAAAGCCGCGTAGAGGGCGCGCGCCGCGTTTTCCGGTTTGCCGTTCACCGCCAGCGTACGTTCCTGAGCGCCTTGCGCCAGAACCTTGGCCAGCCAGCTTTCGTTAGCCTTGAAAAAAGCCTGCACTGCTTGGCGGATGTTATCCGGCAGCGACTCGATATCGGCAGCGAGCATGCCGCACAGGCAGATCTGATCGCCGTCACCGAGGGTCCTGCCGAACATCTTCGCGTACTTGCTGAGCTTTGAATCGGCCGGCAACGAAGCGTCGACTGCGTGGACGGCGTTGAGTACTTCCTTGCTGTACTCGTTGACCGCTTCCAGAACCAGATCGTCTTTCGACGGAAAGTAGTAGTGGATGCTCGAGGTCTTTACGCCAACCAGACTGGATAGATCACGGTAGCTAAACCCGTTGTAACCACGCAGCATGATGAGCGTGATTGCATGGTCGAGGATCTGTTCGCGCACTGTCGTTGTCGTTTCCATCGCTCGAACCATATCTACTCATAGATAGACTGTCAAATGATCCGGTCGTCTAGACTCGCATGAACCGTCGGCCAGTTGAGATGTCATCGTGCCGGACCTGCAGATTGCCTGGCATCATGAGTACGACTATACGAAGGCTCTGGTCAACGCAAGCGATGCGGCAGATACAACCGGCGAAACCGACTTCACGACCCTCGACGCAAGTCCGGTCGAAAACTCGGCAGTAATTTCAGCTGGACTGATGCTGCTGCGGCCGAACAACCTAAGTCTGACCGCCCGATACACGTCGAGGCAGGTTCGGCTTACGTGTCTCAAGCGGGCAGCCTGC
The DNA here is from genome assembly GCF_013177735.1 of Paraburkholderia elongata. Lineage (GTDB taxonomy): Bacteria > Pseudomonadota > Gammaproteobacteria > Burkholderiales > Burkholderiaceae > Paraburkholderia > Paraburkholderia elongata. Next base: position 37,918 of record NZ_WOEZ01000215.1, on the reverse strand, counting down.
GCTGGCAACAACTGTTTTAGGTGGGCGGGAGCGAGGCGGGACTGTGACAAGATCCGGTCGAGCTGTGTTCGTTAGAGGTGACCGACCGGTGTACCTCGTGCAACGGTCGCTCACGCGACCACGGTGACCGTCTCAAACTGGCCGGACAGTGACCGATGGTTGACCTCCATCCGGCGGCGCCTGGGTTCAAACTTCAGTCTGCTCCACCATCTCAAGCGCATCATCTCCCTTGATGCCAAGAGATACCATCGAGGTAAATGGGAAACGTTGCAGAGCGTTCAATCCATTGCCGCGCTGGCTTCATCCATGCCCGATGTCAAGCAGCCGCGCGTCCAGCCGCCGCGCTAGTGCCGCGCCGCCTTCGCGCATCACTGTATCGTGGTTCCATTGGAAAACCGGTCGCAACAACGGCGCCAATGCATTCATCCATGCGCGGGTCGTATGCACGCACCAGTCATAGCGGACCACGGTAAGGTTGCGTCGGTCGGTCGAAAAGCTCCACCGGCCGGCGCCTTCGACGTCGCCACTGGCTTCCCCCTCCAGCGCGACCAACGGGTCGACGCGCGTCACCCGCATATCGAACACGAGGCGATAGGGTAACCAGCCTTTCCACGTATAGCGTTGTACGACGCCCACGCCCTGATCGGAACCCGCCTCTAGCTGGTCCACGCGCTCGACGTTATTCCACCACTCGGGCCAGCGCGCCGAATCCTGGATTGCCGCCCAAACTTCCTGCACTGGCGCATCGATGCGCCAAATGGTGGAAAAGCGGTATTCGACCGTCCGCAAGATGCCTCCGCTCTTAGCATTCTTCTAGAGATTTTGTCAGATGCTCACAACACTTGCCATCACCGGCGAAATAGCACCGCGTTTCCACCCCTCGATATCTCGTCGAGCCGTCGGCAACAAAACGTAAGACAGTTAGAGGCAGCCGGCCAGTTCACGAGAGCCGACGCCGAGAGCTTCACCTCAGCCAAACCCGGCCGACTGCTGCCTGAGCCGACCGCCTCATGTCGACCGATAATGTTTGCAAGGACTTCCCCCGAGAGTCAAGGTCGGGGTTCTATTTTTTTCGACTCTCGCAGAGATCTGGCGCGCACTTGCAGGCGGGCCTGTTGGCGTGGTCATGTCATTTTCCTCAAGTCGGCTGCCGCTGTCGTGTTGAAGCAATACCAGGAACAGACTGCGCCTTTGCAAACGGCCTTGTTGCCCGAGACGTATCGGGCGGGCCACGATATGAGCCGCACAGGAGAACCCTATTTGAAAACCGGCGAACAGGCATGGGACATTGAGCCTCATGCGGTAACGACTCGCCAACAGAATCGTCGGGTTCTTCTCCCGTTCGGTCCGACCTCGTCTTGCTATCGCGTCGAGCAATAATTGAGTCTCAGGCTAATCGGGTCATGCTGTAGCGGGTGGTAACGGCGGATGTATCGGATGGCGTTGCCACGCGTCGGCGTCATAACGTTCGTTTTTTGCGAGCATCGCCCACAACATCCGGGCATGCTTGTTGGCAATCGCAATGAGCGTCTTGTGATAGCCCTTGCGTTCGTGAAGCTGCCTGATCCACCGTTGCAGCCGGCTTGCGTGCGTGGGGTCCGCACGCAACGCCGACTGCAATGTACTTCGGGCGCCCTGAACGAGCGGCGTGCGCAGATAGACGTTACCGCGCAGGCTGATATGCCCCAGCCGGGCCCTGCCGCCTGAGCTGTGCTGCCGTGGCGTCAGGCCGAGCCAGGCACCGAACTGCCGGCCGTTTCTGAAGACCTTCGCATCGGGCACCGTGGCGGCCAGCGCACTCGAGGTTACGGGACCGACGCCGAGCAGTTCGCCGGCGCGTCTTGCGACATCACTGTTTCTGGCGTGAGTGGCGATCTGCTGATCGCAGCGGGCGAGCCTCAGGTTCAGCGCGACCATTTGTTCGCGCACTTCGAGCAACATGGCGCGCACCGGGTCAGGCAGTCTGGCGTCTTCGATCAGTGTGGGCAACGCGCCAAGAAAGCGATCGGCTGAACGTGCAATCACCACTCCAAATTCAGCGAGCAATCCACACGCGTGCGATTAAGCAGCGAGGTACGTTCCTCCTGCCAGCCCTGACGTACGCTGTGCCACGCGAGAATGGCCTGCTGGTCGACAGACTTGATTGCCACAAAGCGCGGTCGGCTGCCGTGCGGCAACGGCGATCGCTTCAGCATCGGCTGCGTCGTTCTTGCCGCTGGGTCGGAACGGCTTGACGAATTCGGCTGGAATGAGGCGAGCGATGTGACCGCGGGCGGAAAACCAGCGTCCCCAGTGGTGGGAGGAGCCGCAGGCCTCCATCGCGACGCGGCACCGAGGCAGTTGCTCAGCCCACCCCATGAACGCTTCACGTCGCAGCACGCGCCGCTGCAACACGGCACCGGTAGCATCAAGCACGCAGACCGCGAAGATGTCCTTTGCCAGGTCGATGCCGACGGTAGTAAGCTGGTCTATGACTTCCCCCTCCTGTTCCGATTGATGGATGGCACCTCAATCATGGCACTTGATGCCCGCGACTTCAGCGTCGCACCGGGACGGGGAAGTCACTCACATTTGAAAAAATCGCTGTCGGTCGCTGTCGCGAGGTTTTAAGGGGTCTTCCTACCCTTGACCGGTGGTCGCGAGCGGCTTGTAGGCCGATCTAATAGGTCGATTTTTTCGCGAGCGAACTGAAAAAGCGACGGAGCGACTTTTTCAACAGCATCGACCCTAACCTGCCGATCGCCGCGCTCGAAAGCGGCCATTGCGAACTGAGCGAAAACTTGTGGAAACGGAAGCAAGCGCCACATAAGACATTCGTCGACGAGATCAGCAACTGAAGGCACACTCGTTACCCATGAAAGCCTTCACGTCCTTTACGATTGCGATTCATCATCATGCGCATGCACACTTGGGACTGCCACTGGGGACGTGCATACGCTAGAAATTTGCAGCAACATGCGCTACGAAGCCCCGCCAGCAACGACGGGGCTTTTTGTTTTTGGTTTTTGGGTGCCCCATCAGTGGTCGGCTCACCGAGAGAGCTGAACATGAAAGAGACGATGGCCATCGACTGGTCAACCATGCCGATCCCTATAGACGACGGTGGCGCAAGTCATCTGAAGGGGGAGCGCGTGCCCGGAATTGCGTTGAACTCGACGGGCGGAGACACTGTTGACCTGCGTCGTCTCGCGGGCTACGTCGTTATTTACGCCTACCCCTGGAAAAAGCGTCCTGACGGGCCGGTGCCCGATGGGTGGGTGTCGATCCCCGGCGCCGCGGGATGTACGCCGCAGTCATGTGCCTTCCGTGATCATGCAGCGGAAATCTAGGCGGCCGGCGCAAGCTATCTCTTTGGACTCTCAACGCAAGATAACGCCAAATGCGCTCGGGATGTGACGCTGCCTAGCATTGCTTCTGATCTACTTGCGATCAGCGCCGTCGCCACGCTTGCGGCTTAGGGAAGGTCATTGCCGACGATGTAGGCTGCCCCGTCTGGTGTCCCTTTGTGGCCGGTCACTGCCTGTCGTCGATCGGCGGGACGCGACCCAGGGCGGACCTTCGCCACGCCCCCGGACATCCGTTTGCGACCCTTTGACTTCATGTGCGCGTTGCATGGCCAACGCCTTCGTCCTCGCAATGCAGGACATGATTTGCGCATTGCAGCTAAGGGAATGACCTCGGGTCTTTCAGGTCGTCGAGGCAAGCTGCAGACTGGGAGATGGATATCCGAAATGCATTGACACATCCATCGGGCGCAATTAGTTTTCCAATGGTTGGGACAAGTCATCCGACTGATTCCACGCTGACACAGGCTAAATCAGTTGCGGCCCTTTGGGCCGCGCTGCGTGCGAGCAGAACCCATATTCGGTACCACGGCAACACTCAATGCGCCGAGCGCTTTCACTTCTTGTAGTAGTTACTGCATTGGCGGGGGCGGTGCAGGCGGCGCCTGCCACCCAGATTGGTGTGGTGCTCGCTGGCTCGATCCTGGATTTCTGGCAGGCGATGAGCAAGGGTATGCACCGTGCCGCTGACGATCTCCATGTCGAACTGGTAATACGCAGTCCTTCCGACGGAATGTCACTCGGCGCACAACCCAATATCCAGTTGAGCATGATCGACTACATGGTGAAGAGCGGCGTAGCGGGTATCGTGTTGGCGCCCGAGCCACTGCAAGATGTAGCGACTCCGATTTCGGTCGCAGTTCCTACGGTACTCGTCGACCGGAGCAGCACGGATTACAACGCGATTTCCACTGTAAGCACCGACAATTTCGCGGCAGGTAGAGCTGCGGCCCTGAGTCTGGTACCCGTTCTGCACAAGGGCGCCAGAATTGCAGTGCTGAGACTCGCGCCGAATATCAGTTCGACGACCGCGCGTGAAGAGGGGTTTTTGACCGTCGCACGTGAGATGGGGTGGCGTGTGGTCATCGCCCCCTATGTCGGGTATCAGTTTCGCGAGACGGAAGCACAGGTGCGCAAGGTCCTGACCGGTGACGTAGGGCACCTCGACGCGGCCTTCGCTCCGAACGAGACGACGGCCTATGGGGCTTTGCACGTCATCGAAGAGATGCCCGCCGGCACTCGTCCTCGTCTGGTCGTGTTCGATTGGCGCCCGGAATTTCAGGATGCGCTCGAACGCAGCATGGTATACGCGGACATTGTGCAGGACCCCTACCGTATGGGTTATCAGGCGGTCGAGACGCTGATCGCTGCCTTGGAGGGGCATCCGCCTCGTCCAAAGGTATTTGTCGACGTGGTGACGGTGACGCGCGCAAACATGAATGACCCGGCAATACGCGCCGTGATAGCAAACTACAATCGATAGCGACTCGGGAATGAGCGCGCCCCCCGAGTACGGAAGCTGATTCGGGCGGTAATCATCCTTTTCTTTCGAAATCTGGCAGATTCTCCTGAAGGCATTCTTGTGAGGCGCTCAGGGTGATCCCGAACCGACCAGTCCCCGCGGGGACATACACGCCTTGTCGACGATTTGTCCCGTTATCTTGAAGGTCCGCTGTTGGCCGTACGCGGGCCGCCGATGCCGTTGTGCCGCTCTTCGACGCGTGGACGGCAGGCGTCGCCTCGAGGGCAACAGCCGAGTTTCCCTGAACGTTCCATGTGAGCCACGGCGTGCCCTGAAGCGTAGCGGAAGGGTAAGCCGTCGGAATCGATGTGGGTATTAGGCAGCCAGTTGGTGCCGCGGCGCTTAGCTTACGGGCTCTTTAGGAATCTCAAATAGAAGGCTGCAAAGACCAAGACAATGCCGATGTTCACTATCAGCCGTTCCCAAAATCGGCGCGAGCGATGGGCCGCGCGCATTTTGGCTGTCAAAGAAACAGGCGATCGGGAAAATGGCCGGGCACGCCGAGCAGGAAGTGGCTCAAGTCGGTGGCGATGTTCACCAGATCATCCTGCAGATCCGCCTCATCGGCGTCGTCCTCATGCGCGTGGATCGCCTCGTAGGCGAAGCGGACCGCCCACGCGAACACGTCGGCCACCAGCGCCTCGCGGTTCGCCTCCGGTTTGGACAGCGTATTTGATGCCGAGCAGACGCGCGGTCACGTCGTCCGCGGTCCCGTCGAGCCGCTTTTTCGCCTCGTCCTCCGGGCCGCCCCGCTCCATGAACGCTGCCGCCTCGGCCGATTGCGCGGCCAGCCACATGAATAGCGCGCCGCGCCCGGGTCACCGTAGTCCTTCGATTTCTGCGGCAGCGGCACGCGCAGCACCATCCCGAGCCAATTGTCGGTATACCGCGGCGACCACGTCCCGCCAGGCGGCAATCGTGCCGCCGGATATTTCCGAAAGGCTTCCTGATACGGCCATTCCAGCAGGGGCATCTGTGGACTACACGGCTGACAAGCCCGTCTTCTTCGGGCATTACTCGATGACCGGAAAGCCACGCGTTCAGGCGCCGAACGGCGCCTGCGTCGACTATAGCGCCGGCCATCGCGGCCCGCTCCTTTGCATATCGATGGGACGGCGAGGCGCAACTGGGCGACGAACACTTTGTGATTTCAGATTGACAGGGGCGTCATGTCGGACGATCTCGAAACTACGCTGGCACAGGCGGAATCCGGCGATGCAAGCGCTCAGGGTTGCCGTGGCGGACGCATACCGAACTGGCGATGGGGTAGAGGTTAATAATCGCCCGGCGCGACGCAGCGGAGAATGAGCGCATTAGGGCTGCTGCGGCGCGATAGCGCTTCACGCATCAACGCAAAACGGACAAAGGTTCGAGAAGTGGTCGCGAGCGGCCCAAGCCGACACGCAGTTTGAAATCGGAGCGCAACGCACGCACGCTCGGCGGGACTGCCTTACCTCCTGAGTTTTGCGCCCCGGGTAGCATTGCGGCACGAGCGCATCACCCCGCGGGGGACGACCGCCCGCCGCTTGCGATCGATGCGGTTCGGCCCTTCATGGTCGCCCGGCAAGGGCGACACTTATAACGTTTTCACCAACTCAAGATCGTCCGTCGCGCACCGTTAAACATCTTGACGCCATGCCAGTGCGAGAAACGTAAAGAGGCGAACGACGCGCGAGAAACGGGCTCCTGGCTGACTCGAGCTTGGTTGCCTTGCAGACGGTGCCCACGTCTTAGTGGTGCTCTAATGACGATCAGACCTCGCATTTACGCGATGAACGTGTAAACCCATGCTTTAACACCACAAGTTTTTTGGTGAAGTTGTACTGGCGCGTGTTCACATTATCCAAATCCACCGACGATAAGTGCGAAGTTGGTGACGGCGACGGTTTTTTTGTAAACTCCGGGCAGGCCGGATCATTCCATTGATATGGAGAATCACGAATGAAAAACAACAACCGGTTGTCCATATTGATAACGGCTCTCTGCATACCCGCGCTCACCGGCTCGAACGCATTCGCGCAGGACAACGGGCAATCGGCGCCCTATGTCGAAGGCGCCCGCGTACCGAAGGGTTATGCCCGCCCGCCTTTCCACGTCAAGCCGCATGCCAGCACCGCGGCCGTCGTCGGCCTCACGCCCGCCACCGTGCGGCACGCATATGGCTTCGACACCATCACGAATCAGGGCGACGGCATGGTGATCGCGATCGTCGACGCGTACGACGATCCGAAGATCGAGTCGGACCTCGGCGTGTTCAGCACGCAATTTTCCCTTCCCGCCTGCACGACCGCGAACGGCTGCTTCAAGAAGATCTACGCGAGCGGCAGCAAACCCCGCGCGGATTCCGGCTGGGCGCTCGAAATGGCGCTCGACGTCGAATGGGCTCACACCATCGCGCCGAAGGCGAAGATCGTGCTCGTCGAGGCGGCGTCGAACAACTTCAACGATCTAATGACGGCGGTCGACGTGGCGGTCAAAAACGGGGCGTCGGTCGTGTCGATGAGCTTCGGCGGCAGCGAATTCAGCTCGGAAGGCAGCTTCGATAGCCATTTCAGCACCTCGCCCGGCGTGACCTTCGTCGCGTCGTCCGGCGACAGCGGTTACGGCGCGGAATACCCGGCCGCGTCGCAATCCGTCGTGTCGGTCGGTGGCACGACACTGTCGATCGATGCATACGGCAATTACATCGGCGAGAGCGCATGGAGTGGCAGCGGCGGCGGCGTGAGCGCCTATGAGGCGGAACCCGCCGGGCAGGCCGCATGGCCGGTGCCCTACGCCGGCAACCGCGGCATCCCCGACGTCAGCTACGACGGCAACCCGAACACCGGCTTCGCCGTGTATGACTCGGTCACCTATAAACGGCAGTCGGGATGGTTCCAGGTCGGCGGCACGAGCGCGGGCTCGCCGCAGTGGGCCGGGCTCTTCGCGATCGCGAACTCGCTGCGCACGGCAGCGGGCAAGGCCAAGCTCGGCGGCACGTACAACGCGCTGTACACGGCCGGGAAGTCGGCGTACGGCAGCGATTATCATGACGTGACGACGGGCAGCAACGGCACCTGCGGCACGGTCTGCAACGCTGCGGGCGGCTACGACTACGTAACGGGATTGGGCTCCCAGCAGGCGCCCAATCTGGTTCAAGCGCTAGTTGCTCAGCCTTGAGCCTGAGCTCACCTGAGCAGCGCATGCAAACGGGGCACCTGCGCCCGTTTGCATGCGCGTCGGATCACGCGCGTCGCCACGCTTGATTCAGCGCCGTCACACCGCGAACGCGCCACCCTGCAGGCCGATGCGCCGCGCGTCTCGCCCTCAGTTTCGCAGGCATCGAAGGCTACTATCCCGTCCGCGCAATGATTCGCGCCACCGCTAAGGTAAAGGTCTAACGTGGACAAGCTCACATTCTATCTATCGTCCGCAATGTTCGGAGCGGGCGCGGGGACATCAAACGCATTCGGAGATATGTTCGTATGGACGTCGATCATTCTATTGATCGCATGTATGCTACTCGCTATACCTACGAAACGTTGATTGAAATTAGCTCTAGCCGGTCTATGGAGTGTCCGTGGTGCCTGCGCTCGTTACGAAGTGGTTATTTCCGCGCCCAGCGGTCAAGGCCATCCAACTCGATCCGCGCAAGTTCGAGATGATGTGTTCGAACTCACCTACGAGATGGGTGCGGCGATCCCCGAATCTTCGCCAAGTTACCCGGCGTGGTTCGACCGGTTGAAGACGAACCATCCGGAGGCCACCCTAGAGGCCTCGTCGCCGCAGGGGAAACCTGTCAAAGGGATATTGCGTTTGCGGTAATTGCGACAAAAAGCAGAAAAGCTGCATTATCCGGGGGTATCTGAACTGAAGCTTTGGGTTACCCGATCATTGTCCGCGTAAGCACTGGATCCATGGCAAGACTGGCGCCGATCCGAGGCATTCGCGAGAGAAATTGAGATGCGGCTCGTACAATTGATGGCCTAAGTGCCGAGACGGCCGGTGCGGCGGCGATCGTGTCGCGGTCGTCGCAGGTGGTGGTCCGCCCGTTAGTGAGTAGCCGACTGCCTACAGAAACAGGCGATCCGGGAAGTGCCCGGGCATGCCGAGCAGAAAGCGCGTCAGGTCGTCGGCGAGGTTAACCAGATCGTCCTGCAGATCCGCCTCGTCGGCGTCGTCCTCATGCGCGCGGATCGCCTCATAGGCGAAGCGCACGGCCCACGCGAACACGTCAGCCACCAGCGCCTCGCGGTTCGCCTCCGGTTCCTGATAGATATGATCAAGCTGCCGGTACATCCAGTTGACCATGCCGCCGCTGCGGTTCCACTGGCCGACCGGCTCGCAAGCGGGATCCCTGCCGAGGAAGATATCTCCCATCGTTATGCACGCCTGCGTATCGGCCATCGCCGCCACGCCCCGGTCCTCACGTCCTGCGCCGACCTCGGCCACACGGTCGACCACGCCCGCCAGAAAGCCGCGTACGAGGCCCCCGACCACGTCCGGGTCACCGAGGTAGGGCCTCGAACTCGAGGCGCGCATCAGTATTTGGTGCCGAGGAGCCGCTCGGTCACGTCGGTGACGATGCGATCGAGCCGCCCCCGCGCATCGACCTCGTCGCCACCCTGCTCGATGTCCTCCGCCGCATCGGCGGTCTGCGCGGCCAGCCACATGAACAGCGCCGCGCCCGGGTCGCCGTAGTGCTTCGTTTCGTCGGGCAGCAGCACCGTCAGCACCATGCCGAGCCGCCGGTCGGTATTCCACGGCTGCGCATCGAAGCGCGCGTCGCGGCCGAGGAAGATATCCCCGAGCTGGCGGGCCTCGACCTCGATGATGGCGAGCGGATAGCGCACGCCCGCCTCACCCGCGTGCCACGCGGCCCGGGTATCCAGCACGTATTTGACGAACCCGCGCACGAGCCGCGAGACGACCGCGAGATCGCCCAGCGACGGCTTGCCGGTCGACACCAGATCGTCCAGATACAGACCGCCGTCGCCGGGTTTCGGAATACCGGTCATGGCGCGCGGAAACCTTTGCGCGGCTCGGTGCCATACGGCGGGATTTCCTGCAGGTCGGCCATCGCATGCCACACCTTGAAGTAGGCGTCGTGCAGCGGCGCATCGGCCACCGAGTCCTTGAAGTTGCCGTAGTCGATGTGGCGCAGCTGCGTGGCGATGGCGGTGGCCACCACGTCGCGGGCGATGAACGCGCGGAACTGGTAGTCACGGCGCGGCAGCGTCACCACTTCGACGCCGGCACCGAACACCGTCTCGATGTCGCCGGCGCGCCGCGCGCGCACGAGCAGGGTGGCGTCGTCCGCCGGATTGCTGACGATGGAAAGAAAAGCGTTTTTCAGGCAGATCCACATGGAACACCCCTCGTTGTGTGCGCACCTATCCCCGGTCAGGCGCGCGCGACGTACGGCTCGATCGTGCGCAGCACGTCGCGCAGCTGCTCGCGGGCGATTTCCGTGTCGTACTGCGTCTGCAGATTCATCCACGTCTGCGCATCGGTGCCAAAAAATGCCGCGAGGCGCACCGCCGTATCGGCGGTGATCGCACGCTTGCCGTGCACGATTTTATTGATGCGCCGCGCCGGCACACCGATCGCCTTGGCGAGCGCGTACTTGCTTATACCTAGGGGGGTGAGCCACTCGTCAGCGAGAATCCTGCCTGGCGTCACAAGCGGCACCCGCCGGGTCATGGTCGTGCTCCTTTTCATTGGTTTTCAATGATTCCCACGCCACTCGCGCTACCGATCCCGAGGCGAACACAGGCGTGTCGCCGATCGTTGACACCAACGAGGCAATCATTGAAGTCAATAGTAACGCAACACGTTAATAGTGCAAGTCGTTACTAACGACGCGCTGCAAGACGAGGGTGTTTGCTGCTGGACGAGCGCGCCTTAGCGCGCCATCTCTGGCGTTGCCGCGAACCGCGCAGTCGAGCACGCCGTGCCGACCGGGCAGTGTGCGGGGACGACGGCTGGCGGTTCGGCGTCCAGCCAGACCCGGGTGACGATGGCCTCTGGCCAGCGACGTGCGACGAAACGTTCGATCTCTGGTCGGCCCGAGCGCAGGCCAATGTCGAGGCGTTGCTGTTTGCCGTGCAGATCGATTTCCACGTGCGCCTGGCGCAGGCCAGCCCATTTTTGCGGCGTGCCACCTTTTGAGTTCCGGCCGTGCAGGAATTCCCGCTGCCGGTTGTAGCAACTCGGGCAAAGCGTATGACCAAGGACCAGGCGCAGCACCCGCCTGCCGCATCGCACGCACTGGCCAGACGGCCGCGAATCCCAGCGGGAAACGCCGCGCTTCGAATCCGGCTTCGCGTCGTCGAGCGAAAGCGCCTCGGCGTGACGTTGGCCGACGGGACAGCCGACGCATGCCAAGGCAGCCGCTCCCATGAAGTTTCGCCCGCAGCATTGCGCCGTCAGATCGGCGCGCAGTCGCTCGCACCGAAATAGCAAAACGCCTTGAAAAACCGGAGATTCGAAGTATTTGACTTCCATGTCGCGAGTCTGATGTCACGACCTGCTCGCGCGGCTCTGGTCGTGACGGCATGCTGGAACCAACCTGCGACCACGCGGATTCGTGAAGGAACACCTATGCCCATGTCGAGCCAGTCGCCACCGGACCGAGACGGCATCAGCCGGATGCGGGCCGTGATTCGACGGACAGGTCTGTCGAAAAACAGCCTCAGCCGGTTAATCAAAATTGGCGCGTTTCCGTCGCCAGTGCGCCTCTCCAGGCATTGCATCGGCTTCCGGGATTCAGAAGTCGATCACTGGATCGCAACGCGCCCTCGCGCGAAGGAGATACCAAAATGAATCAGCACCCAATGGCGCAGCTGTGGGTGAAGAATCCCGAGCCACACATCACGGCGTTCACGCCAGCACAGCTGAAGCAGGAAGCTCTTGCCAAGGCGATGTCGGCGCTGTCGGGCAAACGCATTTCGGGAATCCAAGCGACGGCGATCGAGGTGGCGCTGAACATGGGCGTCGCGCCGCAAAAAGAGCTTCTTCAGCGCATTTTGGGGGCGAGCCGCTCTCGAAGTCGCTGGGCGGCCAATGGCAACGCGCCGTCGGCGGGCGCGCGAGCGATCCGGCGCCGGAGCGGGCGGCGCCGATCAGGACGCCGGGCGACTTCGGTAGCCACACGGCGCCGCCTCCGCAGCCGGCACATCCAGCGCGAGCACCTGATAGAGCGGCCTTTGCCAGGCGATCAGACCAATGTGGATCAGATCGTTGCGGGCCATCTCCAGGCGCGTTGGCGCCATTGACAGGCGACGCGCCAGCGACGTGTCCGCGTAGTAGCTTTGGCCCTGGGCAGGCAACATACGAGATTTTTTAACCCAAGCGGCGGCAGGTCCGCACGATGGGGGCATGGAGCCTTGCGTTCGATCCTAGGAACAAAATTACGCAAAAACTGCGAACAGTTTTCTGCAAACCAGCAGCTTTGCTATGGGAGCCCGATTTCCTGAGCGAACTGCGGCTATTGATGGTCGCCCATATTCGCGGCTGCCGTCTCGTCGCCGAACACGATCTCGCTATCCAGCAGGTGATCGCCTAGCAGATTGATGATCGGCTTCACCCGGGCGCACGATACCGGCCGTGGGCGTATTGCGTGAGATCTCGCCGCCGAAGCGGCACAGCAATGCTGCGTTGCGATATAGCGAGCCGTCGATAAACTTTGACACCACGAAACAGGCGAGCGCTGCTTCGGCATACAGTCCCTTCGCGATGATGTTGCGAAAGCCGCCGAACTGCCGCGCCTTGCTGCAAGCCGCTCTCCGCGCGACTCCTGCGATCATTTGCACGGAAAGGACGATGACCTCCTGCCGGACAGGCAGTGGCGGCGTCAATTGCCCGACCACAATCACGACGGAGCGATAGCCATGGGTGTGGGCGCCAATTTGTCCGGCGTCAAATTTCTGAGCTGCCTGTCCGGCAGTGAAGGTGGCGTGCAATGCACATAAGCCCCTATCTTTTCTGAGCTGCCTGTCCGGCAGTGAAGTACAGAACTTTGGTTGTAACAGCCTGATTTTTGAAAGGCGCTATTGCGCCCGCTAACCAGAATTGCAACGGGTTTTGCAAGTGTGTCATCTATAAGAGGTTCATGATAGGTCGCGAAAAAGTGTTCAAAACCACGGAACTGTCGCTATGGCGCTGAGGCCGTAGGCGCTGAACTCACCCTCCACCGCCTGTTGCTGAATGGGCAGGTGTTCCACGAACAGGCGGAACTGCTCGCCGGTGCTCTTGCTTGTCAGAATGAGGTAGGGCAGGTTAAGACGCTCTGCCGCGCAGTCCGGGATGGTCTGCCGTGCCGCTTCCGCATCAATTCCTTTTCGGGCCATCAACCTGCGCCGCTGTCGCTCAGGACTGCTCTTGGCCTGAACGCGCCTGACCACCCGATGCCTTGCATCGGTCGGCACCTGAGTGATTTCCCCAACCTCTATGTGGTCGAGCAGTCCAGCCGTGCAGCCGGACATAGTCAGTGCGCCGAGGCTTGATGCATCGCCGTGGATGCGCAGACGCGTGCCCAGAGACCGGCTGTTCTCCCGGACGTCCGGAAAGCTCACGCCAATGTTTCGTCTCCCATGGGCGGCCAGCGCGCGATGCAGTTCGCCGAATAGGATATTCATGAGGGTGGTTGGAATGAATTCCGGGTCCGGCCGTATGCTTATTTCAAGATAGGCGTTCATCCATCAGTCCTTCTGTCCAAATACCCCACCCCGAATCAGGGTAGCCATCACGTAATGCTGATTTCCTTCATCCGGGGCGCTGTCCTTGAGCACCCAGTTATCGAGCAGATTGTAGAAGTCCATCTTCTGTTGGGGCCTGCGGTAGGCTATTCCTTGCGATGTGACCGAGCCATACGGTTCGACCGCGATCGGGCCAATGAGAGGCCCGCCGTCATCCGGATACCAGGTATCTATGGTGCGCAGAGCGTTGCCGATCTTCTGACTGTGGATTCCAGCGACCTCTCCGACGGCATACAGCGTTTTGCTTTTCTGGCCTTTTTTGTCGCCACGGTCGAGGATCAGTTCCTGCGAGGGGAAGACTTCTTGACCGTCGCCGACTCGGGCGTAGGCAACGACTTCTAGCAACCCATACGCTTTGCTAGCCAAGCCTTGTTCAATCACCTGCGCCAACGCTTTCAGCGACTGTTCCGCATCGGTCGGCATCTTGAAATCACGTAGAGAAAAGCTCAGCGCATCAAAGATCCAGATCTTATTCGCACTGCCTTGGGACAAGTGGCGAACCTGCACCTCGATCTGCTCCGCACTGACCCGGTTGCGCCACAGGAAACGTCCATTGGCCAGGTTGAGGGCATAGCGGCGTGCCAGTTCGGCAAAACCGGTCTGGTCCACATACTGCTGGATAGTAGTCTGCAATTTTTCCTGGTAATCGGCGTTATTGCACGCTGAAGGCATTCCCGCACCACCGAGCACGCGAAGAGTAAACCGGACGCGCAGCGTATCGACATCGTTCGGCAGGGTTGCGACATCGACGGTGTGAAGGTTCGGGGACTGGATGGCCGTATCCAGCTTTGCCGGGTCTTGATCCCTGCTGGCGCGCCGGTCTGAAATGGTGCCGCGCACGGACTTTTCTCTCACGCTTACGGGAGGCCATTTCTCACCGTTTTCGCGGTCATTCCAGCGCCCGGCGGTGAAACACGCATCCGAAGGGTCCAGTTTGCGGGCGAACGCCAGCACCGAGGCCGTTTTCAGTTCATTTTTTGTCATGTCATTCCTCCTTGTCCAAGGCGATCAGTCGATTGCGAAGGGGGCTGAATAATGGTTGATGCAGCGGTAAATACCGTTGTCGGGGTCCGTTTCGGCATGCCAGAGTAGTTGCCGCACGTTTTCCAGTCGGTAGGGCCCGACCCATTCACCCAGCGAGTAAAGACCTTCGACGAAGCGGAACGGGGTGACGCTGTCCCGCGCGTTCCTGACTTTGCCCGGCGCATAAAGCGGCGACAACGCGCTGTAGCCGACCGGTAGCGGCACTAACCAGCCGGGCTCCTTGCGAACACCCCATTGCCGCACGTCTGGCTTATCAGGGCCGGGTCTGTCGGGCTCAATGTTCAGCCGGGATAAATCCAGCAGCGCATCCAGCGAATTGCCCTCCGGGTGCTGCAGACGTATTTCCGTCAAGCGCTCGGCCAACAGGTCCTCTCGTTGCACCAGCGCGAAACCGGGCAGCAGTTGGCGGCGCAGCTTGCGGAATACCTCAGTTTGGCCTTCCAGATTGTCAGCGAGCGGCCACCACTGCGCCGAAAAGCGCTTGCCGTCGCGAGTCGGCAGGATGCTTCCGCCCGCAACACGCATGCCTTGGGCCGTCGTTAGCAGGTCTTCAGCAAAATACTCGCCACTCCTGGCAGGCATATCGTCCTTCACCGCAATCACCAGACTGATTTCCATGTGTGCGCGGCCCTCCTCGACCAGCGCAGTGGCTCCGCCGTCCTCACCCACTGGGTTGCGCGGGAGGCGAAAAACGTGGGTTCGCAGCCCCGGCGACTGGCAAACCTGCGGGTGAAACTGATGGCAGATGATTCCAACTCCGCCAAAGCCTTTCCGCAGTTCAGAGGAAAAGTTGCGCTCAAGCGCATGGGCGAAGCCGACAAAGGCAGTGGGGGACGGAAAGCCCCAACAGATCGAGCCGGATATGGCGTTGGCGTGTTGCACCTGCAAACGCGGCAGGACCACGAGAGCAGCGGGTTCATCCATCGATGTCGATCTCCATACGAATCATCCGTAGTTCTTTTTCAAGAACGTCCGACCAATGCGCAGCCTCGGCTTGACTCATCGGCGTGCGGGGCGTAGTGAGCGTTGCAATCAACCAGTTGCCAAAGCGCCTGCAGACGCCATCCCGCCAGTCTCCACGACGACGCAGGAAAGCAAAGACTTCGTCGCTTTCCGCCCGCCATGGGTCGAGCCAGCACTGTTCATTCGTGTTCAGGCGGCAGTGCGGCTGCAGACTCCAGCCCGCTTCAAGCTCGTGCATTTCTGCGCTGAACTGCAGCAACTCATCACGGACGTAGCCGACCAGTTCGGCCCGCTTGTTGCGAATCCGGAGACTGCTATCTGCGTTTTCAGCGCTCACGCGAAACTCCCGCAGGATGCGCGTTACTTCACGGACGAGCGGGCGACGACCGAACAGACGATGAAACACACTCGCCATACCCAGTGGGGGACGTATTGGCTCGCGATGCCACGAAGGGGGCAGGGAGGGCAGGAGGTAGTTCTCCCCGTGGCGCTCGCTATTCAGCTGGCTAATGTTTTGTGGTTTCGATCCGCCGAATTTCTGCACGGCCACATCAGGGTATTCACGATAACCCTGAGGATGCGATACTCGCGCCCGACGTGCGTCCCGAGACGCTTTGGCGGCATCGGAAAAGCGGTCCTCGCGAAGCGTGTTCCAGACAACATGTGCAAGCGAGGTTGGGAAAAGTGGCGCAAGGAGATGGTACTGACCGCCCCCAAGCGGCCAATAGATCTGCTTGGCTAACTCATGTGAGGCGGGTTGACCTTTAGGTTGCGTTAATGACGCGAAAGCCGCCATCCATTGCCCTGCCTGTTCTGGACGGTCGGAAAGCGCGGCAGCGAGAGCCGGGTCGTTGCCGATCGCACGCTCCAGTAGCGATCTGCCGTCAACGACCAGACGCAGGAATTTGTAGACGTCCAGAGCAGCGGCGTTGCCCACTACGTCCGGCGGGACTTTGCCCCCGAGGGTATGAGTGCTCACGTGGAGTTCACCGACTCGTGGGTTCCCCGCCAGGCTCAAGCTTGAGCCCATTGCATCAGGGTGGGTGAACTTGAGCGCGTGCGTCACCTGCTGAATCTGAAGGACGCGGCGCGCCGCATCAGATATCCAGTTTTCCGGCAGGAAGGCCGTCAGCAATTTCTCGCGCTGATCGGTATCGTCGTCCTTGAGCTTGTCCAGCTTGGATTGGAGCCGCTCCTGTAGGAAATTTGAGATCGTCTCCCGGAGTTGCTTGCTGGAGGCCCCGAGCGAAAGCGCATAAGTGGCAGCATCCATTGCGTAAGGCTCCCTGTGGATAGCAGGATGTCCGGTCGTGTTGTCCCACGAAGGTATGTTACCCGAGGAATTGTTGTAGTTTCGCCTTCTTCTTCATCTCTTTCATGGCTTGCCGCGCATAGCGCCCGACTCCCCTCGGCCTCCAAATTTTCCGCGGCTGTTCCTCACACTTCAGCTTGCGTGTCGGCGGACTTTTGCAGCCCGCCCAGGATCAGTTCTTTCGCGCGCACGATGCGGCAGGCCTTGACCCGGCACTGCAACGTTCGCAACTGTGCCTTGGTTCCATACGCGTCCGGAACCGTCGCGGCCAACCGATCCACCAATACGTTGGCCGACGCTGAGGGCACGGTAATCAACCAAGGCGTCGTGCGGCAAACGCATATCCTCTGGTCGGCGCGACCACCATGCGATAACCCGGTGCCGCGGCAGCGCGGCGGTTCGAAACGAGGTCATTCACGCGTCACGCTTTTCTCGTGTATGCGCTGCACCAGCCTTTCGCGTTGACCTGTTTGCCGCCGTAGATCTGACAGGGTCCCGCAGCGTCGTCGGCTTTTCCCTGAAAGAACTGGCAATTCGAGCAACCCTGGCCGGCCTGATACTTAGGGTATTTCGCCTTGTCGACTTTCGTCGCATCGGTGTTGTAGCCGAGCGCCTGCGCGGTCGCATCCGAATCGGAGACTGACACGGCATCCGCCAGCGCGCCGCGCGAAAGAGCCAGCGATGACGCAAAACCAGCGGTCATGAGGATGAAGCTACGGCGGGACGATTTCATGACATTACTCACTTGATGGCAGGCTCGCCCGAACGCCTGGACGCTTATCCCTGGTTTCATTCTCCGCCGAGACGAGCAAGGCATCAGCAAAGCGTTGCAGTGCCTGTATGGATCCGTACACACTCCGATACTCCTCGGAGCCGATTCGATCGTTGAGGATGACTATCATTCCAGAGTTTGCCGTGATTTTCAGGATGTCCATGACAGTCTTCCTGTTCACCTCTCATCCGGTCGGTGCATAAGGTCAACGGGCGTTCTCCCTCACGTAGAATCCCCTTGATCCGTCCCGCCACAGAATTCAGCGATTTTTTTCAATGTCAGAACCCGGCTCCTCGCTGGGCCTCATCCAGACGAATAGGAATCCAAAGTATGGCCATGACCTTGACCAGAAATCGACGCTGCCTCAAGCAACTGTGTCTATCCCGCGTACGCGACGTGATCGATGCGCGGAGCCTGCAAGCTCAGAGCGCCAACCCGCTGTTTCTGGAACCGTTCTGTCTGATCCTTCGGGATAGTTGGCGCGTGCGCCTGTCAAGACCGGCTGGTTGTGCGGGTCGTCGCCGAGGCGCGCGCTCGCCAGGTGAACTCCTACTTCACCTCGTCGTTCTTCGTGCCATCTTTGGCCATGCTGTCATGGCTCATCGCATCTTCCTTCATTGTGTCTTCTTTCATCCCGTCCTTGGCCATGCTGTCGGCGCTCATCGCGTCGTGTCCCGTTGCGTCCGTTGCCGCGCTCGGCTGACTCGTCGCGTCTGTGGAAGCCGGGTCGTTCGATGGGCTATCGGCAGCGAAGGCGCCCGCGGTCGCGAATATCACGCAGCTGGCGAGAATGGTAGCGGTTAGCTTGTTCATGATGTGATCCTTCAGCGATTCAATGGTGAAACCGGACATTTCAAGGGGAGGCGCGCCGCCAGGGAGCGCCTCTTCCCTCGAACCCGTTGTAACCCTGGTCTTCCCAATGGCCGCCAGGGTGCGTCCTGGTCACGAAAACTGGCCGAATCCGTTTGCGGTTCCTGCAACAGCCTCATCGCTACCAGGCAGTACCCGTGCTTCGTCGACTTGCCGCATTGGGCCTTTGCTATTGCGCGCATCGAACGGAAGGCCGTGTGACCACGGATTGCGGATGGAGCGGCGCGAGCCCGGTACTGTTTCCTCATTCTTGCGTCCGCAAACGATGAAAAGCAGTAGGGATCCCCGCCGAACGGCATGGGTAAACACCCGACAGTAGAAAAAGCGAAAGGGGAA
This sequence comes from Paraburkholderia elongata, assembly GCF_013177735.1. GTDB lineage: Bacteria > Pseudomonadota > Gammaproteobacteria > Burkholderiales > Burkholderiaceae > Paraburkholderia > Paraburkholderia elongata. The sequence goes on along the minus strand of NZ_WOEZ01000215.1, from coordinate 19,017 downwards.
GTGCCACGCTTCGTTGCACCCGGCATTCGCCCCCTGTCTCTGCAAAAAAGCCGGCATTTGCCGTCCCGAAACCAGGACCGCGTCGTTTGCGCCGCCAGGCAGAATCAGAACGGACGTTTGAACGACAGCGCGAAGCGGCACCACGATGCCGTCAAAAGCATGCTCCGGCCGATCTGAAGAATCTCGCTGGGTTGCCACCTACCGCAAGTGTAGGGAGGTGACCCATCGCAGGCTCCGTCGCGTATCTGCAGAATCCAGATTACGGGTCAGTGTGAAGTCGTTACCGGCCCGACGTCCAGCGCGTATCGCGCTGGCTGACCCCTGGGCTGGAGGTCATATGTTCAGTACCCGCGCATTTCTCAATAGTGTTGCGACACTGTTGTTACTGTTGTTCGCCATTCCTTCATTCGCCCAGTCGTTCCGGGTGCAATGCCCGCCAACCACGCCGGCGCATCCGACGGCGCTGCCGCCCGGTACGGGGGAGCCTGCCTACACCCGGCCGTCCTATACCGGACAGACCTCCACGTCGACAGGCGTCATCAACGGCGCGATCAAGTGCCAGCAGATCTCGGGCGGTGATGGTTACGCCACGATGGGTAACGGCGTGCAGACCTACCTGTTCGCTTTCGGTCCGTTGTCCGGGCTCGCCGACATCGAGGCTGGTAATCCCGGCACCGAGTTCGCCTCGGTGTTCAACACCGTCGGCGATCCGAGAACGGACCCGACCTACAACGGCGCGGTCGGCCTCGTGCCCGATCCGGATTCCTCGCCGCCGGGGCTGCTGACCGGCCATGTCGATCCGCGGCCGATCATGGATATCGGCGTGATGAACGGAAACGAGCCGGCGCCGACGATGGCGATCGACGAGGACGACGAGTTCTTCCTCACGCTGACCAACGTCGGGATGATCATGCGCCCCGACCTGTTCGAGAGGCACACGGTGCACTTCCACGGCTATCCGAACGCCTCGTCGTTCTATGACGGCGTACCGGACGCGTCGGTGGCGATCAATATCGGTGCGAGCTTCACGTACTACTACCTCGCGCCGGATGCCGGCACCTACTTCTGGCACTGCCACATCACGCCGCCAGAACACTTGCAGATGGGCATGGTCGGCCAGATCTTCGTGCGGCCGCGCCAGAACCGCGTTCCCGGCGGCGCGTCGCTGTACGCCTCGCTGCAGCAGCAGCAATTGGATCTGCGCACGGCGTGCGGCAACGACATCCTGTGCACGACGCCGCCGCCGCCGAAGAACAGCGTGCTCCATGGGAACAACAAGAGTAATACGCCGACGCTCTACGCGTACAACGACGGCGACGGCTCGACCGCCTACGACGTCGAGTATCCGGTTCAGATACATGGTTTCGATCCGAACTTCCACTTCGTGGGCATGACGTTCAATCCGGAGCCGTTCACCGACATGAAGGACAAGTTCTTCATGTTGAACGGCCGAAGCTATCCGGACACCGTGAATCCGAACGCGCTGTCGACACCGGCGGCGGACGGCGTGGCGCGCTTTTCGCAACCGCTGCCGACGCTGATCAACATTCCGGCCGGCGGCAGGGCGCTGCTGCGGATCTCGGACCTCGATGTCACCGAGTATCAGACGCTGGCGTCGCTCGGCATTCCGATGCGCGTGGTCGGTGTCAACGCCCGCCTGCTGCGCGACATGTCCGGCAACGACCTGACCTACAAGACGAACTCGATCACGATGGGCGGCGGCGAATCGATGGACGTGATCCTCGACGCCAGCGACACGACGAAGTATCAGCCCGGCGCGATCTATTACCTGTACACGCCGAATCTGGATCACCTGGCCAATGACCAGGAGAATTTTGGCGGCTTGATGACCGAGGTCCATATCTGCCATGCGGTGGATCCGACCACGAAGTCCTGCACCTAGGAGAAGAGCCGTGGCCCACATTACTCACCACACATGGCGCGGGGCGCTCGCGCAGCTTGGACGGCTCGCGCGAGTCGGCGCGGCGATGTTCGCCACGCTCGTCTGCATGCACGCGCAAGCCGCCGCGCCCGGCATCACGGGGACGCACTTCGACCTGAGTGCCGAGGCGAACCGCATCACCCAGCCCGACGGCGCGAGCATTTATTCGTGGGGCTATGGATGCCGCACGGCGCCGGCCGGCTTTTCGCCGTCCACGATCGCGGGCGCGAACTGTCCGAGCATGCAGATTCCCGGTCCGACGCTGATCGTGAAGCAGGGCGACGTCGTCACGGTGACGCTCACGAATAACCTGCCTGCGGCGGCGGGCAACACGTCGATCCTCTTTCCCGGATTCCAGGTCTGCGCCGCAGTGCTGAACCCCGACGGGACCTGTCCTGCCGCGCTCACCGGCTCGCCGGGATTGCTGACGCGCGAGGCGGCCCCCGGCAGCACGGTAACGTATAGCTTCGTCGCGGCGACCGCTGGCACGCATGCCTACTACAGCGGCACGCAGGGCGATCTGCAGGTCGAGATGGGACTGTTCGGCGCGATCATCGTCTTGCCGACCTCCTCGCCCGGCACGGTTGCGGTACCTACTGGTTGCCGTGCGGTCGCGGCGACGCTGCCGGATGGGCAAACGGACTTCCGCAATGCCGGCGCGGCCTATAACCACAGCGCGGCCTGCTACGACCGCGAGTATCTGTTCCAGTTCTCCGAAATGGATCCGCGCATCCATGCGCAGGCGGAACAGCAGGCGGCGAACGCGTGCACGGCGCCGAACGGCTGCATGACCGTCGAGACGGAGCCCTATCACCCGGCCTATTTCATGGTCAACGGCCGCTCGATGCCGGACGACATGGACCCGAACTACGCGGTGCAGTATCCGCATCAGCCCTACAACGGCAATCCGCACATGCACCCGGGGGAACTGGTGCTGTTGCGGATCATCGGCACCGGCCGCTGGCAGCATCCGTTCCACGAGCACGGCAATCACGTGCGGGTGCTGGCGCGCGATGGAAACATGCTGCTCAGCAAGACGGACCCGACCAAGGTGGCCGGACCGCTGCTGTTCACGACGACCACGACGCCGGGCCTCGCGATGGACGGAATTTTCTACTGGACGGGCAGGGGCCTGAACTGGGATGTCTACGGGCATAAGCCCGGGGACGTGTACACCGACACCGCTCCGCAATTCGCGGCTTACCTTGGCAAGCCGGTCGTCTGCATCCCGGACGTGAACGGCTACTACACGGCCGACCCGCACGCGCCGAACTACTACGAGTGGTGCGCCGATCACGGCAAGGCGCTCGAAACGCATCCGTTCGGCAACGTCGCTAGCGGCGGGCCGGTCACGCTGCCGGACTCGCACGTGCTGACGAACGGCTTCTGGTACGGCGGCAGTCCTTATCTCGGGCCGGACGCGACCATCCGCGCCACCGCCCCAACCGGGACCACGCCGCCGAGCGGGACAATCGCGAATCCACCGGCATCAGAGGCAGGTTTTGCATTCATGTGGCACTCGCATAACGAGCGCGAGATCACCACGAACAACATCTTCCCTGGCGGAATGATGATGATGATGCTCGTCGATCCACAAGCATTCCTGATTGACGAATCCAATTAGAGGCGGGGAGAAACGCGATGAGATCCACCAACTTTAGGGCGACGCTCTTCGACTTGCTCAAGGCAGGTGTCGCAGCGTCCATTCTGCTGACGGCCAGTGGCGTCTCTTTCGCCCAGGTCGTCAATCTGACAGCGAAGGCCACCATTGCCACGTTGCCCGACGGACAGTCTGTGCCGATGTGGGGCTACAGCTGCTCGGCGGCCGCGACGTTGCCGGCCACCTGCGCGGCGGCGAATCCGGGCGCCGGCGCGAACTGGTCGCCGGTGGTGATTACCGTGCCGTACGGACAACCGCTGACGATCAATCTCACCAATAACCTGCCGGGCGCCGTGCCGACCTCGCTCGTGATCGTGGGACAACTGGGTGGCGGTCTGGGGACGACGGCGACGACGATGCCGAGTCCCCCGCATCCGACGCAAACCACGACCACCTGGCCGATTGCCGTCACCGCGACCGCCCCGACCGGCGCGTCGTTCACGCCGCCCGCGCAGGCCCCGCGTGTCCAGTCGTTTGCGACCGAGGTGGCGACAAGCCAGACAACGCAGCTGATCTGGAGCAGCACCAACCTCAGCCCTGGTACCTATCTGATCGAGTCGGGAACGCATCCGTCGATCCAGGGGCCGATGGGGCTTTACGGCGTGCTGGTGGTGAAGACCCCGGTCGGCGGCAGCGTGACCTGCCCGGTGGCGTCGCAGACGTACCAGGCTTATCCGAATGTCTGCTATGACGCGGACGTGCCGCTCGTGCTGAGCGAAATCGATCCCGTGCAAAACACCGCGGTCGCAGCGGCGGTGACGATGCAAGGCTTTAGCGAAACCAAGGTGTGGTCGGGTCAGCCCGGCGGCTGCGGCGATTCGAAATCGACGTCGTTCGGCACCTGCTATCCGCCGACGGTGAATTACGATCCGCGCTACTACCTGATCAACGGTGTCGCCTTCGACCGGACCAATGCCGGCGGGTCGTCGTTTGCCGCGTCCGCTCCGGCAGCGACGGGCCAGGTGCTCCTGCGTTTCGTGAACGCGGGGCTGCGGATGCACGTTCCGTCGGTAGTCGGTGCGCAAACCGGCAATCCTGCTGTTTCCGGTTTCTCGCTGATCGCGGAGGACGGCAACGTATTGCCCGGCAGTGCGCGGATCCAGTCGGAAGTGTTTCTGGCGGCCGGCAAAACCTACGACGTGCTGATGAACGCACCAGCTGCGGGCGCAACGGCGCTGCCGGTGTTTGACCGCGAACTGAGCCTGTCGACCAACAATCAGCGCGACGGCGGGATGCAGGCGTATGTCAGCGTCAATGGCGGCGCACTGCCGACGGCGGGGGCGGCCAATCAGAATGGGATCGCCAATCCCGACAAGTACTTCCTGGTGGCGGGCAACACGTTGACCGTTTCAGACCCGGCCAAGGGCGTGATCGCAAATGACGTCGGCGTGTACGGGGTGAAAGTCCTGACAGGGCCAACGGGCCTCGGCAGCTCACTCACCTTGAATCCTAACGGTACGTTTACCTATGTACCGGGGCAGAACGTTCTCTCAGACTCCTTCACCTATTGCGGTAACGGCGCCACCAGCGGACCGCTCTGCACCACCGTCAACCTGGCGCAGTGCACGACCGCCAGCGGCTGTCTGTCTGGCGCGCCGGTGGCCAACAACGGCAGTTACACCAGCAACATCGCGTCGCAGTTGCAGATCGGCGCTCCCGGCGTGCTGGCCAATGCCAGTGATCCGGCCGGGCTGCCGCTCACCGCGGCGCTTTCGGGTGCTGTGACCGGCGGAAGCGTCACGCTGAATGCGGACGGATCGTTCACCGCCACACCGACGGCGGCGCCTGTCGGCAGCACCAATGCCAACCTGATTTTCCAGTACACGGCAAAGAATTCGCAGGGCACGTCGAGTGCTGCCGCGACCGTGACGGTGACCTTCAAGGGCGGTAGCGGACTCATCGTCAAGGTGCTGGACGCGCCAAGCACAGCGCCGGGCAAGACGCCGGTTCAGCTCACCGACTACCGCTGGATCATCGAGGAAGACCGCACCTTCCAGATCGATCCTGCATGCCAGACGACCGCGTCAACGCGTCCAACGACGTGTCCGCCGCTGCCGGTTCCCAGTCTCGGCGCAAACTTCCACACCAGCTATATGCCGGTGGTGGCAGCAGGCTGTGTCGGCAAAGTCGCCTGCGAGTCGGGGCAGACCGTGTACGACCCTGGGACCAAATCCCACTTGCCGGCCGTGTGCGACATCGGCAACGGCGTGTGCCGCACGAGCTCTGCGCAACAGACGCCGGTCGATCCTGGCCAGGTGTCGCTCGATCCGACCAAGCACTACTACATCTCGGTCTTGCCGGGCGATGCGGGTAACACCTTTGCGAATGGCGGGGGCAGTCCGCAGCCGGTCAGCGGGCCGACGAGACAGTTCGATATCGCCACGGACTGCCCGACAACCGCGGATTTTGCGCCGGGCACGGGCAAATGCGGCCATACCATGGGCGGCGCGCCAATCGCAGCCGGACAGAAAACCGTCAGTGTGCTGGTGCAAGAAACGCCGGTCCCGACAGCGAAGGTCTCGGTGTTCGTCTTCGAGGACGACGCCCCGCTCAACGGAGAAGTCGACGTCAGCGGCGGAACCGACGCGTTCGGTACGGCACGTGAGCCCGGACTCGGCGGATTCGAAATCAAGCTCTGGGACGATGCAGGCGGCACCGGCGACCCGACTGGACAGATGAGTTACGACATGTTCAACATGCCGCTGTCCAATTCGTTGCAGGGCACCAAGGATCCGGTGACGGGGCTTGATGCGTGCCCAATATCCCGGCAGGCGGACACATTCAACCCGGTTACCGGACAGCTCACCAGCAGTGATGGTATGGTCGGCATGATTCCGACCTGTCCGAAATACGAGTCGGATGGCAAGACGCTGTCGCCGCTCGTCGGCCAGGCCATCATTGCCAACCTGATGCCCGGCCGTTACGGCATTGTTGCGACGCCGGCGGCCGACAGAATCGGCCGCGGCGAGGAATGGCTGCAGACGAACACGCTGGACGGACAGAAGGGCCACGACGCTTTCGTCAAGGTTGGCGGCCCGGCGTACTTCCAGGAGTTCGGACCGGCGGGCTTTCACGTCGCGATCGGCTTTGCCAATCCGAAAATCATCAATGCCCGCCTGCCGATCGTCTGCGCAGGCAGCACGACGTGCACCAACGGGCTCAAGGGCAGGGTGACGAACCTGCACTACAGCCGTCCGCCGAACGAGAACCTCTACGGCAGCGGCTCGCGCACCTCGCTGGGTTTCACGCAGTGCTATGTGAGCGTCGGCGATCCGGACGGAGAAGATATCGCCTTCACGAAGTGCGATGCTGACGGAAAGTTCAGCTTTACCGGCCTGCCCGCGGGCACGTTCAGAATTACGATCTTCGATCAATGGAACGATCAGATCGTCGATGGGCTCGCGACGGCGGTCCAGCTGGCAAACGGCCAGACCGTGGACGTCGGGGATCTTTCGGTGCTCCAATGGCACACGAATCTCTATACCCGGACCTTCATGGACCTGCACGGTACCGGCGTCTCGACGCCGGACGATCCGGGGGTCCCGCTGGTTCCAACCAATGTCCGCTTCCGCGACGGCAGCTACTCGAACTTCAACAACACCGACCCGAATGGCTACGCGACGTTCAACGAAGTGTTCCCGCTGTTCAACTGGTACGTCGTCGACACCGACGAGACCCGCTTCAAGCAGACGGGCGTACACGTGGTGTATGACGCGGGCGGTCCACCCGACGGCACGCCCGGCGGGGGCAGCTCGACCATTGCCGCCAACTATGCCAACACGCTGGAATCGGCAACGGCGCACCTGCCGTGGAGCCCGGGCATGAACCTGCGGGTGCCGGGGGCGGTGTATTGCAACGATGCGGACTGCAAGGAACGCTCGGGTACGAACCCTTCGACCGGCCGAGTCGATCCGCCGTGGGTGACCACGATGGGATGGCAGGGCTTCTCGGGGCAGAGTTCCTTTATCGAGTTCGGCAAGGCGCAATTTGGGGAGAAGGAAAACGGCGGTATCAGGGGCGAAGTGATCTATGCGTCGACGCGGCCGTTCGACGATCCCTCGCTGCTGGTCCACACGAAGTGGACGCCTGATGTGCCGAATGTCACGGTGAACCTGTATCAGGAGGGCACCGCGGCCGACGGCACCACCAGCCTGACGCTGGTGGATACGACGAAGACTGCCAGCTGGGACGATTGGGCGCAGGGCTTCCGCTCCGACGGTATCCCGAACATGAACTGTCCGGGACAGGAGACCACCGATCCGTTCTTCTTCACGTTGAAGGACACTCCCCAGTGGCTCGACCCGAACAAGACTCCGTTGCCGGCGCATTCCCAGTTCAAGTGCTACGACGGCATGCACGCGTTCAACCAGCTGCAGCCGGCGCCGTACGACGGGATGTACAGATTCCCCAGCGTGACGGGCCGGAATACGACGACCGGCAAGCCTGTCTCGACGAACTGCAAGATCTGCGTGGCCAATCCGTCGGGCGACGGTACGCAGATGCTGCCGGCCGGCAAGTATGTGGTCGAAGCGATCATGCCGCCGGGCTACGAACTGGTGAAGGAGGAAGACAAGAACATCCTGATCGGCGACAACTACATTGCGCCGGTAACGCAGCAGTTCGGCGGCATCGGCGCCATCTTCATCCTGCCCGACCAGGCCGCGGTGAATTCCACCTATAACCAGAACAATGCGCAGAATCCGACCACGAATCTCGGATCCGTCACGTACTCGCGGGGTGAGGGCGACACGGGCACCATCGAAATCTCCTGGCCTTGCGTCGGTGCGCTGCGCATCGTGCCCGATTACATCAGCCTGTTCCCGGGCTCGCAGGAAGTCGCGCCGTTCGCGGGCGCCTCGCGGCACCTGTGCGACCGCAAGGAAGTGACGTTGACGAACCAGATGACGGTGCAGGCGAAGTTCTGGATCTTCAGTTCGACGCACGTCGCCGCGCACTACACCGGCTTCATGCTGGATGACTTCTCTTCGGAGTTCGATCCGTATTCGCCGCAATTCGGCGAGAAGTTCGCGGTGCCGAACGTGCCGGTTTCGATGAAGGATTTTGCCGGCAACGAAGTGGCCCGCGTGTATGCGGATCAGTGGGGCATCTTCAACGGCTTGAATTATTCGACATGGCAGGTCAACCCGCCGAACCCGACCGGTTATGCGCCGACGATGATGGTCGCCTGCATGAACGATCCGGACATGCCCGATCCGGCGCATGCCGGCCAGACGATCCGCGATCCCCTGTTCAACCCGGCGTACAGCCAGTTCTGCTACGAGATTCCGTTCATGCCCGGACAGACCCAGTACATGGATACGCCGGTGGTGCCAGTCTCGGCCTTCGCGGAAGGCTACGACCAGCCTGACTGCGCGTACCCGGATCTCACGCCGGCGATCGCCAGCGTGACAGGCGACTCGTTCGGCACTAACGGCGCGGGACCGTGGATCAGCGCGCTCGGCGTCGGCCACACGCTGACGATCAAAGCGCCGCTGATCGACCAGCCGGTACCGAACCATGCCTACACGGGTCCGGGCGCGACCCAGACGCCGTTCAACCAGAAGTTCATCACGCGCCACTATGGATTCGGTGCGCAGAAGGGCTCGGTGACGATCGGAGGCGTGCCGGCATTCGTGAATTCATGGACCGACAAGCAGATTCAGGTTACGGTCGTGACACCGCCTTCGTTCTTGCCCGGCGTATTCCCGCCGTCGAGCTGCGCGATCCAGCAACGCAACCAGCCGGCTGCGATGTGCGGTGAACTCGTCATCACGGCCGCCAACGGCAAGCGTTCGATCGATACGGTCACCGTCACGATCGGCGGTAAGCCGCCGACCTACGTGAATGGCGAGAACGCCACGAGCAATGCGATCCAGAAGGCGATCGACTACGCGGCCCCGGGCGACATGATCGTCGTCGGTCCGGGCGTCTATAACGAAATGCTGCTGATGTGGAAGCCGGTCCGGCTGCAAGGTGTCGGCGCGACGTCGGTGACCGTCAACGCGAACACCCACCCGTCGGGCAAGATGGACGCGTGGCGCAGGGAGGTCAACTGTCTGTTTGGCGACGCATTGAACGGTGGTTTGATCTCGGCGAGCAATCCGTTCGATCCGAACAATCCAAATGCCTGCCCGGCGTCGATGCAGCGCAAGGTGGATACGATACCGTTCGAACCCGCCTCCGGATGGGATTTCAACCTCAACGGCAATCTGGCTGAGCTGCTGATCGAGCCGACGCTGATGGGCGCGTATGAAGGCGCGGCCATTACCGTCCTCGGCAAAGGCGTGAAGGACGTGCCGCTGGGCACCGCCGACCCGAACTGCGTCGCGAACGGCATCTGCACGCCGCTCACGGGCCCGACCCTGTTCCAGCCGAACCCGCCGGATTGCACGAACTACCCGAGCAACTTCCTGTGCAATCCGTCGCGTATCGACGGCATGAGCTTCACCAACAGCTCGCAAGGCGGTGGCGGGATCTACCTGCACGGCTGGAACCATTACACGGAGGTCTCGAACAACCGTGTCTTCGCCAACGCAGGGACGCTCACGGGCGGCATCACGGTGGGCCAGGTCGAAACGCCGGACGGGACGATCGCCGGAGACGGCGTCACGCAGTTGCCGTTCCTGTTCAACCAGCATGTGAACGTCCACAACAACGCGGTCACGTCGAATGCTTCGTACGGCGACGAAATCAACTCGACCACGCCTTCGTCAGCGGGCGGCGTGACCTTCTGCACCGGTGCCGACTACTATCACTTCAACTACAACTGGGTCTGCGGCAACATGAGCAGCGGCGACGGCGGTGGTGTCGCGCACTTCGGGTTCAGCTATAACGGCGACATCTCGCATAACTGGGTGCTGTTCAACCAGAGCAACAACCCGACGCTGCCCACCTACGGCGGCGGTGTGATCGCCCAGGGCGTGCCGCCCGACGGCACGTTCTGCGAGAACGCGACAACGGACGTCGATTGTGCACCCCAGCTTTCGGATGGCATTGGCCCGAAGCTCGTGATCGACGGCAATCTGATTGTCGGCAACACGGCGGAAAGCGGCAAGGGCGGTGGCCTGCGGCTGCAGAACGTCAACGGCACCGATGTGCAACGCAGCCCCAGCAACTCGAGCGCGTGGTATTCGGTTCGCGTGATCAACAACATCATCGCGAACAACGTGGCCGGTTGGGCGGGAGGCGGTGTCTCGCTGCAGGATGCGGTGGCCGTGAACTTCATCAACAACACGGTCGTCTCCAACGACGCGACGGCTTCCGCAGGCGTGCTGTTCAACACGCCCGCCGCCGCGCAGGCCAACGTTGGGCCGCCGAACTGTACGACGGTGGGATCGGAAACGACGTGCCCCCCGATCACGACGTCGAAATACCAGCCGGCTGGACTGGAGACCGCGGCCCACACGACGAACTTCATCGCCGCGTTCACCAATAAGAGTGTGGCATGTCCGGCGGGGCTGCCCAACTGCACGACGTTCTCGAACCCGGTGCTGACCAATGATCTGTTCTGGCAGAACCGCACGTTCTATATCAGCGTGGGAGGAAAGAATCCGAACATCGCGGGCCTGCAGAACGCGGTCACGTTGAATCCGTCGTTGAATCAGGCAAACAAGGGGACAGGCTATTGCGATCCGACTGCGGTCTATTGGGACATCGGCGCGTTCGGCGACACCTCGGCCAGCAACCGTCAACCGACTTTGACGATGAGCCCGAAGTACTCGATCCTGACCGACGCCGGCGACTACCCCGCGACTGCGCACAACAGCCTGATGAATCCGGCGGTGGTGCACCAGTACTGCAACGGCTCGCGTGTACCGCCGGAAGCGGGCGGAATCGGCATCACGGTGCCTCCGGGCATCGCGGATACGGTTCTTCCCAATCCGCTGTTCACCCTGATGCCGTCAGCGACGCCGGATGAAGGCAACCAGTGGATCAACATGTCGTACGGACCACTGTCGCTGTTCAACGAAGCGCTCACGTCGGGCATGGCCGGCTATGACGTAGTGCTGGGCAACTACTCGATCAAGGCCGGTTCGCCTGCGATCAATAACGGCACGTCAGCCGGTGCGCCGGATCACGACATCTTCGGCACGCGGCGGCCGCAGGGCGCAGGATACGACATCGGTGCAGTCGAGGTCGTGCAGCCGACCCTGCTTGGAGGCACCACGATCGATCCGCTCGCCTTAGGGAGCCAGTTGAGCGGCCCGCTCGGCCTGTTCCTGGGACTGGTGCCGAACCTGTCCGTAACACCCATCCGGTGAGGGGGGCGTGGCAATGAAACTTCGATCCCCCTTGACGACGCCGGCGGTGCGGTTCGCGAGCAGCGTGTGTCTGGCCGCGGCCCTGGTTCAGGGGGCCGCGGCCGGGCAGAGCGCACCGGCGGCGCCCAGACCGCCGGTTGCGTCCACGCTCAGGCACTCGCCGTATTTGCCGGTGAATCTGTCGCAGCACGCGAAGACCTACTACGGGATGATGAAGGGCATCGATAACCTGAGCGTGCGTAGCACCGCATCGGGCAATCTGATTCGCTTCAGCTATCGCGTGACGGATCCGGTGGCGGCGCATCTGCTCGGCGAGAAGACCGCGACTGCGTATCTATACGGGCAAACGAGCCACGCGGTGCTCGAGATTCCGGTGATGGACAAAGTCGGGCCGTTGCGCCAGACCGGTCCGCTGGAACCCGGCCAGGAATACTGGATGGTGTTTTCGAACAAGGGCGGTCCGATCAAGGCCGGTGAGCGCGTCGACGTCTTCGTCGGTTCGCTTCATATCGACGGACTGATCGTCGAATGATCGCGGCACAGCGATCGACAACATAAACAGCGGAGGTGACTCATGACCCGGTTTCTTTTGAAGGCAATCTCGGCGGCTTCCGTGGCCGGTGTTCTGGTAACCGGCCCGGTTGCGTTCGCGGCCTCGACCGCGGGGACGGTTCAGGCCGCGGCGGCGAGCCACCTGAGTGCGGCGCAGATCGTCGAGCATAACGTCGCGGCACGCGGCGGGCTTCAGGCCTGGCACGCGGTCAACACGATGACGATGTCGGGGCAGATCGAAGCCGGCGGCAAGAAGAACACCAAGCTGCCGTTCACGATGACGATGAAGCGGCCGCACAAGAGCCGCTTCGAGGTTCGCTTCAACGATCAGACGGCGTTTCAGGTCTACGACGGCGCACAGGGCTGGAAAGTGAGGCCTTTCCTCGGACGCGATGAAGTCGAGCCCTATACGCCTGCGGAGGCCAAATCGGCCGCGGTATCGGCTGAACTGGACGGGCCGCTGATCGACTATGCGAGCAAGGGCTCGCGGGTCGAGGCGCTGGGCATGGAGCAGGTGGAAGGGCATCGCGCGTACGTCCTGAAAGTGACGACGAAAGACAATGCGTCACGCCGCATCTGGATCGATGCAAGCAGCTTTCTGGAATTGAAGATCGATGGCGAACCGCGCAAGCTCGACGGCAAGATGCACGACGTCGCCATCTTCTATCGCGATTACCGGAAAGAAAGTGGGCTCGTCGTGCCGCACACGTTGGAGACCGTTGTCACCGGTGGCAAACAGCCGCACAAGTTGACGATCGAGCATGTCACGGTGAATCCGCCAACGGACGACACCCTGTTTGCGAAACCGCAACTGGCCATGGCCAAAATGCCGAGCCACTAGCCAACATCCGCGCGGGGTCCACGGCCATGACACGAATCGCATTGTGGGTGCTCGTCGGCTGCCTGACGGCGGCCGTGTACGCGAGCGAGCAAATACCGGAGGGGCACGATCTGAGCGCGGACCAGATCGTCGAGAAGAACGTTGCCGCGAGGGGCGGCCTCGACGCGTGGCGGAAAGTCCAGACGATGGTCTGGGTCGGGCACGTGGATAGTGCGAATTCCCCTGCTCGGGATCTGCCGTTTATCCTCGCGCTGAAACGTCCGAACAAGACACGTTTCGAGATCACCGTGCTCAACCAGAAGACAGTCCGGGTATTCGACGGCAGAGAAGGCTGGAAGGCGAGCCCGAGCGGCATGGGCAGCGGGAATCTGCGGCCTTACACGATGGACGAATTGAAGTCCGCGCATGATGAGCAGGTCATCGACGGGTTGCTGATCGACCATCAGGCGAAAGGTATCGATGTCACGCTCGACGGTACCGATAAGGTCGACGGACACGATGCCTACCGCCTTGCTGCGAAGCTGCCCTCCGGCCTGATCCGCCATGTGTGGGTCGACGCTAAAACCTTTCTGGATGTGAAGTACGACCGCAAGGCGCGGAGCGCTCGCGGCGAGCCGGTCACCGTGGAAGTGAGTTACAGCGACTACAAGAACATCGACGGGTTGCAGGTACCGTATACGATTGAAAGCGGTACAGCGGCTTCCGGAACGAGGGACAAGCTGACGATAGACAAGGTATCGCTCAATCCACCGCTGGACGATGTGATTTTCGCCAAGCCCGCCTCGCCGGGACGGCGCAGTTCGGTATCGATCGACGTCGACGCCTCGCCGCCGGCGCTTCGCGCCATGAACCGGCCGACCCCCTAGCCATGCATCGCGCCCGGGTCAGCCGAGACGCCATCGCGCGGGCACGGCCGCTCGCGTCGCGCACGCTCGTTCAAGGCGTGTTGCTCGCCGCGCTGATGGTGCCGGTGGGCAAGGCGAACGCTGCCCCGTCAGCGCCGCCGGTGACTACAACGAGCACGGGGGAAGCGATCTTCCAGAAGGGCGTGCTGGGTTCGGGCGAACCGCTTGAGGCGATGCACGACGGTGGCGTGAACCTGCGAGGCGCCGCAGCGGCCTGCATGAACTGCCATCGGCGCAGCGGCCTTGGCTCCAGGGAAGGGAATAGCAGCATCCCGCCGATCACTGACCGGTATCTGGTGCATCCTCGCGTAGAGAGTCCCGAAGAGTTCGATCTCCCGTACGTTCCCAGCATGCGCACCGATCGCGAGCCCTACACCGATGCGACGATCGCAAGGGCGATACGCGAGGGGCTCGATTCGGAGGGCAAACCGCTCAGCAGTCTGATGCCGCAGTACGCGCTGAACGACGCCGACATGGCAGCGCTGATCGGCTATCTGAAACGCCTCGATCGACGCAGGTCAGCAGGTGTGACGGACACGGTGCTGCACATCGCGACGATCGTCACACCCGATGCGGACCCGGTGAAACGGCGCGGCATGCTCGATGTGCTCAAACAGTACTTCGATGACAAGAACATATTTCCCCTCGGCGCAACGCCGCCGCTGCGCGCGTCGCGCAAGATGATGTTCATGGTCAATCGCCGCTGGGAGCTGCATGTGTGGGAGCTGAGCGGCCCGCCGTCGACGTGGCATGAACAGTTGAAGCGCCTTCTGGTGGAGCAACCGGTGTTTGCGGTGCTGTCGGGACTCGGCGGCAAGAACTGGGCGCCGGTCCACGAGTTCTGCGAGCAGGAGGCCGTGCCGTGTCTCTTTCCCAACGTGGAAGTGCCGGTTGAAACCGACCAGGATTTCTATTCCGTGTATTTCTCGAAGGGCGTACTGCTCGAGGCGGCGCTGCTCGCGAGGCGGATTCTCGATGAAACCCGTGGCAAACCCGTGCAAGCGACGACAAGGGTCTGGCAGGTCTATCGCACAGGCGACAACGGCGAGCGGGGGGCACAGGCGCTTGCCGCCGCGTTGAAGGGCCATGGCATCGCAGTGTCGAACCGCGCTCTGGCGCCAGGCGACAGCATCGCGCGCTCCCTGCACGGAATGTCGCGTGCGGACGTGCTGGTGCTATGGCTGCGGCCGCCCGACGTCGCGGCGCTCGGGCGTTTGCCACCGCCTTCGGACACCGTGTTCATGTCGGGGCTGCTGGGCGGGCTCGATAGCACACCGTTGTCGGCGAGCTGGCGCGGCGTCACGCGCCTCGCGTATCCATTCGACTTGCCGGACGGACGGCGTGTCCGTGTCGACTATGCGTTCGGCTGGTTCTCGATTCGCAAAATCCCGATGGTCGCCCCGCAGGTCCAGGCGGACACCTATCTCGCGTGCGGCCTGCTGGCGGAGACGCTTAGCCATATGGTCGATGCGTTCGAGAGGGATTACCTGATCGAGCGCATTCAG
Organism: Paraburkholderia elongata; assembly: GCF_013177735.1. Taxonomy (GTDB): domain Bacteria; phylum Pseudomonadota; class Gammaproteobacteria; order Burkholderiales; family Burkholderiaceae; genus Paraburkholderia; species Paraburkholderia elongata. The sequence goes on along the minus strand of NZ_WOEZ01000215.1, from coordinate 3,351 downwards.
GACATGCTTGAACGCCGCATTCTGACTGGCTACTACCCGCGCCTGACGCTGGCGCCGGGACAGCGCTTCGCGTCGAAAGGCGGCTATATCGTCCGCTTTGCCGAGCCGGAGCGAGTCAGGCTCGTTGCCGATGGGGACTGGATGGTGCCGTGACGATGTCGTGAGACGAGGCGTGGAGCGGCGCGCAAGAACTCACGAGATGTCATGGTCTGCGCGGTCGGGAGCCTCCCCTACCGCAAGAATAGGACGTTCACCCATGTCGTTTCCCGTCGACCGTTTGCACAATGTAAGCGTGGCGAGAGGCACACATGCCTCATCGGGATGGGTCACCGCAGTTGCAAGACCTTTTTCTCATTTCGCTTGTTGCCGTCAGACGCAACGTAGTAACGAAGTCATTGACTTTTGCCGCCGTTGGTAAATGTGTGAAGCACGGCGCAGGGAGGGATAGCCATGGCAAAGACTATTATCAGTATTCCTGCATTTCATCAGATGCTTCGCTGTGGTTGGACGGCAGTCTTCGTGGCGCTTTGTCTATTCCAGGCTTCTACCGCACACGCTCTGCCCATATTCGCACGTCAAACAGGACAAAGCTGCGTGGCGTGTCACGCCGGCGGGCAGTTTCCCGAACTCACGCCGTATGGACGCATGTTCAAGCTGAACGGATATACGCTCGGCGAACGCACCATCCCGCTCGCTGTGATGGGAACAGTCGATGCGACGAAAACCAGGCACAACAATGACGCTAACGGGAATCCCATCTCGCCCAAAGACGGCAATCTGACATGGGATGCGGCCAGCATTTTCCTCGCCGGGAAGATCACCGACAAGATCGGCGCGTTCGCTCAATATACCTACACGAACTACGATCACCAGAATGGCGACGGCAGGTGGATCGGTAAATGGGCATCGGACAACACCGATGTCCGTTACGTGGAACGGATTATCGGCGAAGCGAGCGACTTCATACTGGGCGTAACGTTGCACAACAATCCGACTGTGCAGGACGTCTTTAACACCGCGCCTGCATGGAGCTACCCCTACCTCTCTTCGTCGACGAGCGCGGTTGGGTCCCCGCAGTTTACGCCTCTCATCGAGGGGGCATTGGCGCAGCAGGTCGTCGGCATTGGCGGCTACCTGTACTGGAACAAGATGGTATACGCCGAACTGACCGGGTACAGCACCGCGGACGGGATCTGGTCGTTTCTGAGCCACGGCAGCAAGGCCGGAGACCTGGCCCACCCGCAGACCTATCTGAAAGGCTACAACCCGTATTGGCGCCTTGCGCTGACTCGCGAATGGGGCCCGCATAACGTCATGCTGGGGACGTTCGGGTTGCTTGCCGACGTCTATCCCAACGATCCAAACGCTTTCCCGATATTCACGCAGGGTGTGACCCGCTATCGCGATATCGGTGTGGATGCGCAGTATCAGTACCTGCTGGAACCCCATACGATTACCGCACAGGCGCGCTACGTTCACGAGAATATCAGTGATCCGAATAATTTCGTTTTAGGCGATAGCCAGTCGGCAAATCTCAAATCGATGCTGCTGAAAGCGTCGTACATCTATCAGGCCAAGTACGGCGTGAGCCTCGCTTTCTTCAATGTGACGGGCAGCACCGATAGCGTGGCTTACGCAGCAGCGCAAATTTCACTCCTAACACGCAGGGCTGGATGCCGGAGATATTCTGGATTCCTGTGCAAAACATTCGCGTTGGCGTGCAGTACACGCATTTCACCAAATACCTGGGCGCCACGACCAACTACGACGGTAACGGGCGCAACGCAAGAGACAACGACACGCTGTTTGTCTATTTATGGGCCGCTTACTGGTGACATCGACGCCGGCGTTTCCCACTCAAGTTAGTCGTACTTGCCCCTGGAATAAAAGGAAGGTGCCTTGCGTTTTTGCAGTATCGGCGGAAGCGAGGGCGTTGAAATACGCACTGATTGCGCTGCGCTTTGTCGCGCAGCCTTTAAGGGCGGTAAGCGCAGTTTGGAGGTTCGTGACATGAACAAGTTGGCGCAGTTCATCTCTCTTGGGATGTTGCTTGCCGGGTCGGGTTGTCACGACCTGGAACGGTCGAGGGCAGTCGATAACCCGTCTGTCCCCGGAAAGACCATTGCTCTGCAGGTCTGCTCGAACTGTCATGGCGTGAACGGCGTTTCGGTATCGCCGGTCTTTCCCAAACTGGCGGGGCAACGAAAGGAATACATTGTCGATCAATTGACGGACTTCAAGACGCATGCCCGATCAGACCCGAACGCCAAGAGGTTTATGTGGGGCTTTACGCACCTGAGCGAGGTGCAAATCGACGAACTTGCCGCGTATTTTTCCAGTCAGAAGCCGGCTCTGGGTGAATCCGGCGACCAATCGCTCATTGGCGAAGGGAAAGCGATTTTTGTGTCCGGGTTGCCGGACAAGGGCGTCGCGGCATGCGTTTCGTGTCACGGCCAGCATGGCGAGGGCATGAATCAGTTTCCGCGGCTCGCCGGTCAACACGCGGACTACATCGTCAAGCAGCTATTGGTTTTCCAGCGCGACACCGCTCAAAGACCTCGCGGTGAGGTCATGAAGGCGGTCTGCGGCAATATGTCGGAGCAGGATATGCGCGCCGTAGCTGCCTTCGTGGAAGCGTTTCCTCCAGAGACCGAGGCAGCGGCCAACCCGCCGGCCGAGCAATGAGCAGGTTACCTTACCCGTCGCTGCGCCCGTGGGCGTGGCGATTCAGAGTCCAAGCCGTCCGGCTGGTCTGTGCAACGCGGATGAGCCGTTGCACGGCAGCGGCGCCTGCAAGAACGCCTGCGTCATTGTTGAGATTGCCTCGAGTGAGCGCATCAGTAGCGACATGGCGAAAAGTTTGCGCACCGTCTCCCCCCGGCGGGCGCTTTTTTTTCAATCTGCAGTGGAAACTTACGGAAGGAATCGGGAAGCGGGCGCTCATGGCAGCGATGGTTCTCCCGGTCACGTCCGGCAGCGCAATTGTGGGGCGGGAATCAGCACTAAAAGACCGCGTTTTGGGAGGCAGGCGTCGAACGATGCGATGCTCAATGCGAGCGTGGAAGTCAGTCAATTGCATGCGGACGGCATCCTGTCGACGCGATCTGCCCAACGGTGAGGACCATGAACCTGACACGATCGTCTCTTGATGCCGGTGCGCCGGACCCAGCGCCTGTGCTTAAGTGGGATGTCTCAATGACCGCGGCTCAAACGGTGGATCTGCTTGACGAGCGCCCCTTCCTGAAGCGCCTCGGCATCGTCGACTGGCTGTTCGCCGTCGTGATGGTCGCGGGCGCGGGGTTCGCGCTGTCGCGCTATTACCCGTTCATGAACTACTACGACAAACTGGTG
>NZ_WOEZ01000214.1 GCF_013177735.1 Paraburkholderia elongata | reverse complement strand
ACGTTCCTCTCACTGATTTGCAGCGGCAACTTCTCGGGCTACTCGGCGTCCCTGAAGGCGCTTTTCGCCCGCCAGACTAGCGACGAAATTCGCGCCAAATTGTGTCCTCGACGTGCGGAATGTAAGTCCAGATGCACCACTGCCCCCTCCAAGCCAGGGGACCCGCTTAAGAATTAGCGGTGTGAAGCCGCTTTCTTTGCTTACTTTCTTTGCGGCGGCAAAGAAAGTAAGTGCCTGCCCCGCACAGGGGCGACGCTAATAAACCACTAAGAAATCAAGGAAAGGCCAACCCCGCAGGCATACAGACAAAGCGCCGCGCAGGCAAAAAAACCTCAATCAATCCCTAACCTAGCCCGAATCGCGGGCAACATATACTCCACCGCCGCGCGCCCCTCCTCAATCGCCGGCCCGGCCCGGTGAAAATCAAAAATCCCCATCCCCCCCAGCCGCGGCTGAATCAAAATATCCGCCGGTTCGCCAGCAAGGCGACTCCGCGAAATCCGCACCTGCATGATGTCGATGCTCTGCGCGATCGAACTCAGCATCGACGGCACGCGCGCACTCGGCGCCGGCGCCACACGCACATCATCGGAAGCGCGCCCTTCGGCAGGTGCAAGCCAGCGCGGCCAAGGCTTGCCGTTCCGACGCAGCGCGACCGGCGGCGGCGCATCCGGATCGAGCGCCGGCGTGTCGACCGCCGCTCCGCCGAAATCGCGGCCATTCAGAATATCGTTGTTCAGATCGACAGCGATCACGCAGTCCGCCCGCATGCCGCGCGCCACCGACACCGGTACCGGATTGCTCAGGCCGCCGTCCACGAGCCACACGCCGTTGTAAAACACCGGCGTGAAAATCCCTGGAATCGCAATCGAGGCGCGCACCGCGTCGACCACGCTGCCGTCCTGCAACCAGCTCTCGCGGCCCGAATCGAGTTCGGTGGCCACAGCCGCGAACGGCATGTTCAACTGCGCGATCGAGCGGCCGGCGAATTTGTCCGCGAATATCTGGATCACCTTGCGCCCGCCGAGCAAGCCGCCCGAAAAACGCAGATCGAGCAGCCGCACCACCGTCTGCCAGGTGAGCCGCGAAACCCACTCCTCCAGCCAGTCGAGGTCGCCGTTCGCGTAGATCGCACCCACCAGCGCGCCGATCGACGTGCCGCACACCACATCCGGCTTGATGCCCGCATCGTGCAACGCGCGAATCGCGCCAATATGCGCCCACCCGCGTGCGGCGCCACCACCCAACACCAGCCCGATACGGCTGTATCGACGTCGATGTATCATTCGTTCCCTGCCTTTTATCCACTATCGCCCACGTATCACGTCCGAGCGCGATGTCGTGTACACCTTCTGATATTGATCGAAGTGCACGTTGAAAATGCCTTCTTCAGTCACGCCGCCCTCGCGCCACTTCCAGCTCCATACGGTTTCCGGCTTGAGGGGAAACACGGCGATCTGGCCAGGCTTGCCGAGCAGGCGGCGCACCTCGTCCTCGGTCATGCCGATGCGAATCTTCCCGAAGTTGTCGGCGGTCAGCACCTGCGTGATAGCTTGCAATTTGCCGTCACTGTCGATGTCGACCATGTACGTGTTCAGTCCTTGCGGGCCACGCGGATATTCGAAACGCTTCGAACCGTCGGTAAACGTGCGCTCGGTTTCCGGCTTGCCCATCTGATCGCGGATCTGCGCCTCGGTCGTAATGCCCGGCGTCATATTCTTGAGCAGTAACGCATCCGGCTTGACGGCGTTGAAGAATTCCTTGAGTTTTTGCACGGCGCGGTCGCTCTGTTGGTCGTCGCAACCGGTCAGCGCAACGCACGCGGCCAGCATAGCGACAATAAGCAGTTTGAGGCTCACAGCGAGTTTCCTGTACGGACGCGAAGCGGCAATTCGCCCGCATCCCGTTGTGTAGGGTGTCCCCAAAGGGGGCTTCCTTCGGGGCGTGCTACAGGATAACCGCACACGGAAAAAACCGCGAGCGAGGCCGGCAAGGCGGCCGTGGGCCGTCGTGCAGCGTGATTTCCGTGATTTGCGTGGGATGCGGATGCTCGACGAGGCCGCGGGAAAACCGGGAAACGCACAGGAAGAGGCACAAGCGAAGGCGCCGCAAAACGCGCGGCGACGGGCACGGCAAAAGGCATGGAAAAAGGCGCGGCAAAGGGCGCCAAATCCGCGGTGCATCCAGGAAAACCGTTGCCACAAGCAAAAAGGCGACGCTGTGTAAAGCGTCGCCAGAATTGGTCGATACGACCGATACGGTCAAGCCGGAACCTGATAACGGCCAAACAGCCGCCTGAAGCGAAGCACCGCGGACGACGCGCAGCGGTCCGGTTCCAGGCGAAGCGGTGAGAGACCTTGGCCTCTAACCTTGCGCCACCGCCGGAATGGCAGACCGCTGCTTGTTTGGCCGCCCTGGTCCCTCGATAAGCCTTCCAAGTGCAGCTAATCTAAACGGATCGGCGGATTTAAACGAGAGCGCGTTTACACCGAATTGGCAGATGATTTGTGCAGTGCGTAGCGACCGGCTTGTGCGGCGGTCGCGCTGTTCTCCTTACGCGCGGACAAACGCAGCGAAACCTTCACGCCCCGCCCCCTGCAGCACCGAATCGTTCTGCGGCGTATGAATCCGCGCACACAGCACGTCGCGATAGTGACTCTCGAGCGGATTGTCACGACTCAGGCCGGGATTCCCGCTCGCCTCGATGGCCAGTTGCACCGCCTCGATTGCCTGATTCGTCACTGTGTATTTGACGAGCGGCGCTTCGTCAAGCGTCACGCGTTCGGCATGCGCGCTTGCGTCGAGCAACACGCGATTGCTGAACAGCAGCGCGTCGATGCCGCCGAGCGTCTGCTGAAACGCGGGCAGACTCGCGAGCGGCGCGCCGAGATTGCCGGGCGTGCGCTCGGCGGCCCATTGCGCGAACCAGTCGCGCGCGGCCCGCGCGACGCCGTCATATACCGCGGACAACAGCACGCTCATCCACGCGAAGCCGAGCGCATCGAGCCCTGCACCCGGCGCGCCGGGCAGATGGACGTCAACCGCATGAGCGGCTGGCACGAACACGTTATCGAACACGAGTTCGTGACTGCCCGTTGCACGCATGCCCAGATGATTCCACTCGCTGCCGACCCGCACGCCGGGTGTGTCGCGATGCACCAGCCACACGCCGACGCGCGGCGGCGTCTCGTCGCTGCGCGCCCACACCGCGAGCCAAGTGAGGCCGGGGCTGCCGGTCGAGTACAGCTTACTGCCGTCGATGATCCAGCCGTCGGCGCTGCGCTTTGCGATAGTCGATGGCAAGCCGCCGCGTGCCGGCGTACCCAGCTCGGGTTCGACGCGCAGCGAGTTGATCAGCGCGCCATCGCGCACCGCATCACGCGCCACGCGTTCGCGCAGTTCGACAGGCCAATGCGGGTTGCCCTGCAAGCGATGATGAAACAGGTATTGCATCACCAGTACCAGTGCGGTGGACGGCTCGCCACGCGCCACCGCGCGCACCACTTTCAACGCTTGTGGCAAGCTCGCACCGGCACCGCCAAGCGATGTGGGAACCGTCAACGAGAGCAGATCGAATTCGTGCAAGCGCGCCAGATTGCCATGCGGAAATTCGGCCGTGCGGTCGTAGCGAGCCGCGCTGGCAGCGAACTCGCTCGTGAGCCGCGCGAGCAGTGCGTCGAACGCATCGCTATCGAGCGGTGGATGACGGCGCGTCACCGCGCTTTCGGCAATCGGGGCGTTCATACGGGGACTCCGGCGGGCCGAGTCAAGGCAGAGGGAAGCTGCGATCGAAGCTCGGGCGCACGTCGAGATGTGCACGGATCACGTTGGCGGCTTCGTAGGTATCGGCGGTACGCTGCTGCGCGGCGACGACGCTGTCGTCGATCGCCACCGGATGCACCTGGCCACGCTGATAGACGGTTTTCAGCACATCGGTCGGCAGGCCCGTGACTTTTGATTGCATCGCCGCCACCTCGTCGGGATGCGAAAGCGCCCAACGCTGACCGATCGCCACACGTCGCAGGAAGTCGGCGAGTTGCGCGCGCTTGTCCGCGATCGCGCGTTCGGTCGCAACCTGATAGCTGAGTCCTTCGGAGAGGCCGACGCCGTTCGCGATGATGCGATCGTGATCGCGCGCTTCGCCGAGTGCGGTGTATGGGTCCCACACCGACCATGCATCGACGCTGCCCGACGCGAGCGCTGCCTTCGCATCGGCGGGCGCGAGGAATACGAACGAGACGTCAGTCAGCGGCACGTTGGCTTTCTTCAGTGCGGCGAGCGCGAGATAGTGGCCGATCGAACCGCGCGTCGTGGCGATGCGTTTGCCCTTCAGGCTCGCTGCATCGTTCAATGGCGAATGCGCGCCCACGACGATCGCCAGATCCAGCGGATTCGACCGGGTTGCTGCGACCGCGCGTACCCGAGCGCCGGCAGCGAGCGCGAACACCAGCGGCGCATCGCCCAGACCGCCGACATCCACGGCACCGGCATTCAGTGCTTCGCCGAGCGGTTGCGCCGCCGGAAAGTTGAACCACTCGATCTTGTACGGCAGATCTTTCAGCTGACCGGACGCTTCGAGAATGCCGCGCGTTTGCAATGACTGGTCGCCGACTTTGAGCACGGGTAGATCCGCTGCATAAGACTGCGTTGCGCAAATGGTCGCGCACAGTGCGAGCATTGCCGCGCCGAGCGGTTTGAGCAACGCACGTTGCAAGACAGATAAGGCGGAGAAAGAAGAGTGGGAAGTCGTCATAGCGGCGATTACGTCGTGGCATCCAGGTGATTTGCCATCGACGATAAGGCACGCATCTGTATAAGACAAACGCATTATTCTGCTAAGCAAATGTGCGAATTTTCTTGAGAGGCGATGCATGCGCGCACATCGATACGAGTATCATCGAACGCACGAATCTGGCGCCCCCAGCGCACTCATTGAGTCACCGCCTATCATGAAGATCGACGAAATCAACGCATACGTCACCGTCATTCGCTGTCAGTCGTTGCAACAGGCAGCGCTCTCACTCGGCCTCTCTCAACCGGCGATCACGCGCCGCCTGCAGAATTTCGAAGAGGCGCTCGGCGTCGACCTGCTCGACCGTAATACGCGCCCACTCAAAGCGACAGCAACGGGTCGGTGCGCAGCGTGCGGCTTGAGCCGCACGCTGATTTTGTTCGCTCCGGCTGATTCGACTGATTCACCGGCGTAGCGTGGCTCACCGGCGTCATCTGCGTCATCTGCTTCGCGCAAGCCCCCACCTCAAATCACACGGAAACCGTGCGTGCCATCGCGCCCAAGTTGAGCAACAAGTCCGTACTCCCATTCCAGATACGCGTTCATCGCTTCACGCGCGCTATCGGTTCCCTCATACGGCCGACGATAACGATCGATGCGCGGCGATGCCAAACGCGTCTCACCACTTTCGACGACCAGGCCCGTTTCGATCCACGCGCTCGTGCCGCCGCTTAGCACCTGCACCGGCTTACCCGTCAACGCGGCCAACTCAGGCGCCGCGAAGCGCGCAAGAAGACTGCTGCCACAGGTCACCACATAACGTTGCTCATCCGGCAGCTTGTGCAACGCTTCATCGAGTTGCCCACGAATCACGAACCATGCGCCCGGAATATGGCGCTTCACGTAGTTCGCGCTGGTCGTGAAATCCAGCACGGCAGTGCCGGGCGATTGCAAAAGAGCAACCAGTCCGGTCGGCGTGATCTCATCGACAGCAGGCGGCGTGGGCGCATGACGCGCGGTGGGCGCCGGGCCTTTTTCGCCGAAATCCGCGTTGCCCAGGCCGTCCACCACGTACACCTCGACATTCATCTGCGCGAGCCACGACGCGGTCATGTTCGCGCGCACGCCGTCGTTGTCGGCAAGGATCACGCGCGCGCCGCGCACCGGCGCGAACATGTCGGTCTCCTGCACGAGTTGACCGCCGGGCGCGTTGCGAAAACCAGGCACATGCCCCGCTTCGTATTCTTCCGGCGTGCGCACGTCGAAACGATAGACGGTGCGTACCGCTTCGTCGGCCCAGCGGCGCGCTTCGTCGCGCGACGTGCGGCTCACCGTGGCACGATCGGCCACCCCACGCGCGGAATCGGCGGCGGCGAGGCGAAGCGTGTCATCGACAATCGGATCGAAGCGGCGCGAACTGCCGTGCGCGAGCGCCTGACCGGCAAGCGTCCAGCCGATGGTGCCATTGCGCAGCGCCGCAACCGGATTCGGCACGCCCGCATTGATCAGCGACTGCGCGCCGATAATGCTGCGCGTACGGCCCGCGCAATTGACGATGATGCGCGTCGACGGGTTCGGCGCAAGCTGTCGGGCGCGCAGCACCAGTTCCGCGCCCGGCACGCTGATGCTGCCGGGAATATTCATGGTCTGGTATTCGTCGAAGCGGCGTGCGTCGAGCACCACCACATCGGCTTCATGATCGAGCAGCGCCAGCACCTGTGGCGCTCCAAGGGACGGCGTGTGGCGCTCGCTTTCAACCAGTTCGCCGAATGCCTTGCTCGGCACGTTGACGTCCTGGAACAGTTCACCGCCCGCTTCGCGCCAGCCTTGCAAACCACCCTCGAGCAGCGCGACATCGGTATAGCCCAGCTCGCTCAGACGGCGCGCGGCGCGTTCGGCAAGCCCTTCGCCGTCGTCGAACACGACGACCGGCACATCGCGACGCGGCAAGCGCACAGGCGCTTCCAGTTCGAGCCGCGACAGCGACAGGTTGGCCGCGAACAACGGATGACTGCGTGCGTGCAGATCCTCCTCGCGCACGTCCACGAGCGCGATTTCCTCGCGCTCGAGCAGTGCGCGGCGCACATCTTTGAATGATCGGATACGGAACTCTTTAGCGAAACTCATGAGATCAGGGACTCCCTCGAAACATTCCAGATATTCGGCAACACGTCGTTCGAGTAACCGGAGATAAAGGTTTTGCGGCCTCCGCAGGCGGGATAGACGGAACGCGTCACCGCGCCAATATTTCCACCGTACACGTGAATGCTGATCGACGCACGATCACGAAAAACATTACTCACGCGATGGATATCGCCGATGCGCGGCGACACGGCATCCACCGCGCCGGCGTCCAGGCGCTTCGCCGCCCCCTCTTCCTCCAGCGCACCACCTGGCGTGATGCGATACCCCTGAGCAATTTCCGCACCACGCAACACCCCGATCAAACCCCATACGGTGTGATCGTGCACCGGCGTCGACTGGCCCGGTCCCCATACAAAACTGACGATTGAAAAACGCTGCTGCGAATCGGCGTGCAACAGAAATTGCTGATAGCGCTCGGGATGGGGCTGCGCGAAGGCGTCGGGCAACCAGTCGTCGTGAGCGATTAGTTCGCGTAGCGCGACACCGCCGGCTTCGAGCAAATGTGCCTCGGGCGCGTGTTCGTCGACGAGGGACGCAATCCGGCCGACGAACGCGCGCAGCCGGTCCGGTCTCAAAGCTTGAGTCATCGAATGTTCAGAATGTGGGTTAGCTTGAATCGGTCACGCACCGCGGGCGAGCGCGGCGTTGAAGGTGTCGGTCCACAACGGTGCGACGTCGACGTGCCGGTCGATGACCGCGGCACGCGCGAACGTATCGGCAACCTGCTGCTCGCTCGCGATGTCCGCCGCCGTGATGCCGGTGACGCGACGCGCCTGACTCTGGTTGCGATACAGCGAGCGGATCGCCTCCTCGGGCACACGCAACTCCGCGGACAACACCTTCGCGTACGCATCCTGATGCTGGCCGAACCACGTGCAGGCGCGTTGCAGCCGCACCAGCAGATCCGCCGAAGCAGCCCGCCGTTGCGGATCGGTGAGCACCGACGGATGACCGTAGTAAAGATAATTGCCGGACAAATAGCCGTTGGCGTTTTTCAGCACGCGGGCCCCAGCTTGTGAGATCGCGAGCGGCACGTTGTAGCCGTAGATCGCCCAGGCATCGAGCGAACCGGCGTTGAACGCAGCGAAACCGTCGCGCGGCGCGAGCGAGGTGGCCTGAATATCGTTGAACGATAGCCCCGCCTCTTCGAGCATGCGCAGCAGGTAGTAATGCGTCGTGGTGGCGCGCAGATAACCGACGCGTTTGCCCTTCAGATCGGCAATTGAGCGGATCGTCGAACCCTTGGGGACGAGCACGACCTGATTGTTGACGTCGTCCTTGTAGACGGCGATCACGCGCACCTGAGCGTTCTGCAACCGCGCGAAGATCGGCGGGATCTCGCTGCCCGAGGCGATATCGAGCGAGCCGCCGTTCATCGCCTCGACCATCGCGTTGCCGGACTGGAACTCGGACCAGTCGATCGTGTACGGCGTATCCGCGAGGCCGGCGGTTTTCAGCAGCGTAGCGTCGCCGCCTTTGTAGGTCGCGACGCGCAAACGGACTTTGCTCAGATCGACATGCGCATCGGTTTTCTCGCTGACTGCCGGCGTGGCTGCAACAGATGCTGTCGAAATCAGGCCTGTGCCTGCTGCGCCGAGCAACGCAGCCGCCGGCAGCGCGGACACAAGCCGGCGGCGCCGGAGCGAAGCCGGCGAATCGAAACGTTGGGTCATCTTATGGGGCGCTCAGGTCAGGACGTCAGGCTCGGCTTCAACCAGCCCTTCCAGCAGGCTCTGGAACGCAAACAGCGCGCCGCCCGGGCGGCCTACCTGTTCGTGCGTGAGCTTGGCGACGTCGTGCGGGATGGCTTGCGGCGAGCCGGCGGCTTCAGCGAGCAATTGCGCATGGCAGGCGTTATCGAGCGCGATATACCACCAGGCCGCCGCCTCGACGCTCGGACCCGCCGAGAGGATGCCGTGATTCTTCAGGATCACTGCCTTTCGTTCGCCCAGCGCCGCGGCAATGCGCGCGCCTTCGTCGGTATCGAGCACGACGCCGCGGAAGTCGTCGAACAACGAGTGATCCTGATAGAACGCGCACGAGTCCTGCGTCAGCGGGTCGAGCGTGCGGCCGAGCGTCGACCATGCCTTGCCAAAGAGCGAATGCGTGTGCGCGGCGGAGACCACATCGGGGCGCGCCTCATGAATCGCCGCGTGAATCGCGAAGGCCGCCTGATTCACCGGCCCCTCGCCGACGACGATCTCCCCTTCTGCATTCACCAGCAGCAGATCGGACACGCGAATGCGGCTGAAATGCTTGCCGAACGGATTAACCCAGAAGTGATCGGGCCACTCCGGATCGCGAGCGGTGATATGGCCGGCGAGACCTTGATCGAAGCCATAGCGTGCGAATAGGCGAAACGCCACGGCGAGCCGCTCCTGCCGATAGCGCCGCTCAGCCGCGATGCTTTCACGCGGCGGGGCGTCGTCGAACCAGAATTTACGGAGCGGCGCGTGACGCTGGAGCGGCGGCGTATCCGGGGTGTCTTGCAGCGCGCGGGCACTTTGCGGCGCCGGAGTGTTTTGCAGCGCAGGGGCAGTTTGCGGCGTCGGGACGGTTTGCAGCGCGGCGGACAGATCGGTCATCGTTGCTCCGTTCAGGCGGCCACGCGCTCGATGCGCGTGATCCGTTCGCGGGTGGCCGGAATCAGTTCACGGCCGTAGTCGATGGCGTCTTCAAGCGGATCGAAGCCGCGCACGAGGAAGGTCGAGACGCCGAGCGCGTAATACTCCGCGAGCGTCTCGGCGACCTGTTCGGGCGTGCCGACCAGCGCGGTCGAATTCGAGCGTCCGCCGATTTCCTTGGCGACGCCGGTCCACAGACGTTCATCGACACGATCCGATTCACCGGATGCCGCGAGCAGCCGCCGTGCGCCTTCGCTTTGCGCCGGGCCGCCGACGCCGAGTCCTTGCGCCGCGCGCAACCGCCTCGTTTCTTCGAGGATGTGCTCCGCGCGTTCCCATGCGGCCGCTTCGCTCGTTGCAAGAATGGGCCGAAACGACACCGAGAAACGCACGGTACGACCGTGTTTGGCGGCTTCGGCGCGCACGCGGGCGACTTGTTCGCGCACTTGCGCCTTCGATTCACCCCATAGCGCGTAGACGTCTGCATGACGTCCGGCGATTTCGAGCGCGGGCGCCGACGCGCCGCCGAAGTACACGGGGATATGGGGTTGCTGCACCGGTTTCACTTCGGAGAAGCCTTGTTCGAAGCGGTAGTACTGGCCGTTGTGATCGAAGGGTTTCGCTTCGGTCCAGATGCGGCGCAGGATGTGCAGGTATTCGTCGGTGCGGGCGTAGCGTTCGTCATGCGACAGGTAGTCGCCGTCGCGGCGTTGTTCGGCGTCGTCGCCACCGGAGATGATGTGGACGGCGAGACGGCCGCCCGAGTAGTGATCGAGTGATACCAGTTGGCGCGCGGCGAGCGTGGGCGCGACGAAGCCCGGACGATGGGCGAGCATGAAGTGCACCTTGCTCGTGACGCTGGCCGCGTGGGCGATGGTGAGGAGCGCGTCGGGGCTTGTCGAATGATGCGGCACGAGGATACGGTCGAAGCCCGCGGCTTCGTGTGCGCGGGCGAATTGTTCGACGTAGTCGATGTCGATGATCGGACCTTGCGGTGTGTGGGTTTCAGAGACCTTGCGGGTCTGGATCATGCCGATGAATTCGATGGACACGGTGTGTGTCTCCCAAGGTGGTTTTTTCCCCGGCGGGGCGGTGGCTTTCTTCGCTGGATGCATTTGCTCTGTTCGAGGGATTTAAGGTAGCAGTGCTACATGCGGTTGTTAAATATTGATCGGGTATATCTATATCGGGTTTGCATGTAATGGGAGGGGTTTTGGCTGCGCCGTGCTTGTTCGTCTGTATGCGTGCGGTGTTGGCCTTTGCCTGGATTGTTTGCCTGCTTGGCGTTTTTTTCCTGTATGCCTACGGCGTTGGCCTTTCCTTGAATTGATATTGGTTTATTAGCGTCGCCCCTGTGCGGGGCGGGCACTTACTTCTCTTTGCCGGCCGCAAAGAGAAGTAAGCAAGAGAAAGCGGCTCCAACCGCTAATTCTTAAGCGGGTCCCTCGCGCAGTTGCGGTAGTGGTGCATCTGGAATCCGTGCCCCCGCACATTCGGCGTGAGTGACAACGCGCTCATCAGCTCCCACTCCGCACTGTGTGCGTCGCGGACGGGTCTGCATGGGAAACCAGGGGTTTCGTTTGCGCGTGGTGGGGGCCGTCGGCTTCGCCTCGGCGAGGCGCCCAAGTATCCAAAAGACGAGTTCCGCAAGCGCATGAAAGTGCGAATACTTGGGCCCAGTGAAACGTCGGTGCGTCGCGGTGGCAGTTGCAGTGGCGAGTCAAGTACTGAGCAAACGTGAGCGCGAAAACGTTATGGGCGGTTTCATGAAATATGCTTCGGCGCGCGCAGCGCCGCCGGAAGTATGACGGCCTTGTCACTCACGCTGAATGTGCGAGAACACAGATTCCAGATGCGCCACTACCTCCTCCAAGCCAGGGGACCCGCTTAAGAATTAGCGGTGTGAAGCCGCTTTCTTTGCTTACTTTCTTTGCGGCGGCAAAGAAAGTAAGTGCCTGCCCCGCACAGGGGCGACGCTAATAAACCAATAAGAAATCAAGGAAAGGCCAACGCCGTAGGCATACAGACAAAGCGCCGCAAAGGCACCCCCACCCTGAACAGGCAAAAACCAAACCCTTCCACGAACGTGGACATCACCACGCCATCAGCAGAAAACCAAAACCTTTGCCAAAATGCCCCATCGCGCGAAAGCGCCCAAAACACCAAATGAACAGAAAATGATCCCCTTCTCGGTCCTCGACCTATCGCCGGTCACCGCAGGTGCCACCCCCGCGGACGCGTTCAAAAACACACTAGACCTCGCCCAGCACGCGGAAAACTGGCACTACCGCCGTTTCTGGCTCGCTGAACACCACAACATGACCGGCATCGCCAGCGCGGCCACCGCGGTGGTGATCGGCCACGTCGCCGGTGGCACGAAGACAATCCGCGTCGGCTCCGGCGGCGTCATGCTGCCGAACCACGCACCGCTCGTCATCGCGGAACAGTTCGGCACCCTCGCCTCGCTCTATCCGGACCGCATCGACCTGGGCCTCGGTCGCGCACCCGGCACCGATCAAAGCACCGCCCGCGCGCTGCGCCGCGATCTGCAAAATAGCGCGGAATCCTTCCCCGACGACGTCGTCGAGTTGCAACGCTATTTCGCCGACCCCGTGCCAGGCCAACGCATTCGCGCAGTCCCAGGCGCAGGTCTGCATGTGCCGCTGTGGCTGCTCGGCTCATCGCTATACAGCGCGCAACTGGCCGCAGCACTCGGTCTGCCGTTCGCGTTCGCGTCGCACTTCGCGCCCGACCACATGTTCACCGCGCTGAAGGTCTATCGCGAACAATTCCGTCCGTCGGCGACGCTCGATAAGCCATACGCCATGGTCGGCGTCAATCTGTTCGCCGCCGATAGCAACGACGAAGCGCGGCGTCTGTTCACATCGCTGCAGCAGCAGTTCATCAACCTGCGGCGCGGCACGCCCGGTCAGCTGCAGCCGCCAGTCGAGCGGCTCGAAGCGTCGCAGATGGAGTTGAACGGCGTCGCGCATTCGCTCGCCTGCTCCGTGATCGGCGATCGCGATGTGGTACGCGAAGGACTGCTGTCTGTCATCGATCGGACCGGCGCGGATGAATTGATGCTGACCGCGCAGATCTACGATCACAAAGCACGGCTGCGCTCGTTCGAGATCGCCGCGCAAGTGCGCGAAGCGTTGAGCGCCGGCAAGTAATAACGGCGGCGAGTAACAAAAAGGGCGGCCCCTTTCAGCAAAGGGCTGCCCTTCTTTTTTTCGCCGATCGACTGGCTACCTAAAACTCACCGATTAGCCGGCACTGCCGCCAAGCCATCGAGCAGCGCCTGATGAAACACCTTCGGATCCTGCATCTGCGGCGCGTGCCCCAAATCGGCGAATTCGACCAGCGTCGCATGCGGAATCGCCTTCGCGGCGGCCTTGCCCAGTTCGGGGTAGTGGCCGATCTTTGCGCGCACCTCAGGCGGCGCCACGTCCTTGCCAATCGCGGTCGTGTCCTTCTGGCCGATCAGCAGCAGCGTCGGCATGCTCAGGTGGCCCAACTCGTACACCACCGGCTGCGTGTAAATCATGTCGTACAGCAACGCGGAATTCCACGCCACGATCTGTTTGCCAGGGCCGCGGTACATCCCCGCCAGCATCTGTACCCACGGCTCATAGTCCGCACGCCACTGGCCCGCGTAATAGGTCGTCTGTTCGTAGCGGCGAATGCCGTCCGCAGTCGTCTTCAACTCGCGCGCGTACCATTGGTCGCTCGACAAGGACGGGACACCCAACGCCCTCCAGTCCTCGAGGCCGATCGGATTGACCAGCACCAGTTGCTGGGTCTCATGCGGATACATCAGCGCATAGCGTATCGCGAGCATGCCGCCGGTCGAATGGCCGATGACGGTTGCATCGGTCACGCCGAGCGATTCGAGCAACGCATGCGTGTTGCGCGCCAGTTGCTGAAAACTGTACTGATAGTGCTCCGGCTTGCTCGACTTGCAAAAGCCGATCTGGTCCGGCGCGATCACCCGATAGCCGGCGTCGCTCAGACGATGAATGGTCGCGTCCCACGTCGCCGCACAAAAGTTCTTGCCGTGCAGCAACACGGCCGTGCGGCCGTTCGCGTGCTCCGGCTTGATATCCATGTACGCCATGTGCAGCGCCACACCCTGCGAGGTGAAGTCGTATTGCTCGACCGGCGCCGGATAGTTGAAGCCCTGCAACTCGGGGCCGTACACTGGGCCGCTGTTGTCGACGGCGGCAATCGGAGCGGCGCCGGCAGCCGCGGGACCGGGCTGGCTAACGAGGCTAACAGGGCTTACCGCGCCAATAGAACTAACAGGACTGGCAGAACTACCCGCAACCGCGGCGCTAGCCGGCGTGGCGGCGAAAACACCAGGCGCTGCGGCTAGCACGCAGGCGCTCAAGATGGCAAACAAAGACTGGCGGCGGAAATTCATCAATAGTTTTCTTCTTGCAAACTGAAATCAGCGTGAAGCGTGCAGGCCGGGCGCGCTGGCAAGCCAACGCCCGCCCCCCGTTCAGAGCCGCCGATTCTACGACGCGCCGCCGGACTTTGCTGCCGCACGCGCACGCTCACGGCGGCATCGGCTGGTTAGGCACGCATATTGCGGCGGTCCACCTTACGCTCTATGTGTCGTGCCGCACGGATGCGTCCCGTTCTAGGGTTGATCGTTCGCAAGGCGGCCGCGCGAGCGGCATCCGCACAATCAACACTATTCGTCCGCGGCAAATCGGTGCTAGAACTAGCAGACAGGCCCGCGAAGACGGACCCGCCTGGCAGCACGAATCAATAGCGTGGAGCGAGAGAAAAAGACCATCCGGGGCATACTAATCATGGAGACAGACATGGAAACTCCGGCACGGCTGAACGATCTGCAACGCACCACCCTCGCCATCGTCCTTGCGGGCGGACGGGGCACGCGGCTCGGGCCGCTCACCAACAAGCGCGTCAAACCAGCGGTGCACTTCGGCGGCAAATACCGGATCATCGACTTCGCGCTCTCCAATTGCCTGAACTCCGGTATCCGCCGCATCGCGGTCGTCACGCAATACAAGGCACACTCGCTATTGCGCCACCTGCAGCGCGGCTGGGGCTTCCTGCGCGGCGAATTCGGCGAATTCATCGATCTGTGGCCGGCGCAGCAGCGTGTGGAAGGCGCCCACTGGTACCGGGGCACAGCGGACGCCGTGTTTCAGAATCTCGACATCATCCGCTCGATCCGGCCGAAATACGTGGTGGTGCTGGCGGGCGACCATATCTACAAGATGGATTACACGCGCATGATCGCCGATCACGCCGAAAGCGGCGCGGATTGCACGGTCGGCTGCATCGAGGTACCGCGCATGGACGCCGTGGCCTTCGGCGTGATGGCCGTCGATGAAAACCGCCGCGTGACCGGCTTCGTCGAGAAACCCGCCGATCCGCCCGCCATGCCGGGCCGCCCGGATTCGGCGCTAGCCAGTATGGGCATCTACGTGTTCAGCGCCGATTACCTATATGCGCTGCTCGAAGAAAACATCTCGAGCGTCGATACCGATCACGACTTCGGCAAGGACATCCTGCCGCGCGTCGTCACGCAAGGCACGGCGATCGCGCATCCGTTCAGCATGTCGTGCGTGTCGTCGGACCCGACCGTGGAGCCGTACTGGCGCGACGTCGGCACGATCGACGCTTACTGGGCAGCAAACCTCGACCTCGCCTCCACCATTCCGACGCTCGATCTGTACGACCGCAACTGGCCGATCTGGACGTATCAGGAGCAGTTGCCGCCCGCCAAGTTCGTCCGCGACTTGAAGGGCCTGCAAGGCACCGGCAACAATCTGATCGTATGCGGCGGCTGCGTGATCTCGGGCTCGCAGATTTCGCGCTCGGTGCTGTCGTCGAATGTGAAAGTGAGTTCGTTCTGTAATATCAATGAGGCAGTCTTATTGCCGCAGGTCACCGTCGGCGCGAGCTGCCGGCTGCAGAAAGTGGTGATAGACCGCGGCTGCGCCATTCCGGAGGGCACGGTAATCGGCGAAGATCCGGTGGCCGACGCCGAACGCTTCTATCGCACCGAGGACGGCGTGGTGCTGGTCACGCCCGAGGCGCTGCAACAGAAGGGGACGTGATGCTGACCGGGACGGCAAGACGAACGGCCTGGGGCAGCCAGCCGCCCGTCTTGCCGCTCATGCGGACCTTACGCAAACCCGCTTACGCAAACCCGCACTACCAGGAACGAGACCGAGCCTATGACGATTCGTGCCCTGCACGTCGCAAGCGAGCTGTATCCCCTCCTCAAAACGGGCGGTCTCGCCGACGTAGCGGGCGCGTTGCCGCCCGCGCTGATCGAACGCGGCGCCGATGTGCGGGTGCTGCTGCCCGGCTTTCCCGCGGTGGTCGCCGGCTTGACCGACTTGCGGCCGGTGGCGCAGTTGGGCCGCCGTTTCGACTCGCCGGGCGTCACGCTCGAACAGGGCACGCTGCCGTCGAACGGCCTGATCGTCTACGTGATCCGCGCCGGCTCACTGTACGACCGGCCCGGCAACCCGTATCTGAACGACGAACACGTGCCGTACGGCGACAATGCGCAACGCTTTGCCCTGCTCGGCTGGGTCGCCGCCCAACTGGCGCAGCACCTCGACCAGGCGTGGGCGCCGCAGATCGTCCACGCGCACGACTGGCATGCCGGGCTCGCGCCCGCCTATCTGAAGGCGGCGGAACGGCAGCACGGCCGGTCGTTCGCCCGCAGCGTCTTCACGGTGCACAACCTCGCGTATCAGGGAATTTTTCCGGCGCATCAGTTCGGCCAGCTGGCGCTGCCGGATGACTTCTTCAGCATGCACGGCGTCGAATTCTATGGGCAGTTGTCGTTCCTCAAAGCGGGCCTCTACTACAGCGACCGCATCACCACCGTCAGCCCGACCTACGCCCGCGAGATCCAGACACTCGCCCAAGGCGGCGGGCTCGATGCGTTGCTGCGCCATCGCTCGCACGATCTAAGCGGCATCCTGAACGGCGTCGACTACTCGGTGTGGAATCCCGCCACGGACACTCTGCTCGAAGATCACTACACGGCCACCCGGCTGGCCGGCAAACTGCCCTGCAAGGAGGCGCTGCAGAAGCGCTTCGGCCTCGCGCAGAAAAGCGATGCGCTGCTTTTCGGCGTGGTGAGCCGGCTAACCGAACAGAAAGGCCTCGATCTGCTGCTCGAGACGGTCCCTGAGATTGTCAAACGCGGCGGCCAGTTGGTGGTGTTCGGCACCGGCGACCCCGCGCTCGAAACCGGTCTGAAACGCGTCGCGCATATGCATCCGGAATCGGTAGCGGTCGAACTGGGTTTCGACGAAACCCTCGCGCATACGATCGTCGCGGGCAGCGACGTGATCGCGGTGCCGTCGCGCTTCGAACCCTGCGGGCTGACGCAACTGTATGCGCTGGCTTATGGGTCGCTGCCGCTCGTGCATTGCGTCGGCGGCCTGGCGGACACGGTGGTCGACGCGTCGCTCGAAAATCTCGCCGACGATCTCGCCACCGGCTTCGTGTTCGAACGATTCGAGCCGAAGGGCCTTGCAGCGGCGATCCGTCGCGCGTTTGCGCTCTATGACCGCCGCACCGAGTGGAAAGCCACGCAACGTCGCGCGATGCATCAGGATTTTGGCTGGGGCGCCTCGGCAGAGCGCTATCTGGCGCTGTATCGCGAACTCGCCTGATTCCCCCACCCGTTTGATGGTTCGACGCAACAACACGGGGACGGATCGACTCGCGCGTGACAAACTCATGTATTGTTTCCTGACTATGCAGAGCGCGCATTTTTCTTACACTATCTGAATCAGCCACGCCGCTTCAGGTGCCCGGCCAAGGCCGGTCCGTTACCGCGGCCATCCGTCCGTTTTCATTGATCGCGCATCACCGCTTGCGCGGGCCACACCATGACGAAAAACGTTCTGAGCATCCAGTCACATGTCGTCTTCGGGCACGCCGGTAACAGCGCGGCCGTGTTTCCGATGAGCCGGCTCGGCGTCAATGTCTGGCCGCTCAATACCGTACAGTTCTCGAACCACACGCAGTACGGTCATTGGACCGGCGGTGCGATCGAGGCATCGCAGATGGAAGAGCTCGTCGAAGGCATCGGCGCGATTGGCATGCTGCCGCGCTGCGATGCCGTGCTGTCCGGCTATCTGGGCACGCCCGAGCAGGCGCAATCGGTGCTGGAGATCGTCAAGGCCGTGAAGGCCGCCAATCCGCGCGCGTGGTACTTCTGCGATCCGGTGATGGGCGCCGCGGGCGGCTGCAAGGTCGAGCCTGGCATCCAGGAATTTCTGGTCCGCACCATGCCGGCGGTCGCCGACGCCATGGCGCCTAACCATACCGAGTTGCAGCGCCTCGTGGGCCGCGAGATCGAGACGCTCGAAGAAGCCG
>NZ_WOEZ01000213.1 GCF_013177735.1 Paraburkholderia elongata | reverse complement strand
GGTCATCGCCCGCGGGCCGAAGCTCATGCTGGTCAAACATCTGCTCGATCGCAACAGCCCCGCCGACCGGTTCAACATGCTGGTCGTCACCGAGCGCGAGGCCTGGATGGGGCAGCGTCCGCTCTACCCGTTCGCGCGGCAGCCGGTGGGTGTCGGCGATCTGACGAGCGCGGTGTTTGTCGCGCGCACGCTGCTGGGCGATTCGATCCGCGCCGCCTTCGAGCACACGCTGGCCGCCGTGAATGCGGTGGTCAAAGCGACGTGGCAGGCTGGGCGCTACGAGCTGGAACTGGTGGCCGCGCAGAACGAAATCGCGCAACCGCGTGAATGGTTCGACGCCTGGGTGGCGGAGGAGACGGCGTAGGCGCCAGGCACCCTGGCGTGGCTCAACACGTAACCCTGCGCCCTGCATCAGTTGCTAGCCGAACCCACGCCCGGCACGCGATCCGCGATTGTCAGCCGGTCGTCCTATAATGCGTGCCGCGTGGGCCCGGGCCGCCACCCGTCCCCGCGGCATTTTTTTCAGGCATCCGGCATTCAGCAGACGAGGCATCGATGGACGGTTATATCCGCAGCGAGCGGGAAGAATTTTTTGAGCAGTTGTGCATGAGCGTCGACGCGGACGAAGCGCACGAGCAGGAAGCGATCGAGTTCTTCGAGAATCAGTTCGACCAAGCCGACTTCGATCCCGCACAGTGGCTCGACATCGCGCTTTACTATTCGCTGGCGGTGGCACGCGGCATCGTCGATATGGTGACGCCCGACGACAAGGCGCGCAGCAACATCGCCGCAGTCATCGCCGACAACCTCGACATTTCGTACGGCGAGGACGAGTGCCAGCAGTTCGCCGAGACCATCGAATTCGCGTTGAACAATGGCGTGCCGGTGGATCTCGACCTGGTGCTCGACGGCTGCCAGCGCGCGATCGACGATCTCGACACCTGGGCCGACGAAGAGACCAAGGCGCCCCTTCTGCGTCTGCGTGAAGAGTTGCTGCGCCAGCAAGGCGAGCATTGAAGTTGTTGGAATAGCTCGTCCTCCCTCCTTCTTAAGCATATGCCGCAATCCGCACCCGCGCGCGGCTGCGGACAAGCCGCCAGCCTAAGCGCTGTGCGGCCTGTGCCGAAATGCTCATTCAAAGCGCCGCGAACTGCCAAGACGGTTGCAAATTGGCTTTCTATATTCGCGCCAGATTGACCGGCATGTGGACGCCACTGGGCATCGATCCAGCGTGACCACCATGCCGCTTTCACATTTGAAACGGTCGATGGAGAGAGACCATGAGTCTTCGCAACACGCTGAAACCGCTTGCTCTGTTTGTTGGCGCTACCTTCGCGATCGCGCCGCTGACCAGTTTCGCCGACGACCTGCCGGTGAAGATCGGCTTCGCCGCGCCGCTGACGGGCGCCAACGCCGGCTACGGGAAGGATCTGGAGAACGGTGTCCGGCTTGCAATCGAAGAAGCCAATGCGCAGAAGATCAAGATCGGCGACAAGGTCGCGCAATTCCAGCTCGTCTCCGAGGACGACCAGGCCGACCCGCGCATCGGCGTGCAGGCCGCGCAGAAGCTGGTCGACGCCGGCGTATCGGGGGTTGTGGGCCACTTCAATTCGGGCACGACGATTCCTGCCTCGCAGGTGTACGAGCAGGGCGGCATTCCGGTGATCGACCCGGCCGCGACCAATCCGATCATTACAGGGCGAGGTTTCGCGAACACCTTTATGGTGATTTCCACCGATGCCCAGAACGCCGGCAATGCGGGAGTCTATGCCGTCGAGGTGACGAAGGCCAAACGCATTGCGATCATCGACGACCGAACCGCGTTCGGCCAGGGCGAGGCCGACGAGTTCGAGAAGGCGGTGAAGGCGCACAGTGGCAACATCGTGACGCGCGAATACACCGACAATCACGCGGTGGACTTCAGCACGCAGATCACCAAGATCAAGGCGAGCAATGCGGATCTGGTTTTCTTTGGCGGTCTGGATACACAGGCGGCGGGCTTCGCGAAGCGGATGAAGCAATTGGGGATGAACGCGCAGTTGGTGGGCGGCGGCGGCGTGATGGACCAGGACTTCATCAAGCTCGCCGGCGACTCGGCCGAAGGCGTGATGGCTTGGGAATACGGCCGACCATTGGCCCAGTTGCCGGGCGGCAAGGACTTTTCCGCGAAGTTCAAGAAGCGGTTCGGGGTGGATATCCTGTCGTACGCACCGTTTGGGTATGACGGGGCATGGGCCGCGATCAAGGCAATGCAGCAGGCCAAATCCACCTCGCCTGCGGTTTATCGACCTGTTCTCAAGGCGATTGATTTTGAAGGCGTCACCGGGAAGATTTCTTTCGACAGCACCGGGGCGCTGAAGAGCGGGGTTTCTACGCTCTACCAGGTGAAGGGCGGGAATTGGGTTCCTGTCATTACCAAGAGCGGCACTTAAGGTTCTTTTGCCTCTGGCACTGCCATAAGTGTCTACGCCTGCTGCGGTGGAAAGGCATCGCAGCAGGCGCACACACGCTGACGCCGAGCGCCGCAGAGGCCCCCCTCTACTTCATAGCCTTCACCACTACCTCGGCATCGAGATCCCGCTCGATCCGGACAAGATCATCCTTGACGCCGGCAAATTCATCGGCAGAGCACATCTGATGCCCAAACGCGGCTCGAAGGTGTCGCCTGACCTGCAAGACCCGCGCGACAGGATCGAACACGTAGCGAGAAGAAAACTCGAAGAAACGATCCTGCACTGTGGCATCCGGCGGCACCTCCGTCACGCGGGCGAACCTCGGCAGCGTCATTTCCAGCGTCTCGTCGAAAGTTCCTCCGATACACGCCCAAGGCTGCGTCCTCGAAGGCTCCGCCAGCCACGCCTGCACCTGCCCGGACATTCCGCCGGATAAGCTCGTCAGGGCCGGCACAGCGGTCGTTCCATCGGTCCAGACAAAATGCTCCACCCGCCCTTGCATCGACGTGGAAAAAGGTCCGTCTGTGGCGGCCACGTCGCCGATAAGCAAGTGCGCCGTGCCATGCAAGCCGGTCTGCAACAGACGATTCGCGGCGATCTGCTGCGTACGCTGCCGGCTTGCCCGTCGAAACATATTGCGTTCGAGCTCCGCGGAGTAGCCGGCATCTTCCACGCGATAAGCGTAGTTCGCCGCCCCGCCCTCATCGACGTCGATCTGGAGGCGCGCCGTGCGCTCGCGCAACTGGGTGGCCGGCGTGCGCGTCAGCACGCCGTCGCCGACCAGCAAAACGGGCCGGTCCATCACGCCTGGCGGCAAATAACCAAAACCCACGCCGCCTGCCGTGGTGTCGGCAAATAACGATAGATCAGGAATCCAGACGATTGCATGATTGATCGCGCTTCCTCCATACCCCGGCACGGAAGGCAAGCTGTAGTACGGCCCGAGATTGAGCAGCACGGCTTCGCTACGAATGCCGACCGCTGCCAAGAGCGCGCTGTACAACGCGACGTGATCCTTGCAGTCGCCATAGCGGTTGTGGAGGATGTCGATCGCCTTATGCGGGATCGCCGCCGTCTCGCCGAGAAACAGCGCGACGTAGCGAATATTCAAACGCATCCAGTCGTACAGTATCCGTGCTTTCGCGCGCGGGTCGCTGGCTTGGGCGGTCAGGCTCTGCGCGAGCTGGACGATCGCCGGGTCGTTCATCGTCGCGTCAGCAGCAGGGCCACGATAGCGCGCGGCGAAACTCGCGAAGTCCGGCACCGTCGACACCATTAGCCGGTCGCCCCAGTTCGCGTAGCCCACCGCACCCGCTTCGAGCGGCGCATACGGGCCGTGCTGGTAGTCGAATTCATAGTGGGTGCGGCCGTTTTCCGTGACCGGCGGCAGCGCGACATAGCCGCGCGCATCGGCATAGAGCGGCACGTCGGCGGGCAGGTCGAAAATCAGGCGCTGCATCTCGACGGGGTCGCGTGTCGGTTCGACCAGGTACGCGAACGTGCCGACTTGCAGCGGCTTCGTCCGAGTCTTGCGAAACGCCAGATGCACGCGCGAGCCGGGCTCGACGCCCGGAAAGATCACCGTGCGCAACACCCCGTCTTCGAAACTCGGCGCGCCCGCCGAGCGCGGTTCCTGCACGTCGCGGATCGCCTCGGGGCCGACCGGATGCGCGACGCCGTCCGGGTCGATCGTTTCCGCGACCAGCAATTGCACCTGCTCGATGTCCTTGTTGAACCACACGTAGCGTTGCGCGATATCGTCGACGCCGCTCGTCGTGTTGGCCCGCAGGACCGTGTCGTCATGCTCTTCGACGGAGCCGTCTTTCTGGATCACGAAGAGATGGACATCACGCTCCATCGTCGAGGGTGAAAGGTCGTCATTGGAGGTGCTGGAGGTGCTGGAGGTGCTGGAGGTGCTGGAGGTGCTGGAGGTGCTGGAGGTGCTGGAGGTGCTGGAGGTGCTGGAGGTGCTGGAGGTGCTGGAAGCGCCCGGACCTCTCGCGGCACTGCCCTCAGCCTGCGAGGCGGTTGCGCACGCAACCAGCACCAACGCGGCGGCTATCTTCATGAACACAGCGCACCGGGTCATGCGCGACGCGCCCTGCCCCGCGCTCGCCACGCACGCGGACTCGTCGCAAACTCCGCCCGAAACGCATGATTGAAATTCGAGAGATCGTTAAAGCCGCAATCGAGCGCGATATCGACGACCTTCGCGCTGTCGTCGTGAAGGCGCTGCGCCGCCGCTCGCAAACGCACCCGCAGCACATACTGATGCGGCGTCACGCCGGTCACGCGCTGGAACGTGCGCAGAAAGTAGAACTCACTCAGGCCCGCCGCGGCAGCGAGACTCGTCAACGTATGCGGTGCGCCAGGCGTGTCGTCGATCAGGCGCACCGTCTGCGCAACGCGCGACCAGGCCGCGGCGCTTGCGGGCGGTTCCACCCGCGTCAATGCGCCCGCCGCTTTGAGCGTCGAGACGGCCAGTTCGACCGCAAGTTCGTCCCACACCGCGCCGCCAGCATCCAGGGCGCCGGCGCAGGCCCGCGCGATCAGCGGCGACAACGCAGGTAGCGACGGAATACGCGCGCGCCTGAAGTTCAGATCGCCGCTCGCGATGCCCGCGTCCGCGGCAAGCCGCTCGAAGTACGCCGGCGCATAGCGGAAGGCGATGCAGCGATCGCCGGGCGCATGCCGATGGCCGCATTCGAAACAGTCACCCGTATTGCCGAGCAGCAGCGCGCCGGGGGTGAGCAACGCACGTCCCGGCGCTGCCCGGTAGCCGAACGAACCTGCGACCACCATCGCGATGCACACGCCCGCGTGTCGTTCCTCGAATGGCTGGTCGCGTGGGCCGAAGGTGCAGAGGATGTCCGCGACATCCCAGCTTGCGCCTTGGGCCAACGGGCGCGCGGTTGTGCTGCCGCGCGTGCCTTCCCGTGCGCGTTGCGCGAGCGCCTGCTGCAAAGTGACGGCAATTTTCCCCAAGATGCACCTCGGCTGAGTCCGTATCGTGGTTTTAGCACATCGGCGGCCGGCGCGGTTTTGCCCGTTCCGGCGATGGTGCTTTCACTGACCGCCCGAAGGAGCACACACGATGAACATGCTGGACGACACCGTCGAGCGCGGCTTTCACGCCGCATTGACCGCCCCGGCGCGCGCCGCCGACATCGATGCCGCGGACGATCTCTACGGCTGGCTGATCGGCAGTTGGGACATGGACGTGCTGCATTACCGCGTCGACCTCGGCAACGCGCGCCGCCGCGGCGAGATTCATTTCGGCTGGGTACTCGAGGGCCGCGCCGTGCAGGACGTGTGGATCATGCCGCCACGCAGCGAGCATCATGCGGGGCTCGCGGCCGCCGACACCATGTACGGCACCACGCTGCGGGTGTGGGACCCGGCGCTGCGGGCGTGGCGCGTGACTTACATTAATCCGCGGACCGGTCAGCGCGATGAACTGACAGGCCGGCGCGTCGGCAATGATCTCGTGCAGATCGGCACACATGCCGACGGCACGCCGATTCGATGGAATTTCACCGAAATCACGAGGGATTCATTCCGGTGGACCGGAGTTGCGCTGGCGCAGGATGGCGTGACGTGGACGCTCGAGGCCGAGTTTCACGCGCGGCGCAGGCGTTAGGTGGCGGCCTGGCGATCAGGGGTATCAGAGGTTTCAAGCCTGCGAACCACAGAAACCCCTGCTGCTGGCATCAATCCCCTTCCCCAATTTTCCCGAGCAAAGCCTGCAACTTCTCCACATGCCTGAGCAATAAATGCCGATGCTTTTCGATCTGCTCGATCCGGCCGGCCAGATCGGCCTGAATCGGGTGCTCGAGATCGGCGGCGGCGATCACGTCCTCCACTTTCGATCGCATCGATGCAAGGTCCACCGGCGCCTGACTCAAATGCCGCTCGAAGCGCCGCACATCCTGTATCGCCAGATCGCGAACTTTGCGGAAGTGGGCCTGACGCCGATGCGCTTCGGCATCGAGCGTCTCTTCTTCCACGCGTTTGGCCGGACCCGTCTGGCCGAAAATCGGCTCAGGCGGCCGCAGCACCGTCTTCTTGCGCACGGGATGCGCCGTGCCGCGAAAACGCCCAAGCGGCTGTTCGTTGTCGATCGCTTCGCGCGCATTGGCCGGTATGTCCTGCTCGGTATGCGACACGTTCATCCAGCCATTCGGCAAGCCCGTCACGGCCTCGATACCGCGCACGAACTCCTCGCTGAATTCGCGCTGGCCGGACAAAATCAATTTCAGGTAGCTGGCGGAAAAGGTCATCATGCGCGCCAGACGCGTCGCGGCGCCGACCTCGCGGGTCAGCAGCACCAGGTTCGCTCGCCAGACCGGGAGCAGCAATTCGTCGGAATCTTCCATCGCTGGGTCTTCCATCTTATGGCCCGATGTATGGATGACGCGATACGCACACGTCATCGTTCTGAAAGGGTAGCCGCTTCAGCGCCTGGCGCGCAATGCCCGCGCGCGCATCCCGCGACGCTCGACGTGTCGAAATGACACCCTACCGCACGCCGCCGTCCAGGGATAAAGCGCCACGAAGCTCAGCGTTTTGAGTTGACCCATGCATTTGGCCAGTGTTCCCGCGTTGCGTACGCGATGTGTGGCATCCTTTCGACCCGTTGCGGCACGCCACGTGCCGCAGCGTTAGCGCCACCACCATGATTTAAGGATTTTGTAATGAAGAAGATTGTTCTCGCCATCGCAGCAACCGTCGTCACCCTGAGCGCGATCGCCCCCGCCCAGGCTTATCAGCACCACCGCGAATGTCACAAGGTGCGCGTCCACCATCACTGGGAACGTCGCTGCCACTGAGCGTTATGCAGCGCCCCTTACGGCGCGCATCGGAGAGCCCCGCCATCCGCGGGGCTTTTTTGTGGCCGCTCCGCTTCGACGAGGCGCGGGTCGACGCCCCGGGTCAATCCCGCAGGTCAACCTTTTGACGAAACCTTCGACGCTCTATACGTTCGGCGCGAAAGCCGCAGCATGCAATCACGGACACATGCTGTTACACCTTTGCGGTGTGAGCCGACGCGGCCGCGGCCTCGCGGAATGCGAAGCGCGGCGAACCGCGTGGAGAAGATAAAATGCATACCGGGTGACGGCAGCGTCTTCAAACTGCCGGCGTTAAGCTGCCGCCGTCAAACTGCATTAATGCGCTCCAACGCCGTCGCCACCAGTTCTTCCAGCAAAGGCTCAACCTTCACAGCCAGTGTTTCGTCGTACGCATACGGCATCTGCTCCTCCATATACGTAATCTGCGACAACTCGAGCTGTACCGCGTGCACACCCTGCGACGGCTGCCCGTACTGCCGCGTGATATACCCGCCCTTGAACCGCCCATTGGCGACAGCGGAATAACCGCCATGCCGCTCAACCACCGCGGCCAATTCCTCGCCCAATCCGGCCACCGCGCTGGCGCCGTTCGACGTGCCGAAATTGAAATCCGGCAGACGTCCTTCGAAAAAACGCGGCACGTGCGAGCGAATCGAATGCGCTTCCCACAACAGCACCTTGCCGTGCTTCGCCTTCAGCGCGGCGAGCTCGCCCGCCAGCGCATCGTGATAGGGCTTCCAGTAAGCATCGCGCCGGCGTGCGACTTCGGCGTCGGTCGGCAGATGGCCTTCCCGGTACAAGGGTTCCTTGTCGAAGGTATCGACCGGCAGCAAACCGGTGGTGTCCTGTCCCGGATACAAATTCGCGCCGTCGGGCGGGCGGTTCAGGTCGATCACATAACGCGCGTACGTCGGCGACAGGATCGACGCGCCCATGCGCTTTGCAAACGCGTAGAGACGGTCGAGGTGCCAGTCGCAGTCGTCGGTGCGCTGCGCGGCCGGCGTCATCGTTGCGGCGATATCGGCGGGGATTTGCGTGCCCAGATGCGGGATCGAAATCAGCAACGGCAGGCTTCCCTGATGCAGCGATAAAACCGGCGGAGTATTGGCAGTAGACGAAGCAGTCATGTCAGTCCGGAATCGATAAAAGTCGAAGGCTCAGTTTACTCGGCAATTCACGCAAGCATTTTGCTTCGGCAAGTGGCTTGAACAAGTTACTTGAGCAAGTCGGCGAGCGCCCCGCGATAGCGCGCGTACGCGCCCTCCTCGTCGCGATGCCGGCGATTGTCGACGACCTTGTCACCGCCCGCGTAGACGTCGCGAATCGGCGACTCGCCATGCTCGCAGAATACAACGCCCGAGAGCCACGCGTTCGGCGCGTGCTCGGCGATGCTCGAATGATCCGGATCGAGCACCAGCCAGTCGGCACGGCGGCCGGCTTGCAATGCGCCGACCATGCGACCGGTGGCATGCGCGCCACCTTCGAGCGCAGCGTCGAACAAACGATCGGCCACGTGCGTAGCCTGCGACGATGCCAGCACATTGCGCTGCCGACGCGTGAGGCGCTGGCCGTATTCGAGCAAACGCAATTCCGCGCGCCAGTCGACGCCGATATGGCTGTCCGAGCCCACACCGATACGCCCTTGCGCGTCGAGATACTCGTGCGCCGGAAAAATGCCGTCGCCGAGATTGGCTTCGGTGGTCAAACACAAACCGGCGACCGCGCCGCTCTTCGCGAGTGCAAGCGTTTCGTTCGCATCGACATGCGTGGCGTGCACGAGGCACCAGCGGCTGTCGACGTCGAAGCGATCGAGCAGCCATTGCACCGGCCGCGCACCTTCGGTTTCAAGGCAGGCGTCGACTTCGGCGGTTTGCTCGGCGATATGGATGTGAACCGGCGCGCTTTTATCGATGCCGTTCAGCAAGGCGCGCAACGAATCGGCCGATACCGCGCGCAATGAATGCGGCGCGACGCCATAACGCAACGCAGCGCCCTCAGGACGTGCCGCGCGCAACGTGCCGAGCAGGTCGAGCAGACTCTCCGGCGTATTGATGAAGCGCTGCTGATCTTCACGCGGGGGGCGCGTGCCGAAACCGCTGTACTGATACAGCACGGGCAGCATCGTCATACCGATGCCGCTGGTTGATGCCGCATCCACTACCCGCTGCGCCAGTTCCGCCGGGTTCGCATAGCGGCTGCCGTCCGGCGTGTGGTGCACGTAATGGAATTCGCAGACCGACGTGTAGCCCGCTTTCAACATTTCGATGTACAACCACTGCGCGACAGCAGCGAGCCCTTCCGGCGTGATCCGCGCGGCGAAGCGGTACATCAGATCGCGCCAGCTCCAGAAGTTATCGGTAGCCCCTGTGCCAGATGCGGCACGGTATTCGGTCAGACCGGCCATCGCGCGTTGAAACGCATGCGAGTGAAGATTCGGCATGCCTGGCAACACGGGGCCGGCGGCTTTTTTCACACCGTCCGGAACAGCCGGCGTATCGGGCGTAACCGATGTCAGCGTGCCGTTTGTGTCCCATTCCAGCAGCACATTACGGCGCCAACCGTCAGGTAGATAGGCGTGATCGGCAAATAGTGATCGTTTTGATTGCATCATCTCTCAGGCCCTAGCTCAAATCACGCCGCGTATAAACAGTCTCGCCCGCACGCACGACTTGCGCGCACAACGGACGCCCAATCCAGTAAGCCAGCTCGGCCAGCGAATCCACCGACCACACCGCGAAATCCGCCGCGCGCCCTGCTTCCAGCGAGCCATGTTGGTCCGCGCGTCCGAGCGCACGTGCCGCATGCGAGGTCACGCCTTGCAGCACTTCCGGCACCGTCATGCGGAACAACGTGGTCGCCATGTTCATCATCAGCAGCAGCGACGTGGTGGGTGACGTGCCGGGATTGCTGTCGGTGGAAATCGCGATCGGCACCTGATAGCGCCGCAGCAAATCCAAAGGCGGCAATTGCGTCTCGCGGATGAAGTAGTACGCGCCGGGCAGCAGCACGGCGACGGTGCCGGACTCTTTCATCGCGGCAACACCGGCTTCGTCGAGGAATTCAAGGTGATCGGCGGACAGCGCATGGTGACGCGCGGCCAATGCCGTGCCGCCGCCGTTCGACAACTGCTCGGCGTGCATTTTCACCGGCAATTTATAGCGCTCCGCGGCCTGGAACACGCGTTCGCTTTGTTCCAGCGAAAAACCGATACGCTCGCAAAATACGTCGACAGCGTCGACCAGACCTTCGTCGGCGAGCGCGGGCAACATCGTGTTGCAGACTTCGTCGATATACGCATCGGCTCTTCCCGCGAACTCAGGCGGCAATGCGTGTGCACCGAGAAACGTCGTATAGACCGTCACCGGATAGCGCTCGCCCAACTGGCGCGCGACGCGCAGCATCTTGCGCTCGCTGGCGAGATCGAGGCCGTAGCCGGATTTGATTTCGACCGCCGTCACACCTTCGGCGAGCAGCGGTTCGAGGCGTGCGGCCGATTGGCGGAACAGCGAGTCTTCGTCGGCGGCACGCGTGGCGCGCACCGTCGAGACGATGCCGCCGCCCTGCCGCGCGATTTCTTCATAGCTGACGCCGGCGAGGCGCTGCGCGAATTCATCCGCGCGCTGGCCGCCGTACACCAGATGAGTATGGCAATCGACGAGACCCGGCGTCACCCACGCGCCGTGCAGGTCTTCACGCGGCCATGCGGCGTAGTCGGCGGGTAAGTCGGAAGCTGCGCCGAGCCATGCGATCTTGCCGTTTTCAACGGCAATCTCGGCATCGGGCAGCGTGTGTTGGGGATCGCCCTGGGGGCAGAGTTTCAGGTGATGCCAGACGGTTTGCTTCATCGCGTGCTCTGCAGCTCGTTGCGTGTCTGTGGTAGTTCGCGGCGCGCTTTGCCTGGCCTTTGCCTGGCCTTTGCCTGGCGCTTACCAGGTGTTCGGCAGGATTCAAGCGCGCACACGAATCGTCGTCATCGTTGCGGTCATCACGTATAGCGGATGCTAATCGCGAGCAATGCGCCCGCGCCCTCGACCGTGCATGACAGCGCACTCGGCGTGTCGATGCGCAGTGTGTCGTCGGCCTCAAGCACTTGCGGTTGGGTTTCGCCACCGAGCGTGACCGAAACCGAACCGCTTGCGCAGAACAACAGCACCACGTCGGCGGACAAAGTGCGTTGCGCAGCGCCGCGCCACACGTCTGTTTCGCCCACCGCCGCGCCACGGCGAACCATCAGGTTGAAGTCGCGCGTGGCGCCATCGACGAGACGCGCGTCGATTTGCGCTTCGCCCGCAAACCGCGCGATATCGAGCGGCTGGGTCAACGCATGCGTCTTCGCGGCGTGAGCGCCGGTGGCATCGGTTTCATCGAGCAACATGCCCGCGCCCGACAACAACACCAACGTGCGGTCAATACCCGCAAAACGCGAGAACGGCCCGGCCTGCGCCACGTCGGCGATGCTCACGCGCCACGTGAATGCGTCGAGCCCCGTGCCTGCGGGAAACGCCCCCACTTCCCGCGTGACGCCGCCGCCGTTCTTCCACGGCGCCGCCACGAGGTCGGCGCCGCGGATGAGCGTCGTGGTTGCCATGCTACCGACAACCGCCACGATCAACGGCCCAGCATCGGCAGATTCAGGCCTGCCTCGCGCGCCGTTTCCTGTGCAAGTTCATAGCCCGCATCCGCGTGACGCATCACACCGGTCGCCGGATCGTTGAACAGCACACGGCCGAGGCGCTCCTTCGCAGCATCCGTGCCGTCAGCGACGATCACAACACCCGAGTGCTGGCTGAAGCCCATGCCGACGCCGCCGCCATGATGCAGCGAGACCCACGAAGCGCCGCCCGCCGTGTTGAGCAGTGCGTTGAGCAACGGCCAGTCGCTGACTGCGTCCGAGCCGTCTTTCATCGATTCGGTTTCGCGATTCGGGCTGGCCACCGAACCGGTATCGAGGTGATCGCGGCCGATCACGATCGGCGCCTTCAGCTCGCCATTCCGGACCATTTCGTTGAACGCCTGGCCCAGACGGTAACGATCCTTCACGCCGACCCAGCAGATCCGCGCCGGCAGACCTTGGAACGCAATACGTTCGCGCGCCATGTCGAGCCAGTTGTGCAGATGCGGATCGTCAGGGATCAGTTCCTTGACCTTCGCATCGGTCTTGTAGATGTCTTCGGGATCGCCCGACAGCGCGACCCAGCGGAACGGGCCCTTGCCTTCGCAGAACAACGGACGGATATACGCCGGCACGAAGCCCGGGAAATCGAACGCGTTTTCCACGCCCATTTCCAACGCCATCTGACGGATGTTGTTGCCGTAGTCGAGCGTGGCCGCGCCGCGTTCCTGCAGCGTCAGCATCGCCTGCACCTGCTTGGCCATCGACTGCTTGGCGGGCAGCACGATGCTGTCCGGCACCGTCTTCTGACGCTCGCGCCAGTCTTCGACATTCCAGCCTTGCGGCAGGTAGCCGTGAATCGGATCGTGCGCGCTAGTCTGGTCGGTCACGCAATCCGGCGTGATGCCACGCGTCACGCATTCGGCGAACACATCCGCTGCATTGCCCAGCAACCCGATCGACACCGGCTTGCCTGCCTTCTTCGCTTCTTCGAGCATGGCAAGCGCTTCGTCGAGCGTCGCTGCTTTCTTGTCGACGTAACGCGTCTTCAGACGGAAGTCGATACGCGTCTCGTCGCATTCCACTGCGATCATCGAGAAGCCGGCCATCGTCGCGGCCAGCGGTTGCGCGCCGCCCATGCCGCCCAAGCCGCCCGTCAGAATCCAGCGGCCCGAAGGATCGCCGTTGAAATGCTGATTCGCCACCGAGAAGAACGTCTCGTAGGTGCCCTGCACGATGCCCTGGCTGCCGATGTAGATCCAGCTGCCCGCGGTCATCTGGCCGTACATCATCAGGCCCTTGCGATCGAGTTCGTGGAAGTGTTCCCACGTCGCCCAATGCGGCACCAGGTTCGAATTCGCCAGCAGCACGCGCGGTGCGTCCGCGTGAGTGCGGAACACGCCGACCGGCTTACCCGATTGAATCAACAGCGTCTCGTCTTCGTTCAGGTCCTTCAGCGACGCGAGGATCTGATCGTAGCAATCCCAGTTACGCGCGGCACGGCCAATGCCGCCGTACACGACCAGTGCGTGCGGATGCTCGGCGACTTCCGGGTCCAGATTGTTCTGGATCATCCGGTACGCGGCTTCCGCGATCCAGGTCTTGCAGGTCTTTTCCGCGCCGCGCGGTGCGCGGATCGTGCGAGTCGGGTCCAGACGCGGGTCGATGTGTTTCGGGTTGTTCATGGTGGCCCTCGGAATACGTGAAAATGTTCGGGAGAATTCGGGAAAATAAGTCGAAAAATGAGCTTAGACGCGGGTCGAAAAATACAGCGAAATCAGAAATGTCCGGTGAAGCGATAGCGGCTGCCGGGATGCCAGAGATTGGCAATCGAAGCGACCTGGCTTTGCGACCACGTGCGCCGATGCAGCACGAGGCACGGTTCGAGTTCATCCATCGTCAGCAGTTCGCGTGTAGCCGCATCCGCAGCCAGCGCTTCGATGCGGTACTCGACGCGCTGCAGCGGCGCAACGCGCACCAGATACTGATTCGGCGTGGTGTTCGTAAAGTCCTGCAACGCATACTCAGGCGCGACCGCCGGATTGACCCAGCGTTCTTCGAGTTGCACCGGCTCGTCGTTTTCGAAATGCAGCACGCGTGAATGAAACACCGGACTGCCCGCGCTCACCTGCATTTCTTCGGCGAGCGCTTCGTCGGCGATGCTCGCACCGATGTGCAGCACGTTCGCTTGGTAGCGATGACCGCGCGCGACGATTTCGTCGGAGATACTGCGGATCGCCACCAGCGTCGATTCGTACTTGGGCCGGGCCACGAATGTGCCCGAGCCCTGCACACGCGTGAGGACCTGCTCCGAGGTCAACTCGCGCAACGCGCGGTTGACCGTCATGCGCGCGACGTTGAATTCGCGCGCGAGCTCGTTTTCGGAGGGCACCTGGTCGCCTTCGGCCCATTCGCCCGCATGGATGCGGCCGAGGATGAAGTCCTTGATGCCCTGATAGGCCGGTGCGTTCATTGGCTTGTTCTGCCTGATTGACTGCTTACTGTTCGGACGCGAACGAGAACGGGCTCAGCTTCGCGATCGTGCCGTTTTGCACGAGACGCGTGACCGCCGCGATATCCGGTGCGAAATAGTGATCGAGCTCGTAATGCGCGACGTCCTTGCGCACTGTGTCCATCACTTTCTTCAGGCTCGGGCTGGTCTTGTGCGGCGCGCGCAGATCGACGCCTTGCGCGGCGGCGAGCAACTCAATCGACAGTATGTTCGCGACGTTTTCGGCGATGTCGCCGAGCTTGCGCGCGGCGAACGTCGCCATCGAAACGTGGTCTTCCTGGTTCGCGGACGTCGGCAGCGAATCGACCGAAGCCGGATGCGCAAGCGTCTTGTTCTCGGAGGCGAGGGCCGCAGCGGTCACGTGAGCGATCATGAAGCCCGAGTTCACGCCACCGTCGCGCACGAGGAACGGCGGCAGGCCCGACAGCGTCGCGTCGATCAGCAACGCGATGCGGCGTTCAGCCAAGGCACCGATTTCAGCGACGGCTAGCGCGAGATTATCGGCAGCGAATGCAACCGGCTCAGCGTGGAAATTACCACCCGACAGCACTTCGCCCGTGTCCGGGAAAATCAGCGGATTGTCGGAGACGGCGTTCGCTTCGATCAGCAGCACGTCAGCTGAGTGACGCATCTGGTCCAGACACGCGCCCATCACTTGCGGCTGGCAGCGCAGGCTGTACGGGTCCTGCACCTTGTCGCAATCGGCGTGCGAAACGTTGATGCCCGAGCCTTGCAGCAGCGAACGGTAAGCCGTTGCCGCCTCGCTCTGGCCTTGATGGCCGCGCAGTTCATGAATGCGCGCGTCGAACGGCTTGACCGAACCCGCTGCTGCGTCCACCGACAACGCGCCCGCCACCAGTGCGGTGCGGTACAGGTCTTCGATTGCGAACATGTTGTAGAGCGCGAGCGCGGTCGAGGCTTGCGTGCCGTTCAGCAGCGCCAGACCTTCCTTCGCTTGCAGCGTGAGCGGCTTCAGGCCGGCCAGCGCGAGGCCCTCGGTAGCCGGCATGCGCTCGCCCTTGGCGAACACTTCGCCGACGCCGATCAAGGTTGCCGACATATGCGCGAGCGGCGCGAGGTCGCCCGATGCGCCGACCGAACCCTTGACCGGAATCACCGGCAGCACGTCGGCGTTGTACAGCGTGATCAGCGCTTCCATTACTTCGCGGCGGATGCCCGAGTGGCCGCGGCCGAGGCTCGACAGCTTCAGCGCGATCAGCAGGCGCACGACCGGACGCGACATCGGCTCACCCACGCCGACGGCGTGCGACAGCACCAGATTGCGTTGCAGCAGTTCGAGCTGGTCACGCGGGATGTGGGTGCTGGCGAGGCGCCCGAAACCCGTGTTGATGCCATACGCCGGCTCGCCTTTTGCGGCGATATCGGCGACGGCTTTGGCGCAGGCGTCGATGGCGGCGTGGCTGGCGGGATCGAGTTGCAGCGCGACGTGTTCGCGTGCGATCTGGCGCAGTTGCGGGAGGGTCAGGTAGCCGGGCTTCAGAATGATCATGGTGTTGTCCTGTCTTGTCTATACAATTCGAGAGAAGTTTAGCGCCGCCGTCTTGTATATACAACTTGTTTTTGCAGCTTCGGGCCTAGGGGTTTCCATTAGGGCCGGACGCTTGCGTGGTATGCATATCGGTTGTAGCGGGGTTTCGGGTGCTCGCGGCCGCTGCACCGCGCTTGTTCATCGCGACAAACAAGTTGTATATACACATTCAAAATAGACGGCAGCAAGCGGACAAAAAGGTCCAACGCGCCGGCCGGCGCAGCAGGGCCGGCCGATGCACCTCTTACAGAGTTATAGGAGAGCGCAGTGACGGCGCAAAAAAGCCCGCGCACTCGTACGAGCCGCGGGCCTTTTAAGCGGATTACTGGCGAAGGATTCGCTAAAGCGTCACCCGCGCCGCGATGAAATCCAGGAAACACTGCACGCGCCCCGCCAGCGAGGCGCTCTGGTAATACACCGCGCTCACCGGCTGCCGCTCATCCGCCAGCACGTTGCCGAGAATTGGCACCAGCCGCGCTTCGCGCACGTCGGCCGCGGTCATGAAGTCGGCAAGACAGGCGATGCCCCATCCCGACAGGACCAACTGGCGCAGCGTCTCGCCGCTCGATGCGGTAATCGCCGGCTCGATCTTCAGCGGCTCTGGCTTGCCCTTCCCGCCCCTCCTCAATGGCCAGCGATTCAGATGCTCTGGCGCCGTGAAGCCGATCAGGCGATGC
Source organism: Paraburkholderia elongata (assembly GCF_013177735.1). Classification (GTDB taxonomy): domain Bacteria; phylum Pseudomonadota; class Gammaproteobacteria; order Burkholderiales; family Burkholderiaceae; genus Paraburkholderia; species Paraburkholderia elongata. The sequence goes on along the minus strand of NZ_WOEZ01000213.1, from coordinate 36,103 downwards.
TCGCGCAACGCTTCCACCGACTTCGGCTCGCCGTATTCGGCCAGATACGCCGGACTGGCGAGCACCCTCAGCTTGCTGCTGCCCAAGGCGCGCGCATGCAAGGTCGAATCCTGCAACGCGCCGATGCGGATCGCGATATCCACCTTCTGTTCGAGCAGATCGACGATCCGCTCGTTGCTGGTCAATTCCAGACGAATCTCCGGATACAGCGCCGAAAACGCCTTCATATGGGGCGCCACGCAATGAAGCATGAACGGCGACGCCGCTTCGACCCGCAAACGTCCCGAGGGCCGCTCGCGCCCGCGCGCGACGGATTCCTCGGCCTCTTCCATGGCCGCGAGAATCGCCCGCGCTCGCCGCAGAAACGCGTCGCCCTCTTCGGTCAGTTGCAGACGGCGCGTCGTGCGCCGCACTAGGGCGGTGTCGAGCTTCTTTTCCAGGCGCGTGAGCGCGCGGCTGACGCCGGAGACCGTCTGCCCCAATTTCTCCGCCGCCGCGGTGATCGAGCCGCTGTCGATCACCGTGACGAACACCAGCAACTCGTCGGTGGAAGTTTTCATTGTTGATTTCAAATCAAGATTGATTTGAGACTAACACGCTTTTTGCGAGAATCAAGACGGCGGATACTGCGCGCATTGCATCGTGTTTCCACCTTGGGGAGAACGTCTTGAAGATTTTCATTACTGGCGCAAGCGGCTTTATCGGCGGTTCGATCGCGGCGCACCTCGTGCGCGCCGGCCATCAGGTACGGGGTTTGATCCGCAAGCCCGAGCACAGCGCTGAATTGCAACGCCTCGGTATCGAACCCGTCATCGGCACGCTCGACGACCGCGAACTGCTGATCGCCGAAGCAAAAGCCGCCGACGCGGTCATCAACGCCGCGAGCAGCGACCATGAGGGCGCGGTGAAAGCGCTGATCGACGGCCTGGCCGGTTCCGGCAAGCCGTTTCTGCATACGAGCGGCTCGAGCATCGTCGGCGATGCATCGGGTGGCGAGGCGGGCGAGGCACGCATCTATCACGAGGACGCCCTGCCCGAGCCGACCGCGGATAAAGCGGCACGCGTCGCCATCGATCAACTCGTGCTCGATGCGGCACAGCAGAACATTCGCTCCGCGGTGCTATGCAACACGCTCATCTATGGTCACGGCGCCGTGCCGGGCAGCGCAAGCGTGCAGTTGCCGCGGCTCGTGCGTCAGGCGCAAAAGAGCGGCGTAGTGCGGCATGTGGGCAGCGGCGGCAATATCTGGTCGAACGTGCATATCGACGACGTCGCCGAACTCTATCGCCTCGCGCTGGAGAAGACGCCGGCGGGCACCTTCTACTTCGTCGAAAGCGGCGAGGCGTCGTTTCGTGACATGAGCGCGGCGATCGCCCGCGTGATGAAACTGGGCGAGCAAGACTGGCCGCTTGAAGAAGCGCAAAAGGTATGGGGCTACGAAATGGCTTCGTACGGGCTCGGTTCGAACAGCCGCGTGCGCGGTGAGCGCGCTCGCAAACTGCTCGGCTGGCAGCCCAAGCGCAGTTCGGTGATCGACTGGATCGAGCACGACATGATGTGATGTCCCCCGAGGGGGCTTCCTTCGGGGCGTCCTCCAGGGCGCCCCCCAAGAGGACTTCTTCCGGACGCCCCAGAGGGCGTCCTCCAGGGCGCCCCCCAAGAGGACTTCTTCCGGACGCCCCAGAGGGCGTCCTCCAGGGCGTAATCCGTGTAAGCACAGCCGTTGCGAATCCGTAAGCTCGAATGGCTAGAATCCGGCTCACCTAATAGCGCGACTCGACGATACGAGTCGCACGTGAGCCCGGATTTAATCGATGAACTTGGCGCTGAATTTCTACTGGCTGACCAACCTGCTGGCGATTATTTTCGTCGTGGCGTGCCTGTACGATTCACGCTACGACGAATACGGTACGTTGACGCTGGCAGCGGCCGCGATGAGTCTTGTCGTGATGGCGATCGAGCTGTTCCTCAAGCCCGCTTTCGACATGGCGCTATGAGTCCGACGCTGCGCAATGCAGCGCCATCCGTTTCAACTCGCGATGCGCCCCACCGCTGACAGACACACTGACAGACATCCACGAACACAAGCGCGAGCGACTGCATCAGATCGCGACTTCGGGCGGCGCCTGGCGGAAACAGCGCGTGAGCCAGCCGAGATAGCACAACCCCAGCACGAACCACACCGCACCAAGCACCAGTGCGGTTTTCTCGAGGCTCACCAGCAGCCAGATATCCGCAATCGCACCGGCCAGCGGAAACAGCAGGCCGCCGATCACGCCCATTGCATTCGCACTGCCTTTTGCGCTGAAAAACTGGCGGATCACACACAGATTGACCGCAGTGAATGCGAGAAACGCGCCGAAGTTGATGAACGAGGTCGACGTCGCCACGTCGAGCTTCAACGCGACCAGACCGATTGCGCCCGCGATTGCGATGTTCAGCGCCGGCGTCTTGAACTTCGGATGCACGAAACCGAAGATGCGCTTGGGCAATACTTCATCGCGTCCCATCGCATACAGCAAACGGCCCACACTTGCCTGCGCCGAGATGCCCGAAGCGAATTGCGCGAGAATCAGGCCGGCCAGAAACACCGTCACGAAGATATCGCCGCCCACTTTGCGCGCGACTTCGAAGGCGGCCGAATCCGGGTCCTTGAACACCGCACCCGGGTGCGCGAGCTGCACCGTGTACGCGGCGATCACGAAGATCGCGCCGCCGATCAACGCGATCAACACGATCGCGCGCGGCATGGTCTTTTCAGGGGCAATCGTTTCTTCGGTCAAGGTCGACACCGCGTCGAAGCCGAGATACGAATAGGCGGCAATCGCGGCGCCCGCCATCGTCGCCGAGAACGGCACATGCGGCTTGAAGAACGGCTCAGCCGAAATCAGACCGCCGGGGCCGGCCGCAGCGGTCACATAGTGGCAGCACAGCACCACGAACAAGGCGACGATCGCGAGTTGCACGACCATCAGCACGATGTTGAAACGATTCGCGAGTTCGATGCCGAGAATGTTCAGCGCACTCGTCAACACGATGAACGCGACAATCCAGATCCAGCTCGGAATGTTTGGAAACGCAGCGCTGAGATACGCGGCGCCGATCAGCCAGATCACCATCGGCAGGAAAAAGTAATCGAGCAAGGTGGCCCAGCCGATCATGAAGCCCAGATGCGGATTGAAGGTTTTGCGCGTGTACGTATAAGCTGAACCCGCCACCGGGAAAAGCCGCGCGAGCTTGCCGTAACTGAGCGCCGTGAACACGATCGCGATCAGGGCGATCAGATACGCGAGCGCGGCGGTATCGTTGCTGGCGCTCGCCAGCACACCGTAGGTCCCGTAGACGATCAGCGGCGCCATATAGGCGAGGCCGAACAGCAGGACTGAAGGCAGTCCGAGCGTACGCTTCAGATGCGCGTCTTGGGGTGCGGCAGGTGCGCCGGCGCGCTCAGTGGGTGATGTTGGGGTCATGCTGTGTCTCCTCTCTTGCGAATGGGCGAGCGTCGCCGGGGGGCGGCGTTGAACGCGCCCCGGTCGAGCTTTGTCAATCAGATTTGCTGGAAGCGCGTATGCCGCGCCGATGGTTCTTTGCCTGACGTGGTGCTTATTTGCGCTTATTGGCGCTTGAGTGCGCTTATGCGCACCTGCACATAAGCGCGCGCCTTAACGCGCGCGGATCACACGCGCACGTTGCCCGTGCTCGCCGTCCAGCGTCGCGAGGTCGAGCGCAATGCGCGCGTCATGCAGATAGCGATAGTGTTCGCGCGCACCTTCGAGACGCGCCGGATCGAGCGTGGCGCGCAGGACCGTTTCTTCCTGCCCGGCGTCGCACACCACGTCGCCGAATGGATCGATCAACGCCGATTCGCCGGGGAACGTGAGGTTGTCGTCACCTGAACCGATGCGATTCACGAGCGCCGCGAACATCTGATTCTCCATGGCGCGCGCCACGATCGCCCGGCGATGCACCGGCCCGAACGGCTCCATATTGCCGTTCGTCACGATCAGCAGATCGGCGCCGAGCGAGGCGACCGCGCGCGCCGTTTCGGGAAACTCGATGTCGTAGCAGATCAGGATGCCAACGGTCAGGCCCTTGAAGCTGCATACTTCGTAACGGTCGCCCGGTTCGAATACGCCCACGTCCGACGCCCACAGATGCGTCTTGCGATAGCGCAGCGAGATCTCACCGCGCTCGTCGACCAGCACCGTGGTGTTGAAAAAGCGCTTGCCGTCACGCTCGGCGAGACCCACCGCCACGGCTACGCCTGCTTCGCGCGCCGCATGGCGGACTGCGGTCAGCGACGGCCCGTCGATCGGTTCGGCCACGTCGCCGATGGTGTCCCGCGTCGGAAAGCCCGACAGCGTGGTCTCCGGAAACACGATCAGATCGGTTCCGGCCGCGCGTTGGCCGATGGTTTGCAGCACGCGTTGCACATTTGCGCCGCCGACGCCCGTCGCGCCATCCACGATCGGGATCTGTGCCAGTTCGAGTTGAAGCATTCTGTCTCCTGTGTCGACCAGAGTTGGCGCTTTAGCGCCTACTCTGGTCCCATGCCGGTCTGCTTCGCGTTAAATAGCGACTATTGTCGGGCCGCCCGCGTTTCAGGTTGGGCCTATTATTACCAGACATATTTTTGTTCGTAATCACCCGGCTGGGTTACCCTCAACGGAGCAGGCATGGAACTCGAATGGCGCGATCTGGCCTTTCATCGCGAGATCGGCGCGGTTATCGAAGCACTCGACAGCGCGCAATTCTGGACTCGCCTCACGCGCGCGCTCGAACGCTATGTCGTGTTCGACAATTGGGTCGCCCTGCGCTTCACACCTGGCGCGGCGCCCCTCGTCTGCGCCGAATCGCCCACGCCGGACGGCACGGTGGATGCGATGTTTCAGGACTATCTCGCCGCGCTTTATCAACTCGACCCGTTTTATATCGCCGCGACCGAGAAGCCTGCATCTGGCTTCGTCACGCTTGCGGACGTCGCGCCCGACAACTTCTCGATGACCGACTACTACCAGCGGTACTTCCGGAAAAACATCGTCGGCGATGAGGTGCATTTCAACTACATGATCGACGCGCGGCATACGCTGGCGTTCTCGCTGGGCGCAACGCATCGCTATGGCGAGCGCGACCTGGCGGTGCTCGCGCTCTGCGCGCCATGGGTGATCGCGCTGCTGCGGCAGCGCTTGCCGTATGAGGCATTCGACGCTCCGGAGCCGGCCTCGAGCGAGGCGGTGACGCAAACAGCGACGGAAGCAGCGACAGAAGCAGGCGCCCCGACGGACGTGCCTACCTATGCCGCGCGCTTCGAGCAGGTGTCTGCGGCGGGCGGCCGCTCGCCACTCACCGCGCGCGAAGTAGAGGTGGCGATGCTGAGCTTGAGCGGATTTTCAACGCGCGCCATCGCGGAGAAACTGATGATCTCGTTCGAGACGGTGCGCGCGCACAAGAAGCACATCTATACGAAGCTCAACGTCAACTCGCAGTCGGAGTTGTTCGCGCTGTTTTATGAAGCGGGACGCAAAGGGGCATGACGTCCCGCTTATTGATTGCCGGCGCGCGTCACGAGCCGCACGCGGCGCAACCACTCGCCGTCTCTTCATAGCGATCGTGATGCTTGAGCCAATCGCCCATATTCTTCTTCTCGTCACGGCCTTTCGGCGTGACGTCGAAATGCGCGTACGCGCCGAGGAACTGCTCGCCGCCGCGTCCGTAGCTGGAATACGTGTGATAGACGTCGCCCGCTTCGTCCTTGTAGAACACGCTGTGACCGGGTAGCTCGTCGATGCCGACATCCTGCTCGGTGAAGTTGTAGAACGCCAGTTTGCTGGCGATCTCCTCCGGCGTGAACGACACGTGATAGTCGAAATTGAAATCGCTCTCATTCGACGACACCCACGGAAACTTCCAGCCCATGCGTTTCTTGAAAGCCTCGATCTTCGCGAGCGGCCCACGGGAGACCGCCACGTACGATACGTCGTGATGTTCAAGATGCGTCAGGATGCCGTCCATGTGATCCGACACGAACGAGCAGCCGAAGCAGCCCTCTTCCCAATCCGGGCCCAGCATGAAGTGATAGACGATCAATTGGTGACGGCCGCCGAACAGATCGGCGAGTGTCTTGTGGCCTTGCGGCGTATTGAATACATAGGTTTTGTCGACCTTCACCCACGGCAGTTCGCGGCGCTTGCGGGCGAGTTCATCGCCGGCGCGTGTGTACGCTTTCTCTTCGACTAGTAGCGCCTTGCTGGCGGCCAACCATTCTTCCCTGGTACCGATCCGGTGTTGCGGGTCCATATGCGTCTCCTTCTCTACGTCGTGCAGGTTCGATAGTGCACAGTCAGGCGAAGTAACGTTCCAGCGAATCGAGGCCGTCGCTCCAGCCGATTTGGTGGTGGTCGCGCGTTTCTTCGTCGACGAACTGTTCATGCGTGAGCGTCAGCAACGTACCGTTGCCGTCCGGGCGCAACAGTACCGTGACGAGCGACTCCTGCTCCGGACTCGAACGCCATGCCCATGTAAACACCAGTTTGGCGTCGGGCACCACCTCCAGATACTGACCACTGACCTCGAGTTCCCGGCCGTCCGCCTTGAGATACCTTATCAAATAGCGCCCGTCCACGCGCGCATCCAGTTCCGCCCGGGTCACCTCGGCATCGCCCGGATGCATCCACTTCATGAGTTGCGCCGCTTCCGTCCAGGCGCGGAAGACTTTGGCGGGCGCCGCGTTGATTCGGCGCTGGAGGGTAAGGCTGGGCTTGGTGGACATGGGGTTTCCTCTTCGACGAAAGCAGCAAGACGATCGAGTGATTCGGACCAGAAGCGCTGATAGCGGGTGAGCCATTCCATGGCTTCCTCCATGGGTCCGGCGGACAGGCGGCACGCCACCGTGCGCCCGGTTTTGCTGCGCGTGATGAGACCGGCCTCGGACAACACGTCGAGGTGTTTCATCACCGCGGGCAACGACATCGCAAACGGCTCGGCGAGTTCGCTGACCGACAGATCGCTCAGTTCGGACAGACGCGCGAGCAACGCACGCCGCGTCGGATCGGACAGCGCGGCAAAGGTGCGATCGAGTAGCATTTCGTTAAACTTAACCATGAGGTTAAGTATAGAAACACGCGTGGGGATGTCAAGGACAGGTGCGTGTTTTTCTCGAAGCGCGCAGGAGGAGGTGAAGGAAGCGGTGAAAGAAGCAGTGAAAGAAACGGCGAAGAAAGCGGCGAAGGGGACGCTGCAAAAAAGATACGCGGCGCGTCGCAAAAACCCTGCAACACGCCGCGTCAAGGTGGAGAACAACCGACTACACGTTCGAGCAAAGCGGCAGGAAAAGCCCGCCCCACTCTCGCGTTAAAGCAAATCGCGCAAACCGCAATGCAGCGAAATCAGATCGCCCAACCGCCAAGATAGAAGCCGACCAGCACGACAGCGATGACAACCGTGCCCACGTTCAGCTTGCGATACTCGCCGCTCACCACGCGGCCGATCACCAGCGTCGCGAAGCCGAGCATGATGCCCGTCACGATATTGGCGGTCAGCACAATGAACACGGCGCACATCAGGCCCGACATCGCGTCGACCATGTCGTCCATGTGCAGCTTGCTCACGTTCGAGAGCATCAGCAGACCCACATACATCAGCGCCGGGGCCGTTGCATACGAAGGCACGAGACTGGCCAACGGCGAGAAGAACATCACCACCAAGAACAGCAGACCGACCACCGCTGCAGCCATCCCCGTCTTCGCGCCGGCTGCAACGCCAACCGTCGATTCGATGTAGGCAGCCGCCGGTGCACCACCGAGCAGGCCCGAGAAAATCGAGCTCAGCGAATCCGCCGTCAGCGCACGGCCGCCGTTGATGATGCGGCCGTTTTCGTCGAGTTGACCGGCTTGTCCGGCAACGGCGCGAATCGTGCCGGTTGCGTCGAACACAGCGGTCATCACGAGAGCCAGCACGCTAGGCAAGACTGCCATCGACAGCGCGCCCTTGATGTCCATCGCGCCGATCAGCGAAGCATGGCCCGGCGCGCTCAGCGACGGCAGTGCGAACACGCCGTGGAACGCCACCGCCGGATCGATCAGGAGCGCAATCGCCGAGATCGCGACGATCACGATCAGGATCGAACCCGGCACGCGACGGCGCACCAGACCGAAGATCGCAGCCAGACCCGCCACCGACATGATCGCCGGCAACGCCGTGATATTGCCCAGCGACACCGGCAGACCGGCGCCCGGATTCTTGACAACCAGACCCACGTCATTCGCGGCGATCAGCAGCAGGAACAGGCCGATGCCGATACCTGTGCCGTGCGCGATGCCGGTCGGCAGATTGCGCAGAATCCACGAACGCACGCCGGTCACCGAGATCCCGGTGAAGACGAGACCCATCAGGAACACCGCGCCGAGCGCAACGTTCGGCTGCAGACCTTTGCCGAGCACGAGACCGAACGCGGTGAAGGCGGTCAGCGAAATCGCGCAGCCGATCGCGATCGGCAGACGCGCCCAGACACCCATCAGCAGCGAGCCGAAGGCGGTGGTCAGGCACACGGCGACGAACACCGCGCTGGTATCGAAGCCCGCTTTGCCGAACATGCCCGGCACGACGAACACGGAATAGACCATCGCGAGGAAGGTCGTGATGCCCGCGACAATTTCCGTACGCTGCGAACTGCCGCGTGAAGAGATTTCGAAGTAGCGGTCGAGAAAGCCCTTTCCGTCGAATGATTCGGCGCCGACTTCAGAAATCGGTTGGGCGTGGGGTTCCATCATGATGAGTGCCTCCTTTATCAGCGGGCTGAAACGGCCGGTTTTCTGGCCGCCATCAGGTTCGTCTCGTTGCGTTGATCTAATGTGGTGTGGCAAGGTTTGAACGTCGGCTTGCGATGCGTCCGGACAACCCGCATGCTCCGTTCTTCTTTTGCTGTCCCCAAATGTAGGCCAACACAAATATGTCTCCCATCGCATGAATGGCATGCTCGACATGTCGCGATGCTTATATCGTTTAAGGGACGGCAAACCATGGGGAGGCTCCGCGCGTTTACACCTACGGTTTGTCATGAAGTTGTGAAAGGGTTTTGAGGGTTTCGGCGTGCAAAAACAGGCATTCATCGCAGCCGGAAAGCGCGCAATGCGGCATGAACCGTGCGCGCGGAACACCTGTCAGAAAGCCTGCAAAACCGGGCCGCCCCGGCGCTGCGGGTTACACTCTGGCCCTTACCTGATTTAAAGCGCGACTTAATTGCGTGACTTAGTTGCGTGACTTAACTGCGGCGGTCCACAGCGCCCGTCCGCACCGGCCCATGGAGTCCTTCTTGATGAGCGGCAGTTTTTCGCGTCCTGCCTGGCGTCTTCTGATTCTTGCTGTGTTCGCGCTGTTCGCGCTGTCCGGTTGCAGCCTGCTGTGGGGCCCGCAGCAGGCGCCGATTGTCGACGCCACGATCATGCCCGTCGAGCCCGCGAGCGCCCCTGTGGCCGCCTCCGCACCGGAACCCGTCGAGACTGAAGCGGCCGAGCCCGAACAGCCGAAGAAGCCTAAAAAACCGGTCGTCAAGCCGCGCAAGGTCGAACCACCGCCGCCGGTCGCCACGCCCGCGCCGCCGCCGCCCGCCCCCCCGCCGCTGATCGTGCTGCGCACGATCGAGCGCAGCGAGGCGCGCGCCTTGCTCGATAGCGAAGTGCAGAAATCCGACGGCAAGGTGGTGGGCCGCGCGGTCAATATGATCGCGGATGCGAGCGGCAAGCCGCGCGAGATGGTGGTCAATCTGCAGGGCTTCCTCGGCGTGGGCGACCGCAAGGTCAATTTCCCGTGGAGCGCGTTCCGCTTCACGCCGACCGCGAAGACCGCGCCGATCGCGCTCAACGCGGCGGCCGCGCCGGCTCCCGCGGCGAAATCCGCTGCCGTGCAATTGCCGCTGATCGACGCCGATGTCGAGCGTTCGAACGGCGCCACGGTCGGCCGCGTGATCGACGTGCTGATCGACGCCAACGCGCAACCGCAGGCGGTCGTGCTCGACGTCAACGGCATGGTCAGCACCGAGAGGCGCACGATTGCCGCCAACTGGTCGGCGCTGCGTTTCGTCACGAAAGACAAGGAACTGCATCCGCTGATCGATTTGAGCGACGCGCAGATCAACGCGACGCCACCGTACGCCAGCGACAAGCCGATCCGTGCAGTGTCACCGGCCCCCGCTCCCGCACCTGCTCCCGCCGCCGCGGCTTCTGCTGCGCCGGCCACTGTCACTGCGGGTTCCAACGCACGGGCGGCCCGATGACAGGCCGCACTTTCGTAACCGCGCGCAGTCTGCGCGCACTCGATTGGCTGAATTTTTTCGTCGCCAACGTGCAGACGGGTTTCGGGCCGTTCATTGCGTCGTACCTTGCCTCGCACAAGTGGACCCAGGGCGAGATCGGCATGGCGCTGTCCGTCGGCACCATCAGTGCGATGGTGAGCCAGGTGCCGGGCGGCGCTGCCGTCGACGCGTTGCGCAACAAAAAAGGCGCTGCCGCCTGGGCGATCTTCGCGATCATTTTCAGCGCGGTGCTGCTGGCCGCGAGCCCGACGGTGCTGCCGGTGATTGTCGCGGAGGTGTTCCACGGCTTTGCCAGCTGCATGCTGACGCCCGCGTTGGCCGCGATCTCGTTTGCGCTGGTGGGGCGCGCGAATCTGGGCGACCGGTTGGGACGCAATGCGCGCTGGGCTTCGATCGGCAGCGCCGTCGCGGCCGGGCTGATGGGCGTATTCGGCGAATACTATTCGCCCCGCGCGGTGTTCTGGCTGACTGCGGCGCTTGCGGTGCCGGCGCTGATTGCGCTGACGATGATTCAGCGCACCGATACGATCGAGTTGCCGAAGGCCGGGCCGACACCGAAACAGATCGAACGACGCGAGAGTTTGCGCGAGTTGTTGCGTGACAAGCGGATGCTGCTGTTTGCGGCTTGTATCGTGCTGTTCCACTTGTCGAATGCGGCGATGCTGAATCTTGCCGCTGGCGAAGTGACGGCCGGCATGGGCGACAACGTGCAGCTCGTGATTGCCGCGTGCATCATCGTGCCGCAGGCGATTGTGGCGATGATGTCGCCATGGGTTGGGCGCTCTGCCGAGCGGTGGGGACGCAGGCCGATTTTGCTGCTTGGTTTTTCGGCGTTGCCGATACGGGCGTTGTTGTTTGCCGGGATCAGCAGCCCTTATTTGCTGGTGCCGGTGCAGATGCTGGACGGCCTGAGCGCGGCTGTGTTCGGTGTGATGCTGCCGTTGATTGCCGCCGATGTTGCTGGCGGGAAGGGGCGGTATAACCTTTGTATTGGGTTGTTTGGGTTGGCTGCTGGGATTGGGGCGACTTTGAGTACGACGGCTGCTGGGTTTGTGGCGGATCATTTTGGCAATGCTGTGAGCTTTTTTGGACTTGCCGCTGCGGGCGCGCTTGCTGTTTTGCTGGTTTGGGCGGCGATGCCCGAGACGCGGGATCCGGCTGCGGATGAGGAGGCTGCGCCTGTGGCTGATGGGGGGTCGGCGGTTAGATGAGCGGGGTTTTTGCCTGCGGCGGCGCTTTGTTTGTTTGCCTACGGCGTTGGGTTTTCCTTGATCTGTTTGCCTGCTCGGCGCTTGTTCGTCTGTTCGCCTATGGCGTTGGCCTTTCCTTGAATTGATATTGGTTTATTAGCGTTCGCCCCTGTGCGGGGCAGGCACTTACTTTCTTTGCCGCCGCAAAGAAAGATAAGCAAAGAAAGCGGCTCACATCGCTAATTCTTAAGCGGGTCCCCCGCGCAGTTCCGGTAGTGGTGCATCTGGAATCCGTGCCCTCGCACATTCGGCGTTAGCGACAAAGGACTCATCAGCTCCCACTCCGCACTGCGTGCGTCGCGGATGGGTGTGCATGGGAAACCAGGGGCTTCGGTTGCGTGTGGCGGGAGCCATCGGCTTCGCCTCGGCACGGACCGATCTGCAGGGGAAACCGAGGGCTTCCGTCGAGGTCCGTGGGAGCCATCGACCCCGCCTCGGCGAAGCGCCGAATGTGCAGCTACCGCAGCGTTCTGGAAGTATCGTTGCTCCACGCTGCCTTACCAGCAAGTCGTATCAGCCTGCATAGCTAAAAGTTCGCACTTCGAATAAATAATCGAAGCGCAGAGGCAATAGTGGCAATAGTGGCAATAGAGGCGGTAGAAGCGGTAGAAGCGGTAGAAGCGGTAGAAGCGGTAGAAGCGGCAAACACGATACGGGCCGGGCCGCCGCGCCGAATGAGGCGTGGGCGCGAAAACGCAGCGGGCGGGTTTAAGAAATGCTCTTCGGCGCGCGCAGCGCCGCCGGAAGAATGACGCCCTTGTCACCAACGCCGAATGTGCGAGGGCACAGATTCCAGATGCTCCACTACCGCGACTGTGCGGGGGACCCGCTTAAGAATTAGCGGTTGGAGCCGCTTTCTCTTGCTTACTTCTCTTTGCGGCGGCAAAGAGAAGTAAGTGCCCGCCCCGCACAGGGGCGACGCTAATAGACCAATATCAATTCAAGGAAAGGCCAAAACCGCAAGCGCACAGAAAAACGCACGGAGTAGGCTAACAAATCAAGGAAAGGCCAACACCGCAGGCAAACAGCCAAAGCGCCGCGAAGGCAAAAAAAAACCTTCAATCTATAGCCTTCCCAGCAGTCTCCCGCATAAACGGCAACGGCAACAACGACACAACCCCACACCCAATCAAATACCAGGCAGGAGCCAAATTACTCCCAGAAACCTGAATCAACCACGTAGCAAAAAACTGCGCAAACCCACCAAAAATAGAAACCCCTAAACAATAAACAACCGACATCCCGGTAGCACGAATCGCGCGCGGAAACATCTCGGGCAGCATGACGATATTGGGCACGGCCGTAAAAGCAACAAACACAGCCAGCACAGCAACAACAGACAACAAAACAGGCACCGTAGGCGAAGCATTAATAATCATAAAAGCCGGATACACGGCAAAAATCAGCAACACCCGCGAAATCCACAAAACACGTTTACGCCCCACGCGATCGGACAACGCGCCCGCAAAGGGCGAACAAATCACCGTCACAATCGCCGCGGTCCACGCGGCCCACAGCGCCGATGACATCGGCAAATGCAAAATCCGAATCGCGTAGGTAGACAGATAAAACAGCACGATGTAGTTCGCCGCCGTGCCGCCAATCGTCGTCAACACACCCGTCGTAATCACACGCGAATGCTCGCGAAACAGCTTGCGAACCGGCTGTGCATCAGGCGCCTGCGCCGCCGAAACAGTACCGTCTTCCACCCCCGGCAACGTTTCGTCCAGATGCCGCCGGATGTAAATACCAATCGGCCCCATCGCCATGCCGATCACAAACGGCACACGCCAGCCCCAGCTCTCCAGCGCGGCAGTGGACAGCGCCGCCGCCAGCGCAACACCCAGCAGCGAGCCACATACGGTGTTCAACCCCTGACTCACGAATTGCCAGCTTCCGTAGAATCCACGCGTCTTGTCGCTGCCATATTCAAGCAGCAACGAGGTCGATGCGCCGACCTCGCCGCCCAGCGCGAACCCCTGAATCAAGCGCGCAAGGATCACCAGCATTGGCGCAGCGACGCCGATCGCCGCGTACGTCGGCGCGAACGCAATGATCGCCGAGCCGAGCGTCATCAGCCACAGCGTGAGACTCATCGCGGCCTTGCGTCCGGCGCGATCTGCATACGCGCCTAGAACAATCCCGCCCACCGGCCGCATGATGAAGCCCACGCCGAAGGTGCCGGCCGCCAGCATCAATTGCGCAAGCTGCCCTTCCACCGGGAAATACAGCTTGCCGATGATCGTCGCGAAGAAGCTATAAATCGTGAAATCGAAAAACTCGAGGCCGTTGCCGAGCGTGATCGCAGCAATCGCTTTGGCGTGGCTCGTGCGTTTGGCGGGCGGCAGGGCCGACGCGTCAGCGAGATTCAACGCGTCGGTGCCTGCGGGTTGCGGTGTAGCGGAATAATCCATCTGTGTCTCCATGGTGTCCCATGCCGATGCGTGGCTCTGCGGCCTTGTGCGCCTAAAAGCAATGGACGGTCTGACTTGCCCCAACACGGCCTTGACGGCCCCGCTGGCCTTTGTGACCTTCGGAGCCTTGCACGGCTTCAGTCCAACTCGATGCCACCTGCCTCAGACAAGGAACGTCTGCGCGAGCCGCACCCAGTAGGCCGCGCCGGTAGCGAGGCAGTCGTCGTTGAAGTCGTAGCCCGGGTTGTGGACCATGCAACCGCCCTCGCCGTCGCCATTGCCGATAATCAGGTAGCTGCCCGGGCAACGTTCCAGCAGGAACGCGAAGTCTTCACTGCCGGTCAGCGGTTGCATGTCGGCGATCAAACCGTCTTCGCCGAGCCAGTCGAGTGCGACTTGCCGTGCAAGACCGGTCATCTGTACATCGTTGACCAGCACCGGATAGCGCCGCTGATAGTCCACATGCGCCCGCGCGCCGAACACCGCCGCCTGCCCGCAGGCGACCGCCGTGATGCGCTCTTGCAAATAGTTGCGAACCTCGGGCCTCAGCGCGCGCACGGACAGGCGCATCTCCGCGGTTTCAGGAATCACGTTCGGCGCTTCGCCGGCGTGAATCGCGCCGACCGTGATGATCGCCATGTCGAGCGGTGCAATGTTGCGCGACACAATCGACTGCAATGCCAGCACGATCTGCGCGCACACCACCACCGGATCGACCGCCTTGTGCGGCATCGCGCCATGACCGCCGCGGCCGGTCACCTTGATGATCACCGTATCCGACGAAGCCATGAACGAGCCCGGCAGGAAGCCGAACTTGCCCGTCGGAAAACCCGGCATGTTGTGCATCGCGAAGACCGCGTCGCACGGGAATTTGTCGAACAGGCCGTCTTCCAGCATTTTCTTCGCACCGGCCTGGCCTTCTTCGGCAGGTTGGAAAATCAGATTGAGCGTGCCGTCAAAGCACTTTTCCTGCGCGAGGTGTTTGGCCGCGGCCAGCAGGATCGCGGTGTGGCCGTCGTGGCCGCATGCGTGCATCTTGCCGGGCACCGTGCTCGCATACGGCAGGCCGGTGGTTTCGTGAATCGGCAGCGCGTCCATGTCGGCACGCAGGCCGAGTTTGCGCGCGCCACTGCCTACTTTCAGTTGCCCTACAACACCGGTTTGACCCAGCCCGCGGTGCACGGTGTAGCCCCACTCCTGCAAGCGCTCGGCGACCAGGTCGCCGGTGGCGAACTCTTCATAAGCCAGTTCGGGCTGCGCGTGGATGCGACGGCGCAGCGCGATCATTTCGTCTTCGAGTTCGGCGATGCCCGCCGGGATGGCCATGGTGTTCACGATGTCGTCTCCGTCTATGAAAGCGTGGACCCAGCATAACGACGCCGATTTTCCAGCGGCAGGCGTAGAATCGTTGCGGCAGCAACCCGTGGTTGCCACCCTTCTACGGGTTTTCCAGATGAAACTGCATCAACTCAGCACCTTAGCGGCCATTGCGGATACCGGCAGTATCCGGGCCGCTGCCCGTTCGCTTGACCTTTCGCCGGCCGCCGTGACCAAGGCCATGCGAGAACTTGAGGCCGATCTGCACGCGCCGTTGCTGGTGCGCAGCGCGAGCGGCGTCGCGTTCACGGAGTTCGGCCGCGCGCTGGTCGTGCATGCCCGGTTGGTGCTCGGCCAGTTGCAACGCGCGGAAGCGGAGATCGAGGCAATGCGCGGCGCGGCGGCCGGCAAGCTGTCGATCGGTGTCACGCCGTGGGTGGCGCTGACTTTTCTGCCGCCCACGGTGCAGCGGTTCCGGCAGCGCATGCCGGAAGTCCAACTGGAATTCTTCGAGGGCCTGTTGGCGGTCGTGCAACCGCGCTTGCGCGACGGCAGCCTCGATTTTTCGATTGGCCGTCCGCCGCCCGCGTCGCCGCAATCGGAGTTTCACAACGTACCGCTCTTTTCGACCCATTCGGCCGTGGTCGCGCGCCGCGATCATCCGAAGGCGGGTTGCCGCACGCTGCTCGAACTGGAAGACGCTGAATGGGTATTGAACTGGGACCCCGCAAGCCGCGAGTCGATCTCGGACAACGTATTCCGCAAGCGCGGCATGAGCGTGCCCCACACGATCCACCTGGCGCATTCGCTCGCGGTCGTGCTCGGCCTGCTCGCGCAGACGGACATGCTCAGCATTTTTCCGTGGCCGCTCGTCGAGGTGACCATCGCGAAGGAGAATCTGTGGGCGCTGCCCTTGCGCGAAACGGTGGATGAAACCATCGTCAGCATCACGTCGCGGCGCGGCGCGCCGACCAGTCCGGCGGCCGAGTGTTTTCTCGATTGTTTGCGCGAAGTGATCGACGAAGGCGCGCGCTCGCAAGACCCCGACCTGCGCCGCCTGTTTCATTCAATCGAACTGCTGCTGTAGTGGCGTGACCGAATGGCGTGGTTGAGCGGCATCACAGGCCCACGTCACTTCATCGTATTCAAACTGGCGAGGTACGGTCACTTGCAGCTCAGTCATCCGGACGGGCGCGCGGCGCTGCAAGCCGAATCGCAGACACGCCCGCCATGCTTCAAATGCGCAGCGGCACGTCACCCTGCGGCTCGCACATCGGCCTGAATGTTTGTCCGTTACTGGCTGGATAGATGCTGGCGCAGAAACGGCACGAAGCCGTTTTGCGTCGGACCGATTTGCTTGACGCAATCATCGTAGTCAGCGCCCATCGCGCGATCCTGGCCATACATGCCACGGCACTGCGCATACAGTGTGATCGTCGCCCCACTGCCCTTGGCCACGCGTGTGGCCGAATAGACCGCGCGCCCCGAGCGGCTCGGAACGTCGGTTTCGATCGCTACCGCGTCCGCGCGAACGATCGATGTGGAAGAGTGCGTCGCCACGTAGTCCTTCGTGAGCGACCAGGCCCTGTCACACTGAGTTTGATCCGAGCACGTAATGGCAGCGTTACGCTGCGCGGCATCGAGCAGGCTCTCGGAGCGGGTGAAGTCACGCGCCTGCGCCTCCTGCTTTTCGGCGGACATGCAGCCGCTCAGGGCAAGCGCGGCAAGCGCAATAGCGATAGTTGTTTTCACAGGTTGAAGATCCGATGGCGAATTCCGCTGAGGATTATAGACGCCCTCAACAGGGGCTCGAAGGTTCGGAATGGCCATGGGAAAGTGGCCGGCGCGGTGATGTCCCTCACCGACCGGCCGTCACGCACCCTCAATCCGCGTAGCCGACCACGCCCTTGATCTCCAGAAAGTCCTCGAGACCGAACTCGCCGTACTCGCGGCCATTGCCCGATTGCTTGAAGCCGCCGAACGGCGCATCGGGGCTGTAGTCCGCGTAGTTCAGATAGATCGTGCCGGTACGCAGGCGTTTCGCCACGGCATGCGCGTGCTCGATCGACGCGGATTGCACGTAGCCCGCGAGACCGTAGAGACTGTCGTTGGCCATCGCGATTGCCTGGTCTTCGGAGTCGTAGCCGAGAATCGACAGCACCGGTCCGAAAATCTCTTCGCGCCCGATCGTCATGTTCGGCGTGACATTGCCGAATACGGTCGGGCGTACAAAGTAGCCATCCTTCAAGCCTTCGGGACGGCCCGGACCACCGGCCACCAGCGTCGCGCCCTCGTCGATGCCCACGCCGATCAGCCGCTGGATCTTGTCGAACTGCTGCTCGCTGATGACAGGTCCAAGATCGATACCCTTCGCATCCGCGGGGCCGACGACCAGTGCTTCAGCCGCTTCCTTCGCGTACGCCAAAGCCTCGGCGAGGCGTGCGCGCGGCACGAACATGCGGGTGGGCGCATCGCACGATTGGCCGCTGTTGTCGAAGCACGCACGTGCACCGCGCATCACAGCGTGCTTCAGATCGGCATCTTCAAGAATCAGGTTGGCCGATTTGCCGCCCAGTTCCTGATGCACGCGCTTGACCGTATCCGCCGCGGCCTTCGCGACCTGCACGCCCGCGCGCGTCGAACCGGTGAACGACATCATGTCGATGTCCGGATGACGCGACATCGCCTCGCCCACCGTTGCGCCTTCGCCGTTCACAAGGTTGAACACGCCGGCCGGCACACCCGCTTCGTCGAGGATCTCGGCGAAGATGATGCCGGAGAGCGGCGCCAGCTCCGAGGGCTTGAGCACCATCGTGCAGCCGGCCGCAAGCGCGGGCACGACCTTGGTGGCGATCTGCAAGGCCGGCCAGTTCCACGGCGTGATCAGCCCGCACACGCCTACTGCTTCCTTGCGGATCAGAATGCTGCTCTTCACGTACTCGAATTCGAACGTGTCGAGCGTGCGGATCATCGTCTCCAGATGCGCGACGCCGGTCCACGCCTGCGCGTCGTTCGCATATTGCAGCGGTGCGCCCATCTCACGGCTGATCGCATGCACCATGTCGTCGTAGCGCTTACGGTAGACGTCGAGGACCGCTTGCAGCAGATCGATTCGCTGCGCGATCGTCGTCTCGCTGTAGGCGGGAAAGGCACGCTTCGCAGCGGCCACGGCGCGGTCGACATCGGCCGCGCTGCCGAGCGAAATCTGCGCGAACGCAGTGGCCGTGGACGGATCGATTACGTCGAGCGTGGCCGCGCTGGCCGCGTTTTGCGGATCGACCCATTGGCCGTCGATATAAAACTGCCTGGCATGTTGCAGTTGCATGGCTTAGTCCTCTACATGAATTGTGTTAGGTCAGACAGTGGGCCGCGAATCGCGCCCGTAGCGGTATCGAAGGCCTTACATCGACGCCGCTCAATCTGAATGTCTTCAAATCGAAATTCATCGCTACGCTGCTTTGGCTCAGACTCCGGTTCTGCTTCGATTTCGTCATCGAATCCATCGTCATTGAATCACATCAACCTGGAGAGACACATGAGCACCATCACTTTTACCCGCATCGACGCTAAAGGTCCCGGCGCTTCCGGCCTGAACCCGGCACTGCACGATCCCGCCGACGTCATTCTGGAAGGCGCCAAGGCACCCCACGCCCTCAACGCCTTCTCCGATGCAACCAACATGCTGTCCGCCGGCGTATGGCAATGCGATGCGGGCACGCTGAAGCTGGCCGACCTGCCGATCCACGAAGTCTGCGTGCTGATCGAAGGCGAAGTCGTCATCACCAGCGACGACGGCCGCAGCGAACGCTATGCCGCCGGCGACGCCTTCATTCTGCACAAGGGCTTCTCGGGCACGTGGCACATGCCGGTGGCGACCAAGAAGTACAGCATCGTGTACTGCGGTTGATTCACACTGCGTCGCAGCGTCGCTTCAACAAGAACCGCACCCGTTAAGGTGCGGTTTTTTTATTCTGGCGGCAATGAGTAAAAAACCGCCAGGTACATAGACAACCTCGCGACACCCTCCGCCACTACATCGGGAAACCCAGCGCCTTGATCGAATTGATCCAGAGACGCCGCCAGCCGCCGCGATCGTCGGCGCCGTCGAATGCGTTGAAGGTGATCTTCGCGGCGATCCAGCGCACAGGTTCCGGCGGAATGTACGACGGCCCTTTGCGCGAAATATCCAGCGACGTAATCAGCGTATCGCGATTCCACAGCATATCGAGGCCCATCTTCGCACCGAAGCGGCTGCCCGCCACGCCAAAACCCGTATAGCCCGCGACGAACACGCACTTGCCGCCGTGATAGCGGCGCGCGAACACCGCGCCGCGTGAGCAGTAGTCGATCGGGCCGCCCCATGCATGGGTAAAGCGCACGTCGTCCAGTTGCGGGAAGGTGCGATAGAACGCTTCGGCGAGCTTGTAATAGGTGCTCTCGTCACGATCCGCTGCCGGATTCGGATCGCCGCCGAAGTGATAGCTCACACGGCCGCCGAAGATGATCCGGTTATCTTTGGTGAGACGGAAATAATTCAGTTGCGTACGCGTGTCGTAAATGCCCTGACGATTGTTCCAGCCAACGCGCGCCATCTGCTCGTCGCTCAAAGGCGCGGTCGCGATAATGTGATCGCGCACCTGCATCACGCGGCGCTTGATGTCGGTCACGCCCACATCCGCCGTGCCGGTGCCGAGCAGCACGCGTGGCGTTTCGATGCGGCCCGCCTGCGTATGCACGATCATCGTCGCGCCGAGATCTTCCATGCGCGTGATCGGCGAGTGTTCGTGCAAACGCACACCGAGTTTCAGCGCAGCCGCTTTCAAGCCCCACGCGAGCTTCGCCGGATGAATCGTGCCGCTGCGATTGCGCGACCACATCGCGCCCGCGAACAACGGCGAATCGAGTTGTTCGCGTGCGCCTTTGCTGTCGAGCAACACAACGTCGTGTCCGTGGGACACGTGCAGCTCGTAATCGCCTTTCAGATGATCGAGGTGCCCCGGATCGACCGCGACCGTCATCTC
This sequence comes from Paraburkholderia elongata, assembly GCF_013177735.1. Classification (GTDB taxonomy): domain Bacteria; phylum Pseudomonadota; class Gammaproteobacteria; order Burkholderiales; family Burkholderiaceae; genus Paraburkholderia; species Paraburkholderia elongata. Next base: position 15,792 of record NZ_WOEZ01000213.1, on the reverse strand, counting down.
GCCATTCCATTCGACGTCCGCTTCAATGCCGTAACGCGTCAACGATTCCTTGAAGCCATCGAGATTCTCCTGGCCCAGCTTCTCCAGCACGTCGAGGTCTTGCGGAAAGACCCGCGTCGCATTCGGCAGACCATGCATCACCGACGTGGAAATGATTCCACCCGGACGCCCCGACGCACCATAGGCCACCTTCCCCGCTTCGACCAGCACGACGTCGAGCGACGGGTCCGCTTCTTTCGCCTGAATCGCGGCCCATAAACCGGTAAAGCCACCGCCGACCACCACCAGATCCGCGGAAGTCGGCCCGATCAATTCCCGTTCGACAGCCGGTGCGCGCGGATTGTCCAGCCAGAACGGAAACAGCTTTACACCTTCAAACGCGCGCTTTACTGACTCGCTCATTTTGTTTGCCTACTCAACTTGAATACCGTTGCATTTACCGCGTGACTGATGGTCAATCGCAATGGCTCGCCACGGAGATGCGGCGTCCGCTTTTTTTGAGATGTCTGGACGTCACTGTAAAGACAATCGGCGCGGGCAAAAATATCGTCCGCCCAACCTTTACTTCGATCTCGGGCGATGTAACCTGAAATGCCCGTCCCATAAGGCTTCGCGGATGCATCCAAAGGCCACATAGGGACTTCCCTCTGGCCTGCTAAAGCGCAAACGTCGAAGCGAATAGCGAGAATCCTCGCCTCAGACCGGACTTGCCTCACGCGCCTGACGGCGCCGCTTCGCCGCGGCGACGGTCGGCAGCGGCACCGGCACCGCGCCGGACATGCCGTGCTCGATCAGAAAATCGCGGAACAAGCTGGCGACATGCGGCAGGCGTTTATCGGACACATGCATCACGTACCAATCGCGCTCGATCGGATTGGCAGGCAACGGCAGCAATGCCAGCAAGCCGGCCTGAAATTCCAGCGAGCACGCATGCAGCGACAGAAACGCGACGCCCAAACCCGCCTCGACCAGTTGCTTGATCGCCTCGTTGCTCGAGAGTTCGGAGCCGATATGCAGCTTGTGGCCGGCGAGTCGAAACAGATTCTCGACGGTTGAGCGTGTGCCCGAACCCCGCTCCCGAACGAACAGATTCGCGGTTTGCAGATCGTCCAAGGACAGGCGCTTTTTCTTCATCAGCGCATGGGCGGGCGAGGCAACGAACGCCATGGGATGCTTCGCGAAGGCGGTCGCCACCGTGCGCAATTCGCGCGGCGCGCTGCCCATTACCGCAAGATCGATCTCGTGCGTGGCCAGCATGCGGATGATGTCGGCGCGATTGCCGACCTTGAGCTGTACCTTCACTTGCGGACGCAACTCGGTGAAGCGCACCAGAAAAGGCGGGATCAGATATTCAGCGGTCGTGATCGCGCCGATGCGCAGCGTGCCGCCCTGCTCGCCATGCAACGCGGCGAGATCGTCCGCCGCACCGTTCCATAGATCGAGGATTTCCAGCGCATAGCGTGCGAGGATCTCGCCCGCTGCGGTCAACTGCACGCCACGGCCCACCCGCTGCAACAGCGGCGCCCCCGCAGCCTCTTCGAGCAGACGCACCTGGAGCGATACCGCCGGTTGGGTGAGCTTCAATTCTTCAGCCGCGCGCGACACGCTGCCGAGCTTCGCGACCGTATGCAAGGCTTTCAATTGACGGAACGTGGCGGCTTTTAACATAAGTGAAAACCTATATGTTCTGCAGAAACATTAAATTGTGCTGCGGTTTTAGCCGATTCTATACTGACCCTGACAGATGAGGCCGATGAATTCCGGGTATAGCCCCGGAACGCTTTCGCCGGCTGAGCACAGATAACTTCGGGAGGATAAGGATCATGGCCGCAATCGATCAGCAAACAACCTCTGGCGCGCAATGCACGCAGCCCATGCTGCAAAAGGCGGAAGCGACGCAAGCGGCGGCGCATCGCGTCGTGATCGTCGGCGGCGGAGTCGGCGGCCTTGGGCTCGCCACGCGGCTGTCGGAACCGCTCGGACGCGCCGGTCTCGCGCAGATCGTGCTGGTGGATCGCTGGCCGACGCATTTCTGGAAGCCCTTGCTCCATGAAGCCGCATCGGGCCAACTCGATCCGGCCACGCATCAACTGCAATATGCGGTGCAGGCGCAACGGCATGGCTTCGAATTCGAACAGGGCGAACTCGCCTCGCTCGATCGCACGAACCGGCACATCACGCTGAATGCGCTCCACGACGCCGACGGCCGCGAAATCCTGCCGTCACGGCAGCTTGCATTCGACACGCTGGTACTGGCCATGGGCAGCGTCACGCAATATTTCGGCGTGCCCGGCGCGGCCGAACACGCCTTGCCGCTCGAATCGGTCGCGCATGCGGAAGCGTTTCGCCGCAAGCTGCTCGACGCCTGCCTGCGTGCGAACCATGCGCGCCGCGCGCGGACCGCGCAAGCGGACACGCCGGTGTCGATCAACATCATCGGCGCGGGCGCAACGGGCGTTGAACTCGCCGCTGCGTTGCGCGATACGGTGCGTCTGCTGAACCGCTATAGCCCGTTTTCGCTCGACCCCGTGCGCGACTTCCGTATCCGTCTGATCGAAAGCAGCGAGCGCGTGTTGCCCGCACTGTCCGAAACAATCTCGGCGCGCGCGCAAAAGATGCTCGGCAGCCTCGGTGTCGAAGTATTGAACGCAACACGCGTCACCGAAGTGCGCGCCGATGCTGTGCTGACGAATGAAGGCGCGCCGCTCGCCAGCGACATCGCAATCTGGACGGCCGGCATCGCGGGGCCACCGGTGTTACGCACGCTGGACGGCATCGCGGTGAATCGCAACGCCCAGGTGCAGGTGAACCGCACGCTGCAATGCACGAACGACGCGAACATATTCGGACTCGGCGATTGTGCGGCCTGCCCTTCTTCTGAAAACGCGGGGGCCTTTCTGGCGCCGCGCGCTCAGGTCGCGCACCAGCAGGCGCTGTTTCTGGCGCGTGCGCTGAAGTGCAGAATCGCAGGCGAGCCTTTACCGGAGTTCGTCTATCGCGACGCCGGCACCTTGGTCGGTTTCGGCCGCGAAGGCACGATCGGCAGCCTGAGCAACAGCTTGCTGACGCAGCCGGTGTTCGTCGACGGCTGGTTGGCGACTGCCGTCTACAAGCTCATCTATCGCCGCCACGTGATGACGTTGACCGGCTTCGCACGCATGGCGCTCGATTCGGCGAGCCACTGGTTGCGCCGACGCGTGCATCCCTTGATCCGGTTGCATTGAATTTGGCAGATGCAATTCGGCCAATGCGGGCGGCGTCCTTCATAACACGCCGCCCGCCCGGCGCTCAATCAAGAAACTCCGTCGCCCGCTTGCGCAGCACCGCGCTGAAATCGTCGAGCCAGCCGATCGACAATCGCCAGCTCTGCCAGTACAGATCGACGTCGATATGCTTGCCGGGCGCCATGTCCACCAACTCGCCGCTGGCCAGATGCGGCGCGATCATGCGTTCCGGGCACATGCCCCAGCCGAGGCCCGTCACGCAGGCGCGCAAAAAGCCGGCAACGTGCGGAATCCAGTGCAAGGGCGGGTCCAGTTCCGCTCGCGTGATGCGGCGCATGAAGCGCTTCTGCAACTGATCCTTCGGATTGAAATCGACGCACGGCGCGCGCCGCAGCGACTCACGCGTGACGCCATCCGCAAAGTGACGCTCGAGAAACGCCGGCGTGCAGACCGCGAGATAGCGCATCCGCCCGAGGCGTGTCGAGCGACAACCTTGCACCGGCTCGGCTTGCGTGGTGACCGCGCCTTGCACGCTGCCATCGCGAATCCGCTGCGCGGTGTGGTCCTGATCGTCGATCACCAGATCGAGCAGCATCTCCCGTTCGACGCAGAATTGCGCCACCGCGTCGATGAACCAGGTGCCCACGCTGTCGTCGTTGACAGCCACGCGCAGCGCCGGCCATGGTTCCACTAGCGCGCCGGGCAACGCCGGCAGCCGGCCGGTGAGTTCCGCTTCCAGCAACAGCACGCGTTCGGTATGGCGGCACAGCAGCGCACCCGAGGTGGTCGCGACACACGGCTGGCCGCGCTTCACGAGCACACTGCCCACCCGCTCCTCCAGCAGCTTGACCCGCTGTGAGACGGCTGACGGCGTCACATTCAGTTCGCTGGCCGCACGGTCGAACGAACCGTGCCGCACCACGGCGGCCAGCGCGTCGAGCAATGCATAGTCGAGCATTAGCGCTCCTTAATCGGCATTAAGTAAATTAGCTTCTCTTACGAGCAGCAAAACCGCAGACTAGCCTCGTTCGCTTCCCCCGTCTACTGGATCGATTATGAACTGGCTGTCTTTTTCCCACGGCGCCGCCCTGTGCGCGTCGCTAATCGTGACGATCGGCGCGCAGAACGCCTTTGTGCTCCGTCAGGGCATCATGCGCTCGCACGTCGGCAAGATCGTCGCGCTATGCGCGCTGTCGGACTTCATCTTGATCGGCGCCGGTGTCGGTGGCGCGTCGGTCCTGGTGGAACGCTATCCGGTCTTCGTCCACGCAATGCTGTATGTCGGGCTGGCCTATCTGGCATGGTTCGGCATCAACGCGCTGCGTCGCGCAGTGCGGCCCGGCCATGCGGTGCTGGACGCCAATGCGAACGGCGCGGCGCCGGGCACGAGCGCGGCACCCGCGCAGCGCGCTATGCCGATCATTCTGATGACGTTGGCCTTCACGTGGCTTAATCCGCACGTGTATCTCGACACCTTCCTGCTGATCGGCACGGCGGGCGCACGCGAACCTGATGGCGCACGGGTGGCGTTCGCGCTCGGCGCGATGGCGGTGAGCGGGGTCTGGTTTATCGGACTGGGTTACGGCGCCCGTGCGCTGGCGCCGCTGTTTCGCCGGGCGAGCGCGTGGCGCGTGCTGGATGGCGCGATCGGCAGCATGGTGCTGCTGCTGGCGGTGACACAGTTGCGGTGAACATGGTGCACGCCGTCTGAGGACGCGCGCCGGCCGGCGCGCTGCCGCGCAAGCGCCTAGTCGGCCGCTGCCGCTTGCACGGGCTAGCGTGTACCGGACACCGAGGGCGCAGCGGCCTCGTCGAGCGGCACAAGCTTCATCAGCCGGGCGAGCACCGGCCACTTCAGGAGCGACAGCTGATATGACTCCCGCGCCTGTTCGTCGAAGTACGTGGCCGGATCGACTTCGGGCAACCGGCGCCCAAGGCCGGTGATATCGTCCACCGGCCAGCCGCTCGCCTGCGCCCTCACTTCAGGATTGGCTATTGTCATTTGCCGTCCACCCATACGCCGTCCGGCGTCTTGACCACGTAGCCCGACGCCATCTTCATCGTCACGGTTCCTTCGTTCTCGCCGACCATCTGCGTTTGCGGCAGATTGGCGGCGTACTGCGCCAGGGTCACGCCCGGCTTGAACGGACTGTTCGAAACGAGGTTCGACAGCAGTTGGGCAATCGCGAGGAAACTCGTCGGGTTGTCGATCACCGTAGTCGGTCCATGATTGCCCTGGAAACCGACCAACCGCACGCCTGCCGGTCCATCTACGATGCGCGGCGTCGGAATTTCACGCAGGCCCGCGACCTGATTCGCATCCCCGCGCAGCGCCGCGCCATGCTCCGGCACGAACACGATCACCGCGCGCCGCCCCGAGGCCGCGATCAGATCCGCAAAGCGGTCGACGTCGCTCATCAGCTTGGTCACGCGCTCCGGGTACGAGTCGATACTCGACAGATTGCTGTCCGGCAGACGGTTGCCGTCGTGCAGGCTGATCGTGTTGTAGTACAGCGCGACCGGGCCGGGCGTACTGGCACGCTGTGCATACCAGTTGGCGAGCGTCGCGTAATCGTCGTGAATGGCCGAGCCGTCGAAGGCATGCATCGAGACCGGCACGCTCGCGTTCGAGATCATCGGCACATTCGGCACACCGGTATTGTCGTGCACCAGTTGCAGGAAGTTGTCGAAGTGGCCGTCGTGATTCAGCATCGTTTGCGGCGTGTAGCCGGCCTGCGCCAGGTCGGCCAGCAGATCGCATTGCTGCGGCGCATCCTTGTAGAGATCCGCGTGCGCTTCCTGTCCGCAGCTCGCCCGCAGCACGCGAATCGCGGCCGGCCCGCTGTAGCTCGCAGCTGTGCTGAAGTTGGTGAACAGATAGTCGAAGTGGCTCAGCATCGGGTGATTGCGTGCCTTCACCGCGTCGAGGTCGTCCCACGACAGCGAACAGATATGCAGCACGATCACGTCGAACTGCGTTTTCGGATCGGTGCCGGGATGGCCGAAGGTGACCTGCCGTTGCGATTCCTGGGTGCGGAAGGCCGACAGTGCCGCGTTATGGTCGAGTGGCTGCGCCGCAAGCGCATTGCCGGATGCGGTCGTGGCCGGTCCGCTCTGCAGCCGCGCATACACCGTGTGGCCCTGCTGCCACAGCGGAATCGCGACCAGCGCGAGCAGCACGAAAGTCGCCACACGCAGCCACCGGTTGACGATCAGATAGCCGACCAGCCCGCCGAGCACGGTGAGCAGCAGCATTGGCGGCAAGAAACGCTGCGCGAGTTCGAGCCAGTAGCCAAAACTGAAGGTGGTAAGGTTGCCGAATTCTTCGGTCAGGCGCGAGAACGGCGGCACATTCGCTTCGTAGTACATCAGCGGGATGCCGATCGCGAGACCGAGCAGGTTGCGCAGGACGCGCCACCCGCGGTGGCGCAGCGTCGAGCTTGCCACCAGCGCGAGCGCAAATCCGATGTTAGCGAGCCACACCGGCTGTAGATGCCCGCCCGCGAACAGGTACAGCTTGATGATGAAATACAGGTTCCACAGAGTCATGCTCGGAGTTCTCTCATTGGCCGGGCGCACGCGCCACCGGCATTAATAGCGTGTACGGTCCAGCGCGAGCAGCGACTGAAAAGCGCGCAGCGCGCCGTTCAGCAGCCGCGAATAACCTTCGATGCCCATTGTCAGCACTTCCTTCAGGCCGCGCAGCGGCGCGTCCTCGATCGTCTGTTCGTCCCAGTTCAGCCAGGCGTCGGCGCGGCCGAACGTACATTGCACCATCTGCCGCTCCTGTTCGAGCGTCAGACTGTCGAAGCGCACACCGAGGTGCGAGCCCTCAAAGCGGCTCACGTGCACCGGAAAATGGAACTGCCGGTCGCCACGGCTCAGACACACGCCGAGGCTGTCGCCAAGCGCGAGCTTCAACGCCGGATCGACGTCGAGACCGAGACCGCCGGTCGAATAGTCACTGGTGGTGCACGCCACCGTCGTACCGTCCACGAGCAGCAGCGTCGCCGCGGCCCGCATTGCGATACGGTGGGTGACGCGCACCTGCTTCGCCTCGCGCGCCACGCTCGCTGCCGCACCGAGCATCACGAGGTTGTAGATCGTCCAGAACACGTTCATCAGGATCGTCGCGGTTTCACCGCCCGGCCCGATCGTCAGCCGGTACACACCCGCCATCAGCGCGCTGCCGTTCAACGCCAGCAGTACCAGATACGGTTTCGACACCGCCCAATCGAAGTAGCCTTCGTCGATGCGTCCGCCCTTGTCGGTCACATTGAACTTGCCGTGCTTCGGGCTGAAAAACGCGACCGTGGTCGGCAGCGCGATGTACCACGCGAGCACCGATTCGTAGACTTCAGCCCAGAACGAATGGCGGAATTTGCCCTGCATCCGCGAGTTCGCGATGTTGGCGAGCACGATGTAAGGCAGCACGAAGCCCGCGATGGTGGTCGCGGACGCGTTGATGAAATACATCTGGAAGAACAGGTACGCCAGCGGCATGGTCAGGAAGATGAGACGCGGCAGGCCGTAGAAGAAGTGCAGCATCGCGTTGCCGTAGCACAGGCGCTGGAAGACACCCAGACCGCGGCCGAAAAACGGATTGTCGATGCGGAATATCTGCGCCATGCCGCGCGCCCAACGGGTGCGTTGCTTGATGTGGCTGGCGAGACTCTCGGTGGCAAGACCGGCCGCCTGCACGGTCGGCAGATACGCGGTCATATAGCCGCGCCGGTGCAGCTTGAGCGCGGTATGTGCGTCTTCCGTGACTGTTTCGACCGCGACGCCGCCGACTTCGGCGAGCGCCGCGCGCTTGATGATCGCGCACGATCCACAGAAGAACGACGCGTTCCACAGGTCGTTGCCGGACTGCACGAGCCCGTAGAACAGATTGCCTTCGTTCGGCACGCGGCGGAAGGTGCCGAGATTGCGCTCGAACGGATCGGGCGAGAAGAAATGATGCGGCGTCTGCACCATCGCGCATCGGGCGTCGCGCAGAAACACGCCCATCGTGGTTTGCAGAAACGAGCGGGTCGGCACGTGATCGCAATCAAAGATTGCAACGTACTCGCCATGCGTTTTCTCGAGCGCACGGTTAATGTTGCCCGCTTTCGCATGCTGGTTGTCGTCACGCGTGACGTAGCCGATGCCGGCATCGCGTGCGAAATTCCTGAATTCCTCGCGATGGCCGTCGTCGAGCAGATAGACCCGCAGCTTGTCCGCGGGCCAGTCGATGCCTTGGGCGGCGAACACGGTCGGCCGCACCACCGTCAACGGTTCGTTATAGGTCGGAATATAAATATCGACCGTCGGCCAGCTCGAGGTGTCGGCGGGCAACTCGGCAATCGTCCGGTTGAGCGGCCATGCGGTCTGCACGAAACCGAGCAACAGAATGATCCAGGTATACGCTTCGGCGCCGAACAGCAGATAGCCGAGAATCTCCTCGCCCGTGCTCTGGAACGACAGTGTCTGCGTGACGCGCCACCAGACGTAGCGCAGCATCGCAAGCAAGGCCAGGGTCATCAGGATCAGCACGGGCATGCGGCCAGGGAAGCGGCGCACCACCAGCGCCACGACCACCAGCACCGCGAAGAATTCGAACTGGCCGTCCGTCGACAGCGGTGAGGTGCCGATCACGGTCCACAACACCGCGCCCACCACCACGATGAGCGGCAGCAGCCAGCGAATGTGGCCAATGCGCTCGGTGCCTGCTTCGAGCTGCATGCCCCAGCGTTGCCACGGCAGACTCTGCAGCATCGCTTCGATGCGCCGGCGCACGCGCCGCCAGCGCAGCAGCACGGGAACGAGCCAGCGGTCGATCCACGCGAGCACCGCACGCACTTGGGCTGTGCCCGTCTGGGCGTGTGGCTTCGGGGCCCGGATGAACGCGCGCCACAACCATCCATGCAGGCGGCGCGGTTCGAGCACGCCCCACTGCGCGGCCAGATGCAGCACGGCGGCACGAATCCCCAGCCGCGCGACATCCGCGTTGCCGGCTGCCGGCGGCTGGAAGAACACGCGCACGAGCCAGTCGAGCGCGGTGCGCTCGGCGGGCAGTCCGAGGCCGCGCGCAAGCCAGTCGAACGCGCGCTGGCGTAGCGTGCGCTCGTTGCGGCCGGCGGATGCGGGTCCGTTCATGGCCGCTCGCCCGCGCGGCGCGCGTTTGCCGCCGGCACGTCAGTCAGCGCCGCGGCGAGCCACGCATGCAGCCAGTTCGCAAGGCCCTGCAGATCGTGCGACGCCTGCGAATGCGGTGCGTCGTCGAACAGCCACGTGCCGCGTGCGAACGATTCGGGCAAGGCCGCGTCCAGATGCACGCGCTGCGCGAGCCGCAGCCCGTCGCCGAGCGCGGCGCCCAGCATCGCCAGCGCGTCGCGTTGCATGTCGCGCGCCGGATTCAGCCGGTTGACGATGATCCGCAGATTCGCGCCGCCGCGCCGCAACGCGTCGAGCCGCGCGACCAGGGTCGCGCAGGCAGCCGGTTCGGGCGGCGTCACGCACAGCACGAGATCGGCGCTCTGCACGGCCTGCTCGCCTTGCTGCGACGGATAGCGGGCCGTGTCGACGAGCACGACGCCGTCGCGCGGCAGATCGAGTTGCGCGAGCGCGTTCGCGAGCCACTGCGGTTCGGCCGCGAGGCGCGCATCGCAGCGCGCGCTTTGTTCGAGCGACACCGCGCCGTACGGTACGAACAGCACACCCTCGCTGTTGCGCCACGTGTGCGTATGCCACGCTTCGTTTTCGTCGAGCATGGCTTGCGCGAGACCGGTCGGCGCGAGGCAATCGAGACCGAGGTGCGCGCCGAGCATATTCTGCGGATCGAAATCGAGTGCGACCACGGGACGGCCGCGCCGCGCGAGCAGCACGGCGAGCGCGGCGCTCAGGGTCGTGCGGCCTGTGCCGCCGGCGGTGGAGACGACAGCAATCGTCTTCATGACGTGCCCCCAGCGGGGCGCTCAGCGTCGGGCAACAGGCGCGCGCGCAGGGCGACCGGCTCGATTTCGCAGCGCACCGCATCGCGCGGATCGAAGTGGCGCATCGCCCCGAGACCGCGACGCGAGCCGGCGCGCTGCCACACGATCCACACCGGGATCGCGAGAATCAGACCAGCAACAAAACAGATCAACAAAAATCCCATTACTCGCTCCCCTTCTTGCGCAGCGGCATTGCATGCGGCTCGGCACGCCTTTGTGGCGGGGCCATGCGCGGCGCTGGCGGCTGCAGTGGCTGCGGCGCGATTGGCCCGGACGCCTCGGCCTGCCCCGCTTCGTGGCCTGCTTCGTAGCGCGCTACCTGCCCCGCCTTCTGCCCGGACGCCTGCGCCGCCTCCGCACGCGCGGCCCCGAGCGCCTGCTCTACCGCGGCGAGCTGCGCGACCGTGGACATTCCCTCCCCGGCCGGCAAAACGGCGCCGGCGTGCGCGGCTGTGGCCGGCGCAGCGGTGTGATTGCGCAACGGCGTGGCGAACAGACCGCTGTAGTCGGCGATCGGCGTGCGCCGGCTCGCCGTGGCGAGCGCATTCAATTCATCGCCGATGCTCTGCTCCGCCAGATGCACGATGTCGCCCGCGATCCGCTCGACCGGCACGTTGAAGATGCGTGCCAGCGCGGCGTCCGCGTCGGCCAGCCGGCACGCGAACAGGAACACGTACAGGTGCGAGGCATCGGCCGTGAAGACGTCGCCCGCACGGCGCGGCACGCAGCTTCTCAGCGCTTCGAGGTGCGCGCATTGCGGCAGTAGCGTGAGCTTGACGAGCACATGCGGCAGCTGCAACACGACACTGCGTTCGAGTACCGCGCGCACCCGTTCGCAGAAGGCGCCGGCCGGCAGATAGCCCAACACGTCCTCACTCAGCGCAGCGCTGAGCGCGCTTCGATAGTCGGCAGCGATCGGCCGCGTGTGCAGTTGTCCCTGCAACGATTGCAGCAGCGACTGCATCCGCGAGAACGGCAGATCGCGGCCCAGCACCAGGTTGGCGCCGAGCGTCAGCACCAGCAGTTCGTATTGATGGCGCAGCACTTCGCCCCGTTCGGCGACGACGATCTTCAACGCGCGCCCGGCCTGGCGGCGCAGCGCATGGATCGCCGCGCACAACGCATCGAGCTGCGCGCCGCCGGCGTAATCGAGCACCACGGTCGCCGCCTGTGCGTCGACACACGCCGCGAGCACGGCCTTCTGATCGGCCAGCACTTCCCAGTTCGGCGGCACCCACGCCTCGTCTCCGCGCACCACTGCGCGGCTGACCACCACCCGCTGTTCGTCACGTGCCAGCAGCCCATCGCCTCGCGCGGCGCCGTTGCCGAGAGCATCAGGCGCGACGCTCAGCCGGCCGCCATCGGTAAAGCGCAGCGAGCGCACGTCGCCGGTGACGAGCGTGCGGTCCGAGCGCCAGAAATCCACATGCCACAGCAACTCGCCGTGGGTGCGCTCCATCCGCGCGACGCCCGCGCAGGCCGCGTGAAATTCGTTGCGGCCATGCTGCGCCGCTGCGCTGTTGAACGCGGGCTCGACGAACAGCGAATCGGCAGCGACGTCGGCATCAGCGTCCGATGGCGAACCCAGCAGCAACACCAGCGTGATGTTGCGCACCGCGCACCAGTTCGCGAGCATTCGGCCTTCCCGCGCGAGTGCTGCCGGATCCTCCCAGTTGAACCAGCGCTCGGCGCCTTCGACGAAATAGAGTGAGCGCGAACGGAAGCCGAAGCGCTTGAGCGCGCGCAGGCCGCCGAACACCCCGGCAAGCGCAACCGGCGGCACCCCATGGGCGCCTGCGGCGGCGGGACCGGCCGAGGCGCTGCCGGCCGGCGGCATCGCGAGGACGCTCAGGTTACGCGGCCAGCCGGAGGCCGGCGTCCTGGCGCTGAAACCGAGTTCGCGCAGGCGCGTCGCGACCTGTGCGCGAGGGCGTGCCAGCACCACCGTGACGTCGCGCGCTTGCGCCTGGCGCGCGCTTTCCCAGAGCAGTGCATCGGCGCCCGGCGTGCGCGCAGCGGCGTAGATCGCGTAGAGCTTGCCGGCTTCGAGCGCGGCCCATTCGTCAGGGAGTGCGTCGATCGCCAGTTGGCCGACCGGCCGCGCGCCGCGATCCGATCCCGCCCGGCGGACGGCCTGCAGCAAGCGTCGCACAAAGGCGCCGACCGACGTCGGCTTGAGTGATTTCGAAACGGTGCTCACGCGTGGCCTCCCTGATCTCGTTGTATCGCCGCTCAAAAGCTGGAGTAGAGGCGCACGGGCCTCGGCGACAGACTGTTGTCCTGCTTGCGTCCGTCGAAGGTGTAGCGCATGTACAGCATCGCGGAACTCGGTGCGTAGTCGTGCGAACGATCAATGCTCAGTTGCATGCCTGCCACCAGATAGGGGTTGAAACGGTACTGTACGATGCCGCTCAATCCATACGAGAACGCAACGCCGCGCGTCGAGCTGGCCGTATTGACGAGGTTGCTGAAACCCGGCGCCGAGCTGGCCGTATTCCACAGACTGTTGAGCGCAGGCGAAGCACTGTTCAGGGCGGGCAAACCGTTCGGGTAATACGGCGAGTCCTTCTCATACGAGTTCGACACGCCGACGGTGGCCGTCAGGTCCCAGTTCAGCGCATCGCGCCGGCCCGCCCATTCGATCGGCACGCCGAGCGACAGATAGCGTTGCGGGCTGTAATAACCGCCCTGCCCGAACGAATAGAAGCGCAGATTATTGGTGTAGTGCCAGACGTTGCCGACCAGCCCCGTGCTCACCAGCGTGTTGACGCGTTGGTAGACCGGCAGCGTGAAACCGGTGCGCAGGGTGATTTCCTGGTTGCTCGCCACGTTTCGGCCGGTCAGCATCCCCGCGCCGACATCGGCGAACACGCTGGTTGTGCCGACATCCACTGCCGTGTGGAAGTCGATGCCGTCGCGGCGCACCCCGCCCCACACGGCGCCGGTCACCGGATCGTGCATGCCCGCGTACGACAGCAGGCTGCTCGTCTCCGGACGGCGCGAGCCGCTGATCGAAAAGCTCGCCGGTCCCGCATCGAACTGGTAGCGCACGCCGCCAACCATGTAATGCACGGGAAAACCGAGCGGCGTCGTGCCGAAGTCGAAGCGCCATGCGTCGGACGTATAGCCGGCGCCGAGCGCGACGCCGGTGGCCGACTGATGCAGGTACGGCAGCGTCGCGGCGTTGTCGGCCACAGTCTGCGCCGACACGTTTTGCGACTGCGCGAGCTTGTCGGCGGCGCCCAGCGTGCCGAACGTGTCGCGAGTGAACGAGTTCGCGTCGCTGACGTCGAGTGTGCCGGCATCGATATGAACGGTATCGGCATGGAGGAAAAAGTGGCCGTTGTAGCGATAGGGAATCTGCAGGTACACGGGCGCTTGCCACGCACGAAACTGCGAAATGCCGGGGTCGCCCGATTTATAGGCGGGTATCCACGCTGTCTCGATCTCCGGATTGCGGCGTTGCTGCAGATCGGCCAGCGCGGCTTGCGCGGGCGTGCCGTCGGGGCCGGCCGTCACCCCCGCCGCGCGTTCCTGGGTCAGCGACAGACGGTACAGCGATTCGGCGTCCTCGTACTGGCCCAGATCCTGGGCGAGGCGTCCGCTTTGCACCGTCACGTCCGGCCGCGCCGGATACGCGACCCGCAAGGCCGAGGTGATCTGCTCCGCTTCCTGCGGGCGGCGCAATGCCGCCAGTCGGCGAGCCGCGGACAGCCGCGTATCGACGTCGTCGGGCGCCGCGCCGTCGATCACTGTGCGCACGAGATCGAGCGCCGAGCGGCGCTCGCCGCTTTGCTCCAGCACACGGGCGAGCGCCAATTGCGCGTCCGGATCGTTCGGCGTCGCGGCCAGCACCGGTGCCAGCGCGGCGCGCGCGGCCGCATAGTGCTGCTGCAGCCGTTCGAGATCGGCGACTTCGAACGCATACCGTTTGTCGCGCCGGCCGGCCGGGCTGACGCGGGCTAGCAACTGCCCCGCCGCGGCGTAATCCTGGCGATCGAGCGCTTCGTCGGTCTGCCGCAGGATCGAGCGCAGCGCCTGGTCCTCGAGACGCGCGCTTTGCGCGGGGCTGAGTTGGGCTTCGCTGCGCAGCGACGTCAGCCACGCGTCCAGTTCGTGATTGCGTTTCGCGCTGCCAAGCAGATCGCCGTAACGCAGACGCACGTCGGCGTCGGTCTGCTGCGGATGCGTGTCGATCCAGTTCTGCAGCAACGCGAGGCCGCGCTCGGGTTCGCCCTGATCGATCCACATCGAGCCGACCGCGGCCAGCAGGTTCGGATCGTCGCCGGCCAGCGAGCGTGCCCGGTCGAGCGCTTGTGCCGCGCCCGCACGGTCGTCCTGCGCGAATGCGACGCGTGCTTTGGCGAGCCACTGCTGCGCTTGCAGGTCGCGTTCGAGCGCACGCATGCCGTCCGTGCGGCCCTTGTCGGCGATCGGCGCGAGCACGGCTTGCGCACCGCTGATGTCGTCGAGCGAATTGCGATAGAGCGCGCTCGCATAGCGCATTTCGGGCGACGCCGACACAGCCAGGCCGTCGTCCATCACCCGCCGCCCCAGCTGCGGCAGACCCAGATCGCGATACAGGCGCGCGAGCGCAAACCGCGTCCACGGCGCATCGGGCGCGAGCCGCAATGCTGCTTCGTAGCGCTGCGCGGCCGGGCCGCGCTGGCCCGCTGCCAGCAATTTTTCCGCTTGTCCGCTGAGGATGTCGGCGCGCAGTTGCGCGAGACCCTGGCGGTCGTCGGCGGCAGTGAAACGGCTCTGCAATGCGTCGAGGAGCGGCGCGACCTGAGTCGCGCGGCCGGTGTTGTCGAACAGCGTCTGGGTACTGCGCACCGCCGACAGGTTCGGTTCGCGCGCCGCCAGCAAGTCGCGCAGCAACGGTTCCGCGGCGCTCCAGTTGTGCTGCGCGAGCAGCGCGTCGGCGAGCATCAGTTTGGCGTCGGCGTTGGCCGGCTCCATCGCGAGCGCGGCGCGTGCGGCCCGTTCGGCATCCTGCGGCCGCCCGGCTGCGGCGGCCTCGCGACCCTGCGCCAGCGTGCCCCAGAACTGCGCGGTGCGCGCGAGGCTTTCCCACTTCCCGCGATTGTCCGGCGCGAGCGCGGCCGCGCGCAGAAACAGCGTACGGGCTTCGTCATGCCGCCCTTCGCGCATGCGGACCAGACCGAGGCCACCGACCGCCTCGGCGTCGCTCGCCCGGGCTTGCGCGGCTCGTGCGAGCAGCGTGTCGGCCGTCGTCAGATCGTTGCGTGCGAGTGCCTGCAGGCCGCGTTGCTGCGCGATGTAGTCGGGATTGCGCTCGAGTTGCCGCTGCGCCTCCAGCTGCGCTTCGATCAGGGCGACCCGGTCCTTGAATTCGGTATCGTCCGGCACAAGCTGGAGATAGGCGCGCAGCGCGGCGAGATAAGCCGGGTCCGCGCCGGCGAGTTGCAACACGTGACGCCACGCGTCAAGCGCTGCCGAGCGATCCGAATCCGGCCGCGTGACGAGATTCCACGCGATGCGGTTGGCCTCGGCGCGCGTCTCTCCACGCGCGTTCAGCAGATTGGCGAGCACCAGCGCCGAATCGACATCCGACGGATCGGCGGCGATCC
>NZ_WOEZ01000212.1 GCF_013177735.1 Paraburkholderia elongata | reverse complement strand
AGGGTGGTGCCTTCGGCCAGCCCGTCGCCGAGCTTGAGGCCTTCAGCGTGCTTGACGAGCGCCGCCGCGAATTCTTCGCGGATGCTGTTGTGCACCAGAAAGCGCGTCGGCGAGATGCAGACCTGGCCGGCATTGCGGAATTTCGCACCGCCCGCAGCTTTGACGGCCAGCGCCACGTCGGCGTCTTCGGCCACGATGACAGGCGCATGACCGCCCAACTCCATCGTCGCGCGCTTCATATGCGCGCCGGCCAGGGCAGCCAGTTGCTTGCCGACCGGCGTCGAACCGGTGAACGTGACCTTGCGGATCACCGGGTGCGGAATCAGATAGCTGGAAATCTCCGCCGGATCGCCGAACACGAGGCCGACTGTACCGGCCGGCACGCCGGCTTCGACGAACGCCTGCAGCAGCGCCGCCGGCGAGGCCGGAGTTTCTTCCGGTGCCTTGACGAGGAACGAGCAGCCGCACGCGAGCGCCGCGCTCAGCTTGCGCACGACCTGGTTGACCGGGAAATTCCACGGCGTGAAGGCGGCCACCGGGCCGATCGGTTCCTTGAGCACCGTTTGCTGCGCCGCCAGATTGCGCGACGGCACGATCCGGCCGTAGACGCGACGGCCTTCGTCGGCGAACCACTCGATGATGTCCGCCGCGGCCAGCACTTCGCCGCGCGCTTCGGCGAACGGCTTGCCCTGTTCCTGGGTCATCAGGCGGGCGATGTCGGAAGCACGTTCGCGCACCAGCGCGGCGGCTTTGCGCATGGTGGTGGCGCGTTCGTTGGCCGGAATCTTGCGCCAGGCTTCGAAGCCGCGCTGTGCGGCGGCCAAGGCGCGGTCCAGATCCGCGATGCCGGCGTGAGCCACCTTGCCGATGGCCTTGCCGGTGGCAGGATTGATGACGTCGAGGGTTTTGCCGCTGGCAGCGTCGCACCATTCGCCGTTAATCAGAAGTCGGGTATCGGTATAGCTCGAGGTGGCCATGCTGGGTTCCTGTAAGTGGGGAAACGATAGGTCGCGCGGTCGTGAGGAAATGGGTTGGACCCACGCGGACAAAGGATGGGCTTTATCAGTTTGTTGTTTCAGTCGAGCAAAATGGCTCGCTGAACAGGTCGGAATCGCTCCATCACGGTCACCGCTTCCCAGCTGGCGTCATCAGTCGCGCAGTGTGCTGGTATTCGGGTTCAGCCTGAGCCTGCGCGACATCGAAGAGCTGCTGTTGGGGCACGCGTGATCGTGACGTGCGAGACGATCCGGTGCTGGTGCGACAAGTTCGACAAGAACTTTGCTTACCGCGGGAAAGCAGCGCGTCGCGGGCCTGGCAGCACGCGGCATTTTGACGAAATGTTCATCACGTTGCACGGTGAGCCTCACCTGTTGTGGCGCGCTGTCGGGCGGGCACAGCGCCGAACCCAACATTCTGCATGCAGCTATCCGGCAGCGAAGGCCGATATACCGGAACTGGCTAGCGTGAAACACGTATTGATCAAAGCGGCAGCGCGACTGAACAACCGGTCGCAGAACAGCCATCAACCGACGCCTAAGCGAGCGGCGCATCCCCCAGTGGGTCTTCTTTCGCGGCGTGTGCGGCTTTCGCGACCCGAAACGCACATAGAAACTTCTCTCGTGCTTCGGGCTGATCAGGTAACACTTCGCACCGAAGCGACATCTGCCTTGCTATCTATTCGTCACGGGAAATGATCGCAGTCAGCTTCTCAACTGCCCGCTTGATGTGCTCGCCTTCGAGCCGGCAGACAGTTGTCACGTCACGCGCCAGCGCGGCTTCCATAATGGCCTTATGCTCCGCGTGCACATCGCGCTCTATCTCAGTATGCGTCAGGGAAATGCGTCGATAACGTTCGGACTGCTGAAAGAGGATCGCTTGAAACTGCAAGAGCCATCGTAACGGGCACGCGGCGACCAGTGCCCAATGGAACTCTCGGTTGCATTGCTCATACTCCGTGATCAAGCTCGGTGAGGGGCTTGCTAGTTTTTGTTCGACTTTGGAAAGACGGTGATAGGCGAGAATTAAGTTTCCTTCCCAACTGTCATTTGCGGCCAGAATCGATTGGCGCACGGCTTCAACCTCGATGAATTTTCGAGTCTCGCTTAAGTCGATGAAATCAGCCAGGGAGACGCCCGCCACGCGAAAGCCACGCTGCTCTTCGGATGTCACCAAAGCTTCACCCCCAAGGCGGGTCAACGCTTCCCGAAGGGTCGAGGCACCGACGCCGTAGCGGTCTTTAAGAATTTCCACACGAAGCCTTTCCCCGGGGGGCAAGGTGCCATTCATGATGTCATCGCGCAAAGCGACATAAGCTGCTTCGACCAGACTACGCGCCGATACGCCATCTCGGCGCTGCGGTTCGATCACTCTCATTGACGTGCCCCATTCTCAGTCTGCTTGACCACTTGCGACTCCGCTCGACCACTGTGTGGCGAGGGGCAAGGTGTGCTATATGTTCGATATATGTTAACAATCTCGGAAGATTCGTGCAAGTATCGAATGTATGAAAATTAATAAACATACGATGAAGATGAAAAATCTCGACATTTTTCTTGACGACGGATATTTTGGTGACTATGATGCCAATCAACGTTATGAGCTTGATTTCTTTGCCAAAAAGAGTTGGCGATCGAATGGATTGGGGAGGCTGGGATGGCATTTGATCGGCCGCAAGTTCCACCAGATGAGAAGGCACCGGTTGGCGCTGCCCCAGTGCCTTTTGTCGTAACAATAGACGGGGTGGGTCACGTTCCCGCTTTTTCTGATGAGCGTGTCCTTGTTTCGCTTGAACGCGCACAGAGCCTTGGGAGGCTCCCTGAATTGAGGATCAAGTTGCCAGTTGGTTGCCGCCGGGGGGGCTGTGGCATTTGCCGCGCACGAGTTTTAAAGGGAAATTACCGATCCGAGGCGATGAGCCAAGAGCATGTCTCGCGAGAGGATCGCGATCTCGGAATCGTTTTGTGCTGCTCAATATTTGCGCTCTCGGATATCACGCTCAGGCTTGAGCCGGCGCCGAAAGCAAGACCGCGGACCGTCGTGGCCGCGGACTCATAAAAATCCAGGAGGAGAGAAAGCATGGCGCTTACCGGTGTGCTTCGTCCGGGCTTCATCCAAATTCGCGTGCTCGATTTGCACGCCTCCGTTGAGCACTACGTCGCGCGCGTCGGCTTGCACAAAGTCGCGACGGGCGAAGACGGCCGTGTCTATCTCAAGGCGGCCGATGAAATAGACCATCATTCGATCGTGCTGCGTCAAGCGGCATCTGCAGGCTTCGACCTAATGGCTTTCAAAGTTGCCCGGGAAGCCGATCTAGGTGAGTTCGAGAGTCGCATCAAGGACTTCGGCTATAACGTAGATCATGTACCCGCTGGCGAACAGCCGGGGATCGGCCGGCGAATCGGCTGGACATTGGAATCCGGGCATCGCCTGGAGTTGTATCATGCCGCCGAACCATCTCACCCTCGTCCGTCATTTCAAAACCCCGAAGTTTGGGAGCATGAACCTCATGGCATGCGGGCTCGGCGATTCGACCACGCCCAATTAAATGGACCGCATATCGAGCGAGTCCTGGAATTTTTTGAAAAAGTGCTTGATTTTTCTTTGGTGGAGCGGATTGAGGGGGAGGATGGACTCGTAGCCGTTTTCCTTTCCTGCGGCATGAAAGCGCACGACATCGCCTTCCTAAATTTCCCCGAGCCAAACAAACTACACCACGTCTCCTTTGAACTTGAGACTTGGAACGATCTTGGACATGCCGCGGATATTATCGCCCGTTACGATGTATCGATCGAAATCGGTCCCACACGCCACGGTGCAACACAGGGCAGAACTATCTACTTTTTCGATCCGTCCGGAAACCGCAACGAGGTCTTCGCTGGTAGTTACACGTTTTATCCGGATCACCCGGTTCGGACTTGGGATGCGCGGCATATACCAAAAGGTGTTTTCTATTACGAACGGAAAATCATTGAGTCATTTCTTTCAGTTATGACCTAAGTTCTACTCCGCGAGGACAACAACCCCAGCCATTCACTATGGCCGGGGGGCGTTTGAAATTTATCTGGTTGGCGTTTTACAAAATTATGTAGAACGAAACGTAGTTCAGATCGAGCTGAAATTCGTATACACGTTAACGGACAAGGCGTCAGAAAGTGACTCTAGACCCTAACATCGCCATATCGGCGGAGAGGTTGATCCAGGCTGCGGCGACGCTCGAACCATGCGCGCCAATCCGAACGCTTCTTCCTCCCGGCGATCTTGACGCCGCCTACGCGGTGCAAGCTCTTGTTACAGAAGCCGCACTAAAATCGGGCCGTCGGCTTGTCGGCCGCAAGATCGGGGCGACCTCGGCCGCCATGCGCAAGCAGCTCGGCGTCGTTGAGCCGAATTACGGCGTATTGTTTGCCGATATGTCCCGGTACGAATCCGAAGAAATATCGATGGCGAATCTGATGCTGCCGACCATCGAAGCAGAAGTTGCGTTTATCATCGGCCGGGATTTGAACGAGCCACAAATTACGCTTGCCGACATGCTTCTCGCAATCGAGTTTGCTCTCCCTTCGATCGAGATTTGTACATCGCGATTCCGTAACCGTGATTTTGATCTCGTCGATGCCATAGCTGATAACGCCTGTTCAGGACTGTATGTGCTTGGCTCCAATCCTGTTCGTCTGTCGGACTTCGATGTCCGGCTTTGCGGCGTTGTTATGGAAAAGGCCGGCGAGCCGGTCTCGGTCGGTGCCGGCGCGGCCAGCATGGGCAATCCAGTGAATGCGGCGTTGTGGCTCGCGCGGAAGATGGCGCAGGTTGGACTGCCGCTCAAAACAGGCGACGTCATTCTTTCCGGAGCTCTCGGGCCGATGGTCCCAGTCGGATCAGGTGAAGCGTTCGAAGTGCGAATCAACGGGCTTGGGACGGTCACTGCCGTATTTTCCGATGATTATGTTTCGCCGCCTGGCATATCGAGGGACGCCGCATGAAACACTGGTCCGAGTTTGCACGGATGCTCGACGAAGCTGCGGACAATGCCTCAGCCATTGCTCCGCTCGCGGACACGGCTTCCTTGACAGTAGAGGAAGCCTACGCGATCCAGGCCGCATCCATTGCGCGACGTCACGCGCGTGGCGATACGCGCGCGGGAGTTAAAGTGAGCCTTACCTCGCGGATAGCAATGCGGCACGGTGATTCACCGGAAATTGTTTTCGGGTGGATCACCGAAGCGATGCGCCTTGCCGAGGGTAGCGACTTGTCGCTAAGCAGCTATCTGCGGCCACAGGTTCAGCCGGGCATCGCATATATTATGGGGCAGCCATTAAGAAGCGGCACCAGTGCGGCCGAGGCATCTGCGGCGATCGCAGCCATTGCTCCTGCGCTCGAGATCGTCGATAGCCGCTATGGTACCGCCGAGTATTCTCTACAGGATATGATCGTAGATAATGCTTGTGCTGCCGGCTTCGTTCTTGGCGGCTTCTCTAAATCCTGCGCGAACATCGAAAATCTCGGAGTCCTTCTCGATATCAATGGTCGGACTGCTCAGATCGGTTCAACCGCCGCGATCCTTGGTAATCCTATACGTGCGCTGTTGGCGACCGCGTGCGCCTTGGAGCGCACCGGCGGAAGCCTGCAGTCCGGAGATATCGTGTTAATAAGTGGTGCAACGCCTGCACATCCGCTTATGCCGGGCGACTACGTTTGCGCGACGACTGAGGCGTTGGGAAGGGTGGCACTCCATATCACCCCATAGAATTCAATCGAAAGCAATCTCGCAGACGCGTATTCGGCCAAAGCCGGAAAAGGGAGAAACCAGATGTCAATTAATCACGATACATTAGCCGCCCGCCTAAGGCTCGCCTATTCTCAAGGCCCTGTGCCGCCACTGCGCGATGGGCTTGAGCCGTCCGACGAAAACTCCGCCTATATCGTACAAAATATCAATACCCGTTTCTGGGAGCAGGAGGGCCGGCGCATCGTAGGGCGCAAAATCGGCCTCACTGCCAAAACGGTGCAAGCGCAGCTCGGTGTTGATATTCCCGATTATGGTGTGCTTTTCGGGGATATGGAGATACAGAATGGCGGAACATTGCCAGTCTCTAAAACAATCCAACCGAAGGTGGAGGCCGAGGTCGCCCTAATACTAGGACGTGAACTTAACTTATCGGATCCAACGCCGGACGACATAGCAGACGCAACTGATTATGCAGTTGCTGCTATCGAGATAGTGGACAGTCGCATTACAGATTGGAAGATTACCTACGCCGATACTGTCGCAGACAACGGTTCTTCCGCATACTTTGTCCTTGGCCAGGAGCCCAGGAAACTTTCCAACCTCGATCTTTATACATGCGGCATGGCACTCGAGGTCAACGGCGAGGTCCGTTCGGTAGGGGACGGCGCTGCATGTCTCGGGCATCCGTTGAAAGCGGCGGCTTGGCTGGCAAAGACCCTGACTTCACTCGGCATCAGCCTCAAGGCTGGCGATATCCTGTTGACTGGCGCACTCGGGCCTATGGTTTCGATGACGCCAGGCGACCACGTGCAGGCGGTAATCGGAGGATTGGGTGCTGTGAGCTTTACGTATCAGGATGATCGTCGACTTTAATTCAATGACGAAAACGGTGCTTAAAATCAAGAAAGATTGAGGTGTAAGCACCGCGACCGCGCAAATCCAACGCGTCTTTGCCTTTTACTTGGCGTGAAGGACGCGTGAGTCTCTGCTGGCGCATAAGGTTCGATTTGACTTGTTTAGGGAGTACACTGATGGATTATCAAACGCTAACGCCTCATCTTAACTGGCCACAAAACTTCAATGAAGTTCCCAAGGAAAGTTTTGTTCGTCCCGATATTTATCGAGCGGAAGTCGAGCGAATATTTTATGGTCGGGAATGGCATCCGATAGCTCATGAAAGCGAACTTCCAAACCCCGGGGATTTCAAAACGACCAAACTGGTTGATGTTCCTTTGCTAATTGCTCGTGGACTGGACGGTACGGTTAGAGTATTTTTTAACGATTGCTCGCACCGGGGTAACCAGCTGGAGACGGCCCCTTTCGGCACAAAGAAGGAATTCGAATGCCCATATCACCGCTGGCTATTCAGTACGGAAGGTCAACTGATTGGTTGTCCCAACCAGTCAGGATATTCGCCGGGGTTCAACCGGAAGGATTATCCTTTAAGTCAACCGAGGACCGATAGTTTCCTGGGCCTGATCTTTGTGACGCTGTCTCCGGACACGGAATCACTTGATGAATTTCTCGGTGAAGAGATAAAGCCAGCCCTTGCTAGCCTGATGGGTGGGGATGGACGGTTGAAGTTGCTCGGGTATCAAAAAGTTTGTTATCACACGAACTGGAAAATTTACGCCGATAACGATGGCTTTCATGCCCCGTTGCTACACAAGGCGTTTGGATTGCTTAACTGGCAGGGCGCAAAAGGCCGCCAGTTCACGACGACGAAGCGCGGACATATTAATTTGGAAAGTCAACTTTCGGTCGCTACCGGAGAAAACGTGCTGAAAGATCCATCGATCATAGCGTTCAAGGGAACGGATCCCTCCGTTGGTGCGCGGGTTATTCAGCTGTTTCCAACGTTCGTTCCCGTGAAGCATTTGGATGTTATCAATCTGCGGTTCGCTAATCCGCTTGGCGTTGATAAGATTGAAGTTCATTATGCCTATTTCGCCCATCAAGACGACGATGAGGAGCTGCTTCGTCATCGCTTACGGCAGAGTTCGAACCTGGTCGGGCCTTCCGGCATGATTAGCCTTGAAGATGCATCGATCTTCAATCGTGTTTTTGCGGGGAGCTTTACACCAGGCAATGCCATTTTTCAAAAGGGCGTGAAAGAGTTCAGGAAGCTGCCCGCGCAGGAACTGCAGCCAAATGAGGAGGTCGGAAATTTGGCTTGGTGGGAGTATTATCGCACAGTGATGGAATTTTCGCGGGGTGATCAAGCATGAGTGAGATAAGCGCCAACTCGTTGGCGGCCATTGACGCGATTAATCTAAAGTACGTCGAGGCGCTTGACAGCAAGGAAATGAACAAGTGGCTTGGTGCATTTTCCGAGGATGATGCAGCTTCATATATTTGCATTTCACGCGAGAATGTCGAGCGAGGATTGCCGCTTGCGTTGATGATGGATGACTGCAGGGCTCGGCTTTTCGACCGGGTAACCTATGTTACAAAAATCTGGGCTGGAACATTTGAAGATTATCAGACACGCCATTTTGTTCAACTAGTGCGTGCTGAGCAGATTTGCGATTCAGATTTTAAGGTATGGTCGAATTTTTCCGTTCTATATACGCCAGAGAGCACTGGTGGTTCGGGAGTTCTTGCGACGGGCGTATATGAGGACGAGATTCGCCTCACTTCTGGTCAAAGTGACGGGCGGATATTATCGCGACGAGCTGTGCTTGATACAACTGTTTTGCCGCGTTATCTTGTTTACCCTCTTTGAGATCGTAAAGTCGGTACCACACAGGCATCTAGTGGATATCTATAAATAAGATTTAGGATATTAAAGGAAGAGACGTCATGTTCAGGGAGCCGGTAAATGACAAAAATTGCCAAATCAGGCTGTCTTGGTTTGTCGGCTTCCAATGAATCAGGCAAAAAGGTTGTGTAACAGATATCGGGTTACTGTTCCATATTGTCATTGGAGCATTGGATAACTCTACTAGCTAGAGGAAATTTATGCAAGATCACGTCCGCTTGTGCGAAATCACTTCTGTTAAGGAAGGTGCGCCGGTTGCTATTAATCTTCCGTCTCTGCCTTCTCTAGCCGTCTACCAAATCGGCACGGAGTATTTCGTCACCGATAACCAATGTACCCATGGAAATGGCATCCTTACGGAGGGATTTCAGGAGGGCGAGGTTATAGAATGTCCATTTCATGGGGGCGCTTTTAATATAAAAAGTGGTGCAGCGAGCGTGCCACCGTGCCAAATTCCGTTGCGCACTTATTCGGTTGAGATTGATGACGGATGGATATCAATTCGCCCCTCGGTTTCTGAGGGCGCGGCTGCTTGATTTTGGATTGCGTTGTTGACGCGTTTGCGGATGTGATGCTTTGTCCAATTATGCCCAAGCTGAGGCAGTTATCGTCAATCTTCGAATGAGGAAATGTCGGGATGTTTGATCAGTAAATCGTACGCAAGCAGGCAAGTTACATGATTAAATCAATAGTCGTCGTGGGTGCTAATCTTGCTGGAGGGCGTTCGGTTGAGGCCCTTCGGCAAGCCGGTTTCGATGGGCGAATTACTTTAATCGGGGAAGAGCCTTGGCGTCCCTATGAACGACCGCCGCTCTCGAAAGAGGCTCTTTGGGAGCCCGGCAAGTCAGCGCAAAAAATTTTCCTGCATTCGGAAGATTGGTATCACGTGAATAGAGTAGATCTGCGGCTTGGGGCTCGTGCTGTGGAATTGGACTTTTCCGCCGGGGGTGTCCGGCTTTCGGACGATGAACTAATTACGGCGGAAAAGTTTTTGCTGGCAACGGGTGCTCGGGCGCGCCTGCTGCCACTTTCGGGTGCCGATGCGCCGAACGTACATCATCTTCGAACTAAGGATCAAGCGGACGCTCTCGCGAGGGAG
Organism: Paraburkholderia elongata; assembly: GCF_013177735.1. GTDB lineage: Bacteria > Pseudomonadota > Gammaproteobacteria > Burkholderiales > Burkholderiaceae > Paraburkholderia > Paraburkholderia elongata. The sequence goes on along the minus strand of NZ_WOEZ01000212.1, from coordinate 4,931 downwards.
TTGTATCCAGGAGCCAGAATTGTTGTCATTGGTATGGGCGTGATCGGCTCGGAGGTTGCTGCCAGCGCTCATAAAATTGGTTGCGAAGTATTCGCGGTCGAACCGACTCACGCGACTATGATTCGGGCTGTCGGAGAACGTTTTGGTCATTGGCTTGCTGAGAAGCATCGTATAAAGGGCATTCATGTCAGGTTCGGAGTTTCGCCGTTAGCCTTGCGGCAACGAGAGGGGAAAGTCCACGCAGTCGAACTGTCGAATGGCGAAAGCATTGACTGCGATGCCGTGGTCGTTGGAATTGGCATCGTTCCGGCAACGGAACTGGCGGCCGGCGCTGGATTGGTAGTGGACAATGGAATTGTCGTCGATCGCTCATCACGTACCAGCCACATGAATGTTTTTGCGGCGGGGGATGTTGCCAGCCAACCTGGTTTCTTTGGGGGACGGGTGCGTTTAGAAACATATCAAAACGCCACCGATCAGGCCTCAGTCGCCGCCCAGGCCATGCTTGGCAAGACTGTTGAATATTTTAAGCCGGCCTGGTTTTGGTCGGATCAGTATGACTTAAACATCCAGGGTGTTGGAAGACTTGACAACAGTTTATCCATCGTTGTGCGTGGTGATTTGGAATCCGATGATTTTTCCGCGTTTTTCTTAAATGGACATGTTGTGGAAGGCGTTCTTACTGTCAATCGTGCTTTTGAAATGGGAGTCGGAAAACGTCTTGTTGAACGCAGGATATCGGTTGACCCAGGCGCGCTCGCTGATTCTTCGACCGAGTTACGTGATCTTTTGAAAGTCAGATCAGATGCGGCATAGACTTTATTGAGCCGCTTTACGCGGAGCTGCTGCGCTGGAGTAGGAAGTTCTTCGGGCCTTCCGAATCTCCCCCTTAGAGAAGTGTCGCGCGACACCTTCAAAGCCAGGAGTAGTGGACGGCGAGCGCAACTTGTCACTAGACGGGGCCGCCCCTAACCTACTTCTTTTGCGCTGCACGCCACGCTGTCGGTGCGACACCGACCACTTTCCGGAACATTTCGGCAAAACCGGTAGCGGACGCGAATGCGCACTGGCCTGCGATGTCGCCGATGGCGTACTGCGTGGTGGATAGCAGGTGCCGCGCGCGCTCGATACGGCGATCCCGAAGGTACTGGTACGGCGATGAGTTGGTTGACGCCTTGAAGAGTCGCAGGAAATGGAACTTCGTCATACCGCATAAACTGGCGAGATCATCGAGCGACATATCGTCGGCCAGGCGATCGTTGATGAACGCGATCGCACGGCCTAGTGCCTCCGGCGACAGCCGACCGGTCTGCTTCGCGCGGGCCGACATCGCCGTCCAACGCTTCGCGAGCTGGAAGACGATGGTCGCGCAATAGGAATCGATGAGCAGACGCGGGCATTCGCCCGCCGCCATCTGGTCGGCGAGCGCGGCAATTGTGGCGTACACGTATGGTTCGGCGAATCCACGCTGGGACAGCATCCAAAGCCCGTCGAGCGGATTCGCGACGCCGAGTTCATCGAGAATGCTGAATGTCCTGTCTGCGTCAATCGTCAGGAAGGTCGCTCGCGCGGGACCATTTAGTACCCGCAAGAAGTCCGCACCGGGCGGAAAGATATGGATCGGATGCAGCGCGCTCGAAAATTGCTCACGGAACCCCCAGCCGAAGTCCGTGAGCGCGGAGCTGAGCTGGTACTTGTGCCCGGTGAGGATCACTAGTTCTGGCAACGCCGGGCAGCGCAGTTCGTTTGCTTCGAGATTCCATGTGATCATCGAGCCGACACGGCCACCATCCAGGTGAGAACCGCGGTCGACTATGACGCCCTGTGTGCCCTTAAGAACCCTTTCAAAGGGGTTAATGATTTCGGGCGTGTTGGACATGGCATTTGTTGGATACCATTGTTGTCGCGGTGACCATTAGTGTCAGGGAAGTCGAACGCCGAATGCAACTTGTCAATATTGCAAGAGCAACAATCAAATGGTCGGCGCAATAACGCGAAGATCGGCTTTTTGGCGGTCGGTAGAGTTCAGTCCGTATTCACTCTGCCAACCAACAGGAAGACAACATGACTGCTCCGTCCTTCACCTCAACAGACCTCATCGCTGCTGCCCGAGACATCGGAATTGGCGAACTCACCGAAGCGGAGGTCAGTGGCCTCGGCTCTATTGTCGGCGAGCTGATCCACGGCTACGCGTTCGTTGACTCAACTGACAACTACCTGCCCAACGTGTCGACCGCAGCGCGCCCCTTCTCGATCCCGGAAGGAGCGGACAACCGGAACAACGCGTGGTCGCTGAAGTGTTCGATTCGCGAAACAGGAGAGGGAAGCTGGCTGGCAAGCGCATTGCCATCAAGGACAGCATCATGGTCGCCGGTGTGCCGATGCTAAGCGGTTCGATGGAATTGCAAGGCTACGTGCCTCAGATGGACGCGATAGTGGTGCGGCGCATCCTTGAGGCAGGCGGCGAGATCGTCGGCAAGACCCACTGTGAGTATTTTTGCCTGTCGGGCGGCAGCCACACCAACGCATACACGCAGGTGCAGAACCCACACCGCGCCGGTTACACGCCCGGTGGATCCTCGACCGGGTCGGCTGCGGCGGTTGCTGCTGGTGAATTGCCGATGGCACCGGGTGCCGATCAGGCAGGCTCGATCCGCTTGCCGGCGTCCTTCAGCGGGATCGTTGGGCTAAAGCCCACATACGGCCTCGTGCCTTACACCGGCATCGCGCCGATCGAGCCGTTTATTGACCACGTCGGGCCGATGACCACGACGGTCATGGATAACGCGCTGATGCTCGAGGTGATTGCAGGTGCCGACGGGTATGATCCACGCCAACATAACCCGGTGGTGTCGCCGTATACGCAGGACATCGCCGAGGGTATCAAAGGCTTACGCGTAGGCGTGTTCAAGGAAGGATTCGGGCACCCCAACTCGGAGGGCGACGTCGACGGCAAGGTCCGTGCGGCGGCCGACGCGCTGGCCAGACTTGGCGCTAACGTCGAGGACGTTAGCGTGCTGGCCCATCTAAACGGTGTGGCGATTTGGGGGGTGATTGCACTCGACGGTCTCACGAACCTGATCACAGCAGGAAACGGTTTCGGCATTGGCCGAGCTGATGTCTATCCGACGGATTTCATGGACCATCTTTACCGAGCGGGTAGTGACCGTCGCGGCCTACCTGCGAGCATCAAGGGCATGCTGCTTACGAGTACACTCGCGACCCGTCAGCGAGGCCACGCGCTGTACGGAAAGGGTGTGAATCTGGCACGCCGGCTCCGCGCGCAATACGATGCGGCGCTCAGTCAATTCGACGTTTTGCTGCTGCCCACAACGCCGATGAAGGCGACGCCGATCCCCAATGTATCGGCGGATATTGACCTGCATTGGCAGCGCGCGACCGAGATGCTGGCCAACACGTGTGCTTTCGACATCACGCATCACCCCGCAATCAGCCTGCCATGTGGGATGTCGGACGGGCTGCCAGTCGGCATGATGCTGGTCGGACTTCATTTTGAAGAAAGCACGCTGTTCCGCCTCGCACATGTGTTTGAGAGTAGCCAGCACTGGGCGACCCGCTGACAGGCGACTGAGCCGGACTTTCTTGGTCCGTGATCGGTATCAATTGATTAGAATTACTATCTATTACATTGAGCGAACCCAAACATGTTGATTAGAAAAATTGTCCTCCCAATGGCAGTTGCAGGCTTAATCGGCGTAGCGCATGCGCAATCAACGGTCACGCTGTATGGGACCATCGACACGGGAATTCAGTACCTGTCGCACGCGAGCTCGGATGGCAAGGCGTCGATCGGTATGCAATCCGGCAACTCGATCCCGTCGCACTGGGGGCTGACTGGCAGAGAAGACCTTAGCGACGGCCTGTCGGCGTATTTCAATATCGAGAACGGCTTTCTCGAGAACAGCGGTTCAATGACGGTGCCAGGCGATCTGTTCAACCGCTTTGCGCTGGTCGGCCTGAAGGGTCCGTGGGGTTCGGTGGAATTCGGCAAGCAGCCGAACTTAATGTTCGCGCAGACGCTGACTTACGACGCGACCTATATGGCACAGTATTCGCTGCTCTCGACCAACCTGATGCCTTCGGTCACTGTCTACCTGAGCAACTCCGTGAAGTACAGCACGCCGAACATCCATGGGCTCAGCGGCGCGGCTATGTATGCCTTCGGACAACAGATGGCCGGCGACTTTCAGGCTGGGAAGTATTTGGGGTTATCGACGGCATACCAGCAGGGACCCGTGTCAGTTCGGGTCGTGTATGAGGAAACCCACGGCTCAGTCGACAAGGCGACCGGCATCAGCGCATCGGGTGCCGTCGACCGGCGCGCGAGCGTGGCAGCGAAATATACAGTTGGGGATCTGACGCTGATGAGCGGATACGCGAACGTTTCTGGCGATCTTCAGCTATCGCCGAGGGGAAATCTTTACTGGGCGGCTGACACGTATGACCTTACGCCGACGTTCTCGATGCTTGTGCAGGCAATGCGCTATGACACTTCGAGAGGGCAGGGCCATCCAACGTGGGCGATCCTCGGCAGTATCTACCGCCTGTCCGTGCGCACGTTTGTCTATGGCTACGCCGGCTATCTCGATAACCTGGGCGCGAAGACAGTCAGCCTGAACTCGCTCGACCCTTCTCAGCCGGGTGGCATGAGCCAGACCGGCATCCAAATTGGGATCAATCACTCGTTCTGACGGCTTCGCCAGTTGTCGTTGCGAATACGTACGCCCAAAGTCGTTGACCGTTTGCAGCATAAATCGCCGCGACTGCAAAAAGCCGCTTTTCCATAAAATCTCGTGATTTTTATTGACAATCGAGATTTCGGGATTGATGATGGAGCCAGAGTTTGGTGAGACTTCGAACCTGTCCGCACGAAAGCGGGCGCACGGTCTCTTCGAATAGAGGCTTTCAGG
>NZ_WOEZ01000211.1 GCF_013177735.1 Paraburkholderia elongata | reverse complement strand
CGGCTTTGCGCATGGTGGTGGCGCGTTCGTTGGCCGGAATCTTGCGCCAGGCTTCGAAGCCGCGCTGTGCGGCGGCCAAGGCGCGGTCCAGATCCGCGATGCCGGCGTGAGCCACCTTGCCGATGGCGTTGCCGGTGGCAGGATTGATGACGTCGAGGGTTTTGCCGCTGGCGGCGTCGCACCACTCGCCGTTAATCAGAAGTCGGGTATCGGTATAGCTCGAGGTGGCCATGCTGGGTTCCTGTAAGTGGGAAGACGATAGGTCGCGCGGTCGGGGGTACTGGGCTGAACCTGCGCGGCCAAGGATGGACTGCCGATAGCAACCATCTTATCTGATTGCGGGCGATCACATCGGCGCTGCGCCCGCGCGCTGTGCCCACGGGAGGTGTGCGGCACGGGCCTTGCTCCTCCCGTTGTCGCGGCGGACAAACGCCTGCCTGAGCGGCGCCGCGCAAACAGGCGTAAAGTCAAGCAGTGGTCGCAATAACCGGCGGGAACCAGCAGCATGAGGATGGTGCGACGAGTGGGCAAAAGCAGCACTCGATGCAACGGTCGAAAGCAGCAGGCGAAAGACGGCGAATGCAACCCGATCAACCAAGGTGCAAATGAGGAATCGACATGCCGACCGGTACAGTGAAGTGGTTCAATGACGCGAAGGGCTTTGGCTTTATCACACCAGACGACGGTGGCGAGGATCTGTTTGCCCATTTCTCGGAAATTCGCAGCGAAGGTTTCAAATCGCTGCAGGAAAACCAGAAGGTCAGCTTTGAAATCAAGCAGGGACCGAAGGGCAAGCAGGCGGCGGATATCAAGCCGGTGTGAAAGCAGTGGCTGGTCCGCACGCGCAGGTGTGCGGACCAGCAGAATTTTTAAGGGGGGCGAGGGCGATTCGCTCGCGCTCTTCACTCAAATTCGCACAAAACGCGAGTTGGTTACGCGCAGGCGTTTCGCACCGCACCAATCCCATCGAGCAATTCGTTTCGCACACCGGCGAGCGTGGCGTCGCGCCGGTCGCGCGGATGCGGCGCGGCCACATCGAGGTCGCGCACCAGCCGTCCGGCGCCATGCTGGCCCGCCGTGTTGAGCAGCAGGACGCGATCGGACAGATAGAGCGCCTCATCCAGGTCATGCGTGACGATCAGCGCCGCCGTGGCGTGCGCGCGCGTCAGCGATAACAACAGGTCCTGCAGACGTATGCGGGTCATGGCGTCGACGGCGCTGAACGGCTCGTCGAGCAGCAACAGATCGGGCTGGGAGAACAGGCCACGCGCGAGCGCCACGCGTTGCGCCATGCCACCTGAAAGCTGCTTGGGCAGCGCCGCGCCGGTGCCGACCAGACCGACCTCATCGAGCAGTTGCCCCACATGCGGGTCCGCGCCTCGCCGTGGACCGGCGGAAAACGCGACGTTGTCGGCCACGCTCAGCCATGGCAGCAAGCGGGGCTCCTGAAAAATCACGCCGAGGCGCGGCGACGGGCCGTGTTGCGCCAGCCCGTCGAGCAAAATCTCCCCCTCGAAGTCGCGATCAAGGCCGGCCAGCACGCGCAGCAGCGTGCTCTTGCCGCACCCGCTCGGGCCGACCAGACTCACGATCTCTCCGCGTCGGATACCAAACGTCACGCGTTCGAGCACCGCGCGCGCTTCGTAGCGCTTGCTCACGGCACGAACCTGGAGCAGCGTCGGCTGATTTAAAAGATCTGCCGCGTTCAACGCGCACCTCGTGAGGAAGACCGGTCGTTCGCCGCATCGCGCCATGACAGCACGCGCGCTTCGATCGTTTTAAGGATGCTGTCGCTGAGCTTGCCGAGCAGTGCGAGCAACAGAATCGCGCCGAACACGAGATCGGGGCGGCCGGTTTCGCGGCCGTCGCTCAGTAGATAACCGAGGCCGCGGGTGGCGGCAATCAGCTCGGCAGCGACCATGAACATCCACGCGAGACTCAGGCCCGTGCGCAGTCCAGTGAAGATGTGTGGCAAGGACGCGGGCAACAGGATGCGCGTGAATAGCGCCCGCGGGCTCAAACGGTTGACTTCGCCGAGTTCGATCAGCTTTCTGTCGACGCCGCGAATGCCGGCCACGACGCTCAATTGCGCCGGAAAAAACGCGCCGATGGCGACGAGCGTGATTTTCGGCGCTTCGTCAATGCCCAACCACAGCAGCAGAATCGGCACCCAGGCGAGTGACGGAATCGCGCGCAGCGCCTGAAACGCGGGGTCGAGAAGTGCGTCGAGGCGGTGGCTCAAGCCCATTGCCGCACCGAGCAGAAGGGCGAGTGCGGAGCCGATGCCGAAACCCGCGAGTACGCGTATCGAGCTTGCACCGATGTGGCGGCCCAGACGCTCGCCGCCCAGTTGCCACAGCGTTTCAGCGATCGTGCTTGGCGCCGGCACGAGGTGCTCCGGCAACACCGAAGCACGCACCAACGCTTCGATCACGGCAAGGAAGGCAAGCGGCAGGATCAACCCGGCGATGCGCCAGCGTTTGAGCGGGTCACGCGGCCGCGACGCGACGCGCGACGATGCATCGGCAGCTTGCGGCGCGCGATAAAGCACGAGGTCATCCGTTACATGCGAACGGTGATGAAGCGCGAGCGATTCGTCGGTAGCCATGGGAGTCGGTCACATACTCTTCAAGCAGTGGGCGCAGCGAGCGCGGTGGCTCACTGGCCGCTGTTCGCGGCGATAACAGGCTGCGCCGTCTTCACGTCGATCAGGGCGTCGATGACCTGATTCAAATCCGTGCCCAGTTTCACCAGTTGCTCCTGCACTAGAATCGGCGCGGCCGCCTTGAGCGCGGCGAGTTGCTGCGCGCCCGGCTGCGGATGGCTGAAATCGTTGCGGCTCAGTTGCAGTCTGGCGACCGGCAGCGACAGCTTCGATTCTTCCGCGACGATCTTCGCGGTTTCGTCCGGATGCGCGGCGATCCACAGGCGCGCTTTTTCGTACACCTTGAGCAGCTGCGCGAGCGTCTCGGGATGGTCGCGGACGAAATCCTCGCGGGCGTCGAGCAAGCCCCACGTATTGAAGTCGACGTTGCGATACAGCAGCTTCGCGCCGTCGTCGATTTGCGCGGCCGCCATGTGCGGATCGAGGCCGGCCCAGGCGTCCACCTGGCCGTTGGCGAGCGCGGTGCGCCCGTCCGGGTGCTGAAGATTGACGATTTCCACGTCGTCGCGCGAAAGGCCCGCGGTGTGCAGGGCGCGCAATGCGAAGAGGAACGGGTCTGTGCCCTTGGTGGCGGCGATCTTCTTGCCCTTCAGGTCCGCGAGGGTTTTGATCGGCGAGTCCTTGCGTACCACGAGCGCGGTCCATTCGGGGCGCGAGAAAACGTACACCGCGCGAATCGGATTGCCGTTGGCTTTGGCGAGCACGGCGGCCAGACCCGCCGTCGAGCCAATGTCGATCGCGCCGCTGTTCAGATATTCGAGCGCGCGATTGCTGCCGAGGCTCAGCACCCATTTGACCTGGGTGTGCTGCGGTGCGAGTTCCTGTTCGAGCCAGCCGTTACGCTTGATGACGAGGCTTTCGGGCGAGTAGTAGGCGTAGTCGAGTTTCAGTTCGGCAGGCGGCGCGGCCCGTGCGATACCCGGTGTGAGGAGGGCGAGTGTGGCCGTTGCCGCGACCAGCAACGCACTCAGGCCGGCTTGCAGGCGTTTCGCAGGCTGCGGGTGTGAGGAGGAAATCGAAGAAAGCGAAGAAAACGATACGCGCGCCGTGCCCCGCGGGATTTTCATTGACTGGTCCTGTGATGGTCGTTTAGTTGTGACCGGTCAATGTAGTCAATGCGTGCGCTGAACTGAACGAATAAAAACTCACAATCAAAGCAGAACGGCCGCTATGGCGGACGTGGGCCGCTCATTCTTCGTCCTCGGCTGGTTCGACTGGGCGAGACAGGTTGCGCGCTGACAGGCAGCGGCACTGCAATTAATGTGTTTCGCCTATAACATACGGAAGCGCATGCGGGGCGGAGCCCGGTATTAACCACTTAGAACAATGTGGGCTGTGGCTATTTTTCTTAAGGTTTCCTTCAGCTTTGCTCCGTAGTATTTGCGCGATTCCCTGTGCCCGCGTGCATCCCCGCGGGCAATAGTTCCGATAGTTTTCCGACAGAAAACTGAAAGCGCCGATCAAAGGCTTGCTGGAGCATCCATGAAGACCCTGTTCTTGCAGGCGCCGTCGTACGACGGCTTCGACGGTGGCGCGGGTTCGCGCTATCAGGCCAAGCGTGAAGTGCGCTCGTTCTGGTATCCGACGTGGCTCGCGCAGCCCGCCGCGCTCATCCCCGATAGCCGCGTACTCGACGCCCCTGCCGACGGCCTGTCCGTCGACGCATCGCTCGATATCGCCCAGCAATACGACCTGGTGATCATCCACACCAGCACGCCGTCCTTTCCCACCGACGCCCTGTTTGCCGAAGACCTGAAGAAGCGCAAGCCTTCGGTGCTGATCGGCATGGTCGGCGCGAAGGTCGCGGTCGATCCGCACAATTCGCTGACCGCCAGCGAGGCGATCGATTTCGTCTGCCGTGAAGAATTCGACTTCACCTGCCAGGAAGTCGCCGAAGGCAAGCCGTTTGCCGGGATCAAGGGCCTGAGCTATCGCGCCGCCGACGGCTCGATCGAGCACAACGAAGCGCGCCCGATCCTGGAGAACATGGACGAACTGCCGTTCGTGGCGCCGGTGTACAAGCGCGATCTGACGATCGACAACTACTTCATCGGCTACCTGAAGCACCCGTACGTGTCGATCTACACAGGCCGCGGCTGCCGCTCGAAATGCACGTTCTGCCTGTGGCCGCAAACGGTGGGCGGGCATCGCTACCGCACGCGTTCGGTGGAGAACGTGCTGGAAGAAGTGAAGTGGATTCGCGACAACATGCCTGAAGTCAAGGAGATCATGTTCGACGACGACACCTTCACCGATTTCAAGCCGCGCGTCGAAGAGATCGCCCGCGGTCTCGGCAAGCTGGGCGTGACATGGTCATGCAACGCGAAGGCAAACGTGCCGTACGCGACGCTGAAGATCATGAAGGAAAACGGCCTGCGCCTGCTGCTGGTGGGCTACGAGTCCGGCGACGACCAGATTCTGCTGAACATCAAGAAGGGCCTGCGCACCGACATCGCGCGCCGTTTCAGCGAAGATTGCCGCAAGCTCGGCATCAAGATCCACGGCACCTTCATTCTTGGGCTGCCCGGCGAGACGCAGGACACGATCAAGAAGACCATCGAGTACGCGAAGGAAATCAATCCGCATACGATCCAGGTGTCGCTCGCCGCTCCCTATCCCGGCACGACGCTCTACAACCAGGCGATCGAGAATGGCTGGCTGGAAGAGAACAAGGTGATCAACCTCGTCAGCAAGTCAGGGGTGCAGCTCGCGGCGATCGGCTATCCGCATCTGTCGCGCGACGAGATTTACCACCAGCTCGAAAACTTCTACAAGCGTTTCTATTTCCGTCCGTCGAAGATCTGGGAAATTCTGCGTGAGATGCTCACGAGCTGGGACATGATGAAACGGCGTCTGCGTGAAGGCGTCGAATTCTTCCGCTTCCTGCGCGCGCACCAAGCGTGAGCGCCATGCATCTGCTCGCCGTCACGCTTGCCTATGCGTGCGCGGCGGGTGCTGTTTTCGGCGTCGCCTACACGGTGTTGGCGGGTGCCCTGATCGGCCGGTTCTTCGCGAGACCGGTGTCCGAGCCGACCAGTTTTCCGCCAGTCACGATCGTCAAACCGTTACATGGCAATGAGTGGGCGTTGCTCGCTAATCTGTCGAGCTTCTGTCAGCAGGACTATCCGGGTCCCGTGCAATTTCTGTTCGGCGTGCACGATTCGGCCGACCCCGCCTTGCAAACCGTCGACGATCTGCGACGGCTGCATCCAGAAGCGGACATCACGGTGGTCGCGGATGCACGCCTGTACGGTCCGAACCGCAAGATCAGCAACATCCTCAATATGCTGCCGCAAGCCCAGCACGACGTGCTGGTTTTCGCCGACAGCGACGTGAGCGTCGGGCCGGATTATCTGCGCAATGTGATTGGCGAATTGCAGAAACCCGGTGTCGGTCTCGTCACCTGCGTGTATCGCGGCACGCCCGATCCCGGCTTCTGGCCGCGCATGTCGGCCAAGGCCACCAACTACCAATTCCTGCCTGGCGTGGTGATGGGACTCGCGCTCGGTCTCGCGCGCCCTTGCTTTGGGCAGACCATCGCGATGCGGCGCGATACTCTGGAAAAAATCGGCGGATTCACACCGTTCGTGAAGCATCTGGCCGAGGACCATGCAATCGGTGAAGCCGTGCGCATGATCGGCGAGAAGGTTGTGATTCCGCCGTTCACGATCTCGCATGCCTGCGTGGAATCGAGCGCGACGCAACTGATCGCGCACGAACTGCGCTGGAGCCGCACGATTCGCAGCATCGATCCGCTCGGCCATCTCGGCTCGGCGCTGATTCATCCGCTCGCCTTCGCACTGCTCGCCATCCTCTTCTCGGGTGGCGCGCTGTGGTCGTGGCCGCTCGCGCTGGTTGCCGTGTGCGCCCGGCTCGCACTGAAACTGCTGTCCGATCGCGCGTTGCGACAGGCCCATCGCGACCTGTGGCTGTTGCCGTTATGGGATATCGTTTCGTTTTCGATTTTTGTGGCAAGCTTCTGGTCCTCGCGCGTGATATGGCGCGGCTTCAGTTTCAAGGTGGATGGCGACGGCCTGTTGTCGGCCGTGCAGGACGGAATGACGGATGAACAGCAGGTTGGGTAAGCAATGATGCGCGGGTATCTGGAAGAGGGTGGCGAGGACAATGCAGCGGGCTTGAAGCGTGCGCCAGAGGTGGCCGCGTGATGAAGCATCTCGGCCGCATCGCCGCGCTTGCCGGCTTGCTGGTGTCGCTGTGGCTGGTCTGGCACGACAATCCCGGCGCCGTGCTCGACGCACTGCGTGCCGCGGGCGTCGGCCTCTTCCTGGCGGCGATTGCGCACGTGTTGCCGATGATCGCCAATGCCTGCGACTGGCGCTCGCTGATTCGCGGCGCGAACCGGCCTAGCATTGCCAATATGCTGCACCTAGTCTGGGTGCGCGAATCCGTCAATAGCATGTTGCCGGTGGCGCGTATCGGCGGCGAGGTGGTGTCGTTCCGGATGCTCAAGCGCTGGGGCGTGCGGCCGTCTACGGCGGTCGGCAGCATCATCGTCGATATGCAGCTCACGGTGATCAGCCAATTGCTGTTCACGATGGTCGGCATCGGGTTTCTGTTCGCGCATGCGCATTCCGACACGCTGCGGCTCGCCGGGCAACTGGCGTGGGGCGTGGTGGTGCTGACGCCGCTGCTGGTGCTGTTCGCACTCGTGCAGCATGCCAGCCCGTTCGAGCGCATCACGCGCACCCTCAATCGTATGACGAGCGGCAAGCTCGCCGTGCTCGTCGGACAATCGGCGCAGATCGACCAGACCATCAAGCTGATCTGGCGCCGCCGCGGCGTGGTGCTGCGCTATCTGTTTTTCTGGCAGCCGCTGCAGTGCTTCCTGACGTCGCTCGAAATCTGGCTCGCGCTGTACTTTCTCGGCGTTCACGTCACGCTGGTCGAAGCGGTGGTGATCGAATCGCTGATCCAGGCGATCAGCAGCGCGGCGTTCTTCGTGCCGGGCGGTCTGGGTGTGCAGGAGGGCGGTTTCATTCTGATTGGCGGCGCGCTGGGCCTCGATCCTTCCACCTGCCTCGCGCTCGCCGGCGCGCGGCGCATTCGTGATCTGCTGATGTTCGTGCCCGGACTCATTGCGTGGCAGTTTGCCGAGTCGTCGAATCGCGAGCCGGAGGGGGCGGAACGGGCGGAACGGGCAGTGCGGACGGCCGTGAGCGAGGCAAGCCAGCGCTAGGCCGCCAGGAACGACAGATTTCCTTTATCCCGCAGGCCTGGCGATGGTCTGTGCGGCAACTTCGTCAATACGCTCGGCGCGCTCAGCGCCCCCTCTGCAGCATCCTCAACAACACCCTCGACAACACCCTCAGTCCGCTCCCGCATAAGCAGGAAACGACACTTCCACCGCGAGCCCGCGCTCGCCGATGCCCGCGCCGAGATGCAGACTCGCCCCGAAATGCTCGGCGATTCGCGCGACGATCGAGAGGCCCAACCCGCTGCCGGTGGCCTGATTGCCGGTCGCGCGGAAAAAACGATGCGTGAGGCGCGGGAGGTCGCTGGGCGCGACGCCGGGGCCGTCGTCGCGTACGGTAAGCTGCACCCGGCCGACTTCATGCTGCACGGCCACTTCGACGCTGCCGCCGGTGCGTCCGTACTTGATGGCGTTATCGAGCAGATTGTCGAGCAGGATGCCGATCAGGACGGGCTCCGCGTTGATCTCGGCGCGCATGTCGCCGGTGAGCGTGACACGAATGTTCTTCTGCTGCGCATTGCGTTCGTTGGCAAGCATCGTGTCTTTCGCCACCGCCGCGGGCCTGACTCGCGCGGAAGAGAGTTTTTCGTGCGCATCCAGACGTGCGAGCAGCAACAACTGCTCCGCGAGCCGAGCGCTGCGATCGACGCCCTGCACCACGCGTACCATTGCCACACGCTGTAACGCCGTGTTCGGTTCGGCCAGGGCGACCTGCGCCTGCACCTTGATAGCGGCAAGCGGCGTTTTCAGTTCATGGGCGGCGTCGGCGGTGAACGCGCGTTCGCGTTCGATGGAGTGCCGCAAGCGCGACAGCACCAGATTGATCGCGTCGACGAGCGGCCGCACCTCGGTCGGAGCCCGGCCGATGTCGACCGGTTCCAGCCGGTTGATGTCGCGCGCGCGGATGGCGCCGGAGAGGACCTTGAGCGGCGCCAGGCTCCAGCCGATGCTGAACCACACCAGCAGCGCCAGCGCGGGCAGCGCGATGAGCGTGGGGCGGGCGATCCGGTTCGCGACGCCGCTCACCAGGTCGCTGCGCGTATTGGCCGGCTCGAATACGCGCACCGTGTGGCCGAGCGCGGTGTCGCGCAAGGTGAACGTATGCCATTCCCGACCACCCAGCGTCATGTTTTGCGCGCCGCTGGCGGGCGGCACGGGTAGATCCCACGCTTCTAGCGCGCGCAATTGCGGGCTGCCCGCCAGCACGTCGCCGTTCGCGCTGCGCACCTGGAATAGCGCGTCGCGCGGCAAGGAATCGTCGTCGTCGCTATTGTTCGCGCCGGGGGCGCCGCCTTTTTCTTCCTCGCGCACGTCGATGCGCGCATTGGCCAGCGCGGTCAGATTGCGCTGGTCGAGTTGCGCGAAGATTTGCGCGAGTTCCGCAAGGCGCGCCTCTTCCCATTCGCTGACTTCGCGCGTGGCCTGCCGATAGCTCGATATCAGCGCGATGCCCCAGATCAGCGCGATGCTGGTCAGGACCAGCAGCATCAGGCGGCGCCGTATCGATGCCGACATTACGCTTTCTCCACCACGTAGCCGATATTGCGCACGGTTCTGATCAGCTTGGCGCCGAGCTTTTTGCGCAGGTTGGACACATGGACCTCGATCGCATTGCTTTCGATTTCTTCCTGCCAACCATACAAACTCTCTTCGAGGCGCGAGCGCGACTGAGGAATGCCCTGATTGGTCAGCAACTGCATCAGGATCGCCCATTCACGCGAGGTGAGCGGCACGCGCGTATTGCCGACTTCGACGGTTTGCGCGGCGGGATTGACCGTCAGATCCTGATAGCGGATCACCTCGACGCTGCGCCCTTGCGCGCGGCGCAGCAGGGCCCGGCAGCGGGCAATCAGCTCGGTCAGGTCGAAGGGCTTGCCGAGGTAGTCGTCGGCGCCGGCTTCGAGGCCGTCGACGCGGTCCACCACCGTGCCTCTCGCGGTCAGCACCAGCACCGGCACGTCTTTGCCGGCGTCGCGCAACCGTTTCAGCAGTTCCATACCCGATACCCTGGGTAAGCCGAGATCGAGCAGGACCATCGCATAGGCGGTAGTATCGAGCGCGAGGCTGGCCTTGTGGCCGTCGCGTGCCCAATCGACTGTGAAACCGGCTTGACGCAGTCCCGCTTCGATGCCGCAGCCGATCAGGTCGTCGTCTTCTACGAGGAGTACGCGCATGGGGGAGAGATTCCGTTCGATGTCAATTGCATAGCGGTGACAGCTTTTAAGTAAGCGCCACGCCGAATATTCGAAGTTTAACGATCATGTTCATGACACGCTTTATACCTCTTTCTTCCTTAAGGTTTCCTTCAGCTAGAATCGCTACTATCGCCCGTGAATTGGTTACTGTCGCGTGGCGGACATGAGCGCGCGACACTACGTCGAGTTGTCAGAGCATCGCAACTTAATCGTAAGCACATCATTCGAATGTACGGCCGGCGCTTCTGTCGGCGTTTTTGCCAGCGCTTTTTGCCGGCGAATCGCGCCGCTCCAGGTCGACGTGCGTTTCTTCAGGCCACGAGATCACGCCATGAAGCCAGTCACTATCGACATGCTGCGAGCCCATCTGATGGCGGCTTCGCTCACGGCCATGGGTACCGAAGTGCTCGCATTGCTGGCCGGGCACTAACGGACGCGGGCTATGGCGGCGCACGCATTGACAGCATGCCAATGGGTCCTGTTATCCGGCTGCGTGTCGGCTTCGCTCTATGCGATGCTGGCAGCGGTGGCGATGCCGTTCTTCGCGGCGCGCCGCGGGGCGCGCGCGAGTGTTGCCGCCCGGGCGTCGGATCCTCTGCCTCCTTTTGCGAAAGTCGGCGTCAGCGTGCTCAAGCCGCTGTGCGGCGCCGAGCCGCGTCTCTACGAGAATCTCAGAACCTTCTGCGACCAGCGCCACGAGCATTTCCAGCTGGTGCTCGGTGTATCGTCGCCGGACGATCCCGCCATCGCCGTGGTGCGCCGTTTGCAGGCTGCTTATCCGATGCACGACATCGACCTCGCGATCGACACGCGCGTACACGGCAGCAATCTCAAGGTCAGCAACCTGATCAACATGGCGGAGCGGGCGCGTCATGACGTGATCGTGATTGCGGATAGCGATATCGCGGTCGAAGCCGATTATCTCGACACGGTGGCGGCGCCGCTCGCCGATCCGCGCGTGGGAGTGGTGACCTGTCTCTACGTGGCACAAGGCGTCGGCGGTTTCTGGCCGCGGGTTGGCGCGCTATTCATCAACGAGTGGTTCGCTCCGTCGGTGCGGGTCGCGCATGCGGCGGGGTCGCGCCGCTTCGGTTTCGGTGCGACGCTCGCTTTACGCCGAGCGACGCTCGAGCGCATCGGCGGTTTCGACGCGCTGAAAAACTGTCTCGCGGACGATTACTGGCTCGCCGAACACGTGCGCGCGCTTGGGCTTAGCACGGTGCTTTCGCGCGTGATGGTGGCCACCGACGTCATCGAGCCGACTTTTTCAGCCTTGTGGCAGCGTGAGACGCGCTGGCTGCGCACGATCCGCTCGGTGAACCCGCTTGGCTTTGCGTTTCTGTTCATCACGTTCCCGACGCCGTGGCTCCTTGCCGGCGCATGGCTCACCAGCGGCCTTGCGAACGGTCCGTTCGACGGCGTGCACCTGTGGGCGGCGTTGGCGAGCGGCGCCAGCACGGCGGCGCTTTTTGCCGCGCGCATGCTGCTGCATCTGCGTGCCGCGCGTCATGAGCGCACTTTCTGGCGCGATTTGCTGCTCGTGCCGTTGCGCGATACTTTGCTGGCGTTCCAATGGCTCACGGGCGCGTTCGGCTCGCATGTGGTTTGGCGTGGTGCACGCGTGCCGGTTGAGGGTTCTGCGTCGATCACGCATGGTGCGGCGTTGCGGGTGATGGATGTTATGGAGACTTCGGATGGTGGCTAGGCCGCTTGGGCTGATCGTCAGTGCCGGCGATTTCTGTCTGTATGCCTGCGGCGTTGGCCTTTCCTTGATCTCGCTTCTTGGCCTTTCCTTGAATTGATATTGGTTTATTAGTGTCGCCCCTGTGCGGGGCAGGCACTTACTTTCTTTGCCGCCGCAAAGAAAGTAAGCAAAGAAAGCGGCTTCACACCGCTAATTCTTAAGCGGGTCCCCTGGCTTGGAGGGGGTAGTGGTGCATCTGGAATCCGTGTTCTCGCACATTCGGCGTGAGTGACAAAGCCGTCATACTTCCGGCGACGCTGCGCGCGCCGAAGAGTACCTCTTAAAACCGTTCGCTGTGTTTTAGCGCTCGCGTCTTGCTTAGAACCCCGGCTCGTCATCGCCACCGCCGCCGCCGGGGCAACACACCGACACTTCATTCGAAGTGGGGGGGCGCCCACGAGAGCAGCGGCGCATTGCCGAGGCGAAGCCGATGGCCCCCACCGCACACGAACGAAGCCGCATGGTTTCCCTGGCAGACCCATCCGCGACGCACGCAGTGCGGAGTGGGAGCTGATGAGCCCTTTGTCACTAACGCCGAATGCGCAAGGGCACGGATTCCAGATGCACCACTACCCCCTCCAAGCCAGGGGACCCGCTTAAGAATTAGCGGTTGGAGCCGCTTTCTTTGCTTACTTTCTTTGCGGCGGCAAAGAAAGTAAGTGCCTGCCCCGCACAGGGGCGACGCTAATAGACCAATAAGAAAACAAGGAAAGGCCAACGCGGCAGGCATATAACCAAGCGCCGCGCAGGCCAAAAAAACAATCAAACAGCTACAGCAACACTTTCCTTAAGCACAGCTTCAAGAATCCCCATTGCCTCATCAAAGACAGAATCCTGAATCGTAAGAGGAAAAAGAAACCGAACCACATTCGAATAAACACCACAAACGAGCAACAACAACCCGCGCTCAAGCGCTCTTGCCTGCACCCGCTTGGTGAAGTCAGCATCCGGCTCCGTCCCACCCGCCTTGCAGAACTCAACAGCAACCATTCCGCCCGGCCCACGCACATCGGCGATCTGCGGAACTTCACTCTGAAGCGCGATCAGCTTCGCCTTAACACGATCACCCAAAACAGTAGCCCGCTCGCAGAGCTTCTCTTCATCGATGATATCGAGCACAGCATGCGCGGAAGCAACCGCCAGCGGGTTACCCGCATACGTGCCACCCAGGCCACCAGGAGCCGCCGCATCCATCAAATCAGCACGCCCAACCACACCCGATAACGGCATGCCACCGGCCAGGCTCTTGGCCATCGTCATCAGATCAGGCACCACGTCATAGTGATGCATCGCAAACAACTTGCCGGTACGAGCAAAACCCGTTTGCACCTCATCGGCAATCAGCAAAATGCCATGCTCATTGCACAGCTTGCGCAAGGCGCGCACGAACTCGGCCGGCGCCGGATAGAAACCGCCTTCGCCCTGAACCGGTTCGAAAATAATCGCCGCGACGCGCTTCGGATCGATGTCGGCCTTGAACAGAAACTCGATCGCCTTCAGCGAATCAGCCGTCGTCACGCCGTGCAGCGGATTCGGGAACGGGGCATGGAACACGTCCGCGGGGAACGGACCAAAGCCGATCTTGTACGGCGCAACCTTGCCGGTCAGCGCCATGCCCATCATCGTGCGGCCATGAAAGCCGCCGGTGAACGCAATCACGCCCGGACGGCCGGTCGCGGCACGCGCAATCTTGATCGCGTTTTCAACGGCTTCGGCGCCCGTCGTGAAGAAGGCGGTTTTCTTCGGATAGTCGCCCGGCGCACGCGCGTTGATCTTCTCAGCCAGTTCGACATACGACGCGTACGGCACGATCTGATACGCGGTGTGCGTGAAATGATCGAGCTGGTCACGGATCGCCGCCAGAATCTTCGGGTGACGGTGGCCCGTGTTGCACACGGCAATACCCGCGGCGAAATCAATGAAACGGCGGCCTTCGACGTCCCACAATTCGGCGTTCTCCGCGCGCTCGGCGTAGAAATCGCACATCACCCCGACGCCACGCGGTGTGGCGGCGTCTTTGCGGCTCTTCAGTTCAGCATTCTTCATGGTTATCTCCTTCGCTCCTCGGTTTTGCGGGGACCGCGCGCTCAGCGCAGCACATGCAGCGACTATAATGAGATTTGGCTCTTAATTTCAGAGCCATTTCAATAAAAATGTAGGAGCCATTCATGCGCGCGAGCGTTTTGTCCGACTGGCTGGCGCAGCGCCTCGACCGTGGCAATGGCCAGCCGATCTATCGTCAGCTGCATCGGCTGTTGCAGCAGGCGATCCTGTCGCGCGAATTGCCGGCGGGCAGCAAGGTGCCGTCATCTCGTCTGCTGGCGCAGGAATTGGGCATCGGGCGCAATACCGTCACGCAAGTGTATGAGCAGTTGGTGCTCGAGGGCTATGTGAGTTCGGCAACCGGTCGCGGCACGTTCGTCGCCGATAGCGCGCCGGACGAGATCGTCGGCGTACCCGACGCCGAGACGCCGGCCGCGCCGCTCGAGTCATTGCCGCCGCCACTGCCGTTGCAGGGCAACCGCGCGTTGTCGACACGCGGCGCGCGGCTCATTGCGGGGGCGGGCGTGTCGAAGCGGCAATGGGGCGCGTTTATGCCCGGGGTGCCGGATGTCACGAAGTTTCCGGCGCGCGTGTGGAGCCGCCTGCACAACAAGTATTGGCGCCGGCTGCGCCCGGACTTGCTGACCTACGCGCCGGGCGGCGGGCTGGCCTCGTTGCGGCATGCGTTGGCCGACTATCTGCGCACGTCGCGCTCGGTGCGTTGTACGCCCGAGCAGATCATTATCACGACCGGGATCCACCAGTCGGTCGACCTGGCTGTGCGTCTGCTGTCCGATCCGGGCGACGTGATCTGGACCGAAGACCCTTGCTACTGGGGCGTGCGCAGCGTGCTGCACGTGTCCGGCTTGCAATCGCGCCCGATCGCCGTCGACGAAGAAGGCATCAATCCCTCCGCCGACGATCTCGCGCAGCCGCCGAAGCTGATGCTCGTCACGCCGTCGCATCAATATCCGCTCGGCATGGTGATGAGCCTCGCGCGGCGCCGCATGCTGCTCGAATACGCAAGACAAAACCAGTGTTGGATCATCGAGGACGACTACGACAGCGAATACCGCTACGGCAGCCGGCCTCTGGCATCGCTGCAGGGTCTGGACAGGTCCGGGCAGGTGATTTACGTGGGCAGCTTCGGCAAGACGCTGTTTCCGGGCTTGCGCATTGGCTACCTGGTCGTGCCCGAGGCGCTCGCCGAGAGCTTTGCGACCGCGAGCGCGGAGCTCTATCGGGAAGGGCAGTTGTTGCAGCAGGCGATGCTCGCGGAGTTCATCGCGGAAGGGCATTTCACGTCGCATATCCGCAAGATGCGGACCCTCTACGGGCAGCGTCGCCAGACCCTGCTGGATGCTGCCGCGCACCGTTATGGCGATGCGCTGCCGGCTGTGGGCGGCGATGCCGGGTTGCATCTGGTGATGCAATTGCCTGAAGGCAGCGATGACCGCGCAGTGGCGGCTGCCGCGCTGGAGCGCAATATCGTCGTGCGGCCTTTGTCGGGGTATTACGCGCAACCGTCGCTGGCGCCGTCGGGTCTGCTGATCGGCTATGCGTGCGTGCCGGACGAGGAGATCGCGCCTGCTTTCAATACGCTGGCTGATGCGATCGACGCGACGCTTGTGCAGTTTGCGTGAGCGTGGGCGAGGGCGCTCTACGCCTTCAAACCGGCCTCAAAGCGGTTTCAGAGCGGAGCAACGAGGCGGCAACAACGTGGCATCAACATAGCGCCACTGTGCTTTAAATCCGAATCAACACAGCCCCTAGCGTAACCAGTGCGCACGCCACGATACGCCGCGTCGTCAGCTTCTCCTGCATGAACAGCCAGCCGATCAGCACCGCGAAGATCGAACTCAGCTCACGCAGCGCGGAAACCATCGCAATCGGCAGAGTGCGGTAGGCCTCGATGATCAGGCAATAGGCGGTGAGTGCGAGCGCGCCGGACGCGATGCCCTTGAGCACCACCGTGCGGCCGATGAACAGCCCCTTTGCGCCGCCGCGCCAATGCCAGGCAAGCAGAAACTGCGGGACATTCCAGATCAGATAAACCCACATGATGTAGCTCAGGCCATTGCCCGCCACGCGCGCGCCGATTCCGTCGACCACCGAATACGTTGCGATGAAGAAGCCGGTCAGCAGCGCGAACGGCACGCTTTCGCCGGAGAACCGCATGCCGCGGCGGAACGCCAGCGAGACCATGCCGAGCGACACCAGCGCCACGCCGATCGCCGCCAGCGGTTTGAGCGTTTCGTGCGCGAACACCAGCGCGCCGACGAATACGAGCATCGGCGAAAGGCCGCGTGCAATCGGATAAATTTGCCCGAAGTCACCGCTCTTGTAAGCGCGGATCAGGGCCAGCAGGTAGCCGAATTCGAGTACTACCGAGGCGAAGATGTAAGGCCAGGCCGCCAGTTCAGGCAAGGGCAGCACGATCACGCCAACCGAGCTGACGGCGATATACGGAATCGCCATCATGCCGAGCAGCCATACACGGTCTTCGGATAGGTGCAGAAACGCGTTCCAGGTGGCGTGAAGCAGCGCGGAGAGCAGCACCAGCATGACGACAAAGGTGTCCATCAAAGACCAGGGAGAGGAGAAAGAAGGCCAGGGGAGCCGGCCGCAAGCACGTGATTATTCCAGCAGAACGCCGGAATGGAGGGGTGGACGACTAAAGTGAAGGGGTTTTGTGTGGCGAAAACCGGCAATTTGTGGCAACGAAAACCCGCTGCTAAACCTCGGCGCAGGCGCAGCGCTTGCACGCCGGCGCACTTACACGCTGGCACGCAGTATCGAAGCGACCTGAATGAGGGTTGGCGAAGCGCGTCTCGCCAACCCCTTGCCATTCAGGAATCGCGAGCGGTCACGTCACCCGTTCGCGCAGCCACGCGGACGCCAGATCGATCACCGTCACGACCACGATCACCATGATCATCACCGCGGCCGTCTGCGCGTAATTGAACGAGCGGATCGCCTCGTACAGCACCACGCCGATCCCGCCCGCGCCGACCATGCCGACCACCATCGCCGAGCGCACGTTCGATTCGAAGCGATATAACGCGTACGAGATCCACAACGGCAGCACTTGCGGCAGCACGCCGTAAATGATTTCGTCAAGACTGGTCGCGCCGGTGGCGCGCACGCCTTCGGCCGGAAGCGGATCGATTGCCTCGACCGCTTCGGCGAAGAGCTTGGCGAGCACGCCGGTGGTGTGCACCCACAACGCCAGCACGCCGGCGAACGGACCGAGTCCCACCGCGACGATGAACAGCATCGCGAAGACCATTTCATTGATCGCGCGGCATGCGTCCATCATGCGGCGCATCGGCTGCACGATCCACATCGGCGCCATGTTGTGTGCGGACATTAGTCCGCACGGCACCGCGCATACCAACGAGAGGGCCGTGCCCCACACCGCTACCGACAGCGTCACGTACATCTCGTGAAGATAGCTCCGCCATTCGGTGAAGTCCGGCGGGAAGAAGTCCTTGGCGAACTGACCCATGTTGCCGGAGTCGGAGAGCAGGTCGAGCGGACGCATATCGGCGCCGTGCCATGCGCCACCCAGTACGGCAAGCACGGCGATCCAGCCGATGAGCGACAGCCAGCTGCGCTTGCCTGCGTCAGGGGCGGCACGGCGCGCCGCCTGCGCGGCGAGCGCTTCGCTCGCACGCGTGGGCGACGTGATCAGATCAACCGTGTTCATTGCTTGGCGACGGCGGTGTTGAGTGCGCTCAGCTTCGCATCGAGCGCCGCCAGCTGGGTCTTGCGGTCGTCGTCGGAAAGATGCGTGTCGCTCTCGATCTTCTGCTTCTGCTGGAACAACGCGACCTGACGGATCGGCAGCAACTGCGCATCCGACGACGCCGCGAAACCGGCGTAGCCCGTAATCGCCGCCATCACCGCTTTTTCATGCGGAGCGGTCTTCCCGTAGTTCACGAAGAAGTTGCGGATCTTGTCCTTGGTGGCTTGCGGCAGATCCTTGCGCCATACCAGCGGGTCCGACGGAATCAGCGGCGACGTCCACAACACGCGTACTTGTGCAAACTTGTCCGGATGCTGCTTCTTCAGCGAGTCGAGCTCCTCGGTGTTGTTGGTCGCGATGTCGACCTTGTTGTTCACCACAGCCAGCAGATTCGCTTCGTGGCTCGACGGCAGCACGGCCTTGAACGACGTGTTGACCGGCGTGTTGTGCTTGGCGAACAGGTAATAGCCGGGGATCAGCGTGCCCGAGGTGGAGTTCGGATCGCCGAAACCGAGTGTGACGTCCTTCGTATTTTTAAACACGTCGTCGAGCGTCTTGAAGCGGCTGTTCACGTTGGTGATCAGCACCGAGTTGTAACCGGCTTCGCCATTCAAATACAGGACCTTCGCAAACACTTCGCCTTGCGAGCGGTCCACCGCTTCGATCGCCGACGCGTTGCCGAAATAGCCGACCTGTACCTTGTTAAAGCGCATTCCTTCAATGATGCCGGCGTAGTCGGTCGCGAAGAACGCTTTGACGTTCAGGCCGGTTTGCTTGTTCATATCCTCGATCAGCGGTTCCCAGCGCTGTTTCAGCACGGAGGACGAGTCGGTCGAGATGATGCCGAGGTTGATGTCCTCGGCTTGTGCGGTGGCGACGCAGGCGAATGCGGCCGCGCCGACGGTCAGCGTGATCAATGAACGCAGGAATTTCATCGCTTTGAGGTCCGGTTGAGTGAACAGAATGAGTGGGCGCGCTCAGCTCGAGTGCGCCGGATTGAGGGCGAACGCATAACGCGTCGAGGTGGGGGCGGTGTCTTGCGCCGGTGCGCCGGTGTCGCCCTCGTTAGCGTTGTTGTCCGCATGATCGGTTGCGCTATCGGCGCTGGCCTCGTCGAGCAGTTCGCGGGCGTCGTCGCCGTAGAGTTTCTTGAGCAGGGCAGGGCTCAACGCGGCGGAGGGGCCGTCGTAGACCACCTTGCCGCGACGCAGCGCAACGGTGCGCGGGCAATACTGCATGGCGATGTCGACCTGATGCAGCGACACCAGCACGGTCAGTTGATGCTCGACGTTGAGCGTGCGCAGCATCTCCATCACGCGGCGAGAGGATTCGGGGTCGAGCGAGGCGATCGGTTCGTCGGCGAGCACGATGCGCGCGCGTTGCACCAGCGCTCGCGCCAATGCCGCGCGTTGCTGCTGACCGCCGGAGAGGTTGGCGGCGCGCTCGCGCGCATGGTCGCCGATGCCGACTTCATTGAGCGCGGCCATCGACAACGCCCGCTCCGCGCCCGGAAAGCGCCCGGTGAGGCGGCGCCACAAAGGCAGCCGCGCGAGCGCGCCGATCAGCACGTTGCTCTCCACGGAAAGCCGGTTCACCAGATTGAATTGCTGGAACACGAAGCCGATATCGCGGCGAATGCTGCGCACTTCCCGCACGATGCGGCCGTTCTGCTGGATCGGCCGGCCGAGAATCGCGATCTGCGACGGTTGCGCATCCGAGGCCGTGAAGCCCGCGATGTGGCGCAGCAGCGTCGACTTGCCCGAGCCCGAGGCACCGATCAAGGCAACCATTTCGCCCGGTTCGACACGCAGGTCGATTTCGTCCAGCGCCTTGCGGCCGTTGCTGAACGTCTTGCTCAACCGTTCGATACGAATTGCTTCCCGAATTGCTTCCCGAATTGCTTCCATAAGTACCCCTTGATGCATCCGGTCATTGCCGGCATGTGTGGGGCCCATTCTAGGAAGCGTCTGTGACGGTTGAGTGAAGGCATCGCAACGTCTAGACGACTATATCTTCACGTGTCTTTTTTGCGTCGCCAGAAAGGCAGGAAGAAGTCATTCGTTCGAACAAAAAGTGACACCTGTATGACACGATTTGCATTGGGTGGGGCTCGCTGCGCATGATCGCCTGCAGCCAGGCTATATTGCGTCATTCGGTGTGCCGTCCCCAATAACCTTGCAGTTCCTTTCGACGTCGTCATGCAGCCTTTGAGCTTTCTGCCCGACAGTTTTGCGGAGTACGAAGATCTCAAGACGATCCTCGACCAGGGCAGCGCCAGCTTCGAGATTCGCACCGTCTGCGAGACGACGGTGCGGGGCCGGCAATTCGCCGTGCACACCGCGAGTATCGGTTCGACCGATCCGCTCGCACCGGCAATCGGGTTTTTTGGTGGCATTCACGGACTCGAGCGGATTGGCTCGCAACTCGTGCTCGACTATATGCGCGCGCTGCTCGCCCGGCTGGAATGGGACGAACTGCTGGTGCGGCAATTGCAGTCGATTCGTCTAATTTTTATGCCGATCGTCAATCCGGGCGGCATGTGGGCCGCCACGCGTGCCAATCCCAACGGTGTCGATCTGATGCGCAACGCGCCGCAGGATGCCGACGAACGCGTGCCGCTGCTCGCCGGCGGCCAGCGGGTGGGCGCATGGCTGCCCTGGTATCGCGGCAAGCAAGGCGACCCCATGGAGCCGGAGGCGGCGGCGCTCCTGCGGGTGGTCGAAACCGAAATGGCCGCGCGGCCCCTGAGCATTGCGCTCGACTGTCACTCGGGTTACGGCTGGCGGGATAGCATCTGGTTTCCTTATGCGCGCACGCGCAAGCTGATGCCGCATCTGCCGGAAATGTACGTGCTGAAAACCATGTTCGAGCGCGCGCATCCGCATCATGGCTACGCGTTCGAACCGCAGAGCCACCAGTATCTGTTGCACGGCGATCTGTGGGACTTCGCGTACGACCGTACGCCGCCGCCGAACGTCTTCCTGCCGATGACGCTCGAACTCGGGTCGTGGCTGTGGATCAAGAAGAATCCGCGCCAACTGTTTTCGCGCCAGGGCATGTTTAATCCGGTGAAGGCGCATCGCACCGCACGCGTGCTGCGGCGTCATGCGAATCTGCTCGATTTCCTCGCGCGCGCGGCGTTCTCGGCGCAACGCTGGTTGCCGCAAGGCGATCGTCGCGAGCAATTGCTGCAAAGCGCGACCGACCATTGGACCAGAACGGAAGCGTCATGAGCACGTGGATTCTGTTGCGTGGACTAACGCGCGAAACACGCCACTGGGGGCGTTTGCCCGGCTTGCTGCGCGAGGCGATCGGCACGGATCGCCTGCTGCTGCTCGATCTGCCCGGGAACGGCGAGTTCACCAACTTGCGCGCGCCGGCTGCGGTAGAGGATATGGTGGGTTTCGTGCGGATTGCTGCGCTGCAAACCGGAGCAGCAGGCCCCTATCGCGTGCTGGCAATGTCGCTCGGCGGCATGGTGGCGACCGACTGGGCGCAACGGCATCCCGGCGAGATCGAGCGGCTCGTGCTGATCAATACCAGCATGCGGCCGTTCAGCCGCATGCACGAACGCTTGCGTCCATCCGCATGGCCGGGCCTTCTGGACGTCGCAGCGCACTGGCGCGACGCGCCGCGCGCGGAAAGCGGCATTCATCGGCTGACGTGCAATAACGTGGACACGCTGGGCGCGGATCTCGATGCATGGAGCGAAATTCGCCGGAGTGCGCCGGTGAGCCGGGGCAATGCGTTACGGCAGCTGTGGGCCGCCGCGCGCTTTAGTGCGGCGGCAACGAAACCGCATTGCCCCTTGCTGATTCTTTCGTCACGCGCCGATAAGCTGGTCAACCCGGTGTGTTCGACGAAGCTGGCGGCGGCGTGGGGCGCAACGCATCGCGAGCATCAATGGGCCGGTCACGACCTGCCGCACGACGACCCGGCTTGGACCAGCGAACAGGTTCAAGCATGGCTGATAGAAGAGGCTGGGGGACCGAAGGCCGCGCTTTAAACAGCGGCAGCACGTTCACCGGCAGCGGGTATAACCTAAGTGAGCTCGCGCATCGCTTTCCTGGCGGCAGGTGCATAATCCCCGTTCAGACGATGCATGCGAATCAAGCGATACTCGCTATTGCCGCCCGCCGGGGGAGTTGATCATGCAAGCAAAGAATGAAGAAGCCGTCACTCACTTGCTCAACGATGTCGTCGAATTTGCGCGTGGGCGCTTGCCCGAGCCGACCTTCAAAGTCGTCGAGCCGTTCCTGCGGCACTACTACGATTTCGTCGACGCCGACGACCTGCAGAGCCGCTCGATCGCCGATCTTTACGGCGCAGCGCTCGCGCACTGGCAAACCGCGCAGCGCTTCGTGCCAGGCAGCGAACGGCTGCGCGTCTACAACCCGATACTCGAACAGCACGGCTGGCATTCCGATCACACGGTGATCGAGATCGTTAACGACGACATGCCGTTTCTGGTCGATTCGGTCTCGATGGCGGTCAACCGCCTCGGGCTCGCGCTGCATTCTGTCGTGCATCCGGTGTTTCGCATCTGGCGCGGCCCGGATGGCAGCATCGTGCGAGTGAGTCAGGGTGCTGAAGATTCCACCGATATGCGCTCGCAGCTCGCCTCGTTCATTCACTTCGAAGTCGACCGTTGCGGCGATGCAGCGAAGCTCGACGCATTGCGTGACGAGATCGCCAAGGTGCTTCGCGACGTGCGCGCGGCGGTGGAAGACTGGCCGAAGATCGTCGAGCTCGCGCGCACCACGGTCAAAGGCATGAAGGCCGGCGAGGCGGGGCCGGAAGGCGTCGAGGCCCGCGCGTTCCTCGAATGGATGGTGGCCGATCATTTCACGTTTCTCGGCCAGCGCGACTACGAACTTGTGCAGCACGACATCGGTTTTGGGCTGCGCGCGATCCCGGGCTCCGGGCTCGGCATCCTGCGCGACGCGCAGCGTCCCGCGGGCGAGCCCGAAGTCACGCCGTTGCCGCCGGCGGCCGCCGATATCATCTCCGGCTCGTCGCCCATTTTCCTGACCAAGGCCAACTCGCGCGCGACGGTGCATCGGCCGGGCTATCTGGATTACGTCGGCATCAAGCTGAGCGGTGCGGACGGCAAGGTGATCGGCGAGCGGCGCTTTATCGGCCTGTATACGTCTACCGCCTATCTGGTTTCGGCCTCGGAAATTCCGATCGTGCGGCGCAAATGCGCGAACATCGTGCGGCGGGCCGGTTTCCTGCCCAAGGGCCACCTTGCCAAGTCGCTGGTGACGGTGCTCGAAACCTATCCGCGCGACGAACTCTTTCAGGCCGAGGAAAACCAGCTTTACGATATCGCGCTGGGTGTGCTCCGTTTGCAGGAGCATCAGCGCACGCGGCTGTTCGTGCGGCGCGACCGGTTCGACCGCTTCGTGTCGTGTCTCGTGTTCGTCCCGCGCGACAAGTACAACACCGATCTGCGGCAGCGCATCGCCAACCTGCTGGCCGATGCATTCAACGGCGCAAGTGTCGAATTCACGCCGCTGTTGTCGGAGTCGACCCTCGCGCGTATTCATTTCGTCGTGCACGCAAAGCCGGGTGGCATGCCCCGTGTCGATACGCGCGAACTCGAAGCGCGGCTCGTACACGTCACGCGCCGCTGGCAGGACGATCTCGCCGATGCTTTGCTTGACGCATTCGGCGAAGAGCAGGGCAACCGTCTGCTGCAACACTATGCGGATTCGTTTCCTCCCGGCTATCGCGACGATTATCCGGCCCGTACCGCAGTGCGCGATATCGAGCTGATCGAGCGAGTGCAGGGCAGCGAGCGGCTCGCCATGAACCTGTACCGCCCGATCGAAGCAGGGCCGCGCTCGTTTCGTTTCAAGGTTTATCGTGCAGGGTTGCCCATTGCGTTGTCGCGCAGCTTGCCGATGCTCGAGCATCTCGGCGTACGCGTCGATGAAGAACGGCCTTATCTGATCGAAGCGCTCGATGCCACACCCGCCTGGATTCACGACTTCGGCCTTGAACTCGCGGACGATGCGGAGTTCGATATCGAACGCGTGAAGGATCTTTTCGAAGATGCGTTCGAACAGGTGTGGACGGGCGGAATCGAAAGCGACGATTTCAACCGCCTCGTATTGCGCGCGCAACTGAGTGCGCGCGAGGTGACGATTCTGCGAGCTTATGCCAAGTACCTGAGGCAAGTGGGTTCGACCTTCAGCGACGCCTATATCGAACGCGCGCTCACCGGCAATCCGGCGATAGCCCGCATGCTCGTGGAGTTGTTCATTGCGCGCTTCGATCCGGTACTCGGCGATACGCGCGAGGCCCGCGTCGACGGCTTGTTGAAGACAATCGACAGCGCGCTCGATCAGGTGCCGAATCTCGATGAGGACCGGATACTCCGGCAATTCCTCGGCGTCATCAAGGCGACGCAGCGCACGAACTACTATCGCTTCGATGCGGATGGCCATCCGAAGCCGTATCTGTCGTTCAAATTCGATCCCGCGCACGTGCCCGGTTTGCCCGAACCGAAACCGATGTTCGAAATCTGGGTGTATTCGCCGCGTGTGGAAGGCGTGCATTTGCGCGGCGGCCGTGTCGCGCGCGGCGGGCTGCGCTGGTCGGATCGGCGTGAGGACTTCCGCACGGAAGTGCTCGGCTTGATGAAGGCGCAGATGGTGAAGAACGTGGTGATCGTGCCGGTCGGGTCAAAAGGCGGTTTCGTCGTGAAGAATCCGCCGCCGCAGACCGAACGCGACGCGTGGATGCGTGAGGGCATCGCCTGCTATCAGACGTTCCTGCGCGGCCTGCTCGATTTGACCGACAACCTCGAGGTTACGACGGTGGTGCCGCCGCCCGATGTGGTGCGGCATGATCCCGACGATCCCTATCTGGTGGTCGCCGCCGACAAGGGCACCGCCACCTTCTCCGACTACGCGAACGCGATCTCCCAGGAATATGGTTTCTGGCTCGACGACGCCTTTGCGTCGGGCGGTTCGGTCGGCTATGACCACAAGAAAATGGCGATCACGGCGCGCGGCGCGTGGGAGTCGGTCAAGCGGCACTTCCGGGAAATGGGCGTCGATACGCAGACGACTGATTTCACCGTGGTTGGCGTCGGCGATATGTCGGGCGATGTGTTCGGCAATGGCATGCTGTTGTCGCCGCATATCAAGCTGTTGGCCGCGTTCGATCACCGGCATATCTTCCTCGATCCGAATCCCGATCCAGCGGTAAGCCTTGCCGAACGTGGGCGCCTGTTCGTTTTGGATCGGTCGAGTTGGGCTGACTACGATCCGTCGCTGATCTCGGCAGGAGGCGGTGTGTTTCCGCGTACCGCCAAGACCATTCCGCTGTCTCCAGCCGTGCAGTCGGTGCTTGGCATCAGCGCGCCGGCGCTCGCGCCCGCTGAATTGATGCGCGCGATTCTGCAGGCGCCCGTCGATCTGCTCTACAACGGCGGCATCGGCACCTACGTGAAGGCGACCCGTGAAACGCATCTGCAGGTTGGCGACCGCGCCAATGATGCGATCCGCGTCAACGGCGCCGATCTGCACTGCAAGGTCGTCGCGGAAGGCGGCAATCTAGGTCTCACGCAACTCGGGCGTATTGAATTCGCAGAGCGCGGCGGACGCATCAATACCGATGCGATCGACAACTCCGCGGGCGTTGACTGTTCGGACCACGAGGTCAACATCAAGATTCTGCTGGGCCTGGTCGTCTCCGACGGCGAAATGACCGAGAAGCAGCGCAATGCACTGCTCGCGGAAATGACCGATGAAGTCGGCTTGCTCGTCTTGCAGGACAACTATTACCAGACCCAGGCGCTCTCGATTGCGGGCCGCTACGGCGTCGAATTGCTCGATGCCGAAGCGCGCTTGATGCGTTATCTCGAACGCGCGG
Organism: Paraburkholderia elongata; assembly: GCF_013177735.1. Taxonomy (GTDB): domain Bacteria; phylum Pseudomonadota; class Gammaproteobacteria; order Burkholderiales; family Burkholderiaceae; genus Paraburkholderia; species Paraburkholderia elongata. Next base: position 31,564 of record NZ_WOEZ01000211.1, on the reverse strand, counting down.
GCCGCCTGAACCGCGTGATCGAGTTCTTGCCGTCCGATGAAGAAGTCGCCGAACGCCAGGCTGCGAAACAAGGGCTGACCACGCCCGAGCGTTCGGTGCTGCTTGCCTATAGCAAGATGTGGCTGTACGACGCACTGCTCGAATCGTCGATGCCGGAAGATCCGCTCGTCAGCGACATGCTGATCGAATACTTTCCGAAGCCGTTGCGGCAGCGCTTTGGCGAACCGATGCAACGTCACCCGTTGCGGCGCGAAATCCTCGCAACGCATCTGACCAACGCATTGGTGAATCGCGTGGGCTGCGAGTTCGTGCATCGTCTGATGGAGGAGACCGATGCGAAGCCCGGCGACATCGTGCGGGCCTGCATCATGGCGCGCGACGTGTTCGATCTCGACGACGTGTGGCGCAGTATCGACGCGCTGGATAACCGTGTCGCCGATGATTTACAGGCGCGCATGTTTGTCGAAGTGGCGCGGCTCGTCGAACGCTCGGCGCTATGGTTCCTGCGGCAGTTGCAATCGGGGGCGGTTAGCGACGGCGATGTCGCCGGCTTGCTCGCACGTTGTCGCGACGCGGCGCAACGCCTCGCGCCGCAATGGCCCGCGCTGCTGCCGAGCGCCGATCTCGAAGCGCTGTCCGAGCGGCAGCGCGTGCTCGTGGACGCCGGTGTCGATAGCGAACTGGCGGTGCGAATCGCCAGCGGCGAGATCTCGGCGGCTTTGCTCGACATCGCCGAGGTGTCGTCGACCTGCGGGCGCGATCTCGAACTCGTGGCGGGCGTCTACTTTGCGCTCGGTACGTTGCTGAACTACAGCTGGATCAGCGAGCGCGCGGCCGCTCTGCCGGCGCCCACGCACTGGGACATGCTGGCGCGCGCCACGGCGCTGGCGGAACTCGCACGCCTGAAACGCGCGTTGACCACGAGCGCGCTGGCCGACGCCGACGAGGCGTCGACGCCGGAAGTATTGGTTCAGGCATGGCGCGAGAAGCGCGCCGCGCAACTCGAGCGTTACGCGCGCCTGCTTGCCGATCTGAGGGCCACGGGCGGCGCAAGCTTGTCGATGCTGCTGGTGATCGTGCGGGAGATGGCTGCGCTCGAAAGGGCATAGCGCGACGGACCGCGAGCGAGGGTCGAGGCGCTGCATGCGTCACGGAACCCGGCGCAAAACCGCGCCGGGGTTGGACGCATGCCGCCGGGCATGTCCACAATACGAACTCTTGCCAACCGAAAGCGTTCTGCAAACTCACGGACCCCCTCCACGACGATGAAAGAAGAATCGCCGAAAGCCATTTTCTATGCGCTCGCCGCCAACCTCGGCATCGCAATCTGCAAGTTCGCTGCTGCCACGTTTACCGGTTCCGGCTCGATGTTCGCCGAAGCCATTCATTCGACCGCTGATTGCGGTAACCAGTTGCTGCTGTTATTCGGCTTGCGTGAAGCGCGCAAGCCCGCGAGCCCGTTGCATCCCATGGGCAGTGGCCGCGAGATCAATTTCTATTCGCTACTGGTGGCGTTGCTGCTGTTTTTTGTCGGCGGCGCGTTTTCGGTGTATGAGGGCGTGCATCGTCTGTTTGCGCGCGAGCCTTTGCAGTATGCGTATGTGGCGCTCGTCGTACTCGGCGTTTCGGTGGTGCTCGAAGCCCTCTCGTTGTGGGGCGCGGTTAAGGAAATCCGCAAGACGCATCCCGACAAAAGCCTATGGCGCTGGTTTCGCGAAACGCGCGAGTCCGATCTGCTGGTGGTGGCCGGCGAGGACATTGCCGCGTTAGCGGGTCTTGCGATGGCCTTCGTCGCCGTGCTGCTGACGATGGTGACCGGAAATCCTGTCTACGACGCATTGGGCTCCATCGGCGTGGGTCTGCTGCTAATGGTGATTGCCTGGCTGGTGGCGCGCGAAGTGAAGTCGATGATCGTCGGCGAATCGGCGGGCCCGGAAGTGCGTCGCGCGATCGAGACGCATCTGCGAGCCCGGTCCGAGATTCGCAGCATCATCAACATGATTACGCTGCAGTGGGGCCGTCACGTGGTGGTGGCCGTTCAGGCCGAAATGATCGACTACGCGAGCGGCCGCGCGATGGTCGATGCGATCAACGTGATCGAAGCGGACCTGCAGGCGGCGTTTCCGCAAGTGCGCTGGGTGTTTTTCGAACCGGACGTGCCGCGGGTTTGATGCGTTGTTCCGCTTGCGGGGGGCGTCCGGTCCAGCCGCGGCCGGCGGATTCGGCCCAAGCCGCCACTCAGGCCGCCACTTAGGCCGCCACTTAGGTCTCCGCGCAGGCTCCTCCAGGGTTCAATCACGGCGCATGAAATGCCGCGATACGTAGTGGAAAATAATTTCTTCGCATCTATACTTTCTTCGGCTTGAACGCAGCCCTCTCCCAATCTGCATCACAAGCAAAAAGGAAGATTCACGATGCTGACTCGCACACTTGGCGCAATCTCCGCAATTACACTCGCGGCTTGCGCCGCCTTCACATCCGGCCCTGCCAGCGCGGACGACAACGATGGTTTCTCGCAAGACGACGGCGGCCCGCACGGGCGGCCGGTCAAGGTAATGATCATTTCGATGTTCGGGCCGGAGGGGCAGGTATGGCTCGACCGGCTTGGGCCATGGCGCGAGATTGCGGTCGACGGGCTATCGCCCGATTACCCGACGGTTCATTGCAATAAGCAGGACGTGTGTGTCATGACCACTGGCATGGGGCATAGCAACGCTGCCGCGTCGATCATGGCGTTGACCTTTTCGCCGCGCTTCGATTTGCGGCATACGTACTTTATGGTTGCCGGCATTGCCGGGATCGATCCGCAACAAGGCACGGTCGGGTCCGCCGCGTGGGCGAAGTACCTGGTTGACTTCGGGATTCAGTGGGAGATCGATGGGCGGGAGATTCCGTCTGGCTGGAATACCGGGTACCTTGGAATTAATACCAAGAGTTCTGCGGACAAGCCGCCGCTCGACTATCGGACGGAGGTGTTTCAGTTGAATACCCAGCTAGCCGATACGGCGTTTGCTTTGTCGCGTAGCGTTGTGCTGTCTGATAACGCTCAGGCGCAGGCTGCGCGGGCCAAATATTCGTATGCGCCTGCGAATCGGCCGCCTACTGTTATTCAATGCGATACGCTCGCGGGCGATACCTGGTGGTCCGGAACGTTGCTGGGTCAGCGGGCTCGGGATTGGACCAAGATTCTGACGGATGGCAACGGTGTCTATTGCACAACGCAGCAGGAGGATAACGCTACGTATGAGGCGCTTAAGCGCGCGGCCTCTGTGCATAAGGTTGATTTGAATCGCGTTGCGGTGCTGCGGGCTGGGTCGGATTTTGATCGGCCATACGATGGGCAGACTAGTGCGGATAATTTGCTTAACTATGCTGCGCAAGGGGGTTTTACGATTGCTATTGAGAACCTGTATCGGTCGGGGAATCCGCTTGTGCAGGATATTGCTGCGCATTGGGGGGAGTGGCGGGAGGGGGTGCCAAAAAGGTAGTGCTTTTTGCCTGCTCGGCGCTTCTTTTCTGTGTGCCTACGGCGTTGGCCTTTCCTTGATTTGATATTGGATTATTAGCGTCGCCCCTGTGCGGGGCAGGCACCTACTTTTCTTTGCCGCCGCAAAGAAAAGTAGGCAAAAGAAAGCGGCTCGAACCCCCTGCTAAGCGGGTCCCTCGCACAGTTGCGGTAGTGGTGCATCTGGAATCCGTGTCCTCGCACATTCGGCATGAGTGACAAGGCAGTCATGCTTCCCGCCTCGCACTACGTGCTCGCCGGAAGGGGCCATGAGAAAACACAGGCTTCGTTCGTGTTCGGTGGGGGCCATCGGCCTCGCCTCGGCGAGGCGCTGCAATGCGCTCGTGGTTCGGATGTGACCCTGCTCCAGCGCTGACATCGCGCGCGACTGCGCGCTAGCAGGAACCACTGCGCTGTAGCCAAACCGCCAGCGCAAAAAAACTCCGGCGGTTTCATGAAGTGCCTTTCGGCACGCGCAGCGCTGCCGGAAGTATGACGGCCTTGTCACTCACGCCGAATGTGCGAGAACACAGATTCCAGATGCACCACGATCCCCTCCAAGCCAGGGGACCCGCTTAAGAATTAGCGGTTGGAGCCGCTTTCTTTGCTTACTTTCTTTGCGGCGGCAAAGAAAGTAAGTGCCTGCCCCGCACAGGGGCGACGCTAATAATCCAATATCAATTCAAGGAAAGGCCAAGAAATCCAGATCAAGAAATGGCCAAAACCATAAAAGCACAGACACTCAGCGCCGCACAGGCAAAAACCCCTATTTAAATAGCCTGCTTCTTCATCAACAACTTCAACACCACAGGCAAAAGCAACAACACCAACGGCAACTGCACAATCAACCCGGAAATAATGGCAACTGCCAAAGGCTGCTGCATAGCCGACCCTTGCCCGAGGGCAAACGCAAGCGGCAGCAACGCCAAAATAGCCGCAATAGTCGTCATGGCAATCGGCCGCAACCGATTCCTCCCAGCCGCGATCAGCGCCTCCTCAAACCCGACACCTTCATCCCGAATCAGCCCCTGCAACTCCGATACATAAAAAATCGCCACCTCGGTCACGATACCGATAATCATCGTCATCCCCATCATCGCGGAGATGTTCAACTCAATACCGGTGAGCCACAACCCGATAAACACCGCCCCCGCAGCCAGCAACGGCATCGCCATCACCGCCAGCGCAACGCGGAAGCGCTCATACAAAAACAGCAGCAAGCCAAACACCAACGCAATCGCGGCACCGAACACGGTCAACAAACCCTTGAAGGCAATCTGCTGCTGCTGGTACAAACCACCCAACTCGTAATACACGCCAGTGGGCAACAAACTCTTGTCGCTCAACGTCTTCTGTACGTCCGCGATCGTCGAGCCCAGATCGCGGCCATCGATTCGTGCCGTCACGGCCACCATCCGCTTGAGGTTGTCGCGGCTGATTTCCGGCTGGCCAGTCACCGTCACCTGATCGGCAACGCGATTCAGCGCGAACAGATGGCCGTCCGGTGCGCGAATCTGCAATTGCCCCAGTTGCGTATCGGTTAGCTTCAGGGCGCCGGCCACGCGCACCCGCACGCCGACCGTTTTTGGTCCGGTCTGGAATTGCGTCGCAACGTTGCCTTCCACCATGTCGGACACGGCCTGCGCAATCGACTGCGGGTCCATGCCCTCAGCCGCCGCGGCCTCCGGCCGGATGTGCAATTCGAGTGCGTCGCCCGCCGGGTTGATGCCGTCGTTGACGTCCACCACGCCCTGAATCTTGCCGATTTGCGCCGCTACCTTGCGTGCGGTGGTGTCGAGCGTGTTCTGATCGTCGGAGTAGATCTTGATCTGGACCGGCTGTGGCACCGCGGTCAAGTCGCCGATCAGGTCTTCCATCAGTTGCGCGAGCTCGATGCTCACGCCGGGCACCTGCGTCTCGACCTTCGAACGGATCTCTTCCATCACCGTTCCGATCGGCTCACGGCCGCTCGACTTCAGCCGCACGAAGAAGTCGCCCTTGTTAGGTTCGTTCAGGTCGCCGCCGAGACCGGCGCCCGTGCGGCGCGAGTAAGTCGCGACGTTCGGATTCGCGCGGATGATGCCCTCGATCTGCTTCATCAACCGGTCGGTTTCGGTCACGGACGTGCCCGGATCGGTGTGATAGTCGAGCACGAAGCCGCCTTCATCCATGCTCGGCATGAAACCGCTGCCCACCCGTGTGAACGCGAACGCGGCCACCACGATTAGCGGCAGCAGGCCGAGCAGCACGAGAACCGGGCGTGCCGTCACGTGTTCGATCAGAAAGCCGTAGCGCCGGTTCATCCACGAAGCGAAGCGGGTTTCCTTGTGCTCTTCGGCGTCTTTGGGTTTCAGCCAGCGGTCGCACAGAATCGGCACCGCGAGCCACGTGACGAGAAACGAAATGAACAGGGCGCTTGCCATCGTCACCGAGAGCGCCTTGAAGAACGCGCCCGTCACGCCCGACAGAAACGCGAGCGGCACGAAAATAATCAGCGTCGCCGCCGACGACCCGGCAAGCGGCCGCGTGAATTCGAGCGCCGCCGTCATCACGCGGCCATGAAATTTGTGCGCACCGGCTTCGCGCATGCGTCGCACGATGTGTTCGATCATCACGATGGCGTCGTCGATCACGAGGCCGACCGCGGCGGCCATCCCGCCGAGCGTCATGATGTTGAAACCCATGCCGAACACGTCGAGCAGCAGGATCGTCGCGGCCATCACGACCGGCACCAGCGCGACCGCAATCGCGGTGATCTTCCAGTTGCGCAGGAAGGCAAACAGCGTGAACGCGGCAAGCACCACGCCGATCATGATCGCGTCGCGCACGCTGGTCGCCGAGGCGATCACCAGTTCGCTCTGGTCGTACCAGTTCGAGAGATGCACGCCCGCCGGCATCTGATGCTGGAAGTCAGCGAGCTTCGCACGGATCGTCTTGGCCATCGCCACGCTGTTCGCGCCTGGCTGCTGGAAGACGTTTAGCAACACGGCGTCGTGGCCGTCGGCCGTGACGCGCATCCATTGCGGCACGACACCCTGACGGACTGTCGCGATGTCGCCGAGGCGGATTTGCGTCGCACCGTTGGCCGACACCACCACGTTGCGCAGTTCGTCGAGTTGCGTGATCGTCGTGTTGGCAATCACGAGGTACAACTTGTCGTGATCCTCGATGCGGCCGGTGGCCATCAGCACGTTGCTCGCACCGATCGCTTTCGACACATCCGAGAGGGAGACCTTGTAGGCGGCGAGGCGCGCTGGATCGATCGCGACTTCGAATTCGTCCTGCGCGCCACCGGTCACTTCGACGCGCGCCACGCCTTCCACCGACGACAGCAACGGCCGCATCTGGAACTGCGCAAGATCGCGCAGCGCCGACAATGACTGCTGGTTCGACGTCAGGCTATACGCGAGCACCGGGAACACGGTCGGGTCCATGCGCCGCACCTGCATCGAGGTGCCTTGCGGCAATGTCGCGAGGATCTCGCTGATCGCCGACTGCGCCTGCAGCGTGGCTTGCGCCATGTCGGTGCCCCAGTCGAAATTGATCGAGATTTCCGCCGATCCACGGCTCGTGGTCGATTCGACATCGCGTACGTTTGGCACGCGACGCAGCGCCTCTTCGACCGGCATCGTGACAAGCGTGGCCATCTGTTCGGCGGGGCGGTCGCCCGCGTCGAGCGCGACGACGGCGCGCGGAAAGGCGACGTTCGGGAACAGCGAGATCGGCAGGCGAAACGCGGTCAGTGCGCCCGCGATCGCCAGCAACGCGATCACGAACAGCAGCGAGCGCCGGTGCTTCTGCATCCATTGACCAAAATTCATCGCGGCGCGCCTCCGCCGGCCCGCACCGCCATGCCGTCCTTCAACTCATAGTTACCGCTGACGACAAGGCCTTCTGCGCCGTCGATCGGGCCGTCCACGCCGTAGCGGTCGCCGTTTTCGACCTGCATGACCACCGCGACGCGGCGCGCCTTGTTTTGCGGCGTGATCTGGAACACGTACGCGCCTTTGTCGTCTTTCAGCACTGCGGAACGCGGCACGACCCAATGCGTGCCGCTGCGAGTCGCGATATCGGCGCGGACACGCGTGCCTGGAATGAATGCGCTCTGTCCGAGCGGCACGTTCGCGCCGACGTTGACGAGCTGGCTTTGCTGATCGACCGATGCCCCGACCAGCACCACATGGCCGTCCGCGGCGGCCTTCGCGAGCGAGGTGGACAGGCCGTGCAAGGTGACCGTGTCGCCGGCATGGATAGCGGGGACGTCCGACGGCTCGACGCCAAGCATCACGTTCGCACGCACATCCTTGGCGTTACCGCCGGCCAGTTGCAGGATCGCGGCGCCGGGCTGCACCTGATCGCCCTGTGCCGCCGATAGCTGCAAGACCACGCCGTCGATCGGTGCTGCGATGACCTTGTTGCCGCTCGCAACCCCCGTCTGGTTCTGCGCGGCGAGCGCCTGCTGCGCGTCCTCGGCGGCCTTGCGGGCGGTGGCGAGTTGCGATTGCGTGGCGAGTCCTTTGTCGTACAGCGATTGCGTGCGCGCGAGTTCGCCTTGCGCCAGCGTCACGGCGCTTTTCGCCTGGGTGGCGGCGAGCACCGCGGCAGGGTCGGCTTGCACGACGAAAAGCGGCGTGCCGCGCGTCACGCTCTGGCCGGCCTGCACGCGCATCTGCACGATACGCGCGAGGTACGGCAGATTGACCGTGGTCAAGCTCGACGCGGACGCCGCGACGATGCCATATGCGCGTACCGGTTGTGCAATGACGTCACGCTGCACCCGTACGGTTTGCACGGATACGACGGCTTGGTCGGCCGCATCGTCGCCAGCGGACGCACTGGCTGCGCCGGCCGCACCGGCCGCGAGGAACGCGGCGCTCATGAGTGCGACGCAGGCAAGGGAAATCGCGTAAGAGGCGATGCGCGGCCGCCGCGCCGACAGTGGGCTATTTCGCATGAGTTTCGGTGAAGGTCTGAGCGGAGGGGGCGAAGGAATAGGCGTCGGGGATCGCGCTGCCGAGCAGCGCTTGCAAGCCGACGCGTTGTTCGGCGAGCGATTCGCGCAGCGTGGCGACGTCGACACGTTTGGTGAGCGCGGCGCTTTGCGCATCCGTGTAGGTGCCGAGCACGAGATTGTGCTGCGCGTAGGCCGCGGCCGCATGTTGCGCGGCGAGGTCGACATCGGGCAGCGCGGCCTCGGTCTGCTGCAACTGCCGCGTGAGAATCACACTGTCCGCGCGCATATGGGCGACATCGGCATAAGCCTGGTTCAGGCGAGACTGATATTCGTCACGCAGGCGCTGACGCGTCGCTTTTTCGATCGCGACGTTGCCTTGATTGCGGTTGAAGATCGGCAGGCTCAGATTGATCTGGAAGCCGCTGGTGTAGATGTTCGAGGTGTCTCGTGCGCGCACGAAACCTACGGAAAGGCTTGGGAACTGGCTGAGAATCGCCGCGCGATATTTTTGCTCCTGCGCCTCATAGCCCGCTTGCAGCGCGATCAGGTCCGGGCGGCGCTGTGCGAGTTTCGCGAGCGCTGCGTCGAGCGTCGCGTCGGGCAGTTCGGTCGTGTCTTCGCTGCCGGTGAGTTGCAACTGCACCTCGGGGGAGAGACCGAGCAGCGCGTTCAGATCGTGGTGGGTCTGTTCCGCGGCCGTTTCGGCGTCGGTGTATTGCTTGCGTGCGTCGCTGTATGCGGTGAGCGCGGCGGTCAGCGTATCGTCGGTCAGATTGCCGTCGCGGTGTGCTTCGGCCATGCGCTCGTAGCGCGTGCGCGCGAGGTCGCGCTGCTGTTGCAGCAGCGGTAGCGTGTCCTGCTGGAAACGCGTCTTGATGAACAATTGCCGCGCCTGGGCGACGATCTGCCATTCCTGCCACAGCAGGCCGAGATCGGTCTTGGCCACCGTCGCATCGGCGGATTGCTTGTTCGCGCTGCGCAGCACGATCGCCATCACGTCGATGCTCAGACCATAATTGAATGCACGCGTGAAGCCTTCGGCGCCCGGATAATCGCTCGACACGCTCAGTTGCGGGTCGGGCAGAAGTCCGGCCGAATAAGCCTGCGCGCGGGCGATGCCGAGATCGTCGCGGGCGAGCTTGAGATCGGGATTGTTGGCGACGGCGAGCATCGCGACTTCGTCGATGTCGAACCCGTCGGACGGATCGAAGCGATGCGCGGCCAGTTCGGGCAGCGGCATGGTCGACGGATCGATCTGGATGCGTTCCAGCGAGCGGGCGGAGGTCGACGTATCCTGCGGCGCGAGCGGTTCGCGGTGATACCACGTGCATCCGCCGAGCAGCATCGCGCAAAGGGGCACGAGCACGCGCAACCGTGCTGCGGGAGCGGCCGCTGATTTGGCCGCGAGCGCGGCAGCCAGGCCGGCTGGTCGCCTCGCTGCTGAGCTAGCCGCGGAAAAGGCCGCTGCGGCGGCGTTGAAAACGGGCAAAATCCGGCTCCTGAACAAAAGGTGGGACAGTCGCGAGCGGAGGTCGCAGAACAGGTGCCGATTCTGCTGATGAAGAGCTTAAGTAACGCTTAACCGAAAGTTAAGCATGCCATAAGCCTCCCTTCAGCGTCGCCTAAGCTTCCCTTAAGGGAGGCATAAGGAAGCGTTAAGCTAACGGGCCGGACAATGCGGGCAAACTGAAAAGAGGAGAGGCCATGCGTCTGCTACTGGTCGAAGACGACGACATGATTGCGGAGACGGTATTGGGCGCGATGCGCCGCTCGGGCTACGCGATCGACTGGGCCGAGGACGGCCGCGCGGCGGAACTGTCGCTGGGTAACGGCGTGTACGACCTCGTGCTGCTCGATCTCGGCTTGCCGAAGAAGGACGGCATCGACGTGCTCAATGCCTACCGCAAGAGCGGCGGCGCTGCGCCGGTGATCATCCTGACCGCGCGCGATGCGGTCGACGATCGGATTCGCGGTCTCGATGCGGGCGCCGATGATTACCTGATCAAACCGTTCGACCTCGACGAGCTGGCCGCACGGGTGCGCGCGCTATTGCGCCGGCGCACCGGCCAGAAGCAGCCCGTCTATGCGCACGGCGAGCTCACACTCGACCCCGCGGCACACGAAGTCACCAAGGGCGGCGAAGTGCTGCCGCTCGTGCCGCGCGAGTTCGCGTTGCTGCAGGCGCTGATCGAAGAGCCCACGCGCGTGTTCACCAAGGCCGAGCTGGAAGAAAAGCTATACGGCTGGGGCGAGGAGGTGGGCAGCAACACCATTGAAGTGCATGTGCACAGTTTGCGGCGCAAGATCGGCGCGGAGCAGGTGGTGACCGTGCGCGGCGTGGGCTACCGTCTGAAGAGGTGCTGATGACGTCGATTCGCCGCTGGCTGCTGGGCTGGCTGATTTTTGGTCTGGCCGCGGCCTCGGGCGTGGCCGCCTTCGGCATCTTTCACACCGCGCGCGAAGAAGCGAGCGAACTATTCGACTACGAGCTGCACACGGTGGCGCTGTCGTTGCCGTCGAATCTGGTCGGCGCGAGCGACGGCGAGCATCACAATCCTGACCTGGGCGACCTGGCCGACGACCGGGTCCTGATCGAGATCTGGGACCGGTCCGGCAATCTCATCTATCACTCGATGCGGGAGCCGGTATTCTCGCGTTTGCCTGCGGGCTTCAGCACGGTCGAGCGCGGCGAGAATCACTGGCGCGCGTTCGGGTTGGAACAGCACGACCGTTATATCCAGGTTGCGCAGCCGATCTCCGTGCGCGAAGACCTCGCGCTGCAACTGGCGCTGCATACGCTGTGGCCGCTCGGCGTGCTGGTGCCGGTGACGATCGTGCTGGTGCTGCTGGTGGTGGCGAGGGGACTGGCGCCGATCGGCGGGCTGACGCGCGCGCTGACCACCCGGTCGCTCGATTCGCTGGAGCCGTTGCATCTGGATGGCACCGTGCCTGTCGAAATCAAGCCGCTGGTGGAAGCGCTCAACGATCTGCTGCAACGCCTGAACGTCGCTTCGCAGGCGCAGCGTATCTTTATTGCCGATGCCGCGCATGAGTTGCGCTCGCCGCTTGCCGCGCTGAAGCTGCAATTGCAGGCGGCTTCCCGCGACGGCTCGTTAAAGGGTGAGGGGCAAACGCTGGAGCGCGTCGAGGGGCGGGTCAACCGGATCATTCACCTGGTGCAGCAGTTGTTGACGCTGGCGCGTGAAGATGCGCATCCCGTGACGTCGATGGTGCCGGTGAGTTTGCGCCGCATCGGCGAGCAGGCGGTGGGGGATCTTTCGCTGCTCGCGGAGACCAAAGAGATCGATCTCGGGCTTGAGTGTGAAGACGCTCGCGCGGCCTACGATGCTTATACGGTATTGGCTGAGCCACATGGGATGAGTGTGTTGCTGGGGAATCTGATCAACAACGCGATCCGGCATACGCCGCGGGGTGGGCGCGTGGATGTGATTCTGAAGCGCTCTGGCGAGAGGGTCGGGTTTGATGTGGTGGATAGCGGGTCCGGGATACCGGAGGCTGAAATCGAGCGCGTGTTTGATCGGTTTTATCGAGGGGAAGAGGCGCAGGGCGAGGGCAGTGGGCTTGGGTTGGCGATCGTGTCGCGGATTGCCACGCGGCATCAGCTTGCACTTTCCTTGCGGAATAATGTTGGGCGGGCTGGGTTGTGTGTGTCGGTTTTTGGCCTGACGGCGTATGAGGTTGGGGTGCCTGTTGCGGCTAAAAGCTGAACGTTGGCGGCAGCTCGCGCGCAGTGCATCGCCGCCTGTCAGGAACGTGCTTCAACACGCTGCTACAATCCTGTCTTTCTCGATTGATTGTGCGCTATGGGTTTCGAACAACTCGCTGAATTGAAGAAGCAACTGGCTGCGGCACGCGCCGAAGCTGCGCCTGCGGCCAAGCCTGTCGCCAAGCCCGGTGCGAAGCCCGCGCGCAAGCCGTCGCCGCCGCGCCGTGCCGCGCCCGCTCACAAGCCGACGGCCGACGCCAAGCCAGCCGCTGACGCCAAACCTGCGGCCGACGCAAGGCCGGTGGATCCGGTGGTGAAATCGATCGGGAGATTGCAAAAGCGCTTCCCGAATGTATTTCCGAAGAATCCGGCGCCCAAGCTCCCGCTGAAGGTCGGCATCTTCGAGGACCTCGTGGTTCACGCGAAGGAACTGTCGCTGAGCGAAGCCGAGTTGCGCGACGCGATCAAAACTTGGTGCCGTGGCAGCCGCTACTGGAAGTGCCTGGTTGAAGGCGCCGCGCGCGTCGATCTGACGGGCGGCGAAGCAGGCAAGGTGACGGCGCAGGAAGCGGCCGGCGCGCAGCGTCTGCAGGCGCATCGTGCGGGCAGGGGCGCGGCGAAAGCAGCGGCTCCGTCGGCTGACGCGTCCGCCAATGCTTCGGGCGCTTCGGTTGATTCTGGCGCTGCGGCCGATGCGGTCCCTTCGGCCGATGCAGCAGCGCAAGCTGAGGCGACCTCGCAAGCTGACGCGCAGAACCAGCCGCAGACTACTTCGACGGACACTCCGGCAGCTGAATCGACTACGCCGCCGGCAGCACCGTCGGCCACCGCCGAAGCGTAAAAAGAGGTCCGCCGCTCCGTCTAGGGCGGGCTGCCTTGCGCCGCCAGCCGGACGCGCACAAAGCCGACGTGCTCGCGCAGCACATAGAACGCGTCGGCGTATGCGAGCGGCATACGCAAGTGGCTAAGCGAGGCCTCGATATGATCGAGTTCCGCGAAAAGCTGCTTGCGCTCCTCCTCGGTCGAGTCGGCGAGTGCGCCGCGTTCGATCGCAATCAGCGCACCGTAATAGCGATAGATGCGCGAGCGTACGCGCCACCGGTACAGTGCCGGGATCAGCCGCATCGCCGGAAACAGCAGCACCGCCACCGGCAGCAGCAGAACGAGCGTGCGGTCGCCGATGCTCGCGAGCCAGAACGGCAGCGTGCGGTATAGAAAACTCTTACCGGTCTTGTAGTAGCGCTGCGCGTCTTCGCTGATCTGATATTCATGGGCGATCGGACTCGGGAATTCCCCCGCGTGCTGCAACAGCCCTGGCATACCGTGCACCTCCTGCGCGGCCTCGATCAATAAGTCGGAAATGGCCGGATGCAGACCGGTCCGAGCCACCAATTCGACCGTCGGGCTGATCAGATGGATGGTGTCTGGCGGAATTCTGTGCTTGAGATCCAGCACGCCGGGCGGCAGGTCGATTTCGTCGAGATACGGAAAGAGGCGCGTATAGGCGCTGGCTTCGTCGAAATTCATCACGGAGATGCCGGGCACTCTCAGGAGCCGCAGCATCAGGCCGCGCGTGGCCGAGTCGCCGTTCAGGATCGCCGCGTCGACGTCGCCCGCCACGAGTTGCGTGGCGGCCTGCAAGCCGTCGCTCGGCACCAGCACCGTATCGCCGCCCGGTTCGATACCGTTTGCTTCCAGCAGTTTGAGCGCCAGCAGGCGCGTGCCGCTGCCTTCGCGGCCGATTGCAATCCGTTTGCCTTCCAGTTCTGAAAGCTCGCTGATACCCGTGCCGCGATAGAACACCACCACCGGAATATAGAAAACGCTGCCGAGCGACATCAGCGATGACGTATCGAGCCCGTCGGCCACACCGCCTTGCACGAGTGCGAGATCGACATGCTGTTTCGGATCCAGCAGACGCTGCAGATTCTGCACCGAGCCATCCGATTCCAGCACCTTCAGTGTGATGCCGTTGTGGGCGAGGATCTTCTTGTACTGATCGGCGGCGACGAGAAACGAACTGTCGTGAGGGCCCGCGCTCATCGTGATGGTCTTCGGCGGCGCCGGATCGACCACCCAAACGATCAGCGTGATCGCCAGCACGAAAAGCGCGGCCACGATGACGTAAGGCACGGTGTGATCGCGCCACTCCGCATGCGAGTGATCTCCGGGAAAGTGCGGGGGACGCGGGCGATGCGCTTTCATGGGCACTCCGTGCCGATAGCCGGGATAAGGCATTGTCTACTGTCCGGAGCGGGTTTGCCGTTGGAAGTTTGCTCTGTTGACCGCGGGTGCCGCCGGACCATCGAGCGGCGAGTGAAGTTCTGCCATTGCAGTGTCGTAGCGCAGCAGCGGATGCGCGCGCGGCGTGCAGGTAAAATGTCCGGCATAAGCAGCGCCTTGCCGGCCAGGATGCGCGATACGCCATGGCATAATCCACGACAGCTTCTCATCGTATCGCCGGGCGCCTCTTGAGTCGTTTCCATCGGAAGATCGGCAGTTGGCTGGGATTGTTTGCGATCCTGATGGCTACGCTCGCGCCAACGATCTCGCATTCGCTCGCCGCACGCAACGGCGGTGAAATGGGAATGGAAGCCGAGCATTGCTCGATGCCGTCGATGGCTTCCATGCCGGAGATGGACGCCATGTCCTCGATGCCCTCGATGGCGGCTCAGGCACCGGACAATCCCGGCAGCAAACACGCTCAACACGCTGCCACGTCCGACGGCGATGCCTGCGGCTATTGCAGTCTGCTCGCCCACATGCCCGTGGTGCCCAGCGTCGAGGCGCTGTTCTTCGTCACCGTCCGCGCGCTTCAGCACACCGTCGCTACCCGCTTCGAGAGCGTTCGCCGCGTCGAACCGCTTACCTTCGCGCAGCCTCGCGCCCCTCCGTTCGCATCCTGATTCGAGTCACACCGGCGCGATGCCATGAGCGCATCGCGATGCCGTCACACGTTCGTCTGCAGACGCGCGCGCTGGCATTGTCACGATCCATGAACAGGATGAACCATGCAAACCCAAGCAACGCGCAGCGCGATACCGCTGCGCGCGGCGTCGCTCGTTGCGGCTGCCGCCAGCGTTTTTTTCCTCGCTCCTTCGCTCGCTAGTGCTCACGCGATTGCGGGCAACCGCGTCTTTCCGTCGACGATGGCTGTCGACGATCCCGGTGTCGGCGACGAAGCCAATCTCGAGTACGGGCACCAGCGCGTGCCGGGCGATACCGGCGATCAAAGCATCAATACCTTCAATTTCGAGTACGACAAGCTGATCACGTCCCGGCTGGCGGTGTCGGTAAACGGCGCCTACGTGATGCAAAACAATCCGAAGGCACGCGGCTTCGACAATTTCGGCGTCGGTTTGAAGTACCTGCTGTACGTCAACGATGAACATGAGTTCATGACCTCCGTCGGTGTGACCGCTCAACTTGGCGGCACGGGAAGCCGCGCGATCGCGGCCAACTTTTCGACGATCTCGCCGACGATCTATGCTGGTAAGGGCATGGGCGATCTTCCCGCATCCCTGGCATATCTGCGGCCGATCGCGATCACGGGTGTAGCCGGCCCGGCGCTGACAACGGGAGCGGGGCAGCCGAACGCGTTCAACTACGGTTTCACGGTGCAATACAGCTTGCCGTATCTGCAGCAGCACGTGCACGACGTCGGCCTGCCGCAACCGTTGGCGAATGTCATTCCGCTGGTGGAGGTTCCGCTCTCGAGAAGCCAGGGGCAGACAACCGGCACGGTCAATCCGGGCTTCATCTGGATCAACCGCTATGGCCAGTTCGGTGTTGAAGCGCAAATCCCGATCAACCATGCAAGCGGCTCGCACGTGGGTATTCTGGTCCAGGCCCATGTTTTCTTCGACGATGTCGCGCCGACCACGATTGGCAAACCTCTCTTCCAGTAACGCAGTCATACCGTAACGCAGGAGCAAGCGATGAAAAACGATCGACATGACCTGCTGCACGCCGCAGCGAAGGTGTCGTTGGTGATTGCCGGGCTCGCGTTCGCGAGTGCTGCTTTCGCGCATGTATTTCCGCGGAAGCAGGAGCCGGGTGCGGGCGCGACGGTGGCCTCGCCTGCGCAGGTCCGGGTGATGTTCGACGGGCCGCTTGAGCCGTCGTTCAGTTCGCTGACCGTGACCGACGCAAGCGGCAAGCAGGTCAATACGGAGAAGTCTGCAGTCGATGCTCGTCAGACGGCGGTGATGGTGGTGCCGTTGCCGGCGCTTGCGGCTGGGCATTACACCGTGCACTGGGTGGCTGTGGCATCTGATGGGCATCGCACGCATGGCGATTATGGGTTTGATGTGAAGTAGTTGCCTGCTCGGCGCTTGTTGTCTCTATGCCTGCGGCGTTGGCCTTTCCTTGTTTTCTTATTGGTTTATTAGCGTCGCCCCTGTGCGGGGCGGCACCTACTTCTCTTTGCTGCAAAGAGAAGTAGGCAAGAGAAAGCAGCTCAAACCGCTAATTCTTAAGCGGGTCCCCTGGCTTGGAGGTGGCAGTGGTGCATCTGGAATCCGCGCCCTCGCGCACTCAGCGCCAGTGACAAAGGGCTCATCAGCTCCCACTCCGCACTGCGTGCGTCGCGGATGGGTATGCCTGGGAAACCTAAGGTTTCGTTTTGTGCGTGGCGGGGCCATCGGCTTCGCCTCGGCGAGGCGCTCCCGCTCTCATTGGCGAACCCCACTTCGAATCAAATGTCGATGCGTCGCATTCGCAGCGAGGCAGCCGCAGTTGCGCCCGCGGCGGCGATGCAATGACGAGTCAGGGAACTGGGCATACCGCAGGAGCGAAAGCGTAGCGGGCGGTTTTATGAATGACCCTTCGGCGCGCGCAGCGCCGCCGGAAGAATGATGCCTTTGTCACAAGCGCGGAGTGCGCGAAAACACAGATTCCAGATGCACCACTATCCCCTCCAAGCCAGGAGACCCGCTTAAGAATTAGCGGTTTGAGCTGCTTTCTCTTGCCTACTTCTCTTTGCAGCAGCAAAGAGAAGTAGGTGCCGCCCCGCACAGGGGCAACGCTAATAAACCAATAAGAACACAAGGAAAGGCCAACGCCGCAGGCATACAGACAACAAGCGCCCCGCAGGCAAAAAAAATTTCAAAACTTATGCCGCATCCCAATCCTGACAACAGCCTGCTTATCATCGGCCGACGCAGAAGGCCCATTAATAGCAGCTACGGCCTGCTTGCCAGTCGAATCCGTCCCGGAGGCTTTCTGATAAACCCCAATCAGATACACATCAGTACGTTTCGACACGAAGTAATCGATCCCCGAAGCAACCTGCTGATAAGTCGCCCCCGTCATGCCCTTAACCGAACTTCCCTTCATATAGTCATACGCCACGCCACACAGCAAATCAGGCGCAATCTGATACTTGAAGCTCACCTCCGCATTATTCAACGTAGCATTGCCGCTCAGGCCAGCCAGATTCGGCCCCGAAGAAAGATCCCCAAGATCACGAAAACTCGTATTCGAATACGTCGCGCCGAACGTCGCCGCACCGAAAAGATAAGACGCCCCAGCACCAATCACATGCAGTGACTTCGCCGACGCATACCCGGAATACACCGGCGACGCCATATTGCTGCCCGGCACACCATTCACAGTAGCGGCAGGACTCCCAGTACTGCCGAAGAACGACGTGTTCGGATTGGCAACATCGAGATAACCCACACCAAGCGCCAACGGTCCATTCACATACCCAGCCGACACCGACCAGATCCGATTGCGCGAAAAATTACCCGCGACGCCGCCCAGGCTATACATACCTTCCACCGTCAAACCACCGTATGTGTTGCTGGTGAACTTGATCGCGTTGTTCGTCGAGTTAGTATTGTTGATGTTGTCGAGATCGCCAGGATGCGCCGTCATATAGCCACCCCATTGATCGCCGACCTCGAACGGGCCGAGGATATCAACGTTCGTGTCGTACTGACGGCCGAGCGTCACCGTGCCGAACGAGCCTGACAAACCCACCCACGCCTTCTTGCCAAATAACAAACCGCCCTGGCCGAGCTTGCCGGTGCTGGCGTCGAAACCGTTCTCCAGCATGAAGATCGCTTTCAAGCCACCGCCAAGGTCTTCCGCGCCGCGCATGCCCCAGCGGCTTTGCTGCATCACACCGCTCAGCAGACGAACCGCGCTATGACCCGAGACGCTGCCGTTGGCGTTGGCCGTCGCCGCATTGCTCGTATAACTCAAACCTTCATCGACGATGCCGTATAGCGTGACGGCACTCTGTGCATGCACCACTGCCGGAAAGGTAGAGGCAAGGCATACTGCCAGTAGCGTTTTTTTCATGTTGTCTGACGCGCAAGTTAGAGAAAGTGCGAAAAGTGACGGACGTGTTCGCTCCCGCGAGCCACGCGTTGCTTGCCTGCAAGCAGCCGGCGGCGAAACCGGCTACCGGAAGAACCCCGGATTTAGCGGTGTTTAACGGCGCCCGGCGATAAGCGGCGGCCGCATCGTGCCGTGCGCCGCGGCGGTCTCATAGGCGTGGCCGAATTGCAGCAGCCCCCAGTCGTCGCGAAAACGTCCGGCGATCTGCAGGCCGATCGGCAAGCCGGACGCGCTAAAGCCGCACGGCAAAGCGAGCACCGGCGATTCGGTGGAGGACAGATACCAACAGATGCGCATCCAGTCGATGTACGAGTCGTACTGCGTGCCCATGAATTCAGCGGGCCAGCGCAGATCGGCATCGAAGGGCAGCATCTGCGTGGCGGGCAGTACGTAATACGCGTGGTTGTCCATGAAGCGGCGCATGCGCTCGAACAACGCCGTCTTGCGCACGAACATATCGCCCAGATCCGCTGCGGATAGCGAGCGATGCAAGCGGCACTCTGCTTCGATTTCCGGCTTCAGTTGTGCACGTGCATCGGCATCGAGCTGATCGACCAAGCTGCCGATCATCCACGCACGCTCGATGCGGAACACGTCTTCGGCATCGCCGAGATCGGGGTCGGCGAATTCCACTTCGCAGCCCATCGACTCGAACACTGCTGCCTGGGCACGCACGGCCCGCTGAATCTCGGGATCGACGGCAAGACCGGCAAGCTGGACCGACATGGCGACGCGTGTGCCGCGAAAGTCGCGTTGTAACGGTTGTGCGAAGCGCGATCCAGGTTCGCTGATTTCGGTCGCGGTTTCGCCAGAGGGCCCGGAGATCGCGCTTAACAGCAAGGCGGTATCGGCGACATCACGCGCCATCGGGCCATCTACGCCGAGCGTCGCCCAGCCGTTCGAATCCGGCGCGCGCGGCACGCGTCCGGGCGACGGACGCAAACCGACCACCGCATTCCACGCGGCCGGATTGCGCAGCGAGCCCCCCATGTCGCTGCCGCAAGCGAGTGGATTCATCCCGCACGCAACGGATGCCGCCGCGCCGCCGCTGCTGCCGCCGGCGGATTTGCTCAGGTCCCACGGATTACGTGTCACGCCGAACACTTCGTTGAAGGTGTGCGAACCGGCGCCGAACTCAGGCGTGTTCGATTTGCCGATCATTAGCGCACCTGCGGCATCGCAGCGGCGCCCGATCAATGCGCTGTGCTGCGGTACGTGATGCTCGAAGACCTTCGAGCCGAATGTGGTGCGCACGCCGCGCGTCGCGGTCAGGTCCTTTTGCGAAACCGGCAGGCCGTGCAGCGGACCTTGCCAGACGCCGCGCGCCCATTGCGCGTCGATTTCCGCGGCGCGGCTCTTCAAGGCGGATTCGTCGGCGATCGTCACCAGTGCGTTGACCTGCGGGTTGACGGCCTCGATGCGTAAGAGGTGTGCATTCAGAATGTCGACGGCGCTCACTTCCTTCTTTCGCTGCAGATCGAGCAGGGTGCGCGCGGACAGGTCGCAGAGTTCGCTGTTCGCAGCGAGCGGTGCATCGGCATGAAGAGTGTCTGACATAAGAATTTCGTGGTGTTGAAGAGTGAATGACGCGTGCGTGGCGGCCTAGATGTCTTGACGCGTGCGGTCGACCACAAACAGCAGTGCGATCAGCGAGAGCATCCCGCAGACGATCACGTACCAGGCGGGCGCGGCAGGATTCCCGGTCGCCTGAATCATCCACGTCACGATGAATTGCGCAAAGCCACCGAAGATCGACACGCCCGCGGCGTACGCAATCGAAAGCCCCGTTGCGCGCGTGCTGCGCGGGAACATCTCAGGCAGCATCGAACCGGTCGCGCCTGCGTTGATGGAGTGCAGCGCTGCGAGTGCGCAGACCACCAGATATAACGTGCTGACCGAAGGCGAATGCTGGATCAGATAGAAGCCCGGCAGAATGAGCACGGTCAGAAGCACGCGCGAGATGAAAGCGACGCGTTTGCGGCCGAGCGTGTCGGACCAGATGCCGCCCACTGGCGACATCACCAGCATCACTGCGCCCGCGAGAATCCCGCACCAGAGCGCAGCATCCATCGGCAGATGCAGCACCTTGATCGCATACGTCGACATGTAATAGATCACGATGAAATGCGCCGACGTGCCGCCGACCACCAGAAAAAGGGCCACCAGGACGAGGCGCCAGTCGCGTTGCAGAACAGTCTTCAGGACGCCGGCGGAATCGCGCGCGGCGTCGGCAGGCGCATCAGCTTCGCCGCCTAGCCGCGAACGCAGATAAAGGCCGAGCGGCGCGATCAGTACACCCGCAAGAAACGGAATGCGCCATCCCCAAGCTTCGAGCGAAGCTTTGTCGAGGTAGTGCGACAGCAGGAAACCCACCAGCGAACCGGCGAGTGCCGCTGCACCCTGGCTCGCGAACTGCCAGCTCGTGATGTAGCCGCGTCGCGCCGTTGAGGCGCGTTCCGCGAGCAGGGTGGTCGCGACGCCCACTTCGCCGCCAGCGGAAAAGCCTTGCAGCAAACGCGCGGCGACGATCGCGAGCGGCGCTGCGATGCCGATTTGCGCGTAGGTGGGCATCACGCCGATCAGGCCAGTGCCGACCGCCATCGTCACGAGCGTGAGATTCATCGCCACGATGCGGCCGAAGCGGTCCGCCAGCACACCGAACAGCACACCGCCAAGGGGGCGCGCGATGAAGCCGATGCCGAACGTGCCGACCGAGAGTAA
Source organism: Paraburkholderia elongata (assembly GCF_013177735.1). Lineage (GTDB taxonomy): Bacteria > Pseudomonadota > Gammaproteobacteria > Burkholderiales > Burkholderiaceae > Paraburkholderia > Paraburkholderia elongata. The sequence continues at coordinate 10,309 of NZ_WOEZ01000211.1, read as the reverse complement.
GAGTTGCTGTTGCGATGAAGCGAGGGGGAAGAACAGCTTGCCGAGCAGCACGGCAAAGAAGCTGTAGACGGTGAGATCGAAGAATTCGAATGCGTTGCCGATCGTCGTTGCGACGATCAGCCCGCGGGTCGATGCGCCATGCCTCGCGCTTTGACTGACATCGTGAAGCGAAGAACGGAGTGAAGGTGACTTCATGTACGGGATCCCTCTGGAGGTGAATCAATCCGTGATGCTTTGATATCGCTTCAATATCGATTCGAGAGCGCTTTGATCGAGCGGAGCGCCTTCAATGACGACGACAGGAAAAGTCTAGGGAGTCAAAAAAGCATTCTCGATTTGCTTTTTCTTATTGTGATAACGCTGGGTTATCGCGCCCGGCTAGGCGGGCGTTGGGGCTGCCGCGAGCAGCACGGCAATGGGTATTTGGGAGCATGGCCGGGGTTTTTCCCGCGGTGTACCATCGATTCAAGCCATCAACCGCTGGCTTCAGCCGCATGGTTGACGCCAACCGTGGTGCCTCTTTCTCTAACCGCTTATCCGACCGCTCACCCGTGAAATACAACCAGTTGCGCGCTTTAGTGGCGATTGCCCAGCACGGCAGCATTCGCGCCGCGGCCAAAACGGTGTGTTTGTCCCAGCCCGCATTGACCAAGGCGATTCGCGAGCTTGAACAGGAATTGGGCGTGCCGCTGGTGTCGCGCAGCGCGCGTGGCGCGCAACTCACGCAGTTCGGCCAGGCCGTGTGTGCGCGCGCGAGGCTCATCTTGGCCGAGATGCAGCACGCGAAAGAGGACGTGATCCAGCTATCCGGCCAGGCGGGCGGTACGGTGTCGTGTGCGGTCACGCCGCTGGTGTCGCTGAAGTTTCTGTCGCGCGCCATTCACTCGTTCCGGCAGCGTATGCCGAAAACGCGGCTCTCGGTTCAGGAGGGTTTTCTGACGGCGGCGTTGGCGCGGCTGCGCGATGGCTCGCTCGACTTCGTGATCGCTATCGTCGATGAAAAAAAGCTGGCGGCGGAATTCGTGTTCCGCTCGTTGCTCGAAGGCGAGTTGATCATTTCCGCTCGCAAAGGGCATCCGTTGGCGAATGCCGAATCGATCACGGAACTGGCAGGCGCGGAGTGGATGCTCAATACCACGCCCGAAAGTATCGGTCAGTCGCTTCAGGACTTTTTCGTGCAGCATGGGGCGAGTGCGCCGCATGTGGTGGTGGAGTGCAGCTCGTTCAGTGCGAGTTTTTCGCTGTCGGTGAATAGCAATTTGCTGTCATGTTGTCCGAAGAGTTTTCTGGAAACCGACTGGATTCGCGAGCGGCTCGTTTCGGTACCGGTGCGAGAGGTATTGCCGCGCGTGTCGGTCGGCATCATCTCGCGGCGTGACGCATTGAATACGTCGGCCTGCGACTATTTGATCGACTGCTTTGTCGAGGCCGTCGCGGCTGTGCCGCAGTTTCAGTTCGATAGGGATAGCGCGGGCGTGGTTTAAGCGGAGCGGAAATCGGTGAGCCGGCAGGCCTATCTACGACTGGAGCAAAGGAACTGGATCATGCAGACGTTTTTTCATCCGGCACAGTTGAAGCACCATCCTCGCAGCTATCTGTCGCGTGGTCAGATGCGCACGCCGCAAGAAGTGCCCGAGCGTGCGTTGCGGCTCGTTGAAGCCGCCAGGAAACTCGGCTTCGACGTGCGCGAACCGGCGGATTTCGGCGCCGCGCCGCTCGCCGAAGTGCATGGCATGAACTATCTGCGCTTCCTCGAAGAAGCGCACCGCGAGTGGAAGAAGATGTCTGCGGAATGGGGCGAGGAAGTGATGTCGAACGTGTACATCCGCGAGAATAATCCGTTGCGCGGTGTGCTTGCGCAAGCGGCACGTTATCTTGCCGACGGCAGTTGCCCGGTCGGCGCGGATACTTACGAATCTGCCTACTGGTCCGCGCAAAGCGCGCTGGCCGGCGCGCATGCGATTCTCGACGGTGCCGGTGAAGCGTACGCGTTATGCCGGCCGCCGGGCCATCACGCGCGTGCCGAAGCAGCAGGTGGTTTCTGCTATCTGAACAACGTGGCGGTCGCGGCGCAAGCGCTGCGGCAACAGTATGGGCGCGTGGCGATTCTCGATACGGACATGCATCACGGCCAAGGCATCCAGGAGATTTTCTACGACCGTAACGACGTGTTGTACGTGTCGATTCACGGCGATCCCACGAATTTCTATCCTGTCGTAGCCGGTTTCGAAGACGAGCGCGGCGCGCAGAAAGGCGAGGGCTATAACGTCAATCTGCCGATGCCGCACGGCTCGTCGGAAGCGGTGTTCTTCGAGCAACTGGACGCGGCGTTGCGCGTTCTCGCACGTTTTCAACCCGATGTGCTGATCGTTGCACTGGGCTTCGACATCTACAAGGACGATCCGCAATCGATGGTGGCGGTGACGACGGAGGGCTTCGGCCAACTCGGCGGCCAACTCGGCGCGCTGAAACTGCCGACTCTGATCGTGCAGGAAGGGGGGTATCACATCGAGACGCTCGATGCGAACGCGCAATCGTTTTTCCGCGGATTTGCATCGAAGCGATGAAGTGAGCGGAGTGGTCCCCTCTGAGTTAAGAGCGCGGTTCGGGAAAGTTATCGTAAGCGTTAAAAGCACGCCGCGACGCGCCGAGCGCTCGCCCGACCTTCGCTTGTGCGTTCCGCGCCCCGCGCCTTGCCGATTGTTCGGCTCACCCGACGTATCTATTCGTTTTCAGCCGCTTTATCCCTGCGGCGTGTGTGCCTACATTGTGTCCAGTGACATGACAGCGCCACTGCAGTTCCAGCTTCATCGACGTCGGCCCCGCGAATCTTCGCGGCAGCGCGTCAGCGCGAACTCCATCCAAAGGAAACGATCATGAGCAAGCTCACAGGTAAGGTTGCGGTTGTAACGGGCGCATCGAAAGGCATCGGCGCCGCGATTGCGAAGGCATTGGCGGCCCAGGGCGCGTCGGTGGTGGTGAACTACGCGTCCAGCAAGGCGGGCGCGGACGATGTGGTCGCCGCAATCACGACGGCGGGCGGTAAGGCCGTGGCTGTTGCAGGCGATGTGTCCAAGGCCGCCGACGCGCAAGGCATCATCGATGCGGCAGTCGAAACGTATGGTCGCCTCGACATTCTCGTCAACAATTCCGGCGTGTATGAGATGGCACCGATTGAAGAGATCACCGAAGCGCACTTCCATAAGCACTTCAATGTGAACGTGCTGGGTCTGCTATTGGTCACGCAAGCGGCGGTGAAGCATCTGGGCGAAGGCGGCAGCATCGTGAACGTCAGTTCGGTCGTCAGCCGCATCACGCCGCCGGGCAGCACGGTCTATACAGCCACCAAGGGCGCGGTGGACGCCATCACCGGCGTGCTCGCACGTGAACTCGGCCCGCGCAAGATTCGCGTCAACTCCGTGAATCCCGGCATGGTAGAAACTGAAGGCACGCATAGTGCCGGCTTCATCGGCTCGGACTTCGAGACCTGGGCGGTCAGCACAACGCCGCTCGGCCGCATTGGTCAGCCTGACGATATCGCCGACGTCGCCGTGTTCCTCGCCTCCGACGACTCACGCTGGATGACCGGCGAGAGCCTGATCGCCAGCGGCGGTTCGCGGTAACGGGATTGGTGCGAAGCGTGTGGTCGTGTGGCCGTGCGTTCGCGCGGTGAGGCTCGTAGTGAAGCTATGCACCGCCTCGACACACGCTCACCGCATCAAGACCGCATGAAAGCGCCGCCGGGCAGTGCTTGCCCGGCGGCTTATCGTTTTATTAACCCGTCACGGCGGCGTCGCCCGTCAACTCCACCGCAAACAACGCATCCAGCAGATTCGACCCCGGTCGCTCAGCGAGCCGCGTGAGCGATTCGATCATCTGCACCTGGCAATCCTGCAGCGGAATCATCCTGATCCGCCGCGACTCGTTGAATTCGGCACGCGCGATCACGCCCACACCCATACCCTGCGCGACCGCTTCCTCCAGGGCTTCACGCCCGTCCACATACATCACCGGTTCGACCTGCAACGACTCGCGCACCAGTTCGATCTCCAGCAACTGCTGCGTGACCGATTGCGGCTCGCGAAAAAGCATCGGCTGTTGCACGAGTTCCGCATAGCTCAGCTTGCGTTTCTTCGCCAACGGATAGCTTGCCGGCACCATCGCCACCAGTGGATCGCGCCGCAGCACACGCGACTCGAGCCGGCTGTGCACCTGCGGGGCGGCGGTAATGGCGGCATCGACCGCGCTCGACAGCACGCGCTGCATGCAGTCCGCGGCATTGGCGATCGAGAGCGTCACGACGATCCCCGGATGCAGCTTGCGAAACGCGCCGATCAACGCGACCGCCAGATCGGGCGCGTCCGCCACCAGCGAGAGCGAGCCGGACTCGAGCCCACCCGCCGATTCGAGCAGTTGCCGCGCGTCGCGCTCGCAACTGAGCATCTGCCGCGTCACGCTGAAAAGGCGCAGACCGAGTTCGGTGGTTTCGACGCCGCGCGGGCCGCGCTCGAACAATTTGACGCCGTAGTCCTGTTCGAGCCGCTTCACGTGATCCGACACCGCCGGCTGCGTGAGCGACAGCGCCTGCGCCGCTTTGGAAAACCCGCCGTGTTCCGCGACCGCATGAAACGCCCGCAATTGCGCGTATTGCACGTCTGCCTCGTCGAGAGATAAGTTTTTGCGATACCTGCATCGATTATATCGATTTTACCGATGGACAGCCTTTCTGTACTGTGTAAGGCACCGAAACAGCGATACCGGAGATTCCAAACATGGAAAGCGCGATCGACAGCTCCCCAGCAGCGTCCGCAATGCCTTCAACCGTAACGTGTGCCGCGCCGGCCAAGGGCGAACCGTACCTGTTGACCCCGGGACCGCTGACCACGGCGTTCTCGACCAAGGAAGCGATGCTGCGCGACTGGGGCTCGTGGGACGGCGACTTCCGCGCGATGACTGCCCAAGTGCGCCGCAGCCTGCTGGACATTGCCGGCGATACCGCGGGCGAGTACGACTGCGTACCGCTTCAGGGCAGCGGCAGTTATTGCGTCGAAGCGATGCTCGGCAGCCTGATTCCGCGCGACGGCCACGCCCTGGTGCTGGCTAATGGCGCCTACGGCAAGCGCATTGCGACCACGCTCGGTTATCTCGGCCGCGCCTGCACGGTGCTCGACAAGGGCGACTATCTGCCGCCGCGCGGCGCCGAAGTCGAAAGCATGCTGGACGCCGATCCGCGCATTACGCACGTGGTCGCGGTACATTGTGAAACGAGCTCCGGGATTCTCAATCCGATCGAAGAAATCGCCGCCGCCACCGCGAAAAAAGGCCGCAAGCTGCTGATCGACTCGATGAGCGCATTCGGCGCGGTGCCGCTCGATGTGAATCAGATTTCGTGCGAGGCCTTCGTGTCGTCGGCGAACAAATGCATCGAGGGCGTGCCCGGCTTTGGGTTCGTGATTGCCCGCAAGACTGCCTTGCAGGAGGCCAAGGGCCGCAGCCATTCGCTCTCCCTCGACGTGTACGACCAGTGGGACGTGATGAACCGCACGGGTCAATGGCGCTTCACGCCGCCGACGCACACGGTGGCCGCGTTTATCGAGGCACTCCGTCTGCACAAGCTGGAAGGCGGCCAGGCCGGGCGTCTCGCGCGGTATGCGAACAATCGCGACGTGCTGGTCGCGGGCATGCATGAACTCGGTTTCGAGCCGCTGCTGAATGCGCGTTGGCGCTCACCGATCATCGTGACGTTTTTCGCGCCGGCACATCCGTCGTTCAAATTCGAGCGCTTTTATGAATTGATGAAGGAGCAGGGATTCATCATCTATCCTGGCAAGCTGACGGTGGTGGACAGCTTCCGCATCGGCTGCATCGGTCAGGTGGATGAGCGGGTGATGCGCCGCGTGGTGCAGGCCTGTGCGCAGTCGTTGCAGGCGATGGGCGTCGACCACGCCGCGCCGCCGGCGGTGGCGATCGAGGAGCGCAAGATTCTGGCCGAAGCGGCGTGAACAGGGCGGCCTGGGCGCGAGGCGAGCGGCCTTGATCTGATCCGGGTTATATCGGGAGGTTCGAGGGACCGTTGCCGCTTGCGTGAAAGCGTAACGCGGACCAATCGCGGGTCATGGTCATCGAGGTGTGACCCGCTAACACGTTTTACGAACCTGATGCCGTGATTCTCGCCATACCGCAGCGTGCGCTTCGAATCGCGCTCGTCGTGGCTAAATTCGCTTCCAGTGGCGAAGCGGAGTATGCGGTATGGGTAGGATCAAGTGGTTCATCACGGCGCTGGCGCCTGTGCTGTGGGGCACGATGCCGTTGACGGCAAGCGAAGCAACCGCGCCCGGTCATCCACTTTTCATCGCGACTGTGCGCAGTCTCGGCGCCGGTCTCGTGATTCTGGCGCTGTTCCGCAGACTGCCGCCGCGCGCCTGGCTCGGGCGAATTGTCATCCTCGGCACGGTCAATATTTCGCTGACGTTCGGGCTGTTCTTCGTCTCGGCTTCGCATCTGCCCGGCGGCATGATCACCATCTTCATGGCCCTCGCGCCGTTCTGGGCGGCGTTGCTGAGTTGGCCGCTTCTTGGCCAGCCGGTGCGTGCTGAACGTTTGTTGTTGATCGCGTTCTGTGTGTTGGGCGTGGCGTTGCTGGTCCGCGCGTCGCCGGCTGCACTCAATCCTATTGGTGTGCTGGCGGGACTGGGCGCGTCGGCCTCGATGGGATGCGGAATCGTCCTGTTCAAGAAGTGGAACCGACCGGATACGCTACTTGTGTTCACCGGCTGGCAGCTGCTGGCGGGCGGTCTGTTTCTCGCTGCCGCTACGTTGCGTTTCGAGCCTTTACCTGCGCATTTCGGATTACGTAACGGTTTTGCCCTCGGTTATCTTGTGCTGGCAGCGACGATCGTCGCATATGGTTTGTGGTTTCGCGGTATCGAGCAGCTCGGCGTGCAAAGGACTTCGATGCTGTTACTACTGGTGCCCATGGTGGGACTCGCTGTCGATATCGTCTGGCTCGGCAGGCATTTGACGGCGTGGCAAGGTCTGGGCGCGGCGATCGTACTGGGCGGTCTGATTCTCGATGCGATGGCGGGGCAGCGTTCGCAGCGTTTGGATAGACGGCGGGCACAAATGGACAATTTGCCGCGATCTGCGCCGCGGCCTCAGTCTTCCGAACAGAAATGGGAACGGGTCGAGTAGGGCTGCTTAAGTTTACCCAAATGAGTGTACCCACCTAAATACGCCCACGTAAGCAGTGCGGAAACCCACCGACGACGATGCGATTCCCGTCTAATCGTAGCCGCGCGATCATAGCGCTGCCGCTATCAGCTTCAGCCCCGCAGGCAGCGATTCGCCGAACACCCGGCCTTCGTCGGCGTCATCGAGTTCCACCGTCTCGCTGACCATCGTGATCCACGCGCGCGGCGCATTGGCCGCTTCGAGCCTGCGCACCACCGCATGGCGCAACGCTTCGGGCAGGTCGCGCGAGCGGTCGCCGGTCATGCGCGCGATCTGCACGGCGGCGAATGCCGCGGGGTCGACCTTCTTCCAGTCGAGCGCGAGGATTGCGTTGAGCCAAAGTGCTGCGATGTCCGGCTGCACGACGCTATGCGCGCTGCCATAGAACGGCCGCCGCGCACCGATGCGGCCGACCGCCCACCAGCTCTGATGATTTTCCGCGGGTTTCTTCAGCCGCGTGAGCACCGACTCGCCTAGCTCGATCTTGCGTTCGACCGGAATGCGTTCGAGCGATGCGCTTAACCGGACCATGTCGGTGAAGCCGGTTTTCGACACGTCGAACGGCAGCTTATGGCGTGATTGCGCGGCTGTTTGCAGATAGGCCATTGCGTCGAGCACGCGCAGTTGCGCGCTTTCGTCGAGGCCGCCCGCCGCGCGGCGCCATAGCGTCCACCATTCCGACCAGACCTGGCTTTCGTTGATGTACTGGATGCCGTCGTCGAAGAGCGACCAGAGTTGTTCGACGCGCCATTCGTCGAGCGGATAGCCGAAGCCCGGCCGTACGCAATAGCCGGCCAGATTCAACCACACGCGTTCGTGGTCCGCCGTGCGCCGCCGACGGCGCGCGCGGTCCCACAGCGCACCGAACAGTTCGCGCAGCAGCGCGCTGTTCCAACCCTCGCGCGGGCCGAGCAGTTGTTCGAGTTGCGAGCGCAGGCGTTTGACTTCTTTCGGGTCGACCTTTTGCGCGCGTGAGCCGAAGCATCGGTCGATATGGTCGATCGCTTCGTCGAGCGCGGGGTGCCGGGCTTGTGCCGGATCCTTGGACAGGTCCACCTGAGCGTCTTCGCGGCGCAACTGGAATTCGAGCAGCCAGCGCTGCGCCGGATTGTCGAGCTCGATGCAGTGCACGTCGAGCGTGCCGACTTCCGTGAGGGATGTTGCGATCTGTACCGCGGTTTCGCCGCGCGCCGTGCTCGCGCCGCGCGGTTCCACGATCGTCGCGATGGGTGGCAGCCGAACGAAGTCGCCTTGCGCAAGGTCGGTCAGTTCGCCTGGTTGATAGACGGTGTCCGCGCTTGAAGAGGCCAGGTGAAAGCGCACGGGGTGCCCGAGGCGCAGCGCGAACGTGCGGTCTTCGATCCGGATCTCGTGGCCTTCTTCGGTGCCGCGCGGGCGAGGGCATAAGCGACCGCGCCGCGCGCCACGGCGACGTCAGGATTGTTGTTGTGCAGAACGTTGAGCGGCTCGCCGCGCCATGTGCTCAAGGTGCTGGACAGGCGCTGCGTGAGCGCCTCAGCGCGAAACACGCCGCCGTTCAGCAGCAGCGTGTCGGGTATCGGCAAAGGCTCGTCCGGACCTTCGCAAGCATCGGAGGAACCGGGAGAGGAACCGGGAGAGGATCCGGGAGAAGAACCCAGCGCCTTGCGCGACTGCGCCGCGAAGCGGCCCAGAAACGCCGCGATATGACGCGTGACGGCTGCATCGGTCGCATAGGGCAGGCCGAACTCGACGATCGCGCCGCGCGGCCTGCCGGGCCGTTCGGTCGACGCCACCGCCGGAAAGAATCCGTCGACGATGATCTGCTCGACCTCCTCGCGCGTGACCTGCGCCGTGCGCGCGCCGCCGATCAGCTTCGAGCCCGCGCCGAGCAGCGTGATCGAAGCGGACTCCGGCGCGTGCGGGCCGAGCAGTTGTTCCTTCGCGCCGCGGCAACGCTCGACCAGTTGCGACAGGCTCGCCGCCGACAAACGCGTGCGCTCGTTGCCTGCTTGAGGCAAGCGCGCTTCGACCCGATGCGCGAGCGCGAGATCCATGTTGTCGCCGCCGAGCATCAGATGGTTGCCCACGCCGATGCGCGTGAGCTCCGGCTCGCCGTCGCGCATGCGGACTTCGATCAGCGTGAGGTCGGTGGTGCCGCCGCCCACGTCGCAGATCAGCACGAGCCGCGTGTCTGACAGTTCAGTTGCAAGGCTCTCGCGGTGATGAAACAGCCAGTCGTAGAACGCGGCCTGCGGCTCTTCCAGCAGCCTTAAGGTGGGCAGGCCCGCCATACGCGCCGCTTCCACCGTCAGCGCTCGCGCGCCTTCGTCGAAAGAAGCGGGCACCGTCAGCACAATGTCCTGCGCTTCGAGTGGCGCGTCCGGAAAACGCTGATTCCAGGCCGCCCGGACGTGCGCCAGATAGCTCGCGCTGGCTTCGACCGGCGAGACTTTGCGGACGTCGTCCGCGGCGCCCCACGGCAGAATCGGCGCGACCCGATCCACCGACGCGTGCGACAGCCAGCTCTTCGCGCTCGCTACCAGCCGTCCCGGCACCTGGCCGCCGAGCGCACGCGCGAGCCGCCCGATCACGACAGGTTGATCCGCCTGGTTCAGCTGGCCCGGCGCGCCATCGGTTGAACCATCCGCCGCGCGCCAAGGCAACTGCAAATCGCCCGCACTCAACTCGCCCGGCGCCGCGTGATACCGCACCGAAGGCAGGAGCGGCCGCGCGGCGACTTCGCCGAGACTCACCAGCTGATCGATCTCGAAGACGCGAATGTCCTGCGAGCCCGCCGCGGCGTAGGCCAGCACCGTGTTACTGGTGCCGAGATCAATGCCGACGCTGTAGCGCTTCATCTCGGTCATGCATTGGCGCTGCCGCGCACGTCGAACTCAACCTTCCAGCGCTCGTCGGTGCCGCGCGGCATGGCTTCGAGTTCGAGCGTGCCGGCTTCCGTCACGCGTGCATGCAGTTTCACCGGCACCACTTCACCGGCAGTGCGGCCGGCGGACGGCAGCGTCGCCTGGATTTCTTCAAGCTCCTGCAATTCCTCGGGGCCCCAGAAGTCGAGCAGCGTGCCGACCTGATCCTGACG
>NZ_WOEZ01000210.1 GCF_013177735.1 Paraburkholderia elongata | reverse complement strand
TGCCGTACGAACCGTCGTTCTTCAGGAACACCTGCTTGTTCGCCCAGTCGTGACGGTATTCCACCTTGACCGTGATCTGCTGGGTCGGGTAGAACAACAGGTCGAGCGAAACGTCCTGACGGGTGGCGCCCTTGCACTCGAAGCCGAGGCCACCGTTCGCCTTCGAATTGGCGAGGCAGTCCGCGCCGATGCCGAAGCCGTCAGCCGTGTCCATGCCGTTCGCGTTCAGCGCGATGCCGCCGCCGCCGCCACCGTTCTTGCTGTCGACGAGCACGTCATAACGCACCGTCGCGCCCATACGGCCCACCATCGGCAGACTGAACTTGCGGTGCGCGAGCAGCGAGAGGCCGTACCACTGCGCCTGGCCACCGTTGAACGCGCCGTTCTGCTGCTGGCCGTAGTCGAGTTCGGCGTTGTACTGCACGTCGGCGAGGGTGTAGGTCAGGTCGGCTTCGCCGAAGAAGAACGTACCGCCTGCGCTAGGCGAGTTGCCGCCTACGCCGTAAGAGACCGTGCCGGTGGCCGGATTGATTGCGCTAGCCAGCGTCTGACGCCCGATATTGAACGAACCGCCGATATCCAGTGCGCTCGACCACGTGTAGTCGGTACGCGCGGTGAACGTCGGGATCTTGTTGCTGGTCGTGATCGGATCGCCCAGCGCGTTGGTGCCGATCTGCGTCGTCGCGCCGTACGTGCGGTACTGCTCGTTGCCGAGGAAGAACTTCCACGCCCAGTTGCCCGACGTGTAGTTCGCACCGGCCCCGATGTAGCTGCCCGGATCCGAGAAGTCATACAGCAGGTTGTGCGTGAGCGTGAGCATCTGGTTCGACTGCTGCACTTCGTAGCCGCCGAAGCTCGGAATCAAACCGGCCACGAACGTCGTGGTCGCCGTGATCGGCACATTGACGACCGCCGTGTTCAGGATGTTGTTGCCGATGCTGCCATGCTCGTTCGTCAGCAGCGTAATACCGTTGCCGCGGTTCGGCATCAGGGTGATTTCGGCCGACGGCGCCATCGGGCCGACACCGAAGGTCTTCTTGATGTCGAGGTAGAGATCGCCGAACGTGCTGTTGAAGTAGTTGTAGCTGCTTTCGTGGTTCGCGAACAGGAACGACGAACTGCTTTGCGCGCGGTTATAGATGTAGGTCGGATCGATATAGCCCGTCACCGACAGGCCCGCGATCGGCCCCGTGTTCGCCGCGTCCACCAACGAATCGACCTTCAACTGCTGATTGGCGATCTGCTGCTTCATCGAATCGACCTGATCGTTGGTCAGCGTCGCTTGCGCCTTGCCGTAATCCGGCGAGGAAATGTCGACCGGCGCGGCAACCACTGCCGGGGCAGGGGCCGCCGTCGCCGCAGCCGCCGCTTTAGGCTTGCTGGCGACTTCCGAGCGCAACTGCTTCACCTCCTTTTGCAGCGCGTTGAGCTGGGCCTGGAGCGCCTTGATCTGGTCGCTGGTGGCATCTGCCATGGCAAAGCCTGGCAAACTCCCCGCCACCAACAGACAGATGAGCTTCTTTCTCATGCAAATTCTCCTTATTGGTCGTATTGCAAAAGGACTTCTTATGCGCTTGCCGTATCGAGCGATTTCCGTACGGCGGCTTGTTGTGGTGCTAATGGCAAGGGGTCGGCGGCTTCGGCGAGTGCGAAAGCCATTTGCATATCGCGGTTACGCTTGCGTTCACGCACCTGCATCCAGCGGTTGACGGCGATCACACCGATCGTCACCGTGGTGATGAAGATAGTGGCGAGCGCATTCATTTCCGGATTCAAACCGAGACGCACACGCGAGAACACGACGAGCGGCAGCGTGGTGGAGCCCGGACCCGACAGGAACGCGGATAGCACGAGGTCGTCGAAAGACAGCGTGAACGACAGCAGCCAGCCGGACATCAGTGCCTGCGAGATCAGCGGCAGCGTGATCAGGAAGAACACCTTGAGAGGCGTGGCGCCGAGATCGAGCGCGGCCTCTTCGAGCGACTTATTGAGCTCCTTCACCCGCGATTGCACGATGATCGCCACGTACGAGACGCACAGCATCACGTGACCGATCCAGATCGTGAAGAGACCACGGCCCTTCGGCCAGCCGAGCATCTGTTCGAGCGCGACGAACAGCAACAGCAGCGAGATGCCCTGAATCACTTCAGGAATCACGAGCGGCGCGTTGACCATGCCGGCGAACAGCGTGAAGCCGCGAAAGCGTCCGAAGCGGGCGAGCACAAAGCCTGCCCATGTACCGATCACGACGGATGCGCATGCGGTCAACAGACCGATCTTCAGTGACAACCACGCTGCACTGAGCAGTTCGCCGTCTTGCAGCAGCGCGCCATACCACTTGAGCGAGAAGCCGGACCAGACCGTGACGAGCTTCGACTCGTTGAACGAATACACCACCAGGCTGATGATCGGGATATACAGAAACAGAAATCCGAACGTCAGCACGCTATTGGAAAGCGTTCTATTAGGCTTGATCATTTCGCACCTTCCAGTTCCTTGACCTGGTAGTACTGGAACACGGCCATCGGCACGAGCAGCAGTAGAACCATCGCGACGGTGACAGCGGATGCCATCGGCCAGTCCATATCGTTGAAGAATTCATCCCACATCACGCGGCCGATCATCAGCGTGTCGGCGCCGCCAAGCAGTTCAGGAATCACGTACTCGCCCACCGCCGGAATGAACACCAGCAGACTGCCGGCGATAATGCCGTTCTTCGACAGCGGCAAGGTGATACGCGTGAACGCCGTCCACGGTTTGCAACCGAGGTCGTAGGCCGCTTCGAGCAGTGTCAGATCCATCTTCACCAGGTGGGCATACAGCGGCATCACCATGAACGGCAAGTACGAATAAACCATGCCGATATAGACGCCAATATCTGTGTGGTAGAGGCGCAACGGCGAATGAATCATGCCGATTGCCATCAGCGTGTGATTGAGCAGGCCGTCGTCCTTCAGAATGCCGATCCACGCGTAGACGCGAATCAGGAACGACGTCCAGAACGGCAGCATCACGCCCATCATCAGCAGGTTGCGCTTGGTGGGCTCCGAGCGGGCGATATAGTACGCAATCGGATAGCCGATCAGCAGGCAGAAGAAGGTCGAGACCCCGGCCATCTTCAGCGAGCTGATATACGTCGCGACGTACAGATCGTCTTGCAGCAGGAACGCGTAGTGACTGAGTTGCATCGCGAAGTGCACCATGCCGTCCTTGACCGTCACGAGATCCGTGTACGGCGGAATGCCAAGGCGCAGATCGGCGAAGCTGATTTTCAGCACCAGCACGAACGGCAACGCGAAGAACACGAAGAGCCATAGGAACGGCACGCCGATTACGGTCGTGCGGCCCGACGGCACCAGTACCGAGAGGCGTTTTTTCAGCGAGCCGAGCAATCGGCTGCCGGACGGCGCGCCGAGCGCCGCGGGGGAGGAGGTAGTGGGATTGCTCATTGCGTCAGCACCACGCCGCTAGCCGGCGACCAGTAGACGAACACGTCGTCGTTATAGGAAGGGGCACCTTCGCTCATCAGGTGCGAGCTGGAGAGATTCGATACGACCGTCTTGCCGCTTGGCAGGCGCACGTGATACAGCGAATAGCTGCCCATGTACGCGACGTCCGAGACCACGCCGCGCGCCCAGTTGTGCGGCGTGGAGGGTTTGTCGAGCGAGACCTTCACGCGTTCCGGGCGCACCGAGATGCCCACCGGCATGCCGAGCGGGCCGGTAATGCCGTGGCTCACGTAGATGCGCGATTCGAGGTCTTCGCTTTCGACGAAGATATGGTCCGGTTCGTCCGCGACCACGGTGCCTTCGAACAGGTTGGTCGAGCCGATGAACTCCGCCGAGAAGCGGCTATTCGGAAACTCGTACACCTGGCTGGGCGAGCCGATCTGCACGATGCGGCCTTCGCTCATAACAGCGAGGCGCCCGGCCATCGTCATGGCTTCTTCCTGATCGTGGGTGACCATCACGCAGGTCACGTCAACTTTCTCGATGATGTTCACAAGCTCGAGCTGGGTCTTCTGGCGGATCTTTTTATCGAGCGCCGACATCGGTTCGTCGAGCAGCAGCAGCTTGGGGCGCTTGACGAGCGAGCGGGCCAGCGCCACACGCTGCTGCTGTCCACCGGACAACTGATGCGGCTTGCGTTGCGCGTATTTGCTCATCTGCACGAGATGGAGCGCGTCGGCAACACGTTCCTTGATCTCGTTCTTCGGCGTGCCTTCCTGCTTGAGGCCGAAGGCGATATTCGCTTCCACGCTCATGTGCGGGAACAGCGCATACGACTGGAACATCATGTTGACCGGCCGCTTGTACGGCGGCATCGCGGCGAGATCTTCGCCGTCGACGAAAATGCGCCCGGAGGTGACCGACTCGAGCCCTGCGAGCATGCGCAGCAGCGTGGATTTACCGCAGCCGGAGCTGCCGAGCAGTGCGAACAGTTCGTTCTTCGCAATGCTCAGATTGACGTTGTCGACAGCGGTGCTGTCGCCGAATTTCTTCACGACATTTTCGATGCGAACGAATTCGTCCGATTTCGATTTTGTCGTCGGGGCGGGGCGGGCCATCTGGGTGGCGCCGGCTACGCTATTTAATGTCGTCGAGTTCATGATGTAACCATTCCTTGCGGATCGCGAGCGCAAGTGTCTCCATACGAGCCGCTGGGAGCGGCTCGCAAGATGCGCTGCGATCGGAAAACATGGGACTGCGCGCGGGCAGATGGGATCCTGAAAACGCGCAGGCTGACTACCGTTACTGCTATTCATGCGCTCAGGGTTCGAGCGATCCCTGAGCGCGGAATCGATTCTTTTTAGTTTGGCTTAATCAATGGCCGGTTTTAAGCTGCGCCCAAAGACGGTTTTCAAGGCGCAGAATGTCGGTGGGCATCGGCTTCATGAGCGTCATCTTGCTCAACACTTCGTCGCCCGGATAAACGGTCGTATCCTGTGCGACGCCCGGCGTGACGAACTGGCGCGCGGCCTTGTTCGCGGTCGGGTAGAACACTTCATTTGTGATCGCAGCGTTGACTTTCGGGTCTTCGATGTAATTGATCCACTTCAGCGCGGCTTCCGGATGCGGTGCGTCTTTCGGAATCACCATCACGTCGAACCACAGCAGACCGCCTTCCTTGACGTTCGAGAATTTCACCTGATACGAACGCTTGGCTTCAGCGGTCCGGCGGCTGGCGATGCCTACGTCGCCTGACCATGCAACCGCGACGCACACGTCGTTGTTGGCGAGGTCGTTGATGTAGCCGGAAGAATTGAATTGGGTGATATACGGGCGGACTTTCTTCAGCACTTCAAAGGCGGCCTGATAATCGGCGGGGTTCGTGCTGTTCGGATCCTTATGCATGTATTGCAGCGTGGCGGCGAACACGTCGACAGCCTGATCGAGGAACGACACGCCGCAGCCTTTCAGCTTCGACAAATTGGCCGGGTCGAACACGAGTGCCCAGCTATCGACCGGCGCATTCGCACCGAGTGCCTTCTGCACGGCCTGCACGTTGTAGCCGATACCGTCGGTGCCGTAGGCCCAAGGCACCCCGTACTGGTTGCCCGGATCGGCGTCCGAGATCATCTTCATCAGCACAGGGTCGAGGTTCGTGAGGTTCGGCAGCTTCGACTTGTCGAGCTTCTGATACACGCCGGCCTGAATCTGCTTGGCCATGTAGTTCGACGTCGGGACCACGATATCGTAACCGGAGCTGCCCGCGAGCAGTTTGGCCTGCAACGTATCGTCGCTATCGTAGTTGTCGTACTTGACGTGGATGCTGCTCTGCTTCTCGAAGTTCGGAATCGTGTCCTTCGCGATGTAGTCCGACCAGTTGTAGACATTCAGTTCCGTGTCGGCCGCAAGGGCCGGCGTAACCGACAACGCCGCAAAACCCGTGAAGGCGAGAAGCGCGGCCCCCGCGACCGCATGACGAAGATGACAAACGCTCATGGTTTTTTCCCTTGATGTGAAGAACCGGCATGAGCATGTATCGTGGGTGTGCCCATGCCGGAACGAACTGCCGTTACGAAATTCCAAGTTGTTGTGCAGTCGCGTCGATGGCTTTCTTGGCCTTCGAAACGATTTCGTCGATTTCCAGCTTGTTGATCACGAGCGGCGGCGAGAGCAGCATCCGGTCGCCGGTGGCGCGCATGATCAGGTTGCCGTTGAAGCAGAAGTCACGGCAGATCGTGCCGACGTCACCGCCATTGGCGAAGCGCTTGCGAGCTTTCGGGTCTTCCGCGAGTTGCAGGCCGGCCACCAGACCCGCGCCGGATATTTCACCGATGATCGGGTGATTGGCGAAGGTGTCGCGTAACTTCTTCTGGAAGTACGGACCCGTGTCGGTCTTGACGCGTTCGACGATCTTCTCGTCGCGCAGCAGCTTCAGATTGGCGAGCGCCACCGCCGCGGCCACCGGGTGGCCGGAGTAGGTGAGGCCGTGATTGAAGTCGCCGTGCTCGATGATTGCCTTGGCCACCCGATCATGCAGGCCGACCGCGCCCATCGGCACATAGCCGCTCGTCAGGCCCTTGGCCAGCGTGATCAGATCGGGCTCGAAACCGAAGTGCTGATGCGCGAACCATTCGCCGGTCCGGCCGAAGCCGCCGATCACTTCGTCGGCGACCAGCAGGATGTCGTACTTGCGGCAAATGCGCTGGATTTCCGGCCAGTAGGTCGAGGCCGGGAAGATCACGCCGCCCGCGCCCTGGAAAGGCTCACCGATAAACGCGGCGACATTGTCCGCGCCGATTTCGAGGATCTTCGCTTCGAGTTGTTGCGCACGGGCCAGCGCGAATTCTTCCGGCGTCAGATTACCTTCTGCTTCACCGAAGAAATACGGCTGGTCGATATGAACGATGTTCTCGACCTTCGAGGGCATCTGGTCATGCATGTAGCCCATGCCGCCCAGCGTGCCGCCGGCGATCGTCGAACCGTGATAGCCGTTCTTGCGCGAGATGACGAACTTCTTCGAATGCTTGCCTTGCGTCGCCCAGTATTGATGGACGATGCGCAGCACGGTGTCGTTGCCTTCCGAACCGCTGTTGCAATAGAAGAAGTGATTGAACGGTTCCGGCGCCAGCTCCGCGAGCAAGGCCGACAGTTCGATCACCGGCGGGTGCGTCGTCTTGAAGAAGGTGTTGTAGAAAGGCAGTTCCTGCATCTGCCGGTACGCGGCGTCAGCCAGTTCCTTGCGGCCATAACCGACGTTCACGCACCACAAACCGGCCATGCCGTCGATGATCTTGTTGCCTTCCGAATCCCACAGATACACGCCTTGGGCTTTGACGATCACGCGGCTACCGGCGCGATTGAGCGAACCCATGTCCGAGAACGGATGGATGTGGTGTGCCGCGTCGAGCGCGCGGTATTCGGCGGTGCCGCGTTGTTGCGTGGCTTGTGCGGTGGCGCTGGGTTGTGCCGGTTGCACGTAAGCGACTTCTTCTGTTCTGTAGCTCATACTGCCTCCAATTTTTTCGCGTTTGCGGGCGACGTCATGAATCAAGACCCTGAATCCGGTCTTAAACGTGCAGCAGCAAATGCCGGCGTTCCCACGAGCTGATCACGCGGAAAAATGCTTCATATTCGGTTTCTTTCAGTGCCAGGTAGGCTTTGACGAATTTCTCGCCGAGAATCTCGGCCATCGGTTCGCACGCGCCCATCAGCGTCAGCCCCTCTTCCAGATTGCGCGGCAACTGGTAGGGCAGTTCGTAACCGTCGCTGAGCAGCGGCTCGGTCGGCTCCAGATTTTGCGTCATGCCAAGATACCCGGCAGCCAGCGTTGCTGCGATCGCCAGATACGGATTGCAGTCCACGCCCGGGATGCGGTTCTCGATACGGCGCGCAGCCGGCCCCGAATGCGGAATCCGGAAACCCACCGTGCGGTTGTCGTAACCCCATGCCACATTGATCGGCGCAGCCATGAAACGCGACAGGCGGCGATACGAGTTGATGTACGGCGCGAAGATTGGCATCAGCGCCGGCGTGTATTTCTGCAGGCCCGCGATATAGCCGGTGAACATTGACGTTGGCTTGCCGTCCGGACCGGTGAACAGGTTCTGGCCGGTTTCTTCGTCCACGAGGCTCTGGTGCATGTGCATCGCCGAGCCCGGTTCGCCTTCCATCGGCTTGGCCATGAAGGTCGCGTACATCTTGTGACGCAGCGCGGCTTCACGCACCGTGCGCTTGAACAGGAACACGCTGTCGGCGAGCTTCAGCGGATCGCCGTGCATGAAGTTGATTTCCATCTGCGCGGCGCCGACTTCGTGAATCAGCGTGTCGACTTCCAGTTCCTGCACTTCGCAGTATTCATAGATGTCTTCGAACAGCGGATCGAATTCGTTGACCGCTTCGATCGAATATGCCTGACGTCCGGTCTCGGGACGGCCCGTACGACCGATAGGCGGTTGCAGCGGCAGATCGGGGTCCTTGTTCATGTCGACCAGGTAGAACTCGAGCTCGGGCGCGATAACCGGCTTCCACCCCTTGGCCTTGTAGAGTTCGAGTACGCGGCGCAGCACACGGCGCGGCGAGATCGCGACGGGCGTGCCGTCGAAGTGAACGCAATCGTGAATGACCTGGGCGGTCGGATCGACGGCCCACGGAATCATGCGGATGGTGCTGGCGTCAGGAACGCATACCATGTCCGGGTCGGTGACGCCGGTGAGCGTGCCGTCTTCCGGATAGTCCCCTGTGACGGTCTGGATCATCACCGCCTGCGGCAAGCGCATGGACTCGCCGGATTCGAATTTGCTGCGCGGAATGATCTTGCCGCGTGCGATCCCGGCCATATCCGGAATGATCGCTTCGATTTCGGTGACGCGGTTCTGCTTCAGGAAGTCGTCGATTTCATGCATGGTTATTCTCTCAGTTTTGGTGCGCGACCGGCTCAGGCATGCGTGGCGGCGGCGGATGCCGCGCCATAGCCGGCCTTGGTGCGCATTCGATCGCGGCAGGCGTCGCCGAAGGCACGAAAGATCGCGGTGGAAAGCGCGTCGCTGGCATGCTTCCATTCCGGGTGCCACTGCACACCCAGCGCGAAGGCACGCGCATCTTTCACACTCACCGCTTCGATCAATCCGTCCGGCGCGGTGGCTTCAGCCACCAGACCCACGCCCAACCGCTCGACGCCCTGACCGTGCAATGAATTCACACGCGCTTCATTCGTGCCGCCCGCGAGGCGCTGCAACAAGCCGCCCTGCGTCAGCGTGATCGAATGCGACGGTGCGTACTGCACGTCGAGGTCGTCTTCCTTGTTCTCGCGATGGTCGTTCAAGCCGGCCACCGCGTGAACGCTTTGATGCAACGTCCCGCCGAACACCACGTTCATTTCCTGGAAGCCCCGGCATACCGCCAGCACCGGCACGCCTGCGGCGATCGCCGCGCGTAGAAGCGGCAGCGTCGTCGCATCGCGTGCGGCGTCGTGCAGCGTGCCCGGCGCGCTGGGATGACCACCGTAGCGGTGCGGCTCGACATTCGAATAGCTGCCGGTAAACATTAAGCCGTCGACGGCGTCCAGCACGTCCTCGGTGGACTGACGCTCGCCGAGCGCCGGCAACAACATGGCCAGCGCCTGCGAGCCGTCCACGATCGCGGCGATGTACTTTTCGCCGGTGACGTGCGATGGGTGGACTCCCATCATCGTTCTGTCGGCGCTGATGCCGACCAGGGGTTTGTTTCGCATAACAGGTAGACGTGTGTGTTCTCCGCGGGACGCGGCATGAACAACGTTAAACACAGCGCGGCACAATTCCGCAACCGGACGCAGGGCGTCAGGCCACCGGGTAGTGCTGGCGGTCGTCGTCAACGGAACGCGCCGCGCGTGATAGTCAGGGTGGCCGTTCGATTCGATCCGCTGCGGTGCGCAACTGATCTGATCCGCATGAAGTGCGTAGGCGGCAGACGGCGCCGCACATACACGAACGCATGACTCAAGAGAGCGCGCGCTCACGCAAACGGACAAATCGAACGGCAAAAAACGGGGGGAGGCGCTACGGCAGCAGCGAGGCGACTTCGTCCGTGCGCACGGCAATGAAGGCGCGCGCGGAGATGGAGTTGTGACGTCGAACTGAACGGCGGGACAGGATCGTGAAGACGGACAGAAAGCGGCGGAACGCAAGGCTGCCGTTGCTGCCGTCGGCGATGGCGCCGTCAGCGCGAGGACAACTCGCCTGACTTCGATTCCATCTCACCAAAGGGCCTCGGACTCTCACGATTACACTCGACTAGCGGCGTTGAAAGTATTGAACGCTTGCTCGAAAAACGCACAGGGCGTTTAAAGAAACATCACGCTGGGTTGATCGACTCTGACCGATGCGAACTGGGTTCGCTGCATCAAAAACACACTTTCGTGTTTCGTGACGTCGGCATGACGATCGCCTGAGAACCATCGTATACGAGCCAATAATGCCGTCAAATCATTTTTATAAAAGATTTATCAGGGCTTTCCCGGGGGTGTCGCTAGAATCCCTGCCCGTGGGAACATTCGTTGCGCACGTCATATTTCGGAATCCTTTCAGGGTTTTCCCCAGCGGCGCAACGATTAAAGTGATTAGAATATTCAACACTCGCGGGCACAGGTTGCCCGAGCCCACGCGCCCAGATCGTTTCCCATGTCAGAGAACCTAGCGATGTCCATAGAAGTAGCGACCCGCCTGCAGTACATCCGTAAGAAGAATGGCCTGTCCCAGCGTGAACTGGCCAAACGGGCGGGGGTGACCAACGGCACGATCTCGTTGATTGAACAGAACCGGGTGAGTCCGTCAGTTGGGTCACTGAAGAAACTGCTCGAATGCATACCGATGAGTCTCGCCGAGTTCTTCACCTTTGAAGTCGAGGTGGAACGCTCGGTCGTGTCGCGCCGCGCCGACATGCCGAATCTCGGCAATGAGTCGATCGAGTTCTATCTCGCGGGCTCCAGTGTGAAAGACCGCAACATGGGCATTCTGCGCGAGGTCTATCAGCCTCTGTCGGATACGGGGCCGGAAATGCTGGAGCACGAGGGGCACGAGGGTGGGGTGGTAGTCAGCGGTCAGATCGAACTGACGGTGGACGGCGTCACGTGGCTGCTCGACCCAGGGGACAGCTACTACTTCGAAAGCCGTCTACCGCATCGTTTTCGCAATCCCAGCGCGGAGCATCTCTGCGAGATCGTGTCGGCCAATTCGCCGCCCACGTTCTAAAGACTCCGCGCCAACGCGCCGCGACGCAGTTCCAAGCCGCCTGAAGTCGATGCCGGCGTGCGTCGAGCGCATAACATTGAGGCATCCTGATGGACAAGAAATCTCTCGCTTTCTGGCAAGACAAAGCCGCTACGCTTTCGATCGAAGGCCGTGCGTTTATCGACGGCGAGTACCGTGACGCCGCAGGCGGCCGCACCTTCGACTGCCTGAGCCCGATCGACGGCAAGTTGCTCGTCAAGGTTGCCGACAGCGGCGCGGCGGATGTCGACGCCGCCGTGGCAGCCGCACGCCGCGCGTTCGATTCCGGCGTGTGGTCCGGCCTCAATCCACGCAAGCGCAAGGCGATTCTCCTGCGCTGGGCTGCGTCGATCCGCGAGCACATGGACGAACTCGCGCTACTGGAAACGCTGGACGCAGGCAAGCCGATCGCCGACACCACCTCGGTGGATGTGCCTGGCGCGGCCTATTGCGTCGAGTGGTTCGCTGAAGCGATCGACAAGGTCGGCGGCGAAGTCGCGCCGGCCGATCATCATCTGGTGGGCCTCGTGACGCGCGAGCCGATCGGCGTGGTCGCCGCGGTGGTGCCGTGGAATTTCCCGATCCTGATGGCGTCGTGGAAGTTCGGCCCGGCGCTCGCCGCGGGTAACAGCGTCGTGCTCAAGCCTTCGGAGAAGTCGCCGCTCACCGCGATTCGGCTCGCGCAGCTCGCGCTGGACGCGGGCATCCCCGCCGGTGTGTTCAACGTGGTGCCGGGCGCGGGCGAACCGGGCAAACTGCTGGCGCTGCATCAGGACGTGGACTGCCTCGCCTTCACCGGCTCGACCAACGTCGGCAAGCTGATCATGCAATACGCCGGCCAGTCGAACCTGAAGCGCGTCTGGCTCGAACTCGGCGGCAAGTCGCCGAACATCGTGATGCCCGATTGCCCCGACCTCGACCGTGCAGCCAATGCGGCGGCCGGCGCGATCTTCTACAACATGGGCGAAATGTGCACCGCCGGTTCGCGCCTGCTCGTGCATCGCGACATCAAGGACGTGTTCCTCGACAAGCTGATCGCCGCCGCACGCAGCTACACGCCGGGCAACCCGCTCGATCCGCAAACCTCGATGGGCGCGATCGTCGATAACGTGCAACTCGAACGCGTGCTCGGTTATATCGAAGCGGGCCGCGCCGAAGCGAAGCTGCTGCTGGGTGGGTCGCGCGTCAAGCAGGAGACCGGCGGCTTCTATATCGAACCGACCATCTTCGAGATCCCGGCTTCCGGCGCGAAGGTTGCGCGCGAGGAAATCTTTGGGCCGGTGTTGTCGGTGATTACGTTCGACACGGTTGAAGAAGCGATCAAGATCGCTAACGATAGCGAATACGGTCTTGCCGCTGCCGTGTGGACCTCGAACCTGACCACCGCGCACGAAGTGTCGCGCAAGCTGCGTGCCGGTACGGTTTGGGTCAATTGCTACGACGAAGGCGGGGACATGAACTTCCCGTTCGGCGGCTACAAGCAATCGGGCAACGGCCGCGACAAGTCGTTGCACGCGTTGGAGAAGTACACCGAGCTGAAGTCCACGCTCGTTCGGCTGCGCTAAAGGATTCGCAAGCCAGCGCGGCGGCGTGCCTCATAGGCGCCGCTGCGTTCCCAATGAATCCGAGGCCGGACGTCGCACGCATCACCTGGAAGCCCCGCGTGCGGCTCCGGCATGTTTATCAGGTATCAGGTCATCCATGACTGAACTCGTTTATGGCGACGGCGCGATCCGTCGTTCGTCGCTCTATGGCTCGTCGATCGAAAACACCTATGCGGGTGTGTTGTCGTTCATGCGCCGCAAATACACTCGCGAACTCGACGGTGTCGACGTCGTGGTTTCCGGCGTGCCGCTCGATCTGGCCACCACGTTCCGCTCAGGCGCGCGTCTTGGCCCCGCGGCGGTGCGCGCGGCGAGCGTGCAGTTGTCGGAGTTGCATCCCTATCCGTGGGGCTTCAATCCGTTCGACGATCTCGCAGTGACGGACTACGGCGACTGCTGGTTCGACGCGCACAATCCCATGACGATCAAGGAGTCGATCGTCGACCATGCACGCACGATCCTGCGCTCGGATGCGAAGATGCTGACGCTCGGCGGCGATCACTACATTACGTATCCGCTGCTGATTGCGCATGCGGAGAAGTATGGCAAGCCGCTCTCGCTGATCCATTTCGACGCCCACTGCGATACCTGGGCCGACGACAGCCCGGACAGCCTGAATCACGGCTCGATGTTTTACAAGGCGGTGAAAGACGGGTTGATCGATCCGAAGACCTCGGTTCAGGTCGGCATTCGCACGTGGAACGATGATTTCATGGGGATCAATATCCTCGACGCCGCATGGGTCCACGAACACGGCACGCGGGCGGCGGTAGAGCGGATCACGTCGATTGTCGGCGAGCGGCCCGCGTATCTGACCTTCGATATCGACTGTCTCGATCCGGCGTTCGCGCCAGGCACGGGTACGCCGGTGGCGGGCGGTTTGTCGTCGGCACAGGGGCTGGCCATAGTGCGTGGGCTCGGTGCGTTGAATCTGGTGGGCGCGGATGTGGTGGAAGTGGCGCCCGCTTATGACCAGAGCGAGATCACGGCGATTGCCGCCGCGCATATTGCGTGCGATCTGTTGTGTCTTTGGCGGCAGAGGAAAGTGGCTGAACGCTAGGCGCTTCAATCGGCTAAAAACATAACCGGCTTGAAACACAGCCGGCTAGGTCCAGGCTCAGCCCATCGACGACGATCGATCGGGTTGACGCCGGCCTTCGCGTAAGCCGAGCGTGTAGGCAACGAGCGCGCCGCTCATGATCGCCAGTTGCCACATCAGCATATCGCTGCCGCGCGCTTTCATGGCGAAACCGGCGATGAGCGGCCCCACAATCGAACTTGCAGTGAAGGTGAGCGACACGAGCCGCATGTTGCGCGTGAGCGCGGCCTTGTCGCTGCATGCCGCCGCGACCATGCCGAGTGTGATGTACGCGCTGTTCATGCCGCCGAGCAGCAACGCGCTCGCGTCAGCGAGCCATGAGGCGGGCGCGGCAAGCGCGAAACCGCAGATGGCCAGCGTGCTGAGCGCGGCGCAGACGATCACCGTGGCGGCCAGGCCCGCGCGATCGGCGAACCAGCCGACCGGAAATTGCAGCGCCATGCCGCCGATACCGAATAGCGTGAGTAGTGTGGCCGTCTGTGTGGTGCTGAGGCCGTGGGCGTCGGCAAAGAGCGGGAAAAGGCCGTAGAGCGCGCCATCGCCGATGCCGCCTGCCGCGACGACCACCATGCCGAGGCTGACCAATGGGCCGATCGGGGCGCTTTTTTGAGCACGGGTTTTTGGCGCAGGCCGTGCTGCTTTAACAGCAGTGCGCCGATCGTCCGACGCGGTCAGCCACAGTGGAAGGGCCGCCGCAAACGTGAAGGCCGCGCCGGCTGCGAACGTGATGCGTCCGTCGACTGCGCACCACACCGCCAATGCCGGGCCAATTACGCCTGCGGTGGCAATCAGCGCTTCGTGCACGCCCACCACACGTCCGCTCGACTCAGGCGGCACGAGCCGGTAGAGCCACGTTTCATTAGCGATCCAGCGCAAACCGATGCCGAGCCCGGTCAACAGGCCGGGCACGAGCCACAACGGCCACCACAGCGCGTTCATCGTGGCGAACGCAACAACCGTGGCGGCGAGACCCAGCGATACCGTGCGCTTCGCGCCGATACGCTCCACCAGCCACGGCGCGAGCAACAGGCCGGCCAGCATGCCGGTCCATTGCGAAGCGGAGAAGAGGCCGGCGCGCGGTGCGTCGAGACCGTGATGAGCCAACCACACGGGCAGCACCATGAAGCCGATGCCGAACTGGCCGATCTGCGAGAGCGCCGAGACCGCGGTCAACGCGGCGATCGCCGGCCAGCGCACCGGCGCGGCGGCATTCATGTGCTGCTCCGCGCGGGCATGGGCAGACCCTGTTCGCGGCATTCGACCGGGCAGCCGGCTTTCAGGCAGGGACCGTCGTCGCAGAGGCGGCATAGTTGCATGGCGTGCGCTGGATCGCGGGTCTCATTCCACAGGATCTTGATCAGCAGGCTTTCGAGCACGTCGCGTTCGCGCTCGTCGAGCTGCCCGACGATGCGTTGGAGCATCCGGTCGCGTGCCGTTTGGAGGCGCTTGGCTTCGCGCTTGCCGGACGCGGTCAAGGCGAGCGCGACGGAACGTTTATCCGTGCCGGATTTCTTCTCGACGAGACCCGCCTCCACCAGACCCGCAACGGCGCGGACCGCGGCCGGATGCGAAAGATCGACCGCCTCGCGCAATACTTCAATGGATGAATCGGGATATTGACCGACCGCGTTGAGCATGGCGCGGGCAGTGGGGCCCGCGAGCGCTGCCACGGCAGGCTGCGCGTTCATCTCGTCCGTGACTAGCAGGGCGAGCACGCCAAGCAGGTTCTCTGTGCGCTGCGTCATAGGGGCACCTCAATGTGTGCAACATGCATATATGCATGTTGCACACATTGAGGGTGATGCGCAAGCGGTTTTTAATGCGGCCCCATGGTGTTCGAGGCGTGGGTTCAAGCGCCTGCGGTTCCCATCGTCATTTCGCCAATCTCGCCCGCACGGTGTACTCGCCCTCGTCGACTTCGTCTTCTAGCATATGGGCCATCGCCGTCTCGAAGTCGGGCGGCAGCGGCTCGACCGGATAACCGCGTTTTTCCCACGCGTCAAGGCCGCCCTTGAGCGCTTTGACGTGATGGATATTCTTTCGATGCAGCTGATTGACGATCCGCTTGGCCGTCGCTTCGTTAGGACAGACGCAGTAGACGACAATCGGCCGCTTCAGCAACTCGGGACGCAGCGGCTCCGGCGAATCGAGATCCAGCAACTGCGCGCCCGCAATCCGGTGCGATTCTTTCGCGCGTATGCTGCGTGGCCGCGCATCGAGGATCAGCGGCGGCTCATTGGATTTCATCAATTCGTCGAGTTGCTCCGGCGAGATGCGTACATGCGCGAGCCAGCGGCGAAACTGCCAACGGCGCACCCAGCGATACAGAAGCGCGGCAATGAAAATCGCCGCGAACGCGTCGAAAATCGTGCCGCCGTTATGGCGCACGAGCAGAACGAGCTGCACGATCTGATCGTGAAGCGCCGCGCCACCGATCACCCATACGCTGGCCCACAGCGCCGCGCCGACAAAATCCCACAGCAGAAACACGCCGACGTTGATTGGCGTGGTGCCGAGCAGCGGCGCCGAGATCAGACCGAGGCCGGGCAGGAACTTCGCGACGGTGAGAATCGGCGCGCCGTACCGTTCATAGGTATTGCGTGCGACGCGCACGGTGGTGTCGAGCGACAGCGAGAAGCGCACCAGATGATTCAGCAACCGCCGGCCGTACGTCCGTCCCGTGAAAAACCATAGCGAGTCTGCAATCAGCGTGGCGCAGACGGCGGCGCCAATGACGCTGGCGTAAGAGGTCTGTCCCATGGCGGCCATGGTTCCGCCGAGGATCAGCATCGGCGCCGCTGGAATTGGCAGGCCGAGTTGAGTGACGAGCACGCTCATGAATACGGCCCACACGCCCAGCGAGGGTGGAATAGCAACCGGAAAATGCCACACAACCACGCTCCTCTTGATGCTATGAAGGGATTTGAAACAGTCGGCGCCCGGTCCACCCAGCCTGCCCAGCCTGCCCAGCCGACGTGCGTTGCGAACATGTCACGCATGGCCGGTTCCTGCCGGACGGTGGGAGAGCGCACCGCTCGTTCAGCCATCCGGTACAAACGCAGCAGCACGAAGTGCGGATTTAAGCACAGGTTTGTGAAAGGGCGCTGCGGGGAGGGCCGAAAGCCTGCAAAGATTCAAGGGGGCGGGACGGCTACGCGCGCCGCGCTGCCTCCGTGCAGCCTGTCCTTGTCGCTGCTCAGCGCAGCGCGCAAGCGCGGCACCGCGAAGTCGATGAAGCTGCGCGTTTTCAGCGGCAATGGCCCTTGTCCCGCGTGCATCAGGCTGACCGGTATCGGTTCGGGTTCGAAGTCCCGTAGCACCAGTTGCAGCTTGCCTTCTTCGACGGCCCGCGCGGCCTGGTATGAGAGCACGTGCGTGAGGCCGACGCCTGCGATAGCCGCGTCGATGGCGGCTTCCACGGTATTGACGGACAGGCGCGGACGGATCGGCACGGCTTGCTGTTTCGCGCCACGCGGCGCGAAGGTCCAGATCGGCCCGGACGGCAACGAGTCGGCAATCACGCAAGCGAAGCGGGCGAGATCGGCGGGCGTGTCCGGCTTGCCGGCTTGCGCGAGGTAACGCGGACTGGCGCAGACCACCCGGCCCACCGTGCCGACCTGGGTCGCGACCATGCTGCTGTCGGGCAGTTTGCCGATGCGCAACGCAACGTCGATATGTTCGTCGAGCAGATGCAGCGTACGGTCAGCAAGCACCAGACGCACGGCGATTTCGGGGAACGTCGCGAGGAAGTCGTTGATGATGGGCAGCAGATGCAGGCGTCCGAACACCATCGGCGCCGTGACGACGAGTTCGCCGCGCGGCGTGCTGTACTCGCCTGCGGCCGCGCTTTCGGCTTCGCTCACCTGTTCGAGGATCTGCTTGCAGGCGGCGAGGTAGGCCGCGCCTGCGTCGGTCAAGGTCAGCTTGCGCGTGGAGCGCACCAGCAGTCGCGCGTTCAGATGCGCTTCGAGCTCCGCGACTTTACGGCTGACGGTGGGCAGCGGCGTGCCCAGTTTGCGGCTCGCGGCCGAAAAACTGCCGGTTTCCGCCGCGGCCACCAGAATTGACATTGCCTCCAGGCGATCCATGGACCCTCTCGGTCTGCGAGAACTGATCCATTGAAAATACAGCATTACGTGTGCTTCTGGAAGGCGGGTTACGGGTATCCGCATACCGCATGCCGTGTTCCGCAGCACGGTTGCTACAATCGTCGTGCACATACAGATACAACGGAGACACCCCATGGCAACCCTTCAACCGATCAGCCGCTACCCCGTGCCCGAGCCGGGCGAATGGCCGGATGACATCCGCGCCCGCATCCTCGAAGTGCAGGAGAAAGCCGGTTTTGTCCCGAACGTGTTCTTGACACTGGCGCATCGACCGGATGAATTCCGCGCGTTTTTTGCGTACCACGACGCGTTGATGCTGAAGGAGGGCGGCTTAACCAAAGGTGAGCGCGAGATGATCGTCGTCGCCACGAGCGCGGTGAATCAGTGCCTGTATTGTGTGGTCGCGCACGGCGCGATTCTGCGCATTTACGAAAAGGCGCCGTTGCTTGCGGATCAGGTGGCCGTCAATCATCGCAAGGCGGATATCACGGCGCGCCAGAAGGCGATGCTCGACTTCGCGCTGAAGGTCTGCCGCGAATCCGGCACGGTCGACGATGCCGATTTCCAGACGCTGCGCGAGCATGGCTTTTCGGATGAAGACGTGTGGGACATCGCGGCTATCACGGCATTTTTCGGTTTGTCGAACCGGATGGCCAACGTCATTTCAATGCGCCCGAACGACGAGTTCTACCTGATGGGGCGTGTGCCGAAAGCGGCGGCGGACGCGCCGCGGAAATAGTTCATGCACCCGCCGGCTCGGAGCGAATTGCGGGCGTGCTGACGGCCTTGTCGTCGATCGGGAAGTGCAGCATCGCGGCAATGAGTCCGGAGACGACCGTGGCTTCCCACAGCAGCGAATAGGAGCCGGTCAGATCGAACACCAATCCGCCTAGCCACGCGCCGAGAAACGAGCCGATCTGGTGGCTCAGAAAGCAGACCCCAAAGAGGCTGCCGAGGTGCCGTGTGCCGAACACTTTTGCCACGACTCCGCTCGTGAGTGGGACGGTCCCGAGCCAGGTCAGACCCATCATGGCCGCGAAGATGACGACCGACGTGGAGCTCTTCGGCAGCAGAAAGAAGGCGCCGATCGTCACGCTTCGAATCAGATAAAGCCAGCCGAGCACATGGTGCTGCCGGAACCGGCCGCCGAGCCAGCCGCATCCCCAACTGCCCGCCATGTTGAACAGGCCGATCAGCGCGAGCGCCGTGGCGCCCAGCCCGATAGGCATATGACAGAGCGTGAGATATTCAGGCAGATGGGTGGAGATGAACGCGAGTTGAAATCCACAGGTAAAGAAGCCGAGTGTCAGGAGTCGATAGCCGCGATGCCGGACCGCTTGAGCCAGTACCTTGCGAAGCGGCACAGCGGGTGGCTCCTGGACCTGCGTGCCGACACTCGCGCGCCGGTCGAGCACCATGCCGAGCGGCGCGATCAGCAGCATCAGGAAGGCCAGCGCGAAAAGCGAGGCGGCGATGCCCGAGCTGAGCCGGATACTCTGCACGAGCGGGATCAGTAGCACCTGTCCTGCCGAGCCGCCCGCGCTGACAAGACCCATCGCCATGCTGCGTTTTTCCGGGGAAGCGATGCGGCCGACCGCCGGCAACACCACGCCGAACGTCGTGCAACTGACACCGATGCCGACCAGCAGACCCATGCCGACGATCAGCATCGGGCCCGACGGTGCGACCGCCGCGACGCCCAGGCCCGCTGCGAATGTCGTCCCGCCGAACGCGACTACCGGCGCCGAACCATAGCGGTCCGCGGCGGCACCCGCGAATGGTTGCGCGAAGCCCCACACCAGGTTGTGCAGCGCGATGGCGAAAGCGATCAGCGTGACGGGCAGGCCGCGGTCGAATGAGAACGGCCCGATGAAGAGGCCGAAGGTCTGCCGGATGCCCATTGCGGCGCTCAGAATCAGCGCGCCGGCGATGATCACGAGCGTCGTTTGACTCAACGGGAAGGCGAGGCGTTTGTTACTTGTCGTGGACATGGTTCTGATCTCCTTCGACACCATGGTCGCAGCGAGCGTCAGAAGCGGCAAAAGAAAAGATTTTGACGACAGGTGAGTGCGGCTCACCTGTTCAGGTTGAGTGCTTGGTTCAGTGCCTGGCGCGGTGCAATCCCGCGGCGTCGCCATCAGATGGATTGGCGAACGGCTCAGCCTCGCTGAGCAGCCACTGTTTGAAGTCGAGCAGTTCCGGACGATGCGCCGCGCTATCCGCGTTTTGTGCGCTCACCAGCCAATAAGCCGTGGAGGAGGCGATCGTTTGTGGAGAGGCTTCGACGAGAGCACCGCTCGCGAGGTCGCGGTCCACCAGCGGCCGCCTGCCGAGCGCGACGCCGAGGCCCATGCTCGCGGCTTCGAAAGCGAGCTGGATCGTGTCGACGCGCAACCCATCGTTCAAGTCGATACCATCGATGGGGACCCCGTCTGTGGCGACCCCGTCGATCGCGACCCGGTCGATGGCGACCCCGTCGATCGCGACCCGGTCGAACCACGCCTGCCAGTCCTCGCTTGCCGAGTTCACGTGAATGAGCGTCGCGTGGCGCAGATCGACTTTGCCGTGCTCGTCGCGCAGCGTGTCTACGTAAGCGGGGCTGCACACCGGCACCAGGCGTTCGCCGAACAGACGCGTCCAGGCGGTTCCCGCGACCGGGGCGCGGCTCAGGCGAATGGCGAAATCGAAACCGTCCACGGGAAAGCCGACCTGACGGTGCGATGTATCGACCGTAACGTTCGCATTCGGCCAGCGCGAGCGAAAGGCGGCGAGGCGCGGTAGCAGCCAACGCGAGGCTAGCGTGGGCGCGCAACTCAGCGCGATCGGGCGATTCGTGCGGTGGTTCGGCAGGCGTTGCGTGCCGATCGCGATCAGCGAAAAGGCTTCGGATACGTACGATAGATAATCGGCGCCCGCTGCCGTGAGCGAAATGCCGCGCGGCTCGCGCACGAACAGTTCGACGCCGAGCGACTGCTCCAAGCCAACGATCCCGTGACTAATCGCGCTCGGCGTGACGTTCAGTTCCGCGGCGGCGAGCTTGAAACTCTGATGCCTGCCGGCCGCCTCGAAGAAGCGAAGCGCTGGCAGGGGTGGCAGACGAAGCGGCATGGTGCATCCCCAAGGTCGGCGTGGCGGGCGCCGTGACGGTGCAATAGCGCGCCGGCGCGCGCATGCTGTTTCGCGAAAGGATACCTTGCAATGCGGTTTCGATCGTTGTCCGCGGGTTGTTCACGGGATGTCCATGTTTCGGCCACGCGTTGCTAACGGCTTGTCCGCGTCTCGTCCACATGCGGAACGGAGGCGTTCGAATGCCGTCGCGACGGGCTGCAAAAAAATTCACCGGCGTTGTCGATTTGCCGGCACGCCGTTCGTCGTGGCTGTATAGGGGCGAAAATGTGCTCGTGCTCGTGCTCGCGGTTGCGGTTGCGACGCGTGCCGCTATCGCGCCCCTTATCCTTTTTACCGCAAGAGGAGGTGGCTGATGACCGAAGCAGACCCATCCACACAAACGCTGAAACCGGCCCGGCTGCTGGCCGACTCGCCTCGCCGGTTTCCGCGCGAGAGCGCTGAATATCGCAGCGCGCGCAACGACCTGCTGGCTGAGGAAATCGAGTTGCGCCGTCATATCGAACGCGTGGCCGTACAGCGTCGCGCGCTGCCGCCTGGCGGCGTCGTACCGCAGGACTATCGCTTCGAGGGTGAAGCTGGCCCGGTAACGCTTTCGGAAATGTTCGGCGCGCACGACACCCTCGTCACCTACAACTGGATGTTCGGCCCGCAGCGCGCGCGGCCCTGCTCGATGTGCACCTCGCTCCTGAGCGCGTACGACGGTGAGATGCCCGACATATTGCAGCGCGTCGCATTTGCCGTGATCGGCCGCTCGCCGATCGACAAGCTGGTGGCATTCAAGAAAGAGCGCGGCTGGCGGCATCTGCGGTTGTATTCCTCGGGCGGCAACACCTTCAACCGCGACTATGCCGCCGAAAATCCGGACGGCGACGATCAGCCTGCCTTCAACGTATTCACGCGTTCAGGCGGCACGGTGCGGCACTTCTGGGCCGATGAAATGGGGCCGTCGACAGCGGACCCAGGTCAGGATCCGCGCGGCGCACCCGACGTGATGCCGATCTGGACGGTGCTCGACATGACGCCCGGCGGCCGTGCGAGCGACTGGTATCCGAAGCTGGAATATGGTGCTGTGCCGGGTTAGTCGTGCCGTGTCATGCACGTGTGTTTTGAGCGCGGGTTTTGCACGTGTCGTGCTGATTCGCGCGAGGCACGAGGATGAGAGTACCTACGTCGCTACGACGTGACCCTGCCCGAGCGCAGCCTGCAAATAGGTCGGGACGGCGCTCGCCCGCATCGGTCTGCCGAACAGATAGCCTTGTACCGCGCGAGCGCCCAGCGCCTTGACAACGTCGGCTTGCGACGACGTTTCGAGTGAGGGCAGACGATGCACATAGCTGAGGCTCGAATAACCGGTGCCGAAATCGTCGAGCGAGACGCGGCAGCCGGCTTGCTTGATCATCGTGAGTGAGCTGCGAGCCTGCTCGAAATCGCGCGTGACCGCGGTTTCCGTGACCTCGAAGTGGACATGATGCGCGGGCACGCCGCTGTCCAGCACAATATCGACCAGGCGGCGAGCGCGCGGCGAAGTCGAAATATCGATCGCGGAGAGATTGAACGACAGGTAAAGGTCGGACGGCCAGCGCGATACTTCCTCGAGCGCTTTGCGCAGCAGCACTTCAGTGACGCGCAGAATCAGTTCGGTACGCTCGGCAATCCGGATGAATTCCTCCGGCCTGACCGCGCCTAGCCGCTCATTGTGCCATCGCCCGAGCGCCTCCATGCCGATGATGCGTTGTGTGAGCACGTCGTAAATCGGCTGAAACTCGAGGAACAGTTCGGACTCCAGGTCCGCATGGCGGAGTTCCTGGGCGACGAGACTCGAGCGCCGGATCCGCGTCTCATGTTCCGTCGAAAAGATCACCGGCGTGCCGCGGCGGCCTTCCTTGCCGACGTACAAGGCCGCGTCGGCGCGTTCGAAAACCTGCTGGACTGTCGTGCCAGCATCCGGAAACGCTGCCCAGCCGATCGTTCCTGTCAGTTCGGCGACATTGCCGGCCACCCGATACGGCTGGCTGAGCGCCTCGCAGATTCGCTCACCCAAGTCGACGAGCGTCTCGTTCGCCAGTTTGTGCTGGGCCAGCACGCCGAATTCGTCACCGCCCAGGCGTGCGAAGAAGATGCCCGGCTCGGCGAGCGCCAGCAGTCGCACGCCGACTTCCTGCAGCACGAGATCGCCGCTTGCATGTCCATAGATATCGTTGACCTGTTTGAAGCCGTCGAGATCGATCAACCCGACATTGAAGCCGCCACCGATTCCGCGTGCCTGTTCCGATAGCGCACGCAGCGAGGCGAAGAAGCTGCGCCGGTTGGGCAGGTCGGTCAGGCTGTCGATGCTCGCGAGCCGGAAGTTGTCGTCGCTGAGTCTTTGCGTTTTCTGCTGGCTCGCCTGCAATTCGCGCTGCGCGTGCACTACGCCGGCGAAAGTCCGGTAGTACAGTTCGATGATGAAGGCGAGTGCGATACCGACTAGCGTCATGTCGATGGCCATCGCGATGAAAACTGAAGAGTGCGTGTAAACCAGAAACGTCGCAAAGCTTAGGATGACGATCGAAAGCAGAAGCAGGGCGGCCGCCCGCAGATGCATCAGGCAGAACACGCAACCGACCAACGTCGTCGCCATGTAAAACGCGACTTGTGCCTGCTCATAGGTGGAGCCGTAGGGAAACAGCAGGATCGACCAAATGCTGAAGGCGCCGCCGAGGATGCCCGTGAGCCGGATCACCTTGCGCAGTTCGGGTACGGCCTTATCGTGTGTCAGAACCCGGTGCCGGACGCGCCACCAGCGCACACAACGGATGATGCACAGCGTGCAGAGCACCCCCGGGGAGTAGATGGACAACCATGCGGGCGCCGGTCCCAGATGCGTGACAGCCACGGCCATCGTGTTCACGATCAGGATGAAATAGAGCAGCGGTATCTGGCAGCCGAATGCCTGGAGTTGCGAGCGCACGAGCTCAGGGTCGCCTTCCGCGACCGACAGCGCTTCCCTCAATCTGGCTAACCGAACCATTCCCGTCCTTGTAACATTTGCGTCGCATTCGCAGATTGGTATATCGGCAGCGTCGGTGAGACCTTGAGGACGTTTTCAGTGGAAATCCGGCGCGCGCGTTGAGCGAGCGGTAAATACGCCCGGCGAGCGAGTCGGCTATGAGTCATTTGTGCCGCGTCGGCGTGCACGAAATCTGCTGATCCTCGACGTCGGGGCGTGGCCGGATTCGCCGTGCCGACCCGCGTTGCGCAGGCGGTATCGGTGGCCGCCGCGGTGGCGCAAGACCATACGCGAGCGTCGCGTATGTTGCAATCTGGAGAATTTTCATTGTTTTATTCTTTCCGGATTATTAATTGCTGAGCGCGGCGCGGTGCTGAATGCCGAATCTTTGCGATCCACCATAACATAGTAAAAAAGCGTGGCTGGAACCAGTTTGCCGCCGCTAAAGCACTGAAATTGCAACGGATTGTGATATGCCGCGGGCAGGCGTAAAGCGGGAGAAATGCGT
The DNA here is from genome assembly GCF_013177735.1 of Paraburkholderia elongata. Classification (GTDB taxonomy): domain Bacteria; phylum Pseudomonadota; class Gammaproteobacteria; order Burkholderiales; family Burkholderiaceae; genus Paraburkholderia; species Paraburkholderia elongata. Next base: position 190,317 of record NZ_WOEZ01000210.1, on the reverse strand, counting down.
AAGCGCGCGATTCTTATAGCACTTTGGGACAAAAAAACGTCAAATTGCCGCTGGGCGGGCGATACAAGGCTTACATCCAAGGTTTGCGCGAATATGCGCCTATGCGTTAGTGTGTCGGTCCCGGCGCAACAGATGTGGCGCCGGTTCCATGATTACCATACGGGAAGTGCTATGAACAAACAGGAACTGATTGATGCAGTCGCCGCAGCGACGGGCGAAAGCAAAGCGGCCACCGGCCAAACCATCGACGCTATCGTCGAAGCGGTGACCAAAGCCGTGGTGGGTGGTGATACGGTGCAACTGGTCGGTTTCGGTTCTTTCTCGACCGGCGCGCGCGCAGCACGCGTGGGTCGCAATCCGTCGACCGGTGCCGAGATCCAGATCGCGGCCGCCAAGACGGTGAAGTTCACCGCCGGCAAGGCTTTCAAGGAAGCCGTCAACGCGTCGTAATGCAACGCGCCTCGCGCCGGAGTATCCACGCGCATTGCTGTAGCGCGCGGCGCCCGATGCATCGGGTGTGAGGAATCACGCGCTGCCCAACCCCGGTGAACGTGTTTGATCGGTGGTTGGTGCGGCGCGTGGGACGCGCGTTGGTGCCGATTTTGATGCCAATTTGGCGCTTACGCCGTCGTTGTTTGCTTCTGGTTTTGCGTCATGCACGCTCGCCTCCCGGCTGTTGGTTCCGGTTGCTGGTAGAGCGAGATCGTGCAGGCCGCGTCGGCGAATTCAGCCCGCGCGTCGTTTTCGGGTCGCTTCGGCGAGAGTCTCGAGCACCGGTTCGGTTTGCGTCCAGCTCACGCAGGCGTCCGTAATCGATACGCCGTAACGCAGCGGCACACCGGCTTTCAGATCCTGACGGCCTTCTTCCAGATGACTTTCGAGCATGACGCCGATAATGCGGCGCTCGCGCTGCGAGAGTTGCTGCGCCAGATCCTGCACCACGTCCAGTTGACGCAAATGCGATTTGCCTGAGTTCGCATGCGAACAGTCGATCATGACCTGCTCGCGCAGGCCTGCCGATTTGAGCGCCGCGCAGGTTGCTTCGACGGACGCGCTGTCGTAATTCGGCCCTTTCTTGCCGCCGCGCAAGATAACGTGTGCGTCGTCATTGCCACGCGTTTCGAAGATCGCCGCCATACCCATCTTGGTCATACCCATGAACGCATGACTCGCGTGCGCCGCAACGATTGCGTCCGCGGCGATTTGCACGCCGCCGTCCGTGCCGTTCTTGAAGCCGATCGGGCAGCTCAGCCCCGATGCAAGCTGCCGGTGACTCTGGCTCTCCGTCGTGCGAGCGCCGATAGCACCCCAGGCGATCAGATCCGCGATGTATTGCGGACTGAGCAAGTCGAGAAATTCGGTGGCCGTGGGCAGGCCGAGACCGTTGATGTCGAGCAGCAGTTGCCGGGCGAGACGCAGACCTTCGTTGATGCGGAAGCTGCCGTCGAGCCGCGGGTCGTTGATATAGCCTTTCCAGCCGACCGTTGTGCGCGGTTTTTCGAAATAAACCCGCATGACGATCAGCAGATCGTCCTTGTAGGTCTGCGCCGCGACCTTGAGCTTATGGGCATATTCGATCGCCTGGTCGTGATCGTGAATCGAACACGGGCCGACGATCATCACGAGCCGGTCGTCACGGCCGTGCAGAATATCGGCGATTTCCGCGCGGGTTTTCTCGACGAGCGTCTGCACCGACGGCGGCACAGTCAATTCGTCCTGCAGCAGGGCAGGGGAAATCAGCGGACGTACCGCGCCGATGCGAACGTCGTCGATGCGCGTGGTGTCCTGGGTGGCGTCGGCCGAGCCAACTTCCTGATCGTGCAAAGGATTGTCGATGGCGCTCAAAATATTCTCCCGGACCTTGGATGTTGAGGGGGCCTCACGGCCTGAGTGTGTGAGTGTTGGTGCGTCGGTGCATTGGTTAGCTGCCGGGATTATGACACTCGCGCGTGCGGGCCGGATGATCGTTATTCGAGGCGCTTGATCAGTGCCATGGCGGCTGCCGGATTGCGTTCCTTGAAGCCGCTGATGACATAGAGGTAGACGTCGCGTGCCGTGGTTTTTGCGGGGGCTTCGGCCGAGGTTTCCAGGTCGTCCGGCGTCGTGCCTGCGGCGAGTTGGCGGGCGCGTTCGACCCAGGCGTCGAGGGCTTCGGTCGAATACCCGTTGGCCGCTTTGTCGCTTGTACCCATGATGCGGGCATAGACGAATGGCGCGGTGATGTCGGCGATTTGCGGGTAATCGCTGTCGGCTGCGAGCACGATGGCGACTTTGTACTTTCTGGCTAGCGCGATGAATTCGGGGGTTTTGAAGGTGTCGTTGCGGACTTCGATTGCGTGTCTTAGTTTTTGGCCTTCTATGCTCGCGGGCAGCAGTTTCAGGAAGGCTTCGAAGTCTTCGGGGTCGAATTTTTTGGTGGTGGCGAATTGCCAGTTGATCGGACCTAGCTTTTGTTTTAGCAGCAGCACGCCGCTGGCGAAGAAGCGTTCGATGGTTTCGTTGGCGTCTGCCAGGATTTTTCTGTTTGTTGCGTAGCGGGGGGCTTTTAGCGAGAAGGCGAAATCTTCCGGGGTTTCCTGATACCACTTTTCGTAGCTTGCTGGTTTTTGCAGGCCGTAGAAGGTGCCGTTGATTTCTATCGATGTGAGGTGTTGGCTCGCGTGTTGGAGTTCGCGGCTTTGCGTGAGGGTTGGTGGGTAGAATGTGCCTCGCCAAGGGGCATAGGTCCATCCGCCTATGCCGATTCGGATTTTGCCGGTTTTCGGTGATGGCATTTCTGGGTCCTCGTGGGTGGCTCCGCCGGGGAGGTAGATTAACGCATTTGTTTGGTTTGGTTTGGTTGCCTTCGCGGCGCTTTTTGTCTGTTTGCCTGCGGGGTTGGCCTTTCCTTGTTTTCTTATTGGTCTATTAGCGTCGCCCCTGTGCGGGGCAGGCACCTACTTTTCTTTGCCTGCCGCAAAGAAAAGTAGGCAAAAGAAAGCGGCTCGAACCCCCTGCTAAGCGGGTCTCTCGCACAGTAGCGGTAGTGGCGCATCTGGAATCCGTGTCCTCGCACCTTCAGCGTTAGCGACAAAGGACTCATCAACTCCCACTCCGCACTGCGTGCGTCGCGGATGGGGATGCCTGGGAAACCGGGGGCTTCGTTTTGGGGTGGTGGGAGCCATCGGCTTCGCCTAGGCGAGGCGCGGAATGCGCGAACGCGATGGGGTTTTGGAAGTGCCACCGCGCCGAGTAAAGCATGAGCCTGAAAGAATAGCGGGCGGTTTTCTGAGGTACCGCTGGGCGCGCGCAGCGCCGCCGGAAGTATGACTGCCTTGTCACTCACGCCGAATGTGCGAGAACACAGATTCCAGATGCACCACTACCGCAACTGTGCGGGGGACCCGCTTAGCAGGGGGGGGCGAGCCGCTTTCTTTTGCCTACTTTTCTTTGCGGCAGGCAAAGAAAAGTAGGTGCCTGCCCCGCACAGGGGCGACGCTAATAAACCAATATCAATTCAAGGAAAGGCCAACGCCGTAGGCACACAGACAAACAAGCGCCGCGCATGCAGACAGATCAAGAAAAGACCACCGCCGCAGGCAAACAGGCAAACAGGCAAACAGGCAAACAGGCAAACAGGCAAACAGGCAAACAGGCAAACAGGCAAACAGGCAAACAGGCAAACAGGCAAACAAGCAAACAAGCGCCGCGTAGGCAAAAAAACCCAAAAACCAAAACCACTATTCGCCGCCAGGCGCTCCACCCGTATTACGGGTCACCTCCTCAAACCGCCGGTTCGCCTCAGCCACCTCAACCCTGAACTGCTGCAAAGCACTAACCGCCAAATCCGGCGGCATCAAAGCCGCCCACAAAACATCGATCAACTGATCCGCGGTAGCGTCAATATCAATGTGCCGATTAGCCAGCGTAGCGTCCCACAACACATGTTCCATCGGCCCGAACACCATCGACCGCAGCAGCCTCAATGGCATATCAGCCCGAATCTGCCCAGTCTCCTGGCCCTGCGCCAACACCCGCATCAAAGGCGCCGTGTACCGCCGCTGCAATTCGGTCAGCGCCTCACTCAACTCATGATGCCGAGCCCGGCCCTCAGACAACACCAAAGCACATAGGTCAGTGCCATTGACCAGCATCAACCGCAAATGCGTGCGCACAATAAAAGCAAATTGCTGCCGCACATTGCCATCACGCGGTAACCCGGACTCGATCGCTTCAATGATTTCGTCGTACCAGTCGCCGATCACCCGCGCGCATAACTCACGCTTGCCGCGGAAATAACTGAATACGGTCGCCTCGGAAATGCCCAGGCGCTGCGCAATCTCCGCCGTCGTCGCGCGCTCGTAGCCCTTCTCGGAGAACACATCGCGGCCCGCCTGCAAGATCTCCTTCACGCGCTGCTGAGACTTGCGCCCGGCCGGCTGGCGGCGTGAGGCAGGTAACTCAGCCTTCAAGGCAACCGTCATATGAGTTCAGTTCAGTTTTGTGAGGCCAATAGCCCCGATGACGGCGATACTATCACGGTATGAGCGTGACCGAGCCGCATCGGAGCGTTTCTGAGTGATACTCAAAAATACCTCTTGACGCTTACGTAAATCTGGCGTGAAATGCGCCTTGAACGTTTCGCGCCTCGTGCGGCGTGGTGAAGGCGGCCCACAAGGCCGCCGCCGTCCGCTGAGCCGCACTCAGACGAGCCGGTGCCCACCCGGGCTAACCGGCCCGCCAACGAACTCTGGAGACACAGCAATGAGCAACCTGCCCGGTTTGCAATTCCCGCTCGGCGAAGAAATCGAAATGCTGCGTGACAGCATCGCAGGATTCGCTGCCAAAGAAATCGCCCCACGTGCCGCGGAAATCGATCGGTCGGATCAGTTCCCCATGGACCTGTGGCGCAAATTTGGCGACCTGGGCGTGCTCGGCATGACGGTCTCGGAGGAATACGGCGGCGTGAATATGGGCTACACGGCGCACATGATCGCGATGGAAGAAATCTCGCGCGCGTCGGCATCGGTCGGTCTCTCGTACGGCGCGCACTCGAATCTGTGCGTCAACCAGATTCACCGCAACGGCACGGCTGCGCAAAAGGAAAAGTATCTGCCCAAGCTGGTTTCCGGTGAGCACATTGGCGCACTCGCCATGAGCGAACCGAACGCGGGGTCGGACGTCGTCAGCATGAAACTGCGCGCGGATAAGAAGGGCGATCACTATGTGCTGAACGGCACGAAGATGTGGATCACCAATGGCCCGGATTGCGACACGCTCGTCGTCTATGCAAAAACCGATCTCGAAGCGAATTCGCGCGGCATTACCGCGTTTATCGTCGAGAAGGGTATGAAAGGCTTCTCGGTCGCGCAAAAACTCGACAAGCTCGGCATGCGCGGCTCCCATACCGGTGAACTGGTGTTCGAGAACGTGGAAGTGCCGGAAGAAAACATTCTCGGCCAGTTGAACGGCGGCGTGAAGGTGCTGATGAGCGGCCTCGATTACGAACGCGCCGTGCTCGCCGGCGGCCCGACCGGCATCATGGTTGCGGTCATGGACGCAGTCGTGCCGTATATCCACGACCGCAAACAGTTCGGCCAGCCGATCGGCGAATTCCAGCTGATTCAAGGCAAGGTCGCCGATATGTACACCACGCTGCAAGCGTGCCGCGCGTACCTCTACGCAGTGGGCCGGCAACTCGATACGCTCGGCAAAGAACACGTGCGCCAGGTGCGTAAGGACTGCGCGGGCGTGATTCTCTACACCGCTGAAAAAGCGACGTGGATGGCCGGCGAGGCGATTCAGATTCTCGGTGGCAATGGTTATATCAACGAGTATCCGGTCGGCCGTCTGTGGCGCGATGCCAAGCTCTATGAAATCGGCGCGGGCACGAGCGAAATCCGTCGCATGCTGATTGGCCGCGAACTGTTCGCCGAAACGGCTTGAGCCACAACACTGCGCGTCGTGCTGCTTAACTGGTCACTGCGGAAGCACTTCGGGTGCCCCGCGGGATTACCGTGGACCACTGCAGCCTACGGCGCAATACAGCGCACGACCCAATGCAGCGCGTCACTGCCGGCCTACAAAAAGCGGCGAATAGGAGAAGCCAAGCAATGCCGATCATCGAATCAAAGCTGAATCCGCGCTCGGACGATTTCCGCGCCAATGCGGCGGCGCTCGAAGCGCTGGTCGCCGATCTTCGCGCGAAGATCGCGAAACTCTCGCTGGGCGGCGGGCAAGCGGCGCGCGACAAACACACGGGCCGCGGCAAGCTGCTGCCGCGTGAGCGCATCGAGAAACTGCTCGATCCGGGCACGCCGTTTCTCGAGTTCTCGCAACTCGCGGCCTATGGCATGTACCACAACGACGCGCCGGGTGCGGGCGTCATCACCGGCATTGGCCGCATCGCGGGGCAGGAGTGCGTGATCGTTTGCAATGACGCGACGGTCAAAGGCGGCACTTACTATCCTGTCACCGTGAAAAAGCACGTGCGGGCTCAGGAAATCGCCGCCGAAAACCATTTGCCGTGTGTCTATCTGGTCGACTCGGGCGGTGCGAATCTGCCGAATCAGGACGACGTGTTCCCCGATCGCGATCACTTCGGCCGCATCTTCTTTAACCAGGCGAATCTGTCCGCGGCAGGCATTCCGCAAATCGCCGTGGTGATGGGCTCGTGCACGGCGGGCGGCGCCTACGTTCCCGCCATGAGCGATGAGTCGATCATCGTCAAGAATCAAGGGACGATTTTTCTCGGCGGCCCGCCGCTCGTCAAAGCTGCAACCGGTGAAGTGGTGAGCGCGGAAGACCTCGGCGGTGGCGACGTGCATACGCGGCTGTCGGGCGTGGTCGATCATCTCGCACAGAACGACGCGCATGCGTTGGGCATTGCGCGCAGCATCGTCGGCAATCTGAATCGCACGAAGCAGGTGCCGGTGGCGTTGCAGGAGCCGAAGCCGCCGCGCTATGACGTGAAGAGCATGTACGGCGTGATTCCCGCCGATACGCGCAAGCCGTTCGATATCCGCGAGGTAATCGCGCGTATTGTCGACGATTCCGCTTTCGATGAATTCAAGGCCCGCTACGGCACCACGCTCGTGACCGGTTTCGCGCATATCTGGGGGCATCCGGTCGGCATCATCGCGAACAACGGCATTCTGTTTTCGGAGTCGGCGCTCAAGGGCGCGCACTTCATCGAACTTTGCTGCCAGCGCAAGATTCCGCTAGTGTTCCTGCAGAACATCACGGGCTTCATGGTCGGCCGCAAGTACGAAAACGAAGGCATCGCGCGTAACGGCGCGAAGATGGTGACGGCCGTGGCCACGGCGAAGGTGCCGAAGTTCACGGTGATCATCGGCGGTTCGTTCGGCGCGGGCAACTACGGCATGTGCGGTCGGGCGTATTCGCCGCGCTTCCTGTGGATGTGGCCGAACGCGCGCATCTCGGTGATGGGCGGCGAGCAGGCGGCGTCGGTGCTGGCCACGGTCAAGCGCGACGGCATCGAAGGCAAGGGTGGTTCGTGGAGCGCCGAAGAGGAAGAGACGTTCAAGCAGCCGATCCGCGATCAATACGAGCATCAGGGGCACCCGTACTACGCGAGCGCGCGTCTATGGGACGACGGCGTGATCGATCCGGCGCAAACGCGCGACGTGCTCGGTCTCGGCCTCTCGGCGACGATGAATGCGCCGATCGAAGACACGCAATTCGGCGTGTTCAGAATGTGACAGCGCGCTAGGCGCAGGAGCTGCAACGATGCAATACGAAACGCTGAATGTCGCTTTCGCCGGTCAGATCGCCACGGTCACACTGAACCGGCCGGATGTGCGCAACGCGTTCAACGAAACGATGATCGCCGAAGTGACTTCGGCCTTCACGGCTCTGAACGCACGCGACGACGTGCGCGCGGTGGTGCTCGCCGCGAACGGCAAGGCGTTCTGTGCGGGCGCCGACCTGAACTGGATGAAGAAGATGGCCGGCTACTCGGACGACGAGAACCGTGCCGACGCGATGCTGCTCGCGAACATGCTGTCGTCGATCTATCGCTGCAACAAGCCGGTGATCGCGCGCGTGAACGGCGACGCGTACGCAGGCGGCATGGGATTGATCTCGGCGTGCGATATCGTCGTCGCGGTGGCGAGCGCGCGTTTTTGCCTCTCGGAAGCGCGTCTCGGCCTGATCCCGGCCACCATCGCGCCGTACGTGATCCGCGCGTTGGGCGAGCAGGCGTCGCGCCGCTACTTCACGACCGCCGAGCAGTTCGATTGCGCGACGGCATATCGCCTTGGTCTCGTCAGCGAAGCGGTGGGCATGGAGCAACTCGACGCCACCGTGCAGCAGATCGCTGAAACGCTTTGCGCAAACGGCCCGCAAGCCGTGCGTGCCTGCAAGCAACTCGTACAGGACATCGCCGGTCACGAGTTGAACGAGGCCATGATCGAGGACACGGCGGCGCGCATCGCGCGCACGCGGGCAGGTGCGGAAGGCCGTGAAGGCGTCGCATCGTTCCTCGAAAAGCGCACGCCGTCCTGGCGCAGTTGAAGCGCTACGAAGGCACCTATCCGAGGCGCATGCAGGCCTCACCAGAACAACACAGCCCCGAACGGGACAATCACCGAGACACTTCATGTTCAACAAGATCCTGATTGCCAACCGCGGCGAGATTGCGTGCCGCGTCGCCGCGACCTGCAAGCGGCTCGGTATCGCGAGCGTGGCCGTGTATTCCGATGCGGATGCCAACGCGAAACACGTGGCCGCCTGTGACGAGGCGGTGCATATCGGCGGATCGACCGCGGCGGAAAGCTATCTGCGCGTCGAGCGCATCATCGAAGCCGCGCGCGCCACCGGCGCACAGGCGGTGCATCCGGGCTACGGCTTCCTGTCGGAAAACGAAGACTTCGCGCATGCCTGCGAAGCGGCCGGCATCGTATTCATCGGACCGCCGGTCGAAGCGATCGCGGCGATGGGCTCGAAGGCGGCCGCGAAGGCACTAATGCATGCGGCTGCCGTGCCGCTCGTGCCGGGTTATCACGGCGACGACCAGGATCCGCAGTTGCTGCATCGCGAAGCCGATGCGATCGGTTATCCGGTCTTGCTGAAGGCGAGCGCGGGTGGCGGCGGCAAGGGCATGCGCGTTGTCGAGCGCACTGAAGACTTCGCGGCGGCGTTGGCGTCATGCAAACGCGAAGCGGCCAGCAGTTTCGGCAACGATCGCGTGCTGATCGAAAAGTATCTGACGCGGCCGCGTCACGTGGAAGTGCAGGTGTTCGCGGACCGTCATGGCGGCGCGGTGTATCTGTTCGACCGCGACTGCTCTGTGCAGCGGCGTCACCAGAAAGTGCTGGAAGAAGCGCCGGCGCCGGGGTTGTCCGCGGAAATCAAGCGCGAGATGGGCGAAGCGGCAGTCGCCGCCGCGCGTGCGGTGAATTACGTCGGGGCGGGCACGGTCGAGTTCATCATGACCGGCACGGGCGATTTCTACTTCATGGAGATGAACACGCGCCTGCAGGTCGAGCATCCGGTTACGGAAATGGTGACGGGCCAGGACCTGGTGGAATGGCAACTGCGCGTTGCTGCGGATGAACCGCTGCCGCTCACGCAGCAACAACTGAAAATCGACGGCCACGCGATCGAAGCGCGTATTTATGCCGAGCATCCTGCCCGTGGCTTCCTGCCGTCGACGGGCAGGCTCAAGCATTTGCGCATGCCGGAAGGCGTGGAATTTTCCATCGGCGAGCCGGGACGCAAAGCACCGGTACGCATCGACAGTGGCGTGCGCGAAGGCGACACCATCACGCCGTTCTACGATCCGATGATCGCCAAGCTGATCGTCCATGGCGCGACGCGTGAAGAGGCGCTCGCGCGTCTGAATCGGGCGCTGCGTGCCTGCGAAGTGGTCGGTCCGCACACCAACATCGAGTTCCTGCAACGCATCGTCACGAGCGAACCGTTCGCGACAGGCGATCTCGATACGGGTTTGATCGAGCGTCATCACGATGCCTTGTTCGCGCCCGTGAAGAAGCCTTTCAAGGAAGCCCTGGCGCTCTCCTGCGCCGCGTTGCTGACGCGCGAAGGCGGTACTGCGCACGGCGCGTCGCCGTGGGATGCACTATCGCACTGGCGCCTGAACAGCGGCTATACGCAGACGCTCGGCTGGCGCGATGTCGAGAACGATACGGCTTTCGAAGTCACGTTTGCCCGCGACGGCGCCACGCAAGCGCTCGAACACGACGGCGTGCGCGAGGACTTTACATGGTCGGGTGGCACGGGCGAGCACGAATACCGCGCGACGATCGGCGATGCGCGGGTAACAGGGCGCGTGTTCATCGACGTCGATACGTTCCACGTGTTCTGCCTCGGCGAGGCGTTAGCGTTCGAGTGGCAGAACCTGCTCGCGCATGCCGCGGATGCTGAAGGCGGCGAAGGCCGTTTGACCGCGCCGATGCCGGGCAAGGTGATCGCGGTGCTGGTCGAACCGGGCACGGTGGTGGAGAAGGGCACGCCGCTGATCGTGATGGAAGCGATGAAGATGGAGCACACAATCGGCGCACCTGCGGCTGGTACGGTGTCGGAAGTGCTGTTTGCGGTCGGCGATCAGGTCGCCGATGGGGCGCAGCTTCTGGTGCTGGATGTGGGCTAACCGCGAGGCTTAAGCGAGGCGCGCATAGCCGGTGGCACGCGCTTCGTTTTCCAGTTGCTCGATCCGTTCGTAATCGGCGAGCTGCACCGCGGAAAAGCCCTTCAAACGCAGGCGTTTGGCACGCTCAGGCCGTGCAAGGTGCGCTTCGTTCAGTGCCTCGCGCAGCGTCTCGATCGTCGCGGACGGCACGTTGTTGGAGGCAATCAAGGGCAGCCCCGGCGATGCTGCTGTCACACCGATTTGCCGAACCTGCTGCGCCAGTTCCGGCAATTCATCGCAGACAAACGCGAACGTCACACAGTCGATTGCGGCGACGTCCGCGCGATTTTCGACTACCGCTCGCAATGATTCAAGATGCGAGCCGGTGCGCAGAACCGCGCTGAAAAATGCTCCGTTGCGCGCAAGCGGCGCGACCGCGTGGCGAAACACGTTCATGCCGCTGTTGGAATCGTCCTGATTGTAGGCAGCACGTGCGCCACAGCACGCCGCAAGCGAATCGAACTGTGCCTCTGCCCGCGTGACCAGTACGCTCGAATAATCCGCGCCCTCGCAGCCCGGCGCGTCGAATCGCGGCGTTGCGATCAACTGAACCTGCTCGTTTAAACCATGCATCAAGGGATAGCCGCAGGTTTGCGAGAGCAGGACGTTAGGGCGCCGCCAGAAGCCATGCAATTCCTCGTCGGGTTCGACGATGCGGCACGCCGGCGTAACCAGGCGCAAGACGTCGTCCAGCCACTCGCGCCACGCGGTGGCGAGCGCGGGCGTCACGTTGTACATCGGCAGGGCGGCGATCCAGGTCATGGACGCGATTCTGGCATACCTAATGTCTGACCATTCGAAATTCGTCGAGTCCCAACCGTATGGGCTCGGTCTGTTTGAACGGCCATTTACACTCCACCACCTTCAATATTTCCAGTTGCGCGTCTTCGAACGCAACGAGTAAATCCTTCCGCCGCTTGCTCGCGGCCCCGCAATAGGTCATCAGTGCCTCGGCGCTGACCTCGAAGATCTGCACCCGATCGTCAAAACAGACCCGGAAGGCGACGGTTGCGCATTCCGTGACACAGGGCCTGAATCCTTCATCGACATATACCGACATAGCCATCTCCTGCCACCTACCCGAGTGATCAGGATAACCGGTTGTAAGCTTTCGGTATGTGGGAAAACCGGCATTTGAGGTGAAATGGGCATTACTGTCCCCGCTACTGTCCCCAGTTGTTAGCCCACGGCAGCCTTAGCGCGCCATGCAACTGTTCGCCTTCAAAACGAGTTGTATAGACCTTCCCTGAAACCTTGCAGTAGTGCGGGGTACCTCAACTGTTCCTCTCGCGCGCGGAGTCGCGGGGCCGATTACCGGACTTACCCGAACGCGATTCGGCCTTGTCGGAACATTGCGTCTCCGGTTGTTTGCTAAAGACGAGTGCCTCGATCATCTGCCAATACGCCTCAACGACGGCGGGATCGGACGCAGAAACATTGCTGGTCGCCAGCATTTCCGGGCCGAATCCAGACAGCGTTGATGTCAGGCTGATCATGAGATAGTGCAAGAGGATCGGTTCGACCCGGGGCAAGGCGTCTTCATCCTGCGCCGCGCGAATCTGCGGAATCAACCAGTTGATCAATGGCTTGAGCACCGTGTCGGCGAGCCACTGTAAACGAGGGCTGTACACGAGGAACTCTTGGAGCATGAAGCGGTGAAACTGGGGAAAATCAACCGTGAACTGAAACAAAGCCCGATACACAAGTTTTACGCGGTCCGCAGCCATGGCAGGGGAGGTATCGGTCAGATATGGGTCCCACTCATGGCGAATGCGTTCGAACACATACTCCGCTACCGCTTGCCAGAGATCGTCCTTGGATCGGTAATGGTATGTGATAAGCGGATGTTGCAATCCGATGCGATCCGCGATGCTACGAATACTCGCAGCCTCAAAGCCCTTCGAGGCGAATTCGGCAAGTGCAGCGTTCAGGATCGCGGAGCGGGTTTCCTGCGCCCGCTGCTGCTCTGCGCGTTTGAGTTCAGTTGGTCTGCTTTTGTTACCAACGTTCCTGGAAACTGTGCTGTCCGCCATTTAGGTTCTCGATTGGGAATTTCGATATTTCGGTACTTCTGTGCTCCAGTGCCTTCCGCCTTCTGACAGACCAACACCGTGTAGGTGTCGCAGGATCCGCGACCGTCAATGAAGGCAGGCTTCACAAACGTATCACACGCTCGCCGCCGGATCTTGACCGTCGCCGAACCCGTTGAGCACAGTCGATTTGGCCGGCACCGTAGCGCACTATTTGACTACCACCAGCCGGACGCGCCAACAACATCGAGCGAGGCAAGGCACGCCGTCCATGCCGTCCATATGGCTTTGACGCCGCCCCAGGCCGCGTGCTCAGTCGATCCGCCGTCCCATGATGTCCAATTTACTTCTAAATTGACATGTCGTAAAGTATAATTGAAATAACGCTGGTTGGTCCAGGTGTTCCACCCGGCCGAAGACAGGGCTGAATCCGACTACAAATTTGATTCACGGGTCAAGGACACATGGAAAGCAAAATCACGCTGACATCAAGTGACGACATCGCTTTCGTTACGATGGTGAACGAAGCACGCGCGAACTCGATCGACAAGGCGTTCTGCGATGAACTATTGGGCGCCCTCCACGATATTGATGGGTCGTCGAAGTATCGCGCAGTGATACTTCAAGCCAGAGGCAGAATATTTTCAGCCGGCGGAGATCTTCGGCAAATTTTTGACGGGCTGCAGCGATCCGATTCCTCCCTCGAATCGTTGATCAGCGCACTGAACACCACGATTATGGCGATGCGGCGCTTGCCGATACCTGTGATCGCTAGCGTTCAGGGGGCGGCGGCAGGTGCGGGCTTTTCGCTGGCAATGGCGTGCGACCTGGTGGTGGCGTCGAGCACTGCCCGCTTTGTCGTCGGCTATGCCAAGCTAGGAACATCTACCGACGGTGGTCTGTCTTTCCATCTGGCGCGTCGATTGGGGGCAGCGAGGGCATTAGAGATCTTGTTGACGCGGGACTCGTTGAGTGCAGACGAGGCTAGACAGCTAGGGCTCGTCCAGAGTATTGCCGAACCCGCCTCCTTGCAGGAAGCCACTCTGGCGCTCGCGCGGAAAGTCATCGATGTACCCGCGGCAGCGGTCAGAGAAATGAAATCGCTTGTTGGAATGTCGGCCGAAGATAACCTTGAGCGCCATCTTGAACAGGAAAAACGTGCGTTCCTGAGATGCGCGTCGACGAAAGCGTTCTCCCAGCGAGTCGCACAATTCGTCGCGGACTCTGATTCACCCAGAGGCGCATCGACCTGATGATGAAAATCTCGTCGTCCTCGTAAAGTCACTGCCACGCGACGTCACCATCGATCTCCGATCTGATGGGCTGCCGATTCAATCCCCTTCTGGGCCCCTGTGTGGTGTCCGACGCCCGTTCTCTTCATTCGTCAGGCGAAACATACCTGGGGATACTCCTACCCAAATTAAACTATACGACCGGAAAATTTAGACATATCCTTCTTTCAGCAGCTCTGATGTGTCAGTTGGTAGTGCATTCAAAATGACAGGGGGAGACTGGAGATGAAGAGATTGTCCTGGGCAGCGGCACTTTTTTGTGTCACGCCTGCCGTGGTATATGCGCAAAGTTCCGTGACGCTGTACGGTTTGCTGGATGAGGGCTTGACCTACACAAGCAATCAGAATGGACATTCTGCCTGGTTGCTTCAGAGCGGAGGTGGATCGCTGTCCAGATGGGGACTGCGCGGTGCCGAAGACCTGGGTGGAGGTTTCAAAGCAGTCTTTACGTTAGAAAACGGCTTTGATACGTCTAGCGGAAACCTCTCGAACAATGGGCGTCTGTTTGGACGGCAGGCGTACGTTGGCGTTTCAAGCCCGTATGGGACGATCACGCTCGGTCGTCAGTACGAGGAAGTAGCCGAAATGCTCTCCACTGTCGCTGCCGGGTTGAACTGGGCGGTCTACTTCGCTCATGCCGGTGATGTTGACAACGCTGGCGGGAGCATACGAATCAACAACTCGGTTAAATACGCCAGTCCGAAAATCGGAGGGTTCACATTTGGTGCGCTCTATAGCTTTGGTGGGCAGCCCGGACAATTCTCCACGAATAGCGTGACGTCGGTGGGACTGAGCTACACGGGAATAAGCCTCCCACTGTATGTTGCGGCTGCCTATACGATCATCAAGAATCCGTTTGCTGCCGCATTCGATAGCATCGCGCCGCGAAACATCATTTATGCCCCGTACGTGCAGAGCGCGGAGAGCGAATCCATCGCAGGGGTAGGTGCATCGTACAAGATCGGCTTCGCTTCAGTTGCCCTCGAGTACACGTCGACGCGATTCAAAAAAGGCTTCCTTGGCAATGACGTGCGGTTTGACAACTACGAGGCAAACGTCGGTTACTTCATTACGCCCTTTCTGTTCGCAGGTGCGGCATACATCTACACGCACGGCAAAGTGGATGCGACCTCTGCGACCCCAATCTATCGGGCAATCGATCTCTACACCAACTATTTCCTCTCGAAGCGGACGGACATTTACTTTGCGGCCGAACTGTTCAAAGCGGCGGGTTCGGCGACTCGGGCGCAGATCACGTTGATTCCTTCACCGTCGAGCGGACAAACTCAGGGCTTGTTGCGAGTTGGAATCCGTCACCGGTTTTAACGAACATGTGATGTCGGTGCTGTCGAGAGAGACAAGCGAAACCAGATTGACACCGGAACCAGGTGGTCGATCATCAAGGACAATGCGATGAAAAGCATAGGCTATGCCCAGCGGGATGTGCGCCAAATTTTTAACGATATGCCCGTGGGGCGAAAA
Organism: Paraburkholderia elongata; assembly: GCF_013177735.1. GTDB lineage: Bacteria > Pseudomonadota > Gammaproteobacteria > Burkholderiales > Burkholderiaceae > Paraburkholderia > Paraburkholderia elongata. Next base: position 174,862 of record NZ_WOEZ01000210.1, on the reverse strand, counting down.
CAGTGGACGGTGCTCCTCATCTGCTTCGCAGCGACAGCGATCGAAGGTTTCGACACGATTGTGATCAGTTTTATCGCGCCTGCGATAAGCCAGCACTGGCAGCTTTCGAGCGCTGCTCTCTCGCCTCTGGTGGCCTTTGGATTAACCGGACTACTGATTGGCTCGATCGTTGGAGGAACACTGGCTGACCGTGTCGGTCGCCGAACGGTGAGCATAGTGGCGATCGCCTGGTTTGGAATCGCGGGTGTGGTGTCGAGCGAGGCACAGTCGATAGTTCAGCTCATTGCCTTGCGTTTCGTAACCGGCCTCGGCATCGGAGCGGCGATGCCCGCCACGTCAGCGATCGTCGCGGAATATAGCCCCGATCGTTCACGCTCAGCGATGCTTGCATCGACTTACTGCGGATTTCTTTTCGGTGCGGCAGCCGCGGGTTTTGTGACTTCCTCGGCAATCGGGACGTTGGGTTGGCGGGGCATGCTCTTACTGAGTGGTCTATTGCCACTCGTGGTTGTTGCTCTATTCGCATGGCAAGTACCGGAGTCACCGCTCTACATCGTGGCCAGTCGGAAGTCCAACGAGGAGGCGAAACGAATTCTTGGCAAAGTGTTTCCGGCCTTGGACCTTTCTGGAATGCATTTTTTCATCGCCGAAACGCGCGAATCGATAAGCGGAAGCGGGGCGCTATTGAGCGGTGAATACCGGCTTGGCACCATGTTGACGTGGTTTGCCGAGTTTGCGGGTTATCTGGCGTTCTTTCTTATTGGGAGCTGGTTGCCGACGCACCTGAAGCAGGTGGGGCTATCGATGCACGACGCCGCGCAGGTATCGTCGATGTTCCAGTTCGGTGCGCTTGGCGGTGCGGTTCTTTTCGCTATCCTTGTCCGTCGCTATAACGTGGCGTCGGTCATTTCAGCGGCTTTCGGCGTAGGCTCGCTGCTTGTCATAGCTTTGGGCATCTCCGAAACGACTCAGTGGCACGCGAGCGTGGTCTTCTTGTCCGGCATAGCTGTCGGAGGCCCGCTGATCTGCGTCAACACCATTCCGGGCATCTTCTATCCAACCGCGCTCCGTGCGTCCGGTGGTGGCTGGAACGTTGCGATCGGGCGGCTGGGATCAATCGTCGGTACTTCGTTGATTGGCCTGATAGTCATATCGGGATTTCCTTATCTGCTCACATGTGTGTTGCTGTCGATACCGCTCTTTATGGCTTGCGTATGCATGACCGTCATGGCGCGGGTTCTCTCTGCACAACGGCGAATATTGAACGAACAAGCGGTGAACATCAGTACGGTATCGGCAGGTAGTCCACCGTTGCCGAACAGCACCACACAGTGACCGTGGCGCACTAGCCGGAGAGAGTGCTTCGGTTGAAGCAGATTGTTAAAAGAAGTGCCCACTTCGGACTCTCATTGGTATCGATGCATTCGTTGATTGCGGCTCTTTGGGCTTGCGTCGGCATGTAGTTCGCCTTGCATACTTTACGAGCGTGAAGTATAGTGAATTACGGAACCTGCTTGATCATGCGTTTTGCCCAAAGAGCGAACGCGAAGCGTAGGTCGGCAGGTAAGGGATATTTTCAGATCGAACACGGCTGTCTGTTGAAGCCATACGTGCCAACGAAACAGGAGGAGACATGATTGAGGAACGTGACGTTATCGTAACGATGCGGGACGGCACCCGTCTTGCGGTAGACGTCTATCGGCCGGATGCGGCTGGCAAGTATCCCGTACTGTACGCTTCAGCGCTGCACAACAAGGATCTTCAAGGTCCAGATATTGCGGATGTCTTGCCCCCGCAGCCCGCGCATGCTCCGCTCTGGTTCGGACCTATCGAGGCCGGGGACACTCGCCGCTTTCTTGCCAACGGTTATGTGCACGTTATTGCGCAACCGCGCGGCTCCGCCAAGTCGGAAGGCCACTATGGCGAGGAGAATACTGACCATTACGACATGATCGAATGGATCACGCAGCAGCCGTGGTCCGACGGCAAGGTCGGAATGGTGGGTATCTCGGGCTTCGCCGGTGAACAGTGGCGTGCGGCGGCGCAAGGACACCCCGCGCTCAAGGCGATCTTTCCATACGACGCTTGTAGTGCGTACGGAGGTATGTTCGGGTTTCGGGACTTCAATCCTGGTGGCGTCGTCCACACATTCCCATACTTGCTCGACGTTTTCAGTACTGTGCATGAGCCGCGCGGTGTGCCGGGTACGTTACCCGATGCGCAGGAGGAACTCTGGCGCGCAGCCATGCGCAATCCCGACTACAAGATGTACATCAACTTGTACAACATTCTGACGCAGAAGGGGCAGCGAACGGGGGTGATGTACCACATCATGACGAACCCGTGGGAGCCGGAAGGAACCGTTGAACGAGCCGAAGAAATCTTCAAGTCGATCAAGGTCCCGTTCTATACGGGTTCCGGTGCCTATGCTTACACCTACAAATTGCACTGGCTTGGCGCCCAGCATTACTTCAGTAATGTCAAACAGCCGCGTAAGCTGATCTTTACGGGCCCCGCACATCTGGAACGGCCATTCCATCAATACCACGACGAGGTCATTCGTTGGTACGACTATTGGTTGAAGGGTATCGATACAGGCATCATGGACGAACCCCCAGTCCGCTACTGGGTCATGGGCGCCAACGAATGGCGAACGGGTAGTGACTGGCCTTTGCCTGAAACGCAATGGGCGAAGTACTACCTCGCGGGCTGGGAGCAGCTTTCTACAGACGCCCCTCGACCTTCAGCGGAGGTCGGCAATGCACATCGGGAGCCGGACGTCTTCACGCAAATGCCGCTCAAAAAGACATCCAAGGTTGAGCGCCTGCGCTACATGACTGATCCGCTTCCGCAAGACGTGTTGGTCGCGGGGCCGATTTCGCTGACGCTCTACGCGGAGATTGATCAGGCAGACACGAACTGGATCGTCGTGCTCAAGGACGTGGGTCCGGACGTATCGGTCGTTACCGCGCGCGTCGGCGAACGGACGGTTCCGGAGACGTTGCCGGAGCGTGAACTTACCCGCGGCTGGCTGAAAGCGTCATACCGCGCAACTGATCCCGACCGATCTACGCCTGCGGAACCGTTCCACAAATTGACGAAGGATTCGATCGAGCCGGTCACACCCGGCGAGATCGTCAAGTATGAAATCCAGGTGCTCGCGACGGCAAACCAGTTCAAGGCCGGCCATCGAATCTGTATCGAGATCTGTAGTCTTGACGTGCCTACAGGAACGGGCGCGATGACCGACGTCGAGTACATTCCGTATCACGTAACCAGTAGCAATACGGTCACCCACAAGATTTACCGGGACGCTGATCGGCCCTCACATTTGCTGCTTCCAATCATTCCGTTGAATGGACAGCAATCCTGAATTGCGAATCCCCGCAGGGGCGTCATCGACGCGTGGTGACTTTGACTGAAAAATGAGGTTAGGCGATGAAAAGCATACGTTTTGAGCGCGACGGGAAGGTTGGGAATATCGTCCTGGCGAATCCGCCCTACAACCGACTCGATGTGCAGTTTGCCCAGTGTCTCCGGGAGGCGGTTCACGAAGCTAGCGAAAGCGACATCCGGGTGCTGGTGATCCGGGCAGAGGGGCCCAACTTCAGTCTCGGTGGAGAAGTTCGCGAATGGCCAGGTAAAGACGTGAACTGGTTCCGCACATTCGTCGCGGAAATCAACAGTTCGTATCGTGCAATCGAAGCGCTTCGCGTCCCGACGGTGGCGGTGGTGCAGGGCCTGGCTTTCGGCGGTGGTTTCGAACTCGCGTTGAACTGTGACTTCATTGTGGCGGCGACCGACGCGGTGTTCCGATGCGTCGAGGTAACGACGGCGATGCTTCCCATTGCGGGAGCGCTGCAGCGGTTGGCTGAGCGAGTGGGGCGTAGCAGCGCATCCCGCTTCGCGATGCTGGGCGAACCGATTTCCGGCAGCGTGGCCGGAGAGCTCGGGATTGCGACGCACGTGGCCGAACCGGATGCGCTCGAACGTATTGCCGCGGAGCTGGTTACGCGGCTTTCCGACGGTCCCACGCTTTCGTACGCAGCTACCCGCACACTGCTCAAGGTGTGGTCAAGCGGCGGCGTCACTGGTGCAGATGCGGCCATGCTGGATGTTTGCATGGACTTATACAACACCGAGGACGCCAGGCGGGGTTTCATCAACACGGCCGAGGCGTTCGACCGCGACCAGGAACCAGGCGAGATGGTCTTTCACGGGAAATAGCCTGAGGGCTCCCCAGAGCCTTCGGTAAGGTCCGGCGGCATTGCAACCACTACTTAGCCTCGGTTCCACGGACTCCTGGCCAGAAACGCGCAGCAACGATTGGAGGATGGCTTCATGCATACTTTACCCGGTTCCCTTACGCTCGAAGCGCCTGCCGATGGCGTTGCCTACGTAAGGGGTGCGACGGACGTTCCGTTGAGCGAGTCTACAGTTGGCCAGTTTCTAAGGGAAACAGCACGCCGGTTACCTGATCAGCGAGCTGTGGTATTCCGGGAACAACTTGTACGGTGGACATGGAGGGAATTTGACGACCATGTCGATCAGCTCGCGGCAGGTTTCCTGTCGTTGGGCATAGGAAAGGGGGATCGCGTCGGCATCTGGTCTCCCAACCGGTTCGAATGGTTGCTCACGCAGTTCGCGACAGCGCGCATTGGCGCTGTATTGGTCAACATCAACCCGGCCTATCGTGTAGCGGAACTCGAGTACGCGCTACGGAAAGTCGGATGCAAAGCGCTCGTCACCGCTGAGAGTTTCAAAACGTCGAACTACATTTCGATGTTGCTCGACATAGCGCCTGAACTGGCGTCGCAGCAGCCGGACCAGTTGAGGGCCGCACGTCTGCCCGACCTTCGTACGGTGATCTCCATGGGTGATTGGCGCGTATCGGGCGTCATGTCGTTCCACGCGGTGATGCAGCACGGAGAGGATTTTCTTCGAGGCAAAGGGCGTGAAGTAATCGATAACATCGAGCAAACACTTTCTCCCCAAGACCCGATCAATGTCCAGTTCACGAGCGGCACCACCGGCAGCCCGAAGGGTGCAACGCTGACACATCGGAACATCGTCAACAACGCGCGTTTTGTCGCGATGGCGATGAAACTGTCCGAAACCGACTCACTCTGTATTCCTGTCCCGCTATACCATTGTTTCGGAATGGTGCTCGGCGTACTTGCGTGCGTGTCGGTTGGCGCGCAGATGGTCTTCCCGGGCGAAGGATTCGACGCCGGTGCGACCCTCGCGGCAGTCTCGGAAGAGCGTTGTACCGCGCTTCACGGGGTGCCCACCATGTTTATCGCTGAGCTTGGGCATCAGGACTTTTCATCGTTCGACCTGAGCAGTCTCAGGACAGGCATCATGGCGGGATCGCCCTGTCCTATCGAAACAATGAATCAGGTCGTGGCCAAAATGCATATGCGGGAGGTCACCATTGCGTACGGAATGACAGAGACCAGTCCCGTGTCGTTTCAGAGCGCAACCACGGATCCGCTAGATGAGCGCACCACAACGGTCGGGCGGATTCAACCTCATCTTGAGGTAAAGATCGTTGATTTCGATGGTAATACTGTATCTATCGGCGAGACCGGAGAACTCTGTACAAGAGGTTACTCTGTGATGCTGGGGTACTGGGAAGACGAAACGAAAACGCGCGAAAGCATCGTTGACGGATGGATGCATACAGGCGATCTCGCAACCATCGACGCCGATGGATATTGCAATATCGTCGGAAGGCTGAAGGACATGGTGATTCGAGGCGGGGAGAACATCTATCCCCGCGAAGTTGAGGAGTACCTCTTCAGGCATCCAAAGATACAAAATGTGCAGGTGTTTGGCGTGCCAGACGAAAAGAACGGCGAGGAGTTGTGTGCCTGGGTCGTGCTTCGGCAGGGTGAGGGTTCTACCGAGGAGGACATCAGAGACTTTTGCCGAGGGCAGATCGCTCACTATAAGGTGCCCAAATATATTCGCTTCGTGAGCGAGTTGCCGATGACTGTTACCGGAAAAGTACAGAAGTTCGCAATGCGTGAGGAAATGATCCGCTATCTTAATCTGACCGAGCACAAGACCGCCTGAGAGGTTCGTGAAAACTGAGCAGGCTCGTAAAAATCGAGACTCGCACACTCGCTATGACTTAGGTATCCGAAATATACGGACGCAGCGGGGTGCGAAAGTTTGACAAATGGAGGTGTGGAATGTATGAAATAACCACGGATGTACTCATCGTCGGGACGGGGCCAGCCGGCTCCGCCTGTGCCGCGCTGCTTTCGACGTACGGTATCAACAACATGGTCGTCAACCAATATCGTTGGTTGGCCAACACGCCTCGAGCGCACATCACAAACCTGCGCACCATGGAGGTCCTGCGCGACCTCGGCCAGCAAGTGGAGCAGGAGGCTTACCTGTACGCGACCGATCAGGATCTGATGGGCGGGACGGTTTTCTGCGAAAGTCTGACCGGTGAGGAGATCGGCAGGGTACCCAGTTGGGGACTGCATCCGTTGTCGAGAGCGGAACGTCAATTGTCGAGTCCGACAAAGATGAACGATTTGCCGCAGACGTTTATGGAGCCCCTGCTCTTCAAGACAGCCTGCGCACGAGGTACCGAGGCGCGGATGAGCACGGAATATCTGAGTCATACGCAGACCGAAGACGGTGTGATCACGATCTGCCGTGACCGATTGTCGGGCGAGGAGTTCACGGTCAGATCAAGATACCTTGTCGGCGCGGACGGAGGGAACTCCAAGGTCGCGAAGGACGCGGGTCTGCCTTTCGAAGGGCAGATGGGTGTGCGGGGGTCGATGAACATCTGGTTCCGCGCGGACCTGTCTGAATTCGTTGCGCACCGCCCTGCAGTGTTGTACCCAATCATGCAGCCGGGCGCGGAAGTGGGCGGTATCGGGATGGGCCTGATCCGGATGGTTCGGCCTTGGAACGAGTGGTTGATTGTTTGGGGCTATGACATCAACGAGCCTGCCCCGGTTGTGGACGAGGCAAAGGCCACCACGATCGCACGCCAGCTGGTGGGCAAGCCGGATCTCGAGATCGAACTGTTGGGCGCGAATACCTGGACAGTAAACAACATGTACGCAACTCGCATGCAGGAGGGGAGGGTGTTCTGCATGGGCGACGCGACCCACCGACACCCGCCGTCTGGCGGGTTGGGCTCCAACACATCGATTCAGGACGCGTTTAACCTCGCGTGGAAGCTCGCGGAAGTCATCAAGGGGCACGCGGGCGAAGCGCTTCTGGATACCTATTCGGCTGAGCGTGCACCGATCGCCAAGCAGGTCGTCACCCGCGCGAACCAATCGATTGCCGAATTCGCCCCGCTCTATAGCGCGCTTGGCATTGACAAATCGAACGACGGGGAAGTCTTGCAAGCGAATATGCATGCTCGAAGCGCGTCCACGGAGGCGGCGGAAAAACAGCGGGAAGCAATTCGGGAAGCGTTGGCGTTCAAGCAATATGAGTTGGACGCCCAGGGCGTGGAGATGAATCAACGCTATCACTCAAGCGCTGCGGTGACAGATGGGCAAGCCGAACCGACGTTTGAACGTGACCGCGAGCTGTATTACCAGGCCACGACATGGCCCGGTGCGCGTCTGCCGCACGCCTGGATTTTCGACTCCCGTGGACGGCAGCACTCCACGCTTGACCTCGCGGGACATGGGCGATTCGTGCTGTTCACCGGTCTTGGAGGCGAAGCATGGGTTGAGGCTGCCTCGAGAGTCGGTGAGGAGCTGGGGGTGAAGCTTGACGTACACATTATTGGTCCACGGCAGCCCTATGCGGACCACACTGGCGACTGGGCTCGCGTGCGCGAAATCAGCGACAGTGGTTGCGTATTGACCCGCCCTGACCATCATGTGGCGTGGCGAAGCCTCACATTGCCGAATGATCCGGCAGCCGAGCTTCGCCGGGTATTGGGGCAGGTGCTTTCGAGGTAAATGCTGAAGGCGAGCGTCTCGCCTGGATTCGCGTGATCACACGTCAACGGCGAGACGCATACACAATTCGAGCACCGTCGGTCATGCTAGTGGCAGGCATGCGGTCTCATTCTTTCACGGAGCTGCTTCTGCGGTGTCGCAATCGTGCCCACGTCGCGAGTGTTGCTCCTGGCCACAAAATGGAGTTCAAAATGAATCAACAGGAGCGTTGGAGAGAGGGCATCGATAGAGGTCTTCCACGGCACGTACGCATTGTTGAGGTCGGTCCGAGGGACGGTCTACAGGCGGAAAGCAAGTTCATACCAACCGACACCAAGATTGAACTGATCAATCGACTCGTTGGTGCCGGTGTACGACGAATCGAAGCTGCGTCCTTCGTGTCGCCCAAATGGATTCCGCAAATGGCCGATGGTGCAGCAGTCATGGCTGGGATAGATCGCGAGGCGGGAGTCTCGTATGCCGCACTGACACCCAACATGAGAGGGCTTGAGGCCGCGATAGAGAGCAAGGTCGACGAGGTCGTCATCTTCGGTGCGGCAAGCGAAGCATTTTCCATTCGCAACATCAATTGTTCTGTCACAGAATCCCTCGAGCGCTTTTCCCCGGTGGCGCGTATGGCGAAAGCTGCGGGATTGCGATTGCGCGCCAGCATTTCATGCTCCTTCGGATGTCCGTACCAGGGGCGGGTGAGCGTTGATGCCGTCGTCGATATGGTCAGGCGCTTTCGCGATCTGGGGTGTGACGAAATCGACATTGCCGATACGATTGGGGTGGGCACGGTGCACCATGTTCAGCGAGTTGTTCAAGCGGCTTCCAAGGAGTTTCCGTTGGAGTGTCTCGCTGGCCACTTTCATGACACTTATGGGCAGGCTTTGGCAAATATCGTCGGTGCCCTTCAGGTCGGAATGTCGATGTTCCACGCGTCCGTTGGTGGACTGGGCGGTTGCCCCTATGCCAAAGGCGCCACCGGCAATGTCGCTACAGAAGATCTACTCTACCTACTGGACGGTCTCGGGATTGAAACCGGAATTGACCTGGACGCCGTCGTTTCGATTGGCGATTGGGTGAGTCAGCAAATGGGCAGGGAGAATGGCGCACGCGCGGGTAAGGCATTGACAGCGCGCAAGGCACGCAACTGATGTTGTTGTGCCAACGGGGATCGCCTAACGTGGTGCTGATGCTCCAAACACGAGCTGCTCCACGGTGCACCAATATTCTTTAGCCAGCACCGGATCGGACGGTGATAGATCACTGGTCGCCGAAATTTCCGGACCGAATTAAGACGGCCGAACGAGTTTCCTGCGCACGTTGCTGCTCAGTACGCTTAGGTTCCGCCGGGCGGCGCGCCCGGACATTTCTTGCAAAACTCGTTCTACAACCCATCATTTGGTGCGCTACCGTCGAATGCCCGCTGCAGCAACGCGCGAATCGCTCCGCGTTCTAGCGGACGGGGATTCCAGTAAGCGTTGTTGCATGCAATGTCGGCGGCCTGGTCGAGTTGTTCCTCGAGCATGCCGATCTCCTTCAGCGCGACGGGCGCACCGTTTGCGCGCGCGAGTTCGTATAGACCTTGCGCGGCATTGTCGTGCCCGATCGCCCGCGCAATCCGTCTCACCGCATCGGGTACTGCGTCGGCGTTGTACGCCAATGCGTGTGGCAGCACAATGGTATGGGTGGGTGCGTGCGGCAGATTGAAACTGCCGCCGAGCGTATGGCATAGCTTGTGATGCAACGCCATGCCGACGCTTCCGAGCACTGTGCCGCAAAGCCAGGCGCCGTAGAGCGCATCGGCGCGTGCGGATGGGTCGTTGGGCTGTGCGACGATTTGGGGTAAGCTGCGCGCGAGCGCCGTGATGCCCTCTTCGGCCATAAGGCTGGTAAGAGGATTTGCATCACGTGAATACAGACCTTCTGCCGCGTGTGCAATTGCGTTGATGCCGCTTGTCACTGACATGCTTACTGGCAGGGTCAGGGTCAGGTCTGGATCGTAGACTACCGTTTTGGGTAATACACGCAAATCAGTGCCTGTCCGTTTCAGGCCTGATTCGGTCAACCCGAATATGGGCGTCATTTCACTGCCAGCGTAGGTGGTCGGCACGGCGAGAATAGGCAGGCTCGTCTCAAGGGCAAGACCCTTCGCGAGGCCGATTGCGGAGCCGCCGCCCACGGCGATCACGCAGTCGGCATCCAGCGACGCGGCAACCGTGCGCACTTCCGTGACCAGCTCAACCGGCACGTGCATGGCAGCGCGATCAAAAACACCCGCTGCGTGCACACCCAGTTGGTCGGCAACCGAGACACCCAATGTGCGCTGCTCTTGACTACACAGAACCAGAGCGCGCCGTACGTTCAGCGAGTGCAATTCACGTTCGATGTGGGTGCGTGAGCCGCTCCCAAAGACGACGCGCGTGCCGCGCCCGTTATAGACGAATTCAGATGTTGACATTGCGGGTCCCTTCTTCAGCGTGCCCGTTCTCTGGCACGTGCTGCGTATCGACATGCACGTTCATGACCCGTGCTCCGAAGGGTTGAGAACGAAATCGTAGTCGAGCGTATAAAACGGGGTGTCCATCGCAGTGCCGTCCGGCGCGACACCCGGCGAATGCTTGATCCAGTCAACGATCAAAGTTGAGCGGACGCCGAATACGGCGTCTGAGTCGAGGTACTTGTCCCCGTTCCGGAACACGTGTGTAATCAACGGCTCATACCCTGGCGCCTTGATCCAGAAGTGCAGGTGGGCTGGGCGCCACGGATGGCGTCCGAGCGCATCGAGCATTCGGCCAACCGGTCCGTCGTGCGGAATGGGATAAGCCTCGGCGAGAATCGAGCGGAAATGAAAGAGTCCGTCAGGCAGCGTCTGCAAACGACCACGGGCTTGATACTCTACCTTTGCTTCCAGAGGGTCTCCATACTGTACGTCGTAAAACCCATCTTCATCGGATTGCCAGACTTCGATTGCTGCCCCGGCTACAGGTTCTCCCGAAAGACCCCGAACGCTGCCGGTAACAAAGCAGGGGAGGCCTGCTGCACCGTTGGAAATATCGTCACCGTTCGCGTATTCGGGGGCGCCTGAAACAAAGAAGGGGCCAAGAACGGTTGCTTCCGTGCATTCGACCGGCTTGCGGTTGTTCTGTGTCGTAACCAGCATCGACAGACCGAGCGTATCCGACAGGAGTACGAACTCCTGACGTTTTTGATCAGTGATATGACCAACGTCGGTGAGAAAGTTAATTGCATACAGCCATTCACTCTCGGTCAGTTTCACGTCTCTTGCGAACGAATGCAAATGCTGGACGAGGCTCGTCATCACAGTGCGCAGCCTGTCGTTGGTACAGCCGGTCATCGCCGCGAGCACCGCTTGCGTGATGGTGTCTTCGTTGATATTGCGCATGGTCTTTCCTTGAACTCCGCGTTGCTGACCTCACCCCTTAGATGGGGTCTCTGCCTACTGTAACGACGTTCTTCGAGGAAAAATATGCGCTATAGTGAAAACATATTTCCAGTGAGCGGAAAAGTCGTCACATGGATCGCTACACGCAAATGGAGTTCTTCGTGCTGACGGCGGACCTCGGCAGCCTGTCCCTGGCGGCGGAACGGCTTGGCATGTCAAACGCTGCGGCGAGCCGTATGTTGAGCGCACTCGAAGACCGGTTGGGAGCGCGGCTCATCGAGCGGACCACTCGCCGACTATGGCTAACGGATGCAGGGCGCGAGTATCAGCGTCGCTGCGTGTCAATCCTTGCTGACCTTGCTGAAGCGGATACCGCAGTCAGCGACATGTCCCAGAGGCCAAGGGGCGTTTTGCGTGTGACAAGTTCGGTATCGTTCGCGGCGTTGCACATCGCACCCTGGCTGCCGGAATTCAATCAACGCTATCCTGAGCTCGTTGTCCAGATAACGGCGGCGAACCGTTACCCGAATTTCATCGAGGCGGGCATCGATGTCGCGATCCGCACGCGCGAACACGAGGGCGACTCGGGCATTACCGTGCGGCGGCTCGCGCATACGCGCCGCGTGCTGGCCGCGTCGCCCGCCTATCTGGCGCAGCACGGCGTGCCGGAGACGCCGGAAGACATCGCACAGCATAATTTGCTTGTCTATAGCTACGCGGTGAACCCGTATCTGTTGCAATTGAAGCGAGGCCGGGAACGACGCAACATTCCGGTCAGCGCGGCGCTGGAGTCGAACGAAGGGCAGGTCATTTGCGCAGCGGGTCGCGCCGGACTGGGGATCGTCATTCAGCCGCTGTACATCGTGCACGACGATATCGTTGCAGGCCGCCTGATTCCGCTGTTGTGCGACTGGGAGTTGCCGCCTCTGACGATAAACCTCGCATATCAGAGCCGGCGGAACCAGCCTGCGAAAATTCGCGTGTTTGCGGATGCATTGAGCGAGCATGTCAGGAAACAGGATCTGGAAGCTCGCTGGAACACAGTGCCGAAGAATGCCTTCAGCGCACGCACTTTGCAGATAAACCAGGCCCCATGATTCCGCACGAACAAACTGACCGCTTGAGCGAGGTTAAGGCAGATCGTCAAGCGCGCCTGCGTTCTCGTACAACCTGAGCAGCATGGAGCGCAACACCTTGACGTCGCCTGCGGTAAAGCCAGAGAGAACCACCGACTCGTGGCGCTTTGCGACAGGGACGATGCGCAGAGCAAGCTCTTCTCCCCTTTCCGTTAGAACAACCCTGATCGACCGTCCATCTGTCTCGCTCCTCTCTCGTCGCACCAACTCCTGCCCCTCGAGACGATCAATGATCCTGGAGAGAGCCGAGATATCTGATGATGCATGGAGAGACAGTTCAGACAAAGTCTGGCCCGGAACATACAGAAGCGAGGCACAGACCCGCCACTCGCTGAGGTTCAGGCCAAACGGTTTAAGTGCCTTCGAGAACGCGTTTCCCATTCGGCTGGTGGCACGTGCCATCAGGAAGGGAACCGCTTTTTCCAGTTCTTCTGGTCGCTTGGGAGTGTTCACGATCGTCGCCAAAATTGAGGGTTTACGTGAGTTTATGTGCTTGAAAATTCAATTATATTCTATTTCTTGGTAATTGAATAATCAAATAATATATCACCCCAGTGAACCTATGCGGCACGATATGTGACGATTAGCACCTGTTCATGGTCGAATCCCGCATCGAACCGCAGGCCGGAAATGTCAGCGGGTACTCGACCCACGCGGTGCTGTGCCGGCTTGCGAACGAACGAGCCGCTCCCGCACGATCTCAGCTAATTGCCACGAAGCAAGCGCCGTGCATCCAAACACCACCTCACGCATTCTCTTCACCAACGCTAACGAAAGCGCGGCGTCGCGATCGACACCGAACATCTGGGCGAGCAACACAACCGCTGCATCCTGCACCCCAAGCCCAGCGGGAATGAAAAAAGCCGCATGCCGGACCGCCTGGGTAATCGCCTCTATCGCGAGCGCGCCGCTCAACGAAACGGGATGCCCAAGCATGGCAAGCGCCCAGTAAGTCTCGAGCGCCCCCAATGCGTAGCCGGCAAACTGCCACAGGAAACTGCGCAGCAACAAGCCGCCGCGCGACATCAACGCGTCGATCTCCAGGTCGAGCTGCTTTCCGTCGATGCTCCGCAACAGCGGATGCGCGTGGCCCAGTAAGCCCGCTGCCCAGCGCTCAATCGCCTGAAAAATGCCGCCGCGGCGCGCGACCACGATCGCCATGACCGGCAGGGGAATGGATAGCAGAAACGCCACGCCGATGCTCCGTAATGCATCGACCTGCTGTGCCGATACGACGATCAGCACAATCCCCAGCGCGGAAAACGCATACTGGACAGCCATCGTCACCAGTACCTCGACGATTACCGACGCGCTCAAGCTGCAGGTGTCGGGGACGCGCCATCGCGCCAGCCGGATGCCGACAATTTCGCCGCCAATGCTCGCAACCGGCATCAAACGGCTCACGGCCTCACGCACGGTGGCGACCCACCATAGAAACCAGAGCGGCGCCCGCTTGTCGAGCAGAAGCCGCCACGCATGAGCGTCGAGCAATAACGGCAACGCATGCAGCGGCACGAGCCATAGCAGGACAAACCCGGCCCTTCCAATCACATGTATCACGTCGCCGACGCCACTCTGCAAAGCGAGGACGAGCAGCCCCCCAATGCCGATCGGCAACCCAGCCCATTTGAGCCACTTCATGCCGTTTGCAAACGTTCGGTGGACAAGTCGGCGAAACCGCCGCGCACGGCGCCCGCGGCGTCGAGTGCCGCGGCGACACGCGGGGACAGCAGCGCGGCGAGTTCGTCCGCATGCCGGTATGCCTGCATTCCCGCCGTGAGCGCGCCGTCTCCCGGCGAGGCAGGGTGGCAGTAGATTTCGCCGACGCCGGCAGGTAGGCGAGCTATCGCGTCAAGCAGCGTGTTCTCATCCATCTGTCCCGTGCGGGCAATCCCAACTACGTAGTCGTTATGCGCAATGTTGGCCCGATCGAGCCGTGCGCGCATCTGCGCAACCCAAGGTTTGAGCCACACAGGCGTGTCGGCCTCGCAAGGCAGGCGCATCGCCCGCATGCCGTACTCTTTGCCGATCTTCAGAATCAGCGAGAGCACCGTCGGGTGCATGTGAAAGTGCTTGTGCGTATTGACGTGATCGAGCGGCAAACCGGTTCGCGCGAAAGCATCGAATTGTGCGCGGATTTCCATCGCGAGTTGCGCGCGTACGTGCGGCAAAAAGAAGAAGCGGAATCCGTCACGCACCATGTTGTCGCCGAAGCGTCCCTGGGCGTCGACCAGCGCCGGAATCGCGGCGCGCGGCAGTGTTGCCGCGCCGTCCGCCAGCACCAGATGCAGGCCGACCCGCAGGCCGGGAAGATTCCGCGCCCGCTGAACGGCATCTTGTACGGCGGGCGCGCCGACCATCAGGCTTGCCGCGGTCAGCACACCGTGCCTGCACGCAAGCTCGACGGCTTCGTTGACACGCCGATGCAGACCGAAGTCGTCAGCCGTGATGATCAGCCGGCGCTGCGGGTGCGAATGCTGCTGCGCGCGGTCACCGGATGCGCTCTCCATCACGCTTGGTGCGCGCGCAGGAAGCGGAAGAATTCGACGCCTTCCCGCAGACGCCGTTTCATCATGTCCCAGCTCGTGAGCATCTCACGCAGAATTTCCCAGATCTTCGACGGACGGAAATAGAAGCGCTTGTAGAAGTTTTCGAGCTGGTGGTAAATCTCGTCGCGCGACAGATGCGGATAGCCGATCGCCGCGAGCTGCACCCCTGACTTGCTGACGAGGTTGATGACCTTGTTCTCTTCCAGCCAGCCGTTCTCGACCGCCTGGTTGTAGAGCGTCGTGCCGGGGTACGGCGCGGCGAGCGACACCTGGATCGTATGCGGATTGATTTCTTTCGCGTACTCGATGGTCTTCTTGATCGTGTCCTGCGTCTCGCCGGGCAGCCCAAGAATGAAGGTGCCGTGAATCTTGATGCCCAGCTTGCGGCAATCTTCGCTGAAACGGCGCGCGATGTCGGTGCGCAGGCCCTTCTTGATGTTCAGCAGAATCTGGTCGTCGCCGGACTCGTAGCCCACCAGCAGCAGGCGCAGGCCGTTTTCCTTCATGATCTTCAGCGTCGCGTACGGCACGTTCGCCTTTGCGTTGCATGACCACGTCACACCCAGCTTGCCGAGACCACGGGCGATCTCTTCGACGCGCGGCTTGAAGTCGGTGAAGGTGTCGTCGTCGAACATGATCTCCTTGACTTCAGGCATGTTGTCGCGAATCCACTTCACTTCTTCCAGCACGTTCTCGACCGAACGCGTGCGGTAGCGATGCCCGCCCACCGTTTGCGGCCACAGGCAGAACGTGCATTTCGAGCGGCAGCCCCGGCCCGTGTAGATCGACACGTACGGGTGCTTCAGGTAGCCGATGAAATAGTTGTTGATCGTCAGATCGCGCTTGTACACCGGCGCCACGAACGGCAGCTCGTCCATGTTCTCGAGAATCGGGCGCGCTTCGTTGTGCTCGATCGAACCGTCGGCGGCGCGATAGCTCAGGCCCTTGATCCCGGCGAACGGCTTGCCCTCGGCGACTTCCTGGCAGGTGAAGTCGAATTCTTCACGGCAGACGAAATCGATCGCCTCGCTGGCGGTCAGCGAATTGTGCGGATCGACCGCGACCTTCGCGCCGACCATGCCGATCAGCACCGCAGGCTTGCGCTTCTTCAGGTCTTCGGCAAACAGGGCGTCGGTGGGAAAGGACGGCGTGCTAGTGTGGATGATCACCTGGTCGTATTGCTGGGCGATATCGAGCGATGCGTCGACGGACAGACCGTCGGCGGGGGCGTCGAGTACGCGGCTATCGGGGATGAGCGCGGCGGGCTGCGCGAGCCACGTCGGATACCAGAACGAGCGCACTTCACGCTTGGCCTGATAGCGCGACCCCGCGCCACCGTCGAAGCCGTCGTACGACGGCGCCTGCAAAAATAGTGTTTTCATGAATGTTCTGTCTAGCAGGTTAAATCTGATGATTGATCGTGCGAATGATGCCCTACGGAATCGATTCGTGCTGGGCGGGTACTCAAGTGCTTATTTGCCATCGGAGGCTTTCATGATCCCCGGGCGTGGCTGCGCAACGCGATTGTCCACGGGCACGCGCTCGCCACGCCATACCACATTCGAACCGAATGCAGCGGCGAACCATTGAACGGCCAGCAAGATGTCGCGCAGCGGCACAAGCGGAAGATCGCGCCAGAAAGAGCGTGAGTGACGCGCGCTACGCGCGTGCAGCGTCACGCGCGCAATGAGACCGACGATCGTGGTGAGCGCCATCGTCGTAGCCGCGAACGGATGCACGATGGCGCCCGAGTCCGCCTGGAAATGCAGCGCGAGCAGTGCGCCCGCGAGCAGCCACGGTGTAGTGAAGGTTATAAAGAGGCTCGCGAAACCGGGCCGGTTCACTGACCGGATAGTGCGCAACCAACGCGTTTCGCGTTGCCACAACGTTGCGAAGGTAGGTTCGATAACATCGGTGGCCACCGTCACCTCCGAGAGAACCGTGCGAAGACCTAGAGCGCGGACATGTTCGGCAAGCCAATAGTCGTCCGCGAGGGAGTCCTTGATCGCAGCAAACCCGCCGATACGGGCGAGTGTCGCGCAACTCAGCACCAACGTCGCGCCAAATCCAAAGCGGCGCGAGCCCCCGGCGTGCGCAACACGTACCGAGGGCGCGAACCATTCATTGATGAAAAGCGCGCCGACGCGCGGCCAGAAGCCGCCGACACCCTGTGCACGATAAAGGCAGGTGACAACCCCTACCGACGGATCAGCAAGCGGGGCTGAAACCGTCTTCAGGTAGTCTGGTTCGACAGCGATGTCGCTATCGGCGATCACAATGATGTCATGCCGCGCCAGACCAGCCATGTTGATCAGATTACTGACCTTAAGGTTGCTGCCATGCACGCTTGCATTGACCGCAAGCGCTATATCGACGTGCGGATAGGCCGCCTGCAAACGCCGAACGATGGCAATCGCCGGATCGCGGGGCGACGACACACCAAACAGCAGTTGAAAGCACGGATGTGTCTGCTCACAAAACGTGGCGAGATTTTCATACAGCCGAGGCTCAGCGCCGCGCAGCGGTTTTAGCACGCTGACGGCGGGAACCGGTCGAGACACGCCAATGGGCGCGTCGCCGCTTCGCTCCGAGCCAAAGACAGGCGTGGCTAAAGCAGCAAAAACGCCATAAATCACGGCAAAACAACACACAGTCATCAGCACCCATTGGCAAGCCCACAGCAAATGGGCCGTCATCGTGTACTGCTCCTGGCCGCCCGCTGTGCATCTGACGGCAAGCGACTCACGCAATTGTCACAAGAAACGCAAGTCCGCATGGTCCTTAACTTTCCTTTGCATATCCTTTCCACTCCACGCTTTCCGCTTCAAGTCGCGGCTACGGGCGATCTCATTCAAGCACTGCGGGGTTTGAAACCAGGCAGACGGAATTGAAAGCCTGAAGAGCGCTGCCGAGGTTAGATTGTTCCTCTTTCTGCAAATCTGGAAAATTGTAGCGAAAAGCGGGAAAGTGCGCTTACAAACTGGCCGATGATCGTTTCCATGGGATCGCCGATACTTGCCGGGATCGCTTGTGCCTGATGCGTTTTGTATTTGTGAAGTCGATCTGTAGTCGAGAAGTATCGGCAAATCTGAGCGCTGCGTTACAGATTACGCCGCGGCCTTTCTATCAGTTTCGCCGGCAATTTCAAGCCTGTCCCGCTCGGCCTCCGGCACCGAACGGGCGGGGCGATGCACGTCGTGTGTTACGAACCCCTGCTCGCGACTCGGCACATCGAACCAGTCCCGATGAGAGAAGGAGGCGCGAATGTCTTCAAGCCCGCTTTCCCAGTGCTCCTTCATCGTGTCGACGCTGAATTCGTAGTCCTTGTAGTGCCCCTCATAGGGCTTGTTCTTGTAGATCAGATGGACCACGTTGATCGCGCTGCCGTTGGCGACGCATTGGGCGTGACGAAACATCGGGTTCGATTTAATCAGCGCGGACGGAACATGCTGCAGGAGTTCCTTGATGAAGCGAGCGTGCTTCTGCCGTTCCGCCAGCATGCTCGTGATTGCGCGCGAACGGCTCGAGTACTGGATGTCCTTGGCGCGCTCGGAGACATCGAGGAAGTCGCCGGGAACGTTCCCTCGCGCGCTCCACAGGTCAACCTGGAAGACCAGCGTATCCTTGTTTTCCGCATCGCGAAGCACCTCGGTGAGCGGCGTGTTCGAAACGAGGCCGCCGTCCCAGTAGTACTCGCCGTCGATCTCGACTGCCGGAAAGCCCGGCGGCAGTGCCCCCGAAGCCGTGAAATGCTCCGGCTCGAGACGCATCTTCGTGTTGTCGAAGTAGCACAGATTGCCTGTCCGCACGTTGACGGCACCTACCGAGACGCGGATATCGCCGTCGTTGATGCGATCGAAGTCCGCGAATTTCAGCAGCGTCGCTTTCAGCGCGGCCGTATCGTAATAGCTCACCGCGCTCGGGCTTCGCCTGCCGAGACCTGCCACGGGCAACGGAAAGCGCGGCGCGAAGAAGCCCGGCTGCCCCTCGGTGAGCGCCCGGCCGGCTGCCCACATGCTCGCCCACTTGCGCGCCAGATCGTGCATGCCGAGTCCGGGCAGCGCCCATGAGCCGATGCTGCCTGCCCAGTCGAGTGGATGGCAGATCGAGTCCCAGAAGCCGCGTAGCGCATCGACGCGGTTCTCGGGCGCGTTGCCGGCGATGATCGCGGTGTTCAGCGCGCCGATCGAGACGCCTGCGATCCGTTGCGGCTGTACACCCGCTTCGACCAGACCTTCGACCACACCGGCCTGATAGGAGCCGAGTGCACCGCCGCCCTGAAGCACCAGCGCAATTTCGTCGTAGTGCGGCAGCACAAACGCTTCCGACTGCCCGTTTATTCTCTTTGGATCGCTGCGCATACGTGGCCTCTCAGTGCATGGACCAGCCGTGGCTGACGATGATCGACTGCCCGGTGAGGGCGGCCGACTCGAAGCCCGCGAGGAACGCAACCGTATTCGCGACGTCTTCGACCGTCGTGAATTCGCCGTCGACCGTTTCCTTCAGCATCACGTTCTTCACCACGTCGGCTTCGGAGATGCCGAGTGCTTTGGCCTGCTCGGGAATCTGCTTGTCGACGAGCGGTGTGCGAACGAAGCCCGGACATACGACGTTTGCGCGAACCCCGCGCGGTCCACCTTCCTTCGCGACCACGCGCGCGAGTCCGAGCAGCCCGTGCTTGGCGGTCACGTACGCCGACTTCAGCTTTGATGCCTCATGCGAGTGCACCGAACCCATGTACACGATCGAACCGCCGCGCCCGGCCGCGTACATGTGCCTGATCGCCGCCCGGGTCGTGAGGAATGCGCCATCCAGGTGGATTGCGAGCATTTTCTTCCAGTCTGCGAATGCATATTCTTCAATTGGATTGACAATCTGGATGCCGGCGTTCGACACCAGCACATCGATACCGCCGAACTCTTCGACCACGCGCTCGATGCCGCGGTTGACCGCATCTTCGTTCGTCACGTCCATTGCGACCGCCAGCGCCTTTCCGCCTGCTTCGATGATGCTCGACGCGACCTTCTGCGCATTCTCCAGATTCAGATCGGCGATGACGACGGCTGCGCCGAGGCTCGCGAGCTTGCGTGCGCATTGCTCGCCAATACCGCTTGCCGCGCCGGTGACGACGGCGACTTTGTTGTTCAATGACATAAATGTTCCTTCCTGGCAGGGCTTAAAGATTGGCTGCGAGCTTCATCGTATCGACGGACGCCAGATAGTCGAACGCGACTTCGCCGATATCCAGTGTGAGGTTGGCGATCACGTGCCGTGCGCCCACCACGCGTTTGACAGGCAGATCGGCGATCGGCGCGAGCGCATGCGGATGCAGGTCAAGCGCCGCCGGACCGCCCCATGCGCCGAGCACCATAACGTCTCGCAGGTAGAAGCGCACCAGTTCACAGATGCGGGCGGAGCCATCGACGTGCGGAATCACCTTCAGCAGGTAATTCGGTGTGTCCGCAAGCTTCTTTCGTTCAGTTTCGATATCGAGCGTCTGGTGCTTGTAGCCCATCGTGCCGGTTGCGATGCGCTGCGTGCCATAGTCGAGCGTGCCGAGCAGCGTGTCGTTGCCGTCGATGGTCAGGCGCGGCCGCGCAAGTTTTTTCGGAAAACCCCAAATCTCTCTGCCACCGGCAATGGGACCCTCGTCATCGAGGTACATCGAATGCGTGTAGTTGCCTAGCCTGCCTTGCGGGTCGCGCACGGAAATAACCTGTCCGCTCTCCGTGTAGTCGCCGAATCCGGACGAGTCTGGCATCCGAATGAATTCGTAATGCACGAGAGCGTTTTCTGGCCGCAACGGCTCCGGCACGACCGCGCGCAGCGCATCGGAGTCCGTCTCGTACGAAATGATGAAGTACTCGCGATTGAGGAAGCGAAACGGCGGTCGCGGGTACGCAGGATTGTGAACGGGCATCGCGAAAGCGGATTGGCGGATTGAGGCAAGGTCCATGACGCTCCTTCAGGCATTGAGGTGTATTCGGAACCCGCAAATGGTAATGGCAAACAACGGACCATATACGCTCCCTCTGCACAACGGATTGTTTCCGTAAGTGCAACATTCATACGGGAACCAAAGTGCAATGCCCTTGCCTGTGGCGCTGTTACGTTGGCGCGGCGATCGTCTTGCCGCCTGGCATCGCTTAACTGAGCTCGACAGCGGTCGGCCACGCTTGCCACGAATCGGCGGAATGGCGTCGATCAGAAGCAGCAGTTGCGTGACGTCATGGCGGTTGGCACCGGTCAGGATCAACGCGAGCGTCTAGCGGTTTGCGCCCGGGATACCGGGGCCGCCGAGGTTTTGGCGGTGGCAGCAACGGCTGGATCAGTGTCCGTAATTCGTCGTCGAGTATCGGTTTAAGGGAATTGCTTTTTCAGTTCTTCTGGTCGCTTTGGATTGTTCAAGATCGTCAATCGGCAGAGGGTTTACACGGGGTACATATACTTGAAAAATCAAGTACAGTCTGACGCATGTATTTGAAAAATCAAGTATCGTACTACCCGAGACAAACCCATGTGACGCCCCTCATCTTCCTTTTGCAGATGAGGTTGCGACGAGTTGAATTGGAGCAGATCAATGAGAAACAAGATTGCGCTTGAAGAACACTTTGCGATAGACCTCACTATCGAGCAGTCGAAAATTTATGCGCCTGCCGCTGTTTGGGAAATGCTGAAGTCCAATCTGATGGACATTGAGCAGCAGCGACTCGAGCGCATGGAGCAGGGCGGAACCGAGTATTCGATCCTGTCGCTCAACTCGCCTGGTATCCAGGGCATCCCGAATGTAAAGGAAGCCATTGATGTTGCGAGGCGGGCCA
Source organism: Paraburkholderia elongata (assembly GCF_013177735.1). Taxonomy (GTDB): domain Bacteria; phylum Pseudomonadota; class Gammaproteobacteria; order Burkholderiales; family Burkholderiaceae; genus Paraburkholderia; species Paraburkholderia elongata. The sequence goes on along the minus strand of NZ_WOEZ01000210.1, from coordinate 153,013 downwards.
ATGATGTCCTCGCTGAACATGTTGCCCGTCATCCGTCTCGCCTGGGTGGATTCGCCGCGTTGCCAATGCAGGACCCCGAAGCGGCGGCACGTGAACTCGAGCGCACCGTGAAGGATTTCGGATTCCATGGCTTCATGGTGAATGGATTTTCCCAGGTGGGCGATGCGGAAAATGTCGTGTACTACGACGCTCCGCAGTACGCCGATTTCTGGGCGAGCGCGGCGGCACTCGGCAAACCTTTCTATATGCATCCTCGGGATCCGTTGCCATCCCGTGAACCGATCTATGACGGTTTTCCATGGCTGACCGCAGCGACCTGGGCGTTCGCGGTCGAAACGAGTATTCACGCACTGAGACTGATGACGTCAGGTCTCTTCGACCACCATCCCGGGTTGCAGATGATTCTTGGCCATCTCGGCGAGGGGATTCCGTTCAACGTCTGGCGTGTCGACCACATTCTCCAAAAGGCGCCACGAGGACTGCCCTGCAAGCGCAGCGTGGGCGAATATCTCAGGGAGAACGTCTACGTCACGACGAGCGGGAATTTCAGAACGCAGACGCTTCTGTCCACGATGCTGGAGGTTGGCAGTGACCGAATCATGTACTCGGTCGACTACCCGTTCGAAACGCATGACGAGGCGTCCCAGTGGTTCGACACATGCTCGATCAGCGAAACTGATCGCGTGAAGATTGGACGCGAGAATGCCCGGCGTCTATTCGAGCTTGAATGATACGGGGATAGGGAGAAATCTGATGTCCGTAACTGAATTGGCACCAGCAGACGTGTGGCGTAACAAAATCTTTAGCGGCGGGTGGAAAACCGGAGGCGCGGGTACGATCCCGGTGACCGAGAAGGCGACCGGTGCGGAAATGGGATCGATTGGTTGCGCGTCGGCTGCCGACGTGTCGGCCGCCGCCGCGATCGCGGCGGATGCGCAACGCGCCTGGGCCGCGACACCGGGGCCTCAGCGAGGGGATGTTTTGCGCGAGGTCGCTCGTTTGTTGGAGGTTCACAAAGAGGAGATCGCTCTTCAGATTGTCCGCGAGAGCGGGTCGATACGGCCGAAGGGGCAGCTGGAAGTGAAATTGGCGATACGCGAGATTCTCGAAGGTGCGGCGCTAGGCAGCCAGCCATCCGGGGCGATCACGGCAAGCGACGTGAAGGGGCGGCATAGCGTAGCGCGCAGAATTCCGATGGGCGTGGTCGGCGTCATTACTCCGTGGAATTCCCCGTTCATCCTGGCGGCGCGAGCCATCGCACCGGCGCTGGCCACCGGCAACGCAGTGCTACTCAAGCCCGATCCTCAAACGCCGGTCTGCGGCGGTGTCCTGTATGCGCGGCTATTCGAGGCTGCGGGTCTGCCCGAGGGGCTGTTCCACGTGCTTCCCGGTGGTGCGGAAACCGGTGACGTGCTGGTCCGGGATCCTCTTGTCAACATGATCAGCTTCACGGGATCCACGCGGGTTGGGCAGGCGATCGGCGCCGTAGCGGGCGGCTTGCTCAAGCGAGCGAGCCTCGAGCTCGGCGGCAAGAATCCCTACATCGTGCTTGACGACGTCGATGTCGAAGCTGCGGCGAGCGCTGGGGCGTGGGGATCGTTTTTGCATCAGGGGCAAGTCTGCATGTCCGCAGGCCGGCATCTCGTTCATGAAAGCATTGCTGACGCATACATTGAAAGCCTCGTGCGGCGCGCCAAGGCGCTATCGGTTGGCGACCCTTTCAAAGGCGATTTCCATCTTGGTCCCATCATCAATGAACGGCAGGCCGCAAACGTCGATCGCATCGTAGCGGACTCGGCAAGCAAGGGCGCGAAGATTCTCGCCGGTGGGTCCCGCGACGGGCTGTTTTATAAACCGACCGTCATGGTAGACGTCGCGCCGGGAATGCCTGCGTTCGAGGAAGAGATCTTCGGTCCCGTCGCCGCAGTGACCGTGTTCAAGAACGATGACGAAGCGGTTTCGTTGGCCAATCAGAACCAGTACGGCCTGGTTGCGGCAGTGGCTTCTTCCGATTTGCGCCGAGCCCGGCGGATCGCGGACCGACTGCACGCCGGCATCATCCACATCAATGATCAGACGGTCAATCACGAGGTGTTTGGTCCGATGGGCGGTCTGGGTTTGTCCGGCAACGGGCATAACTACAGCACCCTGACCAACGCGGACCAGTTCACCGAATGGCAGTGGGTGACGAGCCGCGACGATCTTCCGGCTTATCCGTTCTAGATCAAACACAGCGAGGTGAATAGTGACCCCCGATACTGCGCAGCGAGTGGAAGAGGCGCCTGCTTCGATCGTCGACATTGGCGCGCTGATCGATAGCCAGCCACTGAGCACCTTCCAGAAATGGATCATGGTAATGATCGGTTGCTCGGTGGTGATGGATGGGTTCGACGTGCAGACAATGGGTTTTGTCGCACCGGCGATTGTCCGGGCGTGGGGCATCAGCCCGGCCGAGCTCGGCCCCATTTTCGGCGCCGGCTTGCTGGGGATGCTCGTGGGCTCCATCGTTCTCGGTGCCATGGCCGATCGGGCGGGGCGCCGGCCGGTGCTGATCGGAGCGACCGTCTTCTATGGGCTATGCATGCTCGGTACCACCCTGGTTCAGACGGTGCCGGAGTTTCTTGTCATTCGTTTCTTGACCGGTTTCGGTATCGGTGGCGTGATGGGTAACGCTATCGCGCTGGTCAGCGAGTACAGTCCGCAGAAACATCGGGCGTCGCTGATGACATGGGTCTCGTGTGGCTTTACGGGTGGGGCAATCGCGGGAGGGCTTCTCTGCGCAACCCTGCTCCCGTCGATGGGCTGGAGGTCGGTGTTCCTCGTTGGAGGCATATTGCCGCTGGTCATTGCCGTCGCGATGGCCAGGTATCTGCCAGAATCGCTCCAGTTGCTGGTGATCAAACAGCGCAGCCCGGAAAGGATTGCTCAGTGGCTTGGGCGAATCGCGCCGAACGTCCAGGTGGGACCCGCGACCCGCTTTGCCGTTCATGGGCAGCGGCAAGCGAAGGCCTCAGTTGGCGAGCTCTTTCGCCATGGCCGCGGCACGACTACGCTGTTGCTATGGGGTATCAACTTCGCGAACCTGCTTGATCTCTTTTTCCTGTCGAACTGGCTTCCGATGCTTTCCTTGCGAGTCGGCCACGGGGTGTCCACGGCTGTGCTCATCGGTACCTCATTGCAGATCGGCGGTACTGCGGGTGCGCTGCTGCTGGGCCCGTTGATGGACCGTTTCGGCTTCTATCGGGTCTTGGCGCTCAGCTTTCTGGTGGCGACATTTTCGGTCGCATCCGTCGGTCTCCCTGATCTATCGACGGGATTACGCTATGCCGTCGTGCTGATTAGTGGGATCTGCATTGTAGGCGGGCAGCCGGCGGTCAACGCGTTGACCGCGACACTCTATCCAACCTCGCTGCGGGCAACCGGGGTTGGCTGGAGTCTGGGAATCGGCCGGGCGGGTTCAATTATCGGTCCTGTACTTGCCGGACAACTGATCAAACTGCAGTGGTCGAATACTGCGTTGTTTGTCGCGGCCGCGGTGCCCGCACTAGCATCGTGTCTGATGCTTGTTTTCCTCAGCCGTGTCTCGGTGAGAGATCGGATCGATTGCGTCGAGTGTTAGCTGGTCACGATGAAACCGGAGAGAATCTCTCGATCGTTAGATTAGTATTGCTAATGTAAAAATAGAATTCGCGATGAAGGTTTCTGCGCGGGGCTGATCCACAAAAAAGCACCAGGGATAGGAATTCAAGGGAGATGACATGGGCATTTCGATCGCGGTGAATGGCAAGCGACACCTTCTGACCGTAGCAGCTGATACCCCACTGCTCTACGTGCTGCGCAACGATCTCCAGTTGAACGGTCCAAAGTTCGGCTGCGGCGAGGCGCAGTGTGGCGCATGCACGGTTATGGTCGGCAACGATGCGACGCGCTCATGTGTTTTTCCGGTCGGTGCGGTAGGCGCGGCTCACGTGACCACGATTGAAGGCCTGGGCCATGGTGAACGGCTGCATGCGTTGCAGAAGGCCTTCCTCGCTGAGCAGGCCGCACAGTGCGGCTATTGCTCGAGTGGGATGTTGATGACCGCAAAAGCGCTGCTGGAGCGAATTCCCGATCCTGACCCGGCAACCATACGGAGCGAGCTAGTCGGACAGAAATGCCGGTGCGGCGCGCACAACCGAATCGTCCGTGCGATCCAGCGTGCAGCGGCGGAGTTGCGCGGATGAACACCGTAAAACTTTCTCGACGCGCGTTCGGCAAGCTGGCCGGGGCGGTAGTCGCGACGTTCTCGCTTGCGCCATTTTCGGAGTTTGCGTGGACCGAGCCCGCCCTCCCAGTTGATCTTCGTGCCAATCGCAGGCTTGACGGTTGGATTCGAATCGACGACGAGGGCACGGTCACGATCTTCACGGGAAAGGCTGAGCTGGGGCAGGGTATTCTCACTGCGCTCTTACAGATCGCCGCGGACGAACTCGATGTGGAGTGGGCCCGTGTGCGCATGATTTCTGCGGATACGGCCCGCAGCCCGAACGAGAACTATACCTTCGGCAGCCAATCGATCGAGCAAGGCGGGGCGGCGTTACGCGCTGCCGCAGCCCAGGCGAGGGCGGTCCTGCTTGGCGTGGCGTGCCGGCGATTCAACGTGTCGGCGGCGGATCTTCGCGTCGAGAACGGTGTGATTCTGGCCGCCGACGGCCGCCGCATGACCTACGCGGAGATCGTGAGGGACGAACGGGAGCTTCTCGCGCGCGAGGTGACTGCGGACGCCACGCCGAAGCGTCCGTCGGAATACAAGCTGGTCGGCAAGTCAGTGCCGCGCATTGACTTGCCGGCAAAGTTCACAGGTGGCGCGGCATTCGTTCAGGATATGCGTCTGCCGGGCATGCTTTTCGGCCGTATCGTGCGGCCTCCGAGGAATGGCGCGCAGCTGGTTTCGGTCAACGACGCATCTGTCAGGGCGCTCGCCGGCGTAGTTGCCGTTGTTCGCAATGGCAACTTCCTGGGTGTTGTTGCCGAGCGCGAAGAGCAAGCGATAGCTGCGCGCCGTGCGTTGCAGGAGGCGGCGCAGTGGAGCGCGAATTATGTCGCGTTGCCGGACGTGGACCATCTCCAGCCGGCATTGCAACGCTTGCGAAGCGAAGATGCCGTGGTTGGCGAATCGGGACAAGATACGCCCGCGCCCGATAGCGCGACGCAACTGGACGCTACTTACTCTCGCCCCTACCTTTCACACGCGTCAATTGGGCCTTCGTGTTCCGTTGCGCTGCTCAAGGACGGGCACATGACCGTCTGGTCTCACACGCAGGGCGCGTTTCCACTGCGCGGCAATCTCGCTACGGTGCTTGAAATGCCCATGAACACGGTCGACGTGGTGCATGTGCCGGGTTCAGGTTGCTACGGCCACAATGGGGCCGATGATGTGGCGCTGGACGCGGCGCTGCTTGCTCGTGAGGTGGCGGGGCGGCCGGTCAAGCTTCAATGGATGCGCGATGACGAATTCGCATGGGCGCCGATCAGTCCGGCAATGGTGATGCAGGTGAAGGCGGCCCTCTCCAAGGAAGGCCGCATTGTCGACTGGAACTATGAGGTATGGAGCAATTCGCACGCAATGCGGCCGGGCCAACCCGGTGGTGTGAATCTGCTGGCCGCCTGGCATCTCGCCAAGCCCTTTCATCCGTCTGCGCCCGTACCGATTCCACAGCCATACGGCAATGGCGACCGCAATGCGGTGCCGCTCTACGATCTGGCGCGCAAGAGAGTGACGAACCATCTGCTGCTGGACTCACCCATTCGCACGAGTTCGCTCCGCACGTTGGGCGCTTACGGAAATGTATTTGCGATCGAGTCGTTCATGGACGAGCTTGCGCTCGCGGCAAATGCCGATCCGGTCGCTTTCCGCCTGGCGCATCTCAGTGATCCGCGTGCGATTGCCGTGGTGCGGGAGGTGGCAGGCCAGTCCGGATGGCAGGCCGGGTTGAAGGGCGACGGGCAGCGCGGACGCGGCTTCGCGTATGCACGCTACAAAAACATTGGGGCTTACGCGGCGATCGTCGTCGACGTGCACGTTGACCACTCAACGGGCGTGGTCAGTGTGACAAAGGTGAATGCTGCGATTGACGTGGGCCGCGTGATCAATCCTGACGGGGTGAAGAATCAGATCGAGGGCGGCATCGTCCAGGCACTGAGCTGGGCGCTCAAGGAGCGTGTCATGTTTAGTCACACCGAGATCACCACGCGTAGTTGGCAGGACTACCCAATCCTGACCTTCGCCGAGGTGCCCCCGATCGACGTCGTGCTGATGGACGCTTCCGACGCGGCTTCCCTTGGCGCAGGCGAATGTTCCCTCGGCCCGACGGCGGCCGCGCTAGCGAACGCGGTGGCGCATGCAAGCGGTGCCCGCATGCGCGATCTGCCGATGGTGCCTGCCAAGGTTCTCGAGCGTCTCGTCTGACGTGTGCTCGGCCCCGATCAGGGGCGAGTTGAATATGGCACAGCCCTGAAGCTGCGTCTGGTAGACAAGAAATAGAAGACGGAGATTGGAAGTGGAAACTCAAGTCATCATTGTCGGAGCTGGACCGGTAGGACTGACACTTGCGATCGACCTTGGCAGGCGCGGCATAGCGTGTGTGCTTGTCGAGCAAAAGGCGGAGCCCCAGTTTCTGCCAAAAATGGAGCGTTGCAACGCGCGGACCATGGAGATTTTTCGGCGGCTGGGCCTCGCGGACCGTATCCGGGCCGCCGGCATGCCCGAGGACGTCCCCATGGACATCCAGATCATCCGCTCCATGGTGGAGCCGCCGATCCTGCGCTTGCCCTATCCATCGGTGGCCCAGGCTCGCGCGCTCACGCGCGAGAGCGACGACGGCAGCCTGCCGCTCGAGCCCTATCAGCTCATTTCGCAGTACACACTGGAACCGCTTCTTCTGGAGGTGGCCGAGCAATTGCCGCCGGTCACGGTGATGCGGAGCACGACGTTTCTGGAATTCACCGAGCAGGACGATGGCGTTCTGGTGGCGGTCAATGACGCCGACGGTGTGAGAAGAACATTGAAGGCCGCCTACCTCGTGGGTTGCGACGGTGGCGCGAGCGGCGTACGTAAGCAACTGGGCATCGGTCTGGAGGGCGAGGGCGACATTGCGCGGCTGAGGCAGGGCCTGTTCTACTGCGAGCAACTGTACGAGCGACTGCCGATAGGCAACGGACCGAGCCGGGGGCGGCACTATCTGGTAGCGGGCGGACCTCCTACCTTCATGATCATGCAGGACTCGACGCGTCACTGGACGGTTCATTCCGCCGTCGAGAGCGACGACGAGATGCGACGGATGTTCGAGCGGATCATCGGCGTTCCGCTGCCCTACGAGATGCTGTATTGCGCGGAATGGCGGCAGAATCTGCTGCTGGCCGAACGCTATGGAGAGGGAAGGGTGTTTCTCGCAGGCGATGCGGTGCACCTCGTGATTCCCACGGGCGGTCTCGGTATGAACACCGGCGTCGGCGACGCCACCGATCTTGCCTGGAAGTTGGCCGCCACGCTGCAAGGGTGGGGCGGCCCGGGGTTGCTGGCCTCCTACGAAGCTGAACGGCGCCAGATTGGGGAGCGGGTCGTCGGCGCATCGCGCTACGCGTCGCTTGGATACCGCGCATGGTTGGCAGAGGTACGCCCGGAGATCGGAGACGATACGCCCGCAGGGGTAGCTGCTCGCGCTCACCTTGCCGAAGTGGCGAACGTGGAGCAGCGCAAGTCGAACGAGATGATCGGCGCAGAGCTGGGTTATCGCTATGTGGATTCACCCATTATTGACAACGTGCCGGGCGGACCGCAGCACGATCTGCGTGCCTATCTTCCCACTACCTGGCCGGGCGCGCGGCTTCCCCACATGTGGCTCACCGACGGAAGCGCTATCCAGGACCGGCTGCGGCCGGACCGCTACACGTTGATCGACGTCGCGGGTGGGCACGATGCGGGCCCGCTTCTCGCCGCGTTCGAAGCGCTCGGCGCGCCGCTCGATGTGCTCGTGGTCCCGGATTCCGCACTTCGTGCCGTCTATGAGCGCGACCTCGTCCTCGTTCGGCCCGACATGCATGTTGCGTGGCGCGGCGACCGACTCCCGCAGGCCGCCGATGATCTCGCCGAGAGGGTGATCGGACATAGCAACATGAACCACGCATCGGGTTCGATCAGCAGCCGCTGACCGGGCCGGGCTGAATCGAATCGATATTCGGTCAGCCCGTACGCTGGAAGCCCGACATGCGACGGCGCAGGTGTGCCGTCGCCTTGTTGGGTGCCTCACCTGGACGCACGGCGCGACCTTGTACTTAACCGATGACGAAGGCCTCGCCTGCACGCCCAATCGGAGTGGGATTTATAAAGATAAGTATAACTTATGAAATTTCAACAACGTTGGAGACGGACAAATGAGTTCACGGTTGAATCGGGTCAAAGGTGGCCATTCATGGCGCGAGGTGTTTTGGTGGGCGTTCTCGTTTCTTGCGGCATTTGCGTCGAGCGCATCGCATGCGCAGAGCTCTGTCACCTTGTATGGGATCTTCGATACCGGCGTTGAATATGTGACAAACATCGGTCCTCACAAGTCCAGTTCAGTGCACATGCCGACGCTCACGGCCTCGCTACCATCACTGTGGGGCCTCCGTGGCAAAGAGGATCTGGGTGGTGGTCTAAGTGCCGTTTTTGTATTGGAGTCGGGGTTTGCTCCGTCACAGGGCACGCTGAATCAAGGGGGGCGTTTGTTTGGCAGGCAGGCCTATGTCGGGCTGTCCGGGCGGTGGGGGACGTTGACCTTCGGTCGGCAATATTCGCAAATCTTTTGGGCGGTATTAACGGGCGACACGCTGGCGCCGAATATCTATGCCGCTGCCGATCTGGACCCATACTTGACCCAGCCGCGAGTTGACAATTCGATCGCCTATACCTTCACGTCATCGGGACTGACCGTGGCCGTGGCATATTCGCTTGGACGTGACGCGGTGGATAGTGCGCCGGCCGGAGGGTGCGCCGGCCAATCGCCGACCGACTGGCGGGCGTGCAAGGCAATGTCTGCCATGCTGAAATATGACGCGGGGAAATGGGGAGTAGCGGTGGCCGTCGATCGCAACTATGGAGGAGGGGGCACCGGCTCACCCCTGCCGCTTAGCTCGCAAACCGATACGCGCGCCGTCATCGATGGCTATGTGAAGTTTGGCAACTCGACTTTCGGCACGGGATTTCTCCATCGAATCAATCACGGAGCGCAGACGCCGACCATTTTCAACGCGAACAGCAACTACTGGTGGGTCGGTGGCTCCTATCTTCCCCGTCCGGATATTGCTCTTGACGCACAGTTCGGCCATATCACCGTGACCGGCCACGCTGCGGGCGGCTCCGTGATCGCAGCGCGCGCGATGTACTTTTTCTCCAAGGGCACCTCGGTGTACGTCACTGCAGGCCGTGTGTTCAACCAGCGCAACGCAGCGTTCTCGATTGACGGCGGCGTGGTCCCGCCCGCTTCGACGCCATTGCCAGGCGTGAACCAAACCGGCGCGATGGTGGGTATTCGCCACCTGTTCTAAATGGCTCGTGGCCGCTCGATGTCGCTGCACAGTGGGCCGGGGTCGTTCGCCGAGGCGGCGACCCTGCGCCTTCTGACTATGCGTCGCCAATTCCTGTCTTACGACACACCTTGACTCTATACTTTCCACGTGTATAGTATAACGCAGGAACTGGGCGGGACTATGCCACTTGCGAGGCAAGGCGCCGATAGAGAGTTCTGAAATGCCGTCGATCATTTCGGGGCCGACCAATGCTCCGGCCTTCATGATTGGCGGCCGCGCTGCCGAACTGATCAAGGCTGTCCATTAACGAAGGAATATGACCATGTCCCTCACTATCGACGTTCACCACCACATTCTTCCCGACGTCTTCTGGCGCGCAACGAACGACGCGCACAGCCCCGTCGGCGGCATCGTGCCCGCGCCCTGGTCGAAGGAGTCCGCTCTATCTTTCATGGATGACGCCGGGATCGACGTAGCGATTACATCCATCAGCACGCCGGGCGTCCATATGGGCGATGATGCCGCCGCCCGCGATCTTGCCCGCCGGGTGAACGAACTGTCGGCAGGGCTGATCCAGGAACGTCCCGACCGCTTCGGCGGATACGCGGCACTACCGTTGCCCGATGTCGACGGTGCGTTGCGCGAGTTGGAATACGCTCTGGACGTTCTTAAGATGGATGGTGTCGTACTTTTCTCCAACGCGCGCGGCATCTATCTCGGCGATACGCGATTCCGTCCTCTGTTCGACGAGTTGGAAAGGCGCGGAGCTGTCGTCTTCATACACCCAACGTCGTCACCAGACGCCGCCGCCCGCAGCCTTGGACTGCCGGATACGTTGATCGATTTCACTGCTGACACGACGCGGGCGGTGGCGCAACTACACTATGGCAACACCTTCGCACGCACCCCGAACGTGAAATATATTATTGCTCACGCCGGCGGCACGATTCCCTTTTTGGCGGCACGTTTTTCAGTCATCGATGAGATGAACGTGATCCCTGGTGGGGAAGAGCGCGGGACCGCTGCGGACACGCTTCGCAGGCTCTATTGGGACACGGCGGTGTCGTGGCGGCAACCTGTCCTGCAGATGCTTCGTTCTGTGGTCGGCGTGGACCAGGTGCTTTTCGGCTCCGACTATCCGTATCTTCGGCGAGATCTAGCCGTCGCCTGCCGCCATGAGGTCGAGACAAGCCCGGAATTTGACAGCGAAGAAAGCCGCGCTGTCCTCGCCGGTAACGCGCTGAAGCTGTTCCCGCGGCTGGCGGCGCGTGTGGCGACCGGGAAGTAAAGTTGATGGTCGACTGGATCGACAACCGCCTACTGGGCGCCGACTAGCACGCTTGCGGAACTGGAAATGATGATTGATCACGCTGTTGCGTTTCCGGTATCGCGCCAGAGACCAGGTAGTCAAGCGCCTGTGCTATCCCACAGCGGAGCAAGCTTCGAGCATCTGCTTGTTCGCATCAAAGAGCTTGAACGAAGACTCGGTCGTTTTAAGCTTGTTTGCCTGTTCCTCAAGTAGCCGAGCTGCAGACGCAGCCTGTTCGATGAGGGCCGCGTTAGCTTGTGTCATCTTGTCCATCTGAATGACCGGATGGCCACATTCTCCACCGGAAGCGGTCGAACCCGTATTGGCCGATTGTAGACGCAGCTGAAACAGAGAATTTGAAAAACTAGTACTTACCCTGATGATTTTTACCCTTTAGACTTCATTCAACCGTGGCAGAGAAGCTCCTTTGTAGCGCCACTAACAAAAAATGGTTGAGGTACGTCATCATGAAGTCGGTCACCAGGATGGTCCTTATTGCTGCCCTTTTTGCAGCACCCGTTGTGTCGTTCGCACAGTCCAGTCAGTCGGTAAGTCGTGCGCAGGTGCGTGCCGAATTGGCGCAGCTCGAGAAAGCTGGCTACGACCCGCACGACTGGATTCACTACCCGGAGAACATCCAGGCCGCTGAGGCAAAAGTCGCGGCGCAGAACGCCACAGCCCAGGCCCCCGTTTCGGGATACGGCGGTGCTGTTGACGGAACGTCTCGTTCGGGCGCGGCAAGCGGTATGTAATATTGGGTGCTAGTGCGCCATTTTCGAAAATCGCGCAATTTGCGGCTGAGTGTTTCCCGCCTGTATCGGTAGGAAGCCTCGGCCGTTTTGTTTTATGTGCGTCTGCCAACCTTATTCTTGAATCGACTCATCGACCGGACGTTTGCCATCGTCAGTGAGGCTAACGTGGTACTTGCGCCGGTCCTTCGGATCGCGAGTGCTTTTCAATAGGCCGCGCTTTTCCATGCTCGACTACCTCTGAGAAGAGCCGAAGATCGTTTAGGCGAGCGATCTGCTCTATCGGCATGCTTTGCTTAACTCCTATCGTTCTGCCAAAAGCAACGATCCATTGCGACCGTGGAGATATGCGCATAGTCATTTCGAACGTAGCATCCACGTCGAGTCGTCATCTCATTTCAGGAGGTCGTCATGGATCGTTACAAGTTTCTTCCGCTGTTGGGTCGCATTCTGATCGGGGCACCGTTTGTCATGAGCGGGCTGGGCAAGCTCGGAGCATACGCTGCGACGGTTGGCTATATCGCGGCCATGGGTCTGCCCGTGCCGCCACTCGCGTTCGTTGCTGCCGTGCTGGTCGAACTGGGCGGCGGCCTGCTGCTGCTGTCGGGCTACAGGGCTCGCGTCGTGTCGCTGGCGATGGCGGTGTTCTGCGTGGTTACTGCGATGTTCTTTCACCACAACTTCGCAGATCAAAACCAGATGATTCACTTCCTCAAGAACGTGATGATGGCCGGTGGCCTTCTGCAGATCACTTACTTCGGTGCCGGCGCGTTCAGCCTGGACGCGCGCTCCGGGCGGACAGCTTCGGGTATTGCACCTCAGAACGCGGGCTAAGCACACGGATCCGATGAGACGGCCGCCTGACCGGTACCATTGACAATCCATCAATTCGAAAGAGCTGACCATGCAACGTCCGACGACTGAAGGTGCGGCGGGGGATTTCGTCGTAACCCATCCGCTTGACCCGGAAGATGGGGTGATCACCGCCGCTGCTCGAGCAATGGCGAGTCCCATGAAAGGCAAATTGAGGGGAATCGAAGCACGCGAGCCATTCGATGCCATGATGGAGCGCGTTTTGCCACGCGATGACGTGACCTTCGAATCCGACACGGTTGGCGGTATCCCGGGGCTCTGGGTTCATCCTGCGCATGGTCGATCTGACGAGGCGATCCTCCATCTGCACGCCGGATGGTTCAACCTGGGAACTGCCAAAGCATTCCGCCATCTGGTCGGGCATATCGCCGCGAGGGCGGGAGCGAGCGCATTTATCCCGGACTATCGGCTTGCTCCCGAGCATCCTTTTCCTGCGGCCGTCGACGATGTGCTGGCGAGCTACCGCGGGCTTGAGGAAAGGGGAGTCCGCCGGATTGCCGTTACGGGAGACTCTGCCGGAGGCAACCTCGCACTGGTACTCGCCGCACGCGTCTCCGGCGACGCCGTCTCCGCGAAGGCGGCTCTTGTCGGAGTGGCCGCACTTTCGCCGGTTACCGATTTGACGCTTTCGGGCGAGACGTATGTGACGCGCGCGGATGCCGATCCCTATTTCACCCTCCCGCAGGTGGCGGAACTGGTGCGTTCCTATTTGGGTAGTGCCGACCCGCAACTTCCGCTGGCTTCGCCGCTCCACGGGCAATTTTCCGGGTTGCCCCCCGTCCGCATTCACGTCGGAGACGACGAAGTATTGCTCGATGATTCGCGCAGCTATGTCGAGCGTGCCGTTGCCGCCGGAACCGATGCCCGGCTTGATGTCTGGATGGGGATGCCGCATGGATTCGCCGGCAGTATCGGAAGTTTGAAGGCGTCGTCACAAGCGCTGGATGCCATCGGCATGTTTCTCACGGAGCAACTGCTAGCAGGCACCGGCCCGCATACGGCACGCTGAAACCACGGCGCAAGTTGCAGGGCACAACGCGGGCGACCGCTCTAGCGTTGCTGGTTCAGACCTTCGAATCCTGCAACGAGCGCATCGAGCAGGTGACGGACGGCCGGAACCATGCCTCGGCGCGTGGGGAAGATCGCATGCACAAGGCCTGGCGTGGTAGCCAGACCTGGCAGCAGGTGCAGCAGGCGGCCGGCCTGAATATCGGCCTCAATCAGCTCCCTGGGCAGCATTGCCACGCCGACGCCAGATATCGCCGCAACCCGGAGGCTGGCCAAGTCGTCGGTCGCGAGGCGCGGCTGATGCACCCATGATGTCACGCGCCCCTCGACGTCGACCAGGTTCCAGACAAATCGCTCGCTGCTACTCGCCATGGAGAGGGTGGGCCATTCCTTCACGGATTCGATCGAGCTAGGCGCCGGATGGCGCGCCGCCAATGCGGGACTGGCAACCAGAATGTGAATCGACAAGCCCAGCTGGCGGACGGCGAGATCGGTGTTTTCCAACGGCGGAAGCCTGACCCGGATCGCAAAGTCCAGGCCTTCCTCGACCACATCCACGCGGCGGTTGGTTGCATCCAGCAGGACCTGGACATCAGGGTTGTCCTCCACGTATCGCGCGATGATCGCGGAGATGCCGGACTCCAGTAAGGCCACGGGGCAGGCGATGCGGACGGTGCCCTGCGGCCTGGAGCGCGTGCGGTCGACGATATCTTTGGCGGCCTTCGATTCCGCCACCAGTGCAAGGCAATGCTGGTGGAACTGCCGCCCCGTCTCCGTCAAGGACAGGCTGCGGCTCGTGCGGTTGAGCAGGCGGACGCCAAGTTCTTCTTCCAGGGCACGAACGCGCCGGCTCAGCTTCGACGTCTGTACGCCGAGGCCGCGGGCGGCCGCTGTAAAGCTTCCGTGCTCGACCACCTCCGCGAAGAGCCGAAGATCATTGAGGTCAGTGATTGCGTTCATGGGCAGACTTCAACTCCTTCTAATCGTTCTACTGATGGCAATGATGCGTTTCAGTATCGGACCTATGCACGAGTTCGTTGCGAATATAGCATTCTTCTCATCACCTGCACCAGCGCTGAATTCGGTCGGTCGCACAGGTGACAAGCGTCGCAGTTGCTGTGGCGGGAAACGGAGGCGGAAATGCTTACACACAGACGTTGGGAATCATTGGACACAGCTGATCTCGGCTGGCTGCACGCGAAATACCATTTCGTAGTCAGCGCCGATGGTAATCCCGAACATGCAGCGTTGGGTCCTCTGATCGTCTGGAACGATGACGAGATTGCTGCCGGCAGCGGTTTTCCCATGCACGGGCATCGTGACATGGAGATCATCACCTATGTGCGCCAGGGCATGCTCGGGCATCGCGACACCTTGGGATCCGACGGAACGATCCACGCAGGCGATGTCCAGGTCATGAGCGCCGGCACGGGCATACGCCACACCGAGTTCAACACGGGCGAGGTGCCGCTCAAGGTTTACCAGATCTGGCTGCGGCCTCGTGAAGCCGGTGGTGAACCCGCATGGGATACGAAGCCGTTTCCCAAAAGCGACAGGTCGGGTCGCTTCGTAGTCCTTGCCAGCGGGTTCGCCGGTGATGAAGGGGCACTTCCTATTCGCGCCGATGCGCGTGTGCTTGGCGCAATGCTGAAGGCAGGTGAAAGCGTTCGACACGAGTTGGATCCGGCGCGTCGTGCCTATCTCGTCGTGGCCTCGGGACGCATTGAAGTGGATGGCGAGCCCGTTGGGCCGCTAGACGGCGTGGCGATCACGAAAGTCGCCGCGGCGCAGATTTCCGTCCTAGAAGATTCCGAGCTGGTGATGGTGGACGCCGGCTAATTCCCTTCCTTTGTATTCCACCTACGCAAATTCATATTTAAGGAGTTGGTCATGGAACGTTTTAAATTTCTTCCGCTGTTGGGTCGCATTCTGATCGGAGCACCGTTTGTCATGAGCGGGCTGGGCAAGCTCGGAGCATACGCTGCGACGGTTGGCTATATCGCGGCCATGGGTCTGCCCGTGCCGCCACTCGCGTTCGTTGCTGCCGTGCTGGTTGAACTGGGCGGCGGCCTGTTGCTGCTGTCGGGCTACAGGGCTCGCGCCGTGTCGCTGGCGATGGCGGTGTTCTGCGTGGTCACTGCGATGTTCTTTCACCATAACTTCGCCGATCAGAACCAGATGATTCACTTTCTCAAGAACGTGATGATGGCCGGTGGCCTTCTGCAGATCACTTACTTCGGTGCCGGCGCGTTCAGCCTGGACGCACGCTCCGGTCGGGCGAGCTCGCGTGCTGCATCTCTGAGCGCGAGCTGAGAAGGCGGATCCGCTGAGACGAGCAGATACACGAAGTTGCGGTCATGGAGCTTATAGGGCTTGTCTTGCGGTTTGGCGTTCAGCAGTAGTGGATGGGTGAGTTTCATGGAGTTCTCCTCGACGGATAACTACCGTGAAATTCACCCGCAATTTACCCGCAGGTCGCCACTGATGTCTGTAGCGACGCTATCGCGGATAGCTGACCGGGTCTTCGTCAAAGCCTGCGCGGGTCAATAATCGAGCCGAAAATAGTCATCAGCCCACGCGAGAACGTGAGCGGCGCATGCGCGGATTTCGCGATCCCGAACGCAAGCAAGCTTTCTTATCGAGCTTCGGTCCGGTCCAGAAGCACTTCACACTCAAACGACATTTGCTGCGCGCCTCGCTCTATCGAAAACAGCTTGCCGCACGCTTCGCCGCTTGGCATCAGTTTCACTGAAATCACCAAAAATCCGTCCAGTTTCTGAGCAATTGCGTGCCATGTTCGCTAACGCGCCGCACGCGCTTTAACGTGACATTGCCGTTCGACGACACGTGATTGTGCTGCCGCCAACGTGGCACGCAGATCAATGGTCCTCCATGATCCTTGACACATGTAATCCTTAGTAGGATCATGCGATATGGAATAAATTGATTGCGATTTAACCGGTCTCCCGGCCCGCCTGGCTGGCCCGTGTTGACGCTTTCGTTTCTATCGTTCCGCAACAAGGAGAAGAGGTAATGGGAAATCACAAGCTCCGGCTGTCTATCGCCGTTGGCAACTATGACCGTATGCGTCCGCTCGTCGATGGGGATGTTCAGATCGACGGCGTAGATCCGGTCTTCATGCTGCAGGAACCTGAGGAGATCTTCTTTCGCGCGTTTCGGCACGCCGACTACGACATCTGCGAACTGTCGCTCAGCAGCTATTCTGTCAAGGTGGCTGCGGGCACGTCGCCCTATATCGCCGTACCGGTTTTTCCGTCGAGGGCGTTCCGGCATACTGCTATCTACGTGCGAGCGGACCGGGGAATCAACAAGCCTGAAGACCTGAAGGGCAAGCGCATTGGGGTACCCGAGTACCAGCTCACCGCCAATGTCTGGGTCCGGCTCTTTCTCGAGGAAGAGTATGGGGTAAAAGCGTCCGATGTGACCTGGGTGCGCGGCGGCTACGAAGATCCAGCCCGCGTCGAGAAGATCTCGCTGAACCTGCCTGACGACATCAAGCTGGAAGATGCCCCCGAAGGCGAAACCATCTCCAGGCTTCTGGCGGCGGGGGAGATCGACGCCGTCATCGGTCCGCGCGCGCCATCCTGCTTTGACCAGGGCCATCCGCAGGTTCGGTATCTCTTCGACGATCCACACAAGACTGCGGCCGATTGGTATGCGCGCACAAAGCTGTTTCCGATCATGCACACGCTCGGTGTCAGAAAGACGCTCGCCGATCAGCATCCGTGGCTGCCGGGTGCACTCGTCAAGGCATTCGAGAAGTCGAAGACCCTCGCGCTCGAGCGGCTGAGCGAGACCGGTGCGACCAAAGTGACTTTGCCATTCGTCGAAGACCAGTTGCGGGCGGCGCGCAAGCTGATGGGCTTCGATTTCTGGCCGTACGGCTTTGCGGAAAACGAGCACACTATCAACCGCTTCCTTGCTCGGCATTATGCCGAGGGCTTGTCCAGCCGTCGGCTTCAGGCGCGTGAGTTGTTCCATCCCGCGAGCCTCGAAAGCTTCAAGATCTGATTCCTGCGTCGAGCCTTGTCCGGGGTGACGCGTCGAAGCCGGGTGCGGGCCCCGAAACACCAGATATGCGGAGGATTCCTTGTCGAAATCCTCGTCGATACCGCTAGTCGTAATCCAGTTGTCGCGCTCGACGCTACGTTCGAGTCCATGTGGGTCGACGCCAATTCTTCCAGCGAGTCCGGCCAGTGTCCGGCCACCAAAAAGGTAACCAGCCTTCTCACAGCGCCAGAGCGAGCTACCGGGCCGATCGGCATAGTAGTCCGCGTGGGTCGACCGCGCCCCCTTTCAGTTCGGAATGACCCAACAGATAGGCGAGGGCGACGCGGCCCTCGCGGATTAGAGACCTGGTTTCAACAGAGTAGTGTGCCGAGGTTGACGCTCCCAGTGCGGTCTCTTGTAGCGAGGACCTTTTCCGTTCCATCCTTTCTCACCCGCAACTCGATACGCGAGGAAGTTGCAATCAGCCCGGAGAATCGGAAGTCTCCGAAATGGTCAGTCCTGGTTGTGCGTTCGCTTCCATCGGATGAGTCGCGCAGGACAACCTCGGCGCCCGCCAGATTGCGCAGTTGACCGCCACCCAGGTCTTCGCAGACGTTGCCTGCCACCAGATGGCTGAGCGCATCGTCAAGATTCTTGTAGAAGACACGCGGCCTGGTGCCGAGCTCGGGGCGAATGACTGACAGGTGCTCTTTCTCGACCATTTCCGCCAATTGGGCGTCCGCGACATTCAACGCACGGATCGCCTTGGTGGGGCAGGCTTGCGCGCAGCGCGGCTCTTTCCAGCCGGCGTCGAGCAGGTGAGCGTCGAAGTTCCAGTTCTGCGGCACCTGTTCCTGTTCGTTCCATTCGATCATGCCGTAAGGGCATGTCCCGACCAGATCGCGCCGGCCATGCGACTTGACCGGGTCGATCATGACGACGCCGTCCGGACGCTTGTAGATCGCGCCGTCCGATGCCGCTTTGACGCAGGGTGCGTTGTCACAGTGATTACAGGTCTTCGGGATATAGGTGACATCGACGAGCGCGCCCTCTCCGCGAATGTGACGTTCGATCCGGATCGTTTCCAGGCCTTCCGGCGGATGCGGCGCGGAATAACCCGGAAAGGCATTGCCGGTGTACTCGTCCTTGGTGGCAAGGACGCAGTTTCTGCAATTGATGCAGAGTGAAACGTCAACGACCAGCGCCCAGCCGTTCACGCTGCTTTCCCGAATTGTGAGTCCCATTTTTCCACCTCCACCCAGCAAGTATTGGGCATGATCCCGTCCGCGGTCGAACTCATTTTTCCACCTGGCGTCAGGAGATTGAGACAGCCTCCGCGATCGACCAGGCCGACTGAAGTCTCGATCATGTCGAGCTCGGCACACGACTCGTTGCCGCGCGCCACCCCCGCTTTGACGAGCTGCGAAACGTCCACGGCACAGATAACCGACGCCTGCGAGTTGTAGACCCGAACCAGATTGCCACGCTGTAGGCCGCGAGTCTCTGCATCCTTGGAATTCAATCGCAGGACCCAATATCGATATCCGCCGACTTCCATCCGGTGTTCGTCGATCATGCTGATGTGACTGTTCTTCCCGTCCGCATGCGTATGGAAGCTGTACACCGGATGGTTGGTCACGAGCTGCAGCGGAAACGGTTGTTTGGCGGTGCGGGCGCGGTTCATGTACCGGTTGACGGCCGGCCTTGCCGGATCAATCTGTTCGATGCGGCGCAGGCTCGACGGCACGAACTCGAACTTGCCCGACTGCGTCGGCAGCCCGTCGCCGAAGCCGACCGAATACGTGGCAGGTAGCGGATTCGGTTCCGGCAAATCCTTCGGACGACCTTCCGCAAACCAGCGCATGTCGACAGGCGGCTGGTCGTCGTCCTTCGGCGGCGGCACGACGTGATAGCCTTTTTGCAGGAATTTCTTCCAGGTGGTCTGCTTGGGCAAGTCCGTTGAATTGAACATCCGCTCGCACCAGGCCAATTCGGAGCAACCGCCTTCCGAGAACATCCCGCCGTATCCAAGCCTCGTCAGGATGTCCAGAAAGATCTGATAGTCCGACTTCGATTCGCCGAGGGGCTCGATGCATTTGTGCTGCATGGTCACCACACGGTGATTGAGCTGGCTCTGTGCATGCTGGATGTAGCCGCCGCAGTTGGCCCATTCAGAGATGTCATCACGTTCGAGCGCGGTACACGCAGGCAGAATGATGTCTGCGAACTGGGCCTCATTCTCCATCCAGATCGACTGGTTAACGATAAATTCGAGCGTTGAATGACGATACGCTTCAACGAGCCTGTTCGATCCCGGCGTTGTGCCGAACGATGACGAGCCATAGCGGTACAGCATGTGGATGCGGGAATAGCCTGGTCTCGGATACGAGTATTCGGCAAATTGCCCCTCGATCGAGAAGCCGTCCCACGCGTAGCCTTCCGCGTGTCCCTCCACGATGGCTTCGGCAAGCCGTTGCCGTGGAACGGACTGCTTCACCGGGTTGATCGTGATGATGTGAGGCATGCGGCAGTAGTTGTTGGCCGCGCTCGCAGTGTTGTTCAGATCGCCAGAGATTCCGCCCTCTGCGTACCCGGGAAAGTAAAAATTGAGGTCCTGCGGTGCACCGATCTGCAAATTGCCGAAGTTGATCCCCGGTTTCCCCCATCCCTGCATCGCCATCATCATGACGACGCTTCGCGCCCATTGAGCACCTGTCTCGGTGCGGCATGCGCCACCAAAGCCCGCGCCCAGGCCGCCCGCTGCGAGATAAGTCTTCTTTGATGCCCACAACTGCGCCAGACTGCGGACATCCTTGGCAGGCACACCGGTTTCGGCTTCTTGCCACTCCGGTGTCTTCGGTGTGCCGTCCTCTTCGCCGAGAACGTAGGCACGCCATTCGTCGAAGCCTGTGGTTTTAGACGCTACGTATTCCTTATCGTAGCTGCCGCTGATTATCCATTCATGCATGATTGCGATCGCGAGCGCCGAGTCGGTGCCAGGTTTGATTGGCAGCCATTTCCCGCCAAGGAACTGAGCGGAGTGCGTCAGATAGGGATCGATATGCACGAACTCAATGCCGAGCTGCTTGGCCCACAGTCGGCGCTCGGTGCCTTCGAATCCGCCATAGACACCACTGGTCGATTCGGGATCGCTCGACCAGAACACGATTACCTCGGCATGCTGAAGGCAGTCCTCGGTCGTGCCGTAAAAGCTCGGCGTGCCGAGGCGCAGGCTGTTGCCGTAGTGATGCATGGCCCCCCAGTACCAGCCTTCCCAACTGATCGGACTCGGTTCGACGCGGGTGAAGCCAATAAGGTTACCGAAACGCAGCATCGCGCTCAGATAATAGTTGATGTTCCCCCACTGGTGGTGTGCGCCGGTGACCATGGCGATGGCCCCGGGGCCGTAATCCTTCTTCATGCGGCGGATTTCGCCAGCGACGATATCGAGCGCTTCGTCCCAACTGATGCGTTCATAGCCCGAGATCCCGCGATTCTGGGGATTGCGTTCGCCATTGGGATCAAAGTCGACGCGCTTCATTGGGTATAGGAGGCGCTTTTCGGAGTACACGAGCGATTTGAGGGAGAGCGCGTGCGGGCTGACCGTCGCGCGCCGTGCCGGCGAAAACCGGCGGCCTCTCGCCGTGATACTCCAGCTCGGTCCATCGTCCTCTTCGAGATCGATGGGCGTGGTGCGGACGATCTTGTCGTCCTTGACGAAGACGAACACGGGTCCGCCATTGGTGAGTGTGACGTAACGCGTGGTTCCGTCCTTCATCGGCATGCCCTTGCGCCAGGCAGCCGTCTTCATCGTGTTGACGAGTTGGCCGAACCACACGAGCTTCTGGTCGCTTCCGCCCTGCGTAATCTTGAAGTTCTTGAGCGCATCGATCAGGAACGCATGATCGGTGTTCGGCGCGAGCATCTGGCGGGCTGTTGCCACATCCATGAAGACAAGCTCGGCGTCGGGTTTGGGATTCACGCCCCAGCTCCCCGACACGGTACCGTTTCGGAAATGGAGCTGCCTCGAGAGGGTGTTGTCTCTGAGCCGCAGCTGGATGACTCCACTTCCTGTGGCGAGATGCGCGCGCATGGACGGAAACTTGCGTGCCGCAATACGCAGGACGGTCGGCATGAGCCAGAGGATAAGTACAAGGATTTTTCGCTGCATGAGAATGTCATCCCTGAGCAGAACTGCGCTTTGATTGGTCACAACGACTGCCGGTCAGGCATTGGCCCACGTTGTTCCGAATTGCCCCTGATGAGCGAATTTTGCGGAGCAGCGCGACGCAGCGGTCGGTCACGTTGTATGATCCTAAAACAACGGATCATTTGTAGGGCAACGATACCTAAAAAAATAAACCTATATCGAATGATGCTGTTTGGTATAAATAAAGTCAAGGGCTCCTGTGGTGGGGTATGCCCTGACTACCACTTGTTCGTGGCCCGGAAATTTGCCCGCTTGGCCCATCTATAAAGGAATCAGGGAATGTCCAAGTCGAATCCCAGCGTCGTCAAGGCAACTTTGGATCGCGAGCCGTCAGGCGAGGCAGCCGCGAAGTTGTCGCCCGAACTATTTGATGAGCGTGGCCGAACTGTGCCGTGGATGGCCAGGACGGTGCACCGGCTCTATGATGCACAGGGCCAGAAAATTCTCGATAAGGAAAACCTTGCTATTTCGTATTGGTACTACCTCCGCGTACTGGCCGAGCGCGGCGAGTTGAATCAGCTCGAATTAAGCAAGCGAGTAGGGATAGCCTCGACGACCGCAGTGCCGGCACTCGACAACCTCGAAAAGCGCGGGCTGGTGCAAAGGATCCGGGATCCTAAGGATCGAAGAAAATATTACGTCAGTCTTAAGGAAGAGGGTAGGCGCCTGGTCGACGACATACTGCCGGAGTTCACGGACATACACTCGGCCTCGCTCGACGGAATTTCCTCGCGGGACATGCGCGTGTTCTGGAAGGTCGCGCACCAGATTGAGCAGAATCTGATTCAGATGTCCAAGGACGATGCGGCCTTGGACTGACGGCTTCGAACAGATAGCTACGTTTGCAACGTGCGTCGTCGCCCGAGATCTGCTTGGGGAATTCCCTGGTGCTCTTGACTTGATTTGTTCTGTCACACATCATTCGATATAAATCTATCCCTTATGCGATCATCGCAAAAAGGATGTGCCATGGACGTTACTTGCCGACGTCGGGCAGTGGACGTGAGAGGCGGCGGAAGTGGTGTTAGAGAACGAAGGAGGTGGACAAATGAGTGACAAAACGCATGATGCAGGCCCCCCCCTGGTGCAACTCTGGAGCCGTGATGGATTCCAAGGCGCGCTGTCAGTTGTGACCCGGCCGACATATGCGCCTGATTATGTTTCCGTGCAGGGGCCACACGCACCGCGGCGAGCCGTCCTTGAGCGCTTGACGCCTGACGATCAGGACGACCCTGAGGCTCTTCCGACCACCGTGGCGACTTCCAGGCTCGGCGTCAAACTGCATGTGTCGGGGCGGCGCAAGCCCATGCCGTACGTAGTGCGCAATGTCGAAGCGGACGAGATTCATTTCATCCAATCCGGCACGGTCAGGTTCGAAACGGACGTGGGCTGTCTCACGGCGACGGAAGGGGACTTCGTCTGCATTCCCCGATCCGTCGCGTATCGATATGCGCCGACGGGCGATGCCATGCGAAGCATCATTGTCGAGAGTCCTGCGGCCCTGAAGCTCGCGCCGCCCGCACCAAGTGGCTTGCTCAACGTTGCGCGGGATCTCAAGTTTGCCGAGATCGACTCTGCCGTGCCGGCCGGCGGCCCAACGCGGCTGGTGCTGAAAACCCTCGACACCGAGAACACAGTCTTCATGATGCCGCATGATCCGCTTGCGCTCGGCGTGTGCTTGTCGGAGTCGGTCCCGGTGTGGAAGCTGAGTCTGGCCAATATCCAGGTTCACGCCTACCTGCCTGAGGGTGGTCCGCCCAGCCAGTTTCTGTCATCAAGCACGGGCGACATTCTGATGTTTAACCTCAGCGCGCGTCCCGGGGGGCGGCCACCGGTTCACATCAACGCCGATTTCGACGAAGTGATTTGTTACGTGCGGGGACCCGGCGCCTGGGGCGGGTGTACGGAACCGGGCACCTTGACCTGTGTGCCAAAGGGGGTCATCCACCACGGGCCGTCGGAGGACGTTCCGGAGGGCTATCAGGCCTGGTTGCTGGAAACACGCGCGACGCTGCGTTGGACTCCGAAGGCCCTTGCCGCTTCGGAGTTGATGGAGACGGGCCAATACCGGCCGCACCCGAGTGTGGGCAAATGACCGGCGTGACGCTACGCGTATTTCGAGGATGCAATGAAAAAACGTTTTCGAGTGGGAATCGTGGGAGTGAGCGCGCAGCGCGGCTGGGGCACCGCAGCGCATATTCCTGCGTTGCGCGCGTTGTCCGACGTATTCGAGACCGCCGGTGTGGCAAACACGAGTCTCGCGAGCGCAAAGGCGGCCGCTGCTGCCTTTGGCATTCCGCGCGCGTTCGAGAACGTGGCGGAGCTCGTGGCCTCCCCGGATATCGACGTCGTGGCCGTCACAGTCAAAGTTCCCCACCATCGTGAAGTTGTCGCCGCGGCTTTGGCGGCGGGCAAGCATGTCTACTGTGAGTGGCCGCTCGGCAACGGCCTTGCAGAAGCGATCGAGCTTGCAGATCTCGCCAGGGAGAGCCAGGCACGGGCAGTGGTGGGCACCCAGGCCACCGCGTCGCCCGAAGTCGAACTCGTGCGCAAGCTCGTGGCTGACGGATATGTGGGCGAGGTGTTGTCGTCGACCTACCTTGGCTGCGGTCCTACCTGGGGTGACGAAGTCACGCGCGGTGACTCGTACGCGATGGATGCGGCCAACGGCGCAACCTTGCTGAGGATCATTGGCGGGCATGCACTTGCTGCCGTGCAAAGTGTGCTCGGCCCCGTCGACGAGGTGGAGGGTGTGGTGTCGCAGCGCCGCAAGACCGCGCGCATCGTCGAGACGGGCGACACGATCCCGATGCGAACACACGATCATGTGATGGTTAATGCCGTTTTGAAGTCGGGCGCACCGTTGTCGCTGGAGCTTCGCGGCGGCCTGCCGCGCGGCACGCAGCTGCTGTGGGAGATCAACGGAACGCTGGGCGATCTGCGCATTACCGCTGCGCATGACCACTATCCCGTCATCAATATCGCGCCATTGCGCGTGGAGGCGGGCCGCAAGGGCGAGCAGGGGTATCGCGAGGTCGAGGCAGCGAAATCCGATTTCGTGGATACGGTCATTGCGCGAAATGTGGCGGCCATCTATCGGCAGATGGCCGAAGACCTGGTTCACGGGACCAGCACTGCTCCTGATTTCGACGACGCGGTAGCCCTTCACAAGGTGATTGATGCCATCGAGAGGTCAGATCAGACCCGCAAGCGGGTGCGAATCGACTGATCTGTTGAGGTCTGCGATCGGGTCCATTGACACGCCAATCGCCGTCTATCGTGTTGCGAGCGGCAACCATACATCGCAACGTTGACTCCCAGCGACACCGATCTGCGCGTCGACCCGCCAGTAACACTGCTGGCGGGTTCGTCTGTCTTTGCATTGCACCACGCTCGAGAAAAATCAGGCCAGCACGGATTGCAGCGAACAAGTGTCGCACACTCAGTTGCGGCATCGCCGTTCAGACGACACCCTTGTGACATTCCCGGCCCATACAGCATGGGTAGGGAGATTCCCTAGGGTTCTTGACTTTAGTCGTTCTACAACACATCATTCGATATAAATCAATCGCGCATTGAATCATCGTATTCAAATTGATGTGCGCGAGGGTACGCTGCCCGCATTCCTCTGTTTATTTTCGAACTATTGCATTCCGCTGTCGAGGCTATCAATCCGCATCCACTTTCGGAATTAAGATTTTTCTTAATAACTTTGGGCGCAGATAGTTAAAAGAACAAGAAATCAGGTGCAAATTCACTTGTAAATATTTCGTACAACAGATCAATGCAAACGATAGGCGAGTTGTGAAACATTTAAACCGCTCTGCCTGATGCTGACTCTCCTCCGCGCTTCCTGCCGACAACCTCAAGGAAGTATTGGCACAATAATTGTTCGAGACGAATCATGAATGACCAGAAAACGCTGCTGCAGGTCGATGGTGTCACCAAGATCTTCCCCGGAGTCCGGGCGCTCGACAACGTGACGTTCTCGGTGGTCGAGGGCGAGGTACACGGTCTCGTTGGCGAGAATGGGGCAGGCAAGTCCACGCTTATGGCCGTCGCGTCCGGCGCCCTCGTTCCGGAGCAAGGGCGTGTCGTGATCGACGGCACGGAAACGCGAGGCGACACGGAGCAGGCACGCCGGTTGGGGTTGGCTATCGTACGGCAGGAACCGGCGCTTATGCCCGACCTGACCGTAGCGGAAAACCTTTATCTCGGCGTGCCTGCCGAGCAGCGTCCGTCCTTGATGGAGGTTGTGCAATGGGCACGAGGGCTCCTGAAGCAATGGAGCGACGATGTTGCGATCGATGCGAACGAGCGCGTGGTGAGCTTGGGCCCCGAGCAGAGGTTTATCGTCGAAATCGTCAAAGCGCTTGCTGCAAAGCCCAAGGTTCTGGTTCTCGACGAACCGACCGAACATCTGTTGACGGAAGACGTCGACCGTCTGTTCGAGCGCATCCGCAAGATAACGGCTTCGGGTTGTTCGGTCGTTTATATCTCGCACCGGATCCGCGAGGTGCAGAGAATTGCGCATCGCCTGACGGTTCTTCGCGACGGTCAGGGCCAGGGCACCTATGAGGCCGCGGGCCTCAGCGAACAGGAAATCGTCGAATTGATCGTTGGCGGCGCGCTCGACCGCGACTTCCCGGCCAAGGGTGACAATAGCGGTGCAAGCGTCATTCTCGACGTGACGAAGCTGCGTGGCGCCGGCTTTACCGACATATCGGTTCGGGTCAAGAAAGGCGAGATTGTCGGCCTCGCGGGGATCGACGGCAATGGCCAGCGAGAGTTCATGCGGGCTCTCGCGGGACAGACGCGAAGCCGCGGTAGCGTCACGGTGGCGGGCATTCCCGCGAAGCTTCACAACTCGCAAGCTGCCGCCGGTTCGGGCATCCGTTATCTGCCGGGCGACCGTCATCGCGAGGGCATTTTCGGCGAATTGTCGGTGCGCGAGAACTTTTCGATCCGCAGTCTCCCATTCGATTCCATCAAGGGATGGGTGAGTCAGCGCAGCGAAGCAAAGCGCGCCAGGGACGCCGTGACGCGATTCGCTGTCAAGACGCCGTCCATCGACACACCTATTCGTACGCTGTCGGGCGGTAATCAGCAGAAGCTTGTGCTGGCGAGTGTGCTCGCCAGTCATCCCAAGGTGCTGCTGGTCGACGAGCCGACCCAAGGCGTGGACATTGGCGCGCGGATGGAAATTTACAAGGTGCTTCGCGAGGCAGCAGCTGCAGGTGCCGCCGTGATCGTCGTTTCGTCGGATGCGCACGAGGTGGCGGGACTCTGTGATCGCGTGCTCATCTTCTCGCGCGGACATGTCGTCAAGGAATTGGGCGAGAACGCCGTTAGTGAGAACAACATCACGTCTGCGGTCCTGACCGCAACGACTGAGCGGGAGAAGGGCGCTTCCCGGACTTCCGGGCTCTGGAAGTGGGCTGCTGGGGATTGGGCGCCGCTCGTGATGCTTGCCGTCGCGGTCTGTGCGCTCGGCTTGTATGCGGCGCACGTCAATCCTGCCTACCTTTCTGCGCGAAACCTCAGCGGCATGCTGGCGCTCGTGGCGACACTGGCCATCGTCGCATACGGGCAACAGATGCTCATGCTGGTTGGCGGGATCGATCTTTCGGTTGGACCGCTCATGGGGCTCATCGTCGTCATACAGTCGTTCTTTCTGAATGATGGCGCCTCGTTGGCCCATCAGCTCTCGGGATGGGGGATCGTGTTGCTCGTCGCCCTTGCCGTCGGACTCGTGAACTGGATGCTGGTCGGTCCGTTCCGGTTGCATCCGATGGTGGCGACACTCGCGACGTACATGGCGCTTCAGGCGGTGTCGCTGCTCCTGCGCCCAGTTCCGGGTGGCCTGATCGCGGATTCCATTGCGGAGTCGATCAGTGCGCAGCTCGGCTTCATGCCCATTATCGCGATCGTGGCAATCGTGATTGCCGTGGCGCTCGAAATCGCGTTGTTCAAGTCAAGGGCCGGTCTCACGCTGCGCGGCGTGGGCTCCCGCGTCGAAGCGGCCCGTATGTCGGGTGCTCGCCCGCAACTGACGTCGCTCGCCGCGTACATGGGGTGTTCGTTCCTTGCGGGCGTCGCTGCCGTGCCCATGATGGCGCAGGTCGGCACTGGCGACCCCAGCGCCGGTATCAACTACACGCTCGGAAGCGTCGCAGCGGTAGTGATCGGCGGCGCGAGCCTGTTTGGCGGACGCGGCTCCTTTGTCGGTTCACTGCTGGGTGCGCTTCTCATCATTCAGGTGAACGTCGTCACCTCGTTCCTCGATATCGGGGACTCGTGGCAGTCGTATCTCCTGGGCGGGATGATCCTCACGTCAGTCGCACTCTATTCCAAGAGCAGAGAAATGGTGGTGGCGAAATGAGAAACGCAGCGCACAATCAGGCGGAAGTTATGTCGGAATTCCTTGAGCCCTCTACGTCGAAATCAAAAGCAAAGCCGGCACGGCTACTCGTGGTTGATGAATTCTCATGGATCTGGGTCGGGCTGATCCTGCTTTTCGTTTGCAGTTTCATCGTCGCGCCGGGCACGATGACGCGAGGCTCGATCCTGGCTATGCTTCCGTTCGCCGGCATTCTTGCAATCGTCGCGACGGGCCAAACGCTGGTTATCCAGCAGCGCGGGCTGGACATGTCGGCAATCGGTATGGTTTCGCTCGCGGGCATTGTCATGGCCAGAACGGGATTCGCGTTCGATTCCATCGTTCTCGCCGTCATTTTTACGGTCTGTATCGGCGGGATCGTCGGAATCATCAACGGTGCGCTCATCTCGAGGGTCGCGATTACGCCGCTGGTGGCGACGCTTGCCGTCAACGCGCTGCTGATTGGCTGCGCACGCTCGTTGACCGGTAACGTTCCGGTAAACGTTCCGACCGTCATGCAAACCATTTCGCACGCCCAGCTCCTTGGGCTTCCGGCCAACGTCTGGTTCGCCCTCGCGTTCGTGACGACCGCGTGGATCATTACCCGCAAGACCACGGTAGGGCGCAGGTTCGTCGCCGTCGGGGTGAACCCGCGCGCGGCTGAAGCCGCAGGCGTCGGCGTGCTGAAGTACAGGATTGGGGCGTACCTCGCGTCCGCCGTTTGCTTTTGCGCGGCGGGTATGCTGCTCGCCGGATTCATCGGAAGCGCGTCGCAGACTTCCGGTAACGACTATCTCCTGCCGGCGATCGCGGCCGTGGTGGTCGGGGGCACGCCGTTCACGGGCGGCAGAGGCAGCGTGGTTGCGAGTGCCGTGGCCGCATTGTTCATGGCGCAACTCGGTCAGCTCGTGCTGGCGCTTGGCGCAGGCCCCGCTGTTCAGCTCCTCGTTCAGGCTTGCGCGATTCTTCTGGCGACAACAGTACGTCATCTTCCAGAACTTTTGCGCACGATTCGCAAGTCAAGGGGGTAGTCGTTTTGTGCCGCGTCCGCCATGCCGTCGGTGGACGCGTATTGATCAGATTTGAAAATTGTCGGTTTGTAATTAGTAGTGCGATTATTTGTTCTGTTCGCTTCTGGCTTGCACCAGCGGTCGAGCTGGGCGATTGAAAGGCCCTACGGTCTATCTGTGCTAATCAGTGGCAAGACCGCTGATTCCGTACGGTGTGGCCCGGAAAGAGGCCTCGGTTTTATCCATGGAGATCATTTTTCGTTCAGGATTGCAAAATGAAAAAACTGGCGTTATTTACGGCTTTGACAGTCATCGGGATCTGCAATGCAAACGCACAGAGCTCTGTGACCCTGTATGGGCGCGTTGCGTCTGGCCTCGACTTCGTGACAAATGTGGCGACGAACGGCCAGTCAAAGAGCAATTTCCGATTCGGCAGTAATCAGTACGGGTACAGCTGGTTTGGCCTGAAAGGCGATGAAGACCTCGGCGGCGGCGTGCATGCGGTCTTTAAACTCGAAAGCCTGTTTTCGTCCGGAAACGGCCAGATTTTTACTAACGAGCTCTTTATCCGCGATGCCTATGTGGGCCTGGCCCACGAGAAATACGGAAGTATCTGGTTCGGCGAGGCCATGAGCCTGGCCGACGAAACCGGCTGGTACATTGACCCGCTGGGCGAGCAGGTTGGGACCGGTATTGCCAACTTCGCGTTCGGAAGAGCGTGGGGGCCGCGATCAAACGTGGTCACCTACAATTCACCTAACTGGGGCGGTTTCTCCTTCCGCCTTCAGGATGGTTTCGGCAACCAGGCTGGCAACTTCCGCGGCGGTCGCGAATTCAGTGCGAGCGCACAATACACGGGCGCCAGCTTCGCTGCGTACGGCGTATATGAAGAACTCCGCGATTCCAAAGGGAAATTTTCAGACCTGTACACCGCGTCCCGGGTATACATGGCCGGTGTCACCTACACGTTTGGCCAGGTCAAGTTCTACACGGGCTATCAGCAACTGGTCTCATCCGGACAGGACACGGTCGCCACTACGTTTAACCCATACGCCGCCACACGCTCCCAGCAGGAGTGGGTCGGCGCCTCGTATCAGGCTACCCCTGCGCTCTCGCTCCAGGCCGGCTGGTATCACGGTAACGTGAATCATGGCGGTGGAGTGGGCAATCTCGGTGCCATCGGCACCACCTACAACCTGTCAAAACGGACATTCCTCTACCTGACCGTCGGAGCAATGTTTAACGGCAAGCAGTCCGCGTTCCCGGTTGAAACGACTGACTCTCTGCCGCTGCCGGGCCACAACCAGCAAGGTGGCTACTTCGGCATCATGCACTTCTTCTGAGTGCAATTGATGACCTTGGCGCGCGACCGGCGGTCAGTCGGCGAGACGTTCGCGAGGTCACGACCCGGGGCGCAGACATGGTCTGTCATGTGGCGGCGTCCCGGGTCGATCAATCCGCGCGGGTGCCGGTTTACAAACCAGGAGACGATTCACGATGTTGACTACGCAAACAACCACAGCAGCAATCGAGTTTGTTTCAAAGGTATATGAAGCGATCGATTCGAAGGACGAGCAGGGATTCGCGAACTGTTTGACCGAGAACTGCACCTTCGTCTTTGCGAATAGCGATCCTGTCATCGGTCGAGCAAATGCTGCTGCGGCTTCACAGAATTTCCTGAATCAACTGGCGGGCATCAAGCATCACCTCATCAACGTATGGGCGTTCGAGGATGTCATTGTTTCGCAAATATCCGTGACTTACACACGCAAGGACGGGTCGACGTTGACGATTCCGGCCGTGACGATCTGGAAGTTGCAGGACAGGTTGATTGATGAATGCCGCATCTACATCGATATTTCCCCGCTGTTCGAGCGTTGATCTATGGGGGCAACGAAATGAATCGCGATCTTGAAGGGAAGACCATCATCGTCACCGGCGGCGGCTCGGGTATCGGGCGTGCGGCGGCGCTGGCATTCTCCGTGGCGGGGGCCCGCGTTGTTGTTGCCGATATTGTTGATGCCGCGGGAGAGGAGACGGTCTCGGCGATTCGACGCGCAAGCGGTGATGCAATCTTTGCAGCAACGAACGTAGCCGATGAAAAACAGGTCGAAGCGCTCGTGGCTGCGGCATTGAGCAAGTATGGGCGGCTCGATGGCGCATTCAACAATGCCGGTCTTTCCCAGACGAACGTCCTGCTGCACGAACTGACTGCCGAGCAATGGCGCCGAATTCAGTCAGTCAACTACGACGGCGTGTTCTTTTGCATGAAGCATGAGATACGCGCCATGCTGCAGACGGGGGGCGGCTCCATCGTCAATACTTCGTCCACGCTTGGCCGCGTGGCAGTGCGCAGTGCAGCGGACTACTGTGGTTCCAAGGGCGGCGTACTGGGGGTGACGAAAGGCGCAGCGGTCGACTACGGTGACATGCATATCCGGGTCAACGCTATACTCCCGGGCGCCGTGGACACGCCAATGGTCCAGGCGCTGGTATCCGATCCGCAATTTGCCCATTTGATCGAGCAGCTTCGAGCCAGTCACCCACTGGGAAGAATCGGCGTTCCGGAGGAGATTGCTGCTGCCGCCGTTTGGCTTCTTTCGGATAAGGCATCCTTCGTGACGGGAGCCGAGTTGGCGGTCGATGGAGGATTCCTCGCCATTTGATGCTGCTGTGCGCTTGATGCGGCCGTCCTGTCACTCGTGGAAGGACGGCCTTCTACGGAACTCTCCGACCATGCGGGCGTGCCGTTTGCTTCAGCCGAAACTGTATTCGCGGGTCTCAGCCGTTTCTCCTTCCGCCGCCCATAGAGGCCGTGCCAAACCTGTTGTATGATTTCTCTTTGGTTGAATCAATTTGAACAGGTAAGTACCGACCGATGGCTCGATCCCATGCTGAGGAATGAGTGAATGCCCAAATCCAATTCGTCTGCAATCAAGGCAGTCACCACCGCTCCGAAGTTAGTAGAGGCAACAGCGAAGAGACCATCAGATGTATTTGATGATCGCGGCAGAACCATTCCGTGGATCGCGCGAACGGTACACCGACTTTACGATGCACAAGCGCAGAAGCTCCTTGACAGGGAGGCTATTCCGATTGCGTACTGGTACTACCTTCGTGTACTGGCCGAACGCGGCGAGGTCAATCAACTCGAGCTCAGTAAGCGTGTTGGCATTGCGTCGACGACCGCGGTACCCGCGCTCGACTATCTGGAAAAGCGCGGGCTGGTAAAAAGGGTGCGCGATCCAAACGACAGGCGAAAGTATTTCGTCCAGCTACAGGACGAAGGCAAGCGCCTCGTCGACACAATGCTGCCCGATCTTACCGACATGATTTCGGTGTCACTCGAGGGAATCTCCCAGAAGGACATGCGCCTCTTCTGGAAGGTCATGCACCAGATCGAAGCAAACCTGATTCAAATGGCCCAAGGCGACACGATCGTCGACTGACTAATCGCGAGCGCCGACGGCAGCGAAGATTCTGCGCTCGTGTGATTGACGATCGATGCGTACGCAGCGCCGCTTTCAACAACTAAATTTTGCTGTGCTCCGCCTGATTCCGGCAGCGGTACTGTCAGGTTTGGGTGATATTGTGAGCCGGCGAAGAGGCGGCCGTGGAAACGGGGGCGGCCTCTGACTGACTACGCTTTACCAGCGCCATTGCGGCCAGATAACCAAACGTGATCGCCGGCCCCAGTGTAATGCCTGCGCCAATGTAGTGGCCGCCAACTGGCGAGTTCATGTCGTTGCCGCATGCAAAGATGCCGGGAATCGGACGGTCGTCGTTGTCCAGGACTTCACCGTTGGGCCCCGTCACAAGACCGCGGCTGGTGCCGAAGTCGCCCGGCATCAGCTTGACTGCATAGAAAGGTCCCTTCGTGATCGGGCCGATACACGGGTTCGGGGTGTGAGTGGGGTCGCCCTTGTAGGTGTTGTAGGCCGACGCACCCTTGCCGAAGTCCTCGTCGACCCCGGTCTCCGCGAAGCGGTTGTTGCGTACGACGCTGCGCGCGAGCCCGGCGGCATTGATGCCTGCCTTGGCGGCGAGCTCCGCGAGTGTCTCGCCGCTATAGAGATAACCCGACTCCTCATAGCGGCGCAGCGACATGCCCGGCAGGATGACGCCAATGCCATACTTCTTCACGGCTGCTGCGTCGGCGACCAGAAACGCAGGGATCGCGCCGGCATCGAACATTCCCTGGGTGAAGGCGTGGTACGACGCGGCTTCATTGGTGAAGCGATTGCCTTCCTTGTTCACTGCAATGAAACCGGGCTTGGGCCGATCGAGCATGAAGTGGCCCCACAGCGTATTACCTTTTTCGTTCCGGTATTGCGAAATCGGCACGTAGTAACCCGTGTCGCGCGCGTTGTGATCGAGCCGGCCACCCACTGAAAGTCCGAGTCGAATGCCTTCACCGACATTGCTCGGCAAGCCGAGGCCGAGTTCGACCGTTGGCTGACGGGAATGCTCGCGTCGCATTTCGAGGTTACCGCTGTAGCCGCCGGTCGCAATAATGACGCCGCGGTGTGCGCGTACGCGAGACGTGCGGCCATCGCACGTCACTTCGGCACCGATCACGGCGCCATTCTCGGTGATGAGCCGCGTTGCATGCGCGCCTAGCCAAACCGGAATCTGCTCGTCGAGGATCGTCTTGTACAGGCGCGCAATGAGCGCATTACCGCCCACGAGGCGGGTGCCGCGATGATAGCTCAGGCGGTCTTTGCCGTAGCGCAGGAAGCGCTTCACGACATGCGAGAACGACTTGAACGAGCGCGTGAAGGACAAGAAGTGGTTCAAATCCAGAAGGTCGAGCATCATCCCGCCAAATGGAGCGAATGCCGGCAGCGGTGCCCGCAGGTCCTTGAAGTGCGGACCGAGCACGCGCCCGTCGAACTCGAGCGGGGCGTGAGCCCGTCCGAACATGCCGCCATCGGACTCCGGATAGTAGTCCGGGTAATGGACCGCCATCACCTTGAGTTCGGAATGGCGTTCCAGATAGTCCAGTGCGACCCGGCCCTGGGTGATGTAGCTTTCCTGAAGCGGACTACCCACGGTGGCGCCGACGGTCGCCGCAAAGTATCGACGTGCTTTCTCGAAGGAATCCTGGAAGCCAGCTTCCTGCATCGGCGCGCTATCTACGAACCACATCATGCCGACCGACCAGGCGGAGGTGCCGCCAACCTGGTCTGTCTTCTCCAGAAGGAGCGGCTTGAGCCCTGCGTTCTTCGACACGATGGCCGCCGACATGCCGCCTGCACCCGCTCCCAGAATAATGACGTCGACCTCGAAATCCCAGCTTGCCGTAATATCAGTACCCATAGCGCTTGTCCTGTTTGAGAGGTCCCGGAAGGTATGTCGGGAAAATGCCGGCCAGTGCACGCGCCATGCCCGACAGGCCGGCTATCCTTTGGATCAACGCTGGCGGGTCGGCGCTACAGCGGGGCGCTTGCACATCCATTTTGCGCATGCTGTATAATCATCGCAAAACAGATTATCTTCAGAGAGATAATTCTTTGTAGTATCGATTTATATCGAATGATGTGTTCTAGGATGGGAAAAGTCAAGAGTTCCAGGGAATTCTCTGTATCGAGAGCACGATGTTTGCTACCCATGCCCGGTCCGTGCGTTGCCGGACGGGTGGCCCCAGTTGAGGAATAGCCAATGTCAAAATTGAGTTCGAATGCAATGCACGACGCGCTCGAGGGGCTGGAAGCGGCGGGTAGTCAGCGCTCAGACGTTTTTGACGACCGCGGCCGAACCGTGCCATGGATGGCACGCACGATATACCGTCTCTACGACGCCCAAGGCCAGAAGCTACTGGATAAGGAGGGCGTTTCGGTTGCGCACTGGTTCTATCTTCGGGTTCTGGCCGAACGTGGCGAGATGAACCAGCTCGAACTCAGCAAGCGGGTAGGCATTGCATCGACCACGGCCGTACCGGCGCTTGATAGCATGGAAAAGCGCAATCTCGTGCGACGCACACGCGACCCCAAGGACAGAAGAAAATACTACGTCAGCCTGCAGGATGAAGGACGACGCCTTGTCGACGAAATGCTGCCTGAGCTCACCGAAATGATTTCGGCTTCGCTCGAAGGCATCTCGGCAAAAGATCTCCGGGTTTTCTGGAAAGTCATGCACCAGATCGAAGACAACCTGACGCAGATGTCTCAGGGCGACTCGGTGATCGACTAGCCGCCGGCCGGTCGTTGGCACGACGACGATGTCGTTGGGAGCATTGCTGATCGTTGTGCTGCGAACGGCGGCGGGCGCTCACGCCACGCGCATGGACGGGCGCTCCCGGCACGGCGGGAAAATACACCAGAGTCCGTCCTTGTGGCGAAAGAAGAACATTGCCGCGGTTCCGGCGGCCCTGCGTGCTTCGACGCACACGTAACATTGCCGCCTCGCACGCTGGTTCTTGAATTCGATCACATGCACCGTGTCCATCGAGGTGGGAGCAAGCCAGTGTTCCACCATCGAGTGCAACGACTTTCCTGCGCTAGCCATGATCTTCTCCTTATCACGCTCGCCTTGATCGCGTGACTACAACCAACTGACCGGCCTCGCTCACCAAATGGACGTTCACGTCCGCCGCGAGGCCAGCCAGGACCAACACCTGCAACCTGCCTGCATCGCTCCGCGCCCAGCCCCGGCCGACCATGGACAGGATGGGGCACTGCACACTCCTGTCTACGCGTTTCATGTGCGTGTGCGGCGCATACGAGAGCCGCACACGCTTGTTACTTCCTCACCTTGACCCGCTTGCCCGTTTCACTCGACTGCTCGATTGCATAGAGCACTTCGTGTAGTACGCGTGCGTGATCAAAGCTGGGCGCCGTGCGGGTGCCATGGCGCAGGTCATCGGCGAGCAACCGGTAAACGCCGGCGACATTGCGCGCTGCAACGGCATCGTCGGCATCGATCGGGAAGGGATCCGGGATGTCGAGTTCCTCGTAGCCGTTCTGGCCTTTGCGTCCGAACTCGACGCGCAAGGGCGAGATGTTGACCGCCGGGACGTATTCATTCCTCGCCGTGACACGCAGATCGCCCTCGCTTCCGTTGATCTCCCACAGCAGCTTGATCCCACGCGGCACGCCACCACGGAGTTGCAACGACAGCGGCACTCCGGAGCGCAAAATCGCGTTCGCCATGAGGTGATCGGGCGTTTTCATCTCGACGGTTTCGCCCGTCTCGATGATGCGCACGGTTTGCCTGCGTTGCGAGAGCACCGCGCCGATCTGTTCGATATCGCCGAGGACGGCATCAATCGCCGAAATCGCATGCCCCCCGATCACGGAAAGCAGTGTGGCGCCGTTCCGGTTGTCCATGGCGTAGGCGTCACCCTGCAGGATGTCGTCTCCCCAGCTGAAACCCGAACCGACGTACGTCGACGACAGGACATCGCCGATCTTGCCGTCGGCGACGAGCTTGCGCATGAACTGCACTTCGGGGGAGGCGATCGCCTGTGCGCCAACGACGGCCAATGTCTTTTTCTCGCGCGCGAGTTCGGCAAGTGCGATGGTTTCTTCGAGCCCATTGCCGAGCGGCCATTCGCTGTACACGCTCTTGCCTGCCTGCAGGGCCGCCGTGATGACTTCCTTGTGATGCTGAACCTTGACGGTGACGACGACGATGTCGATGTCTGGCGATGCGGCCAGCGCAGCGGCACTTTCGAACGCTCGCGGGATGTCGAAAGCGGCTGCCGAAGCCTGCGAGCTCGCGAGGCTTGTATTCGCCACGCCGGCAAGCTCAAAGACGTCGGACAAGGCCCGCAAGGCCGGAATATGGGCTGTCGCCGCCCAACCGCGTCCTGGGCTCAGGCCGACGATACCGACACGATATTTTCCTTCCATTGCTTCCTCTAATCTTTAGATAACTGCAATAACGTCGAGCGCCTGATCTCAAAGGTTGCTCATCTGGAGCCAGCCACAGGCACTGGCGGAGCCGTCATGCGATCCGGTATTTGTACGACGGATCCTCCTTGTCACGGCGCCCGACAGTGAAATTTTCGAGCGGTGCCAGATCTCCGGGAACCGGGTCCGATCGCTGGGAGTCGAGCACGACCATCCGATCGGCAATGCGCCATTCACCTTTTCGCCGCTCCATGCGGTCCACGTAGCGAATGTTCACCACCCAATCCATCGCTGGCTTGTCGCCGTCGGGTTTCGTGCGGTGGCTTGCCTGCGCATAGTGTTCCGCAAACGCCACATCGCCGTGGACCTCGACATACTGGTTGCCGGTGAAGTGCTGCGTCGATTCGAAGTTCGGCAACAACTCGGCTGCCCAGTCGATGAAACCTTCAACACCTCCGTTGTACGCGCCGTGCCTGTCGATTGCATCCGGGTGATAACACGACCGCACGAGATCCCAGTCCATCCGATCGATGCCACGGCAATAGCGGATATGAACGCGGCAAATCTCCGCTTCATCCAGTAGCTGCTGAAGTTTCGCTTCCAATTTCGGTCTCCTTGATTGGATCGTCGCGGTTGAACTCGCGTGCAGAGCACGATCGCCCACTCCCGTCGTGCCTGCACCGTTGTCCGCTTGCGCGGTCATGGCCGCGCTATCCTTTTAATTCCGGGCCGGCTTGCCGACCAGCGCCCGGTATTCATTGGCCGAGGCAGGCTTGCGTCCGAGCAGGCCGGCGATGTCGCGCGCCATGTTGAACATCTCCAGATTGTCCTTGAGGCGCTCGTCGCTGTTCGGGTACTTCCACGGCGTGTCTTCGGTGCCAATCCGGATATGCAGGCCCATCATCGTGGCAAGGGTCGTCATATAGAGTGTCGCGCGACCGGCCGCACAGACGCTGATGACCGAAGTCGGATCGATCTTGCGAATCTGGTCGACCATGAGGAACATGTGGCGCGTCATGTCCTGGGCATCGCTCACCCACGTGCCGGACACCAGCGTGCGACCGACGTTGAACGGCAGGCCATAGAGAATCAGCCAGTTGTAGGGCTTCTTGAGAATGCCGGTATCGATCAGTTTGCGCTTCGCGAGCTCGATCTCGCCGGAGCTGTGGATGGCCAGTTCCGGCTTGACGCCGGTTGCCTCGAGCTCCGCGATGGCGGGCACCATGAAGGCTTCCGGATGACCCGGCGCGCACGGTGCGACTTCGGTCAGACCTGCGCGCGCGGGGCTCACACACTCATCGAATGTCGAGCCGTTGAGGACGTTCAGATTCGGCACGAAGTCGTTGCCAAAGCGCGAGCGCAGCGGCTCGAGAACGGCGGAATATGCCTCAACTGGCGGGATGTCACGGTCGAGGCGCCGCCCCTTCTCGTCGGTCATGAACGAAAAGTCGATGTGCACGCCGCAGGCGCCGGCTTCGATGACGTCCGACGCGGCATCCACATACTCCGCGAGCGACGTGGTGCTCTCAAAGCGCCCCGATACGGCGGCATTGATCGCAATCTTTTCCGACACGTCCCATTTGGGTTGCAGCTCGGCTCCGGCAATGAACTGGTACTCCTCCATTTCGCGTTTGGCGGCTTCCCAGAGAGACAGTTTTTCGACCATGATGATCCTCGACACAGGTAGTGAATTTAGGCTCGCAAATCTTCCGAACCCACGGCAACCAAACTGGAGAGGTTTTGGCGGGTCGCGCCGAAAAGCAGACCCCTCCGGAAATCAGATCGCGTGCATCAAGATAATTCCATGCAACATCGATTTATATCGAATGATGCGTTGTAGAATTAAATAAGTCAAGGAACTTGGGGAATGCCCTGGTGAACGGCGCGCGAGCAACGGTCCTACTGAGACCAGGAGGTCATGCTCGGGAAGAAATTGGGAAGCCTGTCGCCCTCGGAGGTAGGGCGCGCGAGGCAGTTCGAGGAAGAAAGCGCGAAGCCCGCGCGGCTCGTGGCGGACTTCGCGCTGGACAAGACCATCGTTTGTGACCTTATCGATCTGCAGCAGTGAATGCTGTTCGTTTGTGACGCGTTTTTAGCGATCAACGCTCGAACACGGCCTTCAGCTTCTGCGGCGGGAGCGCGGAGGTGAGGTCGGCATCCGGCGGAGCGGTCGGATCGCACTTCGGATCGAGGCCCTTGGCACTATCTGCGTAGGCAAAGGGCAGAATCGACGGCGACTCCTTGTTTACCGTCCCCTGATAGGCCGCTACACCCTGCCGCACGGCAAAGCGGACGTAAGTCGTCGTGCCGTCGAGCGTGTAATACGGATAGGGCTTGCCCGACTGCTTCGCCGACATAAAGTGGCAATTCACCTGGTTGTCGCTTGCAATCGTCGCGATGGCGGGGACAGGCAGGTGAGCCTGCTCGAATGCCTTTACGGCGGCCAGCGCAGTTTCGCCGCCATCTGTCACGATGGCGTCAATCTTCGGATACTGCGCGATCAGACCGACGGTGGCCTTCTGGGCGTCGACGGGATTCCAGTTCGTCACGATGTACTGCTCGTTGAGCAGCTTCAGATCCGGGTATTTCTTGAGTCCGCCTCTCAGACCGTCCATGAAGTTTTGGGAGGTGGTCGCTCCGGGCGATCCGCCCATGAACACGACATTCCCCTTCTTCAGCGTGGTTCCGAGCCAGTCGGCCCACAGGACACCGATCTGCTGCGTATCGCCCACCACGTTGACGACGTAGTCACGGCCAGGTGTGCCCGCCATCTGAGCCGAGTACGGGACGACCGCGACGCCCGCCTTCATGGCCGCCCGCATTGCGGGAAGCTGCACCGCGCCGAAGTCAGGAAGCAGAATGAGGACGTTGATGCCCTGCGCGACCATGCTGTTGATATCG
The DNA here is from genome assembly GCF_013177735.1 of Paraburkholderia elongata. GTDB lineage: Bacteria > Pseudomonadota > Gammaproteobacteria > Burkholderiales > Burkholderiaceae > Paraburkholderia > Paraburkholderia elongata. The sequence continues at coordinate 113,164 of NZ_WOEZ01000210.1, read as the reverse complement.
GAATTCGCCTTCTGCGGATCGCCGTTGGCATTGCTGTAGATGATCCGCGTGACGTTCTTGCACCGACTGAGCTCGTCCTTGACTTCCGCGAGGCCAGTCTTGCGCCACGTATTGCCGCCGTAGCCGTCCGACACGCCGACGATCATCGGCTTCGTACCGCACATCGGCGTGATGTCGCCTTGATGGTTCGTGATGGAATCTCCCGCCGCGTGGGCAGGGGTACAGATCAAACCCGTGGCAAGAAGCAGGCTGGCGCTTATTTGCGTAATCGAGACGAGCATCTTCCCTCGCCAGAATCGAAGATCGCGCCGATTCTTGAGGCCGCACTGATAAGCGGGCATAGTCTTTTGCGCAACGAGCGGACTTTGCGGTTTTTGCACTGCAGCTTGCGACGCGCGAAGCTTGAAGAACATGGTGATCCTCGCCTTGGGTGATGGATGAGTAATGGAAATGGGTCGATCAGGAAAATGGAACTTCCTGTGGCGGTATTGGTACGTGATGCTAAATGAAACAGTGTGTTGCAGGATCGATTTATATCGAATAATGCGTCTTGGGATGAGTGAAGTCAAGCACCCTGGGGAAAGTCCCTGGCAAGGGCGCACGTGAACGTGACGGGTGCGGCCGAATGCGCTTCGCGTGCAGTGGTGAGGAAGGGGCGAGTGCTGCGGCCAGTACCGACGCAGCGGCGGAGGACACGGTACGAACGCGTTCTCAGAAATGCACGAAAGTTTGCTCGTACGGGGTCACTAACGAAGAGGTCCAGTCGCGTCGTTGTCAGGGCACCCGACTGGCCTGCGACACAAACTTGGTGACGAGGTAGCCATCGAACGTCTCGATGCCTCCTTCGCTGCCCATGCCGCTCTCCTTCACGCCCCCCAGTGGCGTCTCGGCCAATGCCAGGCCGAAATGGTTGATTCCAACCATTCCGGCCTCGATACGACCTGCAACGTATTCGGCGGTCGCGATCGAATTGGTGAACACGTAGGAAGCCAGGCCGTATGGCAGTGCGTTGGCACGTGACAACACCTCTTCAGTGCTACTGAATGTCGTTATCGGAACAACGGGTCCGAATGGTTCCTCGACCATCAGGCGCGCGTCATCGGGCACGCCGGTGAGGATGGTCGGGGGGAAGAAGTAACCTGTTTCAGCCAGACGGCTGCCACCACACACCAGCGATGCGCCGCGCTCCCGCGCGTCCGTCACCAGGGCCTGCATTGCGTCGATGCGTCGTTCGTGGGCCAGCGGTCCCATCTGGGTCTGGGGATCGAGGCCGTCTCCGACCCGTAGCGGCGCGTATTCGGCAGCGAAGGCATTCACGAACCGCTCATAGGCTTTTTCGTGCACGAAGAAGCGGCTCGGTGCCATGCAGACCTGACCGGCATTGCGTGTCTTGGTGCGCGCCAGAAAACGCGCTGCCTGTTCTACGTCAGAATCGTCGAACACCAGCACCGGCGAGTGACCCCCTAGTTCCATCGTCATGCGCTTCATCTGCGCGCCGGCCATCGACGCCAACTGTTTGCCGACAGTGGCGGAGCCAGTGAACGAAATCTTTCGCACCGCCGGAGCGTTGATGAGATGGGTGGAAACCTCGGACGGCACGCCCCAGACGACGTTGAGGCATCCCGATGGCAAACCTGCATCGTGAAATATACGCGCCAGCGCGACCACTGCGCTTGGCGAATCCTCAGGGCCCTTGAGTACTATCGTGCAGCCCGCACCCAAGGCGGCGACCACCTTGCGTAGTGCCAGGTTGAAGGGGAAGTTCCACGGTGTGAACGCAGCGCAAACACCTATGGGCTCACGGGAGACCGTCTGCCGCACGCCCGGCGTGCGCGCCGGAATCACGCGCCCATAAATACGCCGGCACTCCTCTGCATGCCATTCGGCGTGCTCAGCGCAACTTTGTACCTCCAGAATGGCTTCGGCCAAAGGCTTACCCTGGTCGAGGGTAATGTTACGGGCGATCTGCGGAGCTCGCTCCCGGATCAACGAGGCAACACGGCGCAGCAATGCTGAGCGTTCGATTGCCGGCGTGTGCCGCCAGACCTGGAATGCATCCGCCGCTGCGTTCACGGCATCATCCAGGTCCTGGGGCGTAGCGTGCGGCAATCGGGCGAACGCCTCGCCAGTTGCAGGGTTGATCACATCCTGTTCGGGTCGCCCACGGGCGCTCAGGAAACGGCCACCGATGTAGAGGGCGAGTGCTTCGTATTGTGCGGTTGTGGTGTCCATGGCGGCCTGACTCAAAGAAATACACTACCGCCGTCCACGGCGAGGGTTTGGCCGGTGACAAAGCCCGCACCATCACTGACCAGGTACGCGAGCGCCGCCACGAGGTCACCCGGCACCTGATCGCGCTGAATACAGCGGCCGGAAGTACGGGCGTTTTCACCAATGCGGTCTTGCAGATCGGTCTGCAGCACGCCGTCGCTCAGCGTGAAGCCCGGGGCAATCGCATTGACCGTAATGCTGTCCTTCGCCAGTTCCCGCGCAAGTGCGCGCGTGAAGGCAATGACGGCTCCCTTGCTGGCCACGTAGTGCGCCATATTCACCGGCCCCTTGATTGGCACAGTGGAAGCGATGTTCACCAGGCGCCCCCGGCCGCTCTTGCGCAGATGCGGCAACACTGCTTTGGCACAGTTGAATGGCCCCATGGTGTTGACTTCCATCACCCGCATCCATTCCTGATTCGTGATCTGCTCAAACGGCTTGAGCGTCAGGGTGGTAAACAGTGCGGCGTTATTGACCAGTCCATCGATTCCGCCGAACTCCGAGACTGCTGCGGCCGCCATGTCAGCGACATCTGCCTCGCTGACAACGTCCGTGCGCACGCCGATGACTTGATGTCCGGACTCACGAAGACGTGCTGCAGCTTCGTCTGCGCCACGCAGGTCGGCGATGACGACACGATGCCCCAGCTGTGCAAGGTGTTCGCTGAAAGCGTAGCCAATGCCGCTGGCACCGCCAGTGACAATAATGCGCTTGGGTAATTCAGGTTTCATGATTTCCTTCGCACGTCAGAATATTTCAGGTGGCAATGAGTGATCTATGTTCATGGGGCGGCCGCTTGCCCTCTGGTATGTAGCGAAATATCGGCAAAGGCTGATTAGGTGTCAACGAACCTGGCTAGAATGTCCGCATACCGGACTTTTATACGGAATTCGAATTTCGCGAGGGTCTATGGCGTCTCATGCGGGCGGGAAAGAATCACGGCAAAACGAACCGGAATACGTGATGGGGCTCGAAAAAGGGCTGTCCGTCATCGAAGCTTTCGGTATGAAAAAAGGACCGTTGACCGTGACACAGGCGGCCGAGATAACCGGCCATACCAAGGGTTCGGTACGACGCAGTTTGCTCACGCTTTGCAGGCTGGGCTATGCCACGCAGGATGGTTACAGTTTTGTCCTGGCACCCCGCGCTCTGAGGCTGGGCTACGCCTATGTCGTTTCAGATCCGCTGACCAAGGTCGCGCAACCCATTCTGGAGATCACCAGCGAACGCACGCAGGAGTCGGCCTCGATCGCAGTGCTGGATTTGCAGGATGCCGTCTTCGTCGCGCGCTCAACGCATCGGCGCCGCCTGTCCAGCGGTTTGGGTGTTGGCTCGCGCCTGCCTGCTTACTGTAGTGCCACAGGGCGCGTTTTGCTGTCAGGACGACCGCCGGCCGAGGTGAGATTCATGCTCAACAGAATGGCACGTCCCGCTCTGACGCCTCACACCCTCACTACGATCACCAGCATCATGAAGGAGATCGAATTTGTGGGCAGACACGGGTACGCCATCATCGATGAAGAACTGGAGATCGGTATTCGCTCAATCGCCGTTCCGATCCGCAACGCACGTGGTGAGATGGTTGCTGCCATGAGCCTTTCGGTGTCCACAAGCCGCATGACGCGCGAAGGCGTAGTGGAACACCTGCTGCCAGAACTTGAAAGCGCGCGCCGCCACCTTGCCGCCCTGTTGTAGCGCTCCGCCTCTCGTGCCGGGCAAAGTCAGCGAGCCTGCGCGGCGTGCCGCATACGTCAGGAAACATTCGTAGTACGGAACACGCCTCGCCAGCCGGCCTAAAGCGAACGTTGCAGGCGCGCGGCCGTTTCACGCAGCGCCGGCAGGAAGGTTTCCCGCAACGTTTCGATATTCACGCGCCCTGAATAGACGCTTACGCTCACCGCCGCCTCGATCTGCCCGGCGCTGTTCTTCACCGGAACCGCCATCGCCGACATGCCGATTTCGATCTCCTCGTCGCTGATCGCATAGCCGTCCTCTGCCGCGCGCCGGATCGCCTTCAACACCCCGTCGAGATTGGCCACGGTGCGATCGGTGAGCCGCTTCATGGGCACGCTTTCGAGGTGCGCGCGCACCTGCTCTTCAGGCAGGCCGGCGAGCAGCACGCGTCCCGTGGCTGAGCAATAGGCGGGCAAGCGGCCGCCGAGCTTCACGCCCGTCGACACGATACGGACCGCCTCGGCGCGTGCGATGAACACCGCATAACCCTCGTCCAGCACGGCCAACGAGACGGACTCCTGCAGCTTGTCGCGCGTGCTCGCCAGAAGCGGCTGTGCAATCTGCGGTAGCGAGGACGTGCTGAGGTAGGCGCTACCCAGTCTCAGCATGCGCGGCAGCGGCGTGAAGAACTTGCCGTCGTGGGCGAGATAGCCGTGCTCGACGAGCGTTAGCAGGCAGCGCCGCGCCGCGGGGCGGCTCAGGTCAGCCAGATTTGCCGCATCCGAAACGGTCATGCGCGTGGTGTTCGGGCCGAACGCCTCGATGATGGCCAGCCCTTTGGCCAGGCCCCCCATACCTTCCTTCGCGTGGGACTTGATGGTTCCGGACTCGTCTTCGATGGGCGACATTGCGCGCTCCTCTGTATTGACAGGGCTTTTGATGGGTGTCATATTGGGTCGTATATCGAACATTGTACGATATTCGAACACACCTGGGAGGGGCTGTCAACTGCAGTCCCGCCGAGGCCCCGGTAATCGGCGTTTGGCAAACGCCCTCTACGGAGTCAGCAACTTGAACATCATCCCCATCCAGCCGGCGCGCCGCGCCAGCATCGAGTGGCCCATCGAGGGCGTCACACGCGTGCCTTATGCGCTGTTCCAGAGTGACGATGCCTATGCGGACGAGCAGGAAGCGATCTTTCGTGGTCCGAACTGGAGTTATCTGTGCCTCGAAGCCGAGCTACCGAATCCGGGCGACTTCCGCAGTACGTTCATCGGCGATGCTCCCGTGGTGGTCACGCGCGACACGGACGGCGAGCTCTATGCATTCGAAAACCGCTGCGCGCATCGCGGCGCGATGGTTTGCCTGGAAGACGCGGGCAACGCGAAGGATTTCAGTTGCGTCTACCATGCCTGGACCTACAGCCTGCAGGGCGATCTGCTCGGCGTCGCGTTCCGGGACGGCATCAACGGCCAGGGCGGCATGAAGGAAGACTTCTGCCTCGGCGATCACGGCCTGCGCAAGCTGCGCGTGGCGACGCTCCACGGTCTCGTGTTCGGCAGCTTCTCCGACGACGTGCCAGCCCTCGACGAATACCTTGGCGACGAGATCGTCGAACGCATTGCACGTGTGCTTGAAAACCGCACGCCCGTTGTGCTCGGCCGCTTCACACAGATGTTGCCGAACAACTGGAAGCTCTATTTCGAGAACGTCAAGGATTCCTATCATGCAAGCATCCTGCATCTGTTCTTCACGACCTTCCAGTTGAACAAGCTGTCGCAGCGCGGTGGCATCATCGTCGACCCCAGCGGCGGGCATCACGTCAGCTATTCAGCAGTCGATCACGCGGCTGAAGCGGCGAAGCAGGCAGCCACGAAGGACTACGCAGCTCAGAACATCCGCTCGGAGAGCGGCCACCGCCTCGAAGATACCTCGGTGCTTGCGGGCACCGACGAGTTCGGCGACGGCATCACGCTGCAGATTCTTTCAGTCTTTCCGGGCTTCGTGCTCCAGCAGATCCAGAACGCCATCGCGGTGCGCCAGATCTTGCCACGCGGCGTGCGCCAGACCGAACTGAATTGGATCTATCTCGGCTTCGAGGACGATACGCCCGAGTTGCGGGAAATGCGTCTGCGCCAGGCGAACCTCGTGGGCCCGGCCGGGTATGTTTCGATGGAGGACGGCTGCGTGGGCGGCTTCGTGCAGCGCGGAATCGACGGGGCAAGCGACGCACGCTCGGTGATTGAGATGGGCGGCGACGGCACGACCAGCAGTGCGATCCGCGTAACGGAAGCATCGATTCGAGGCTTCTGGAAGGCCTACCGTAACGCAATGGGATATTGACGATGACGCAGGACATCCACCAACTGATCGCCCATGCGCAGGCCGAATACGTGCGCTGCATCGACGACGGCGACCTCGGGCAGTGGCCCGAGTTCTTCATCACGTCGTGCGTGTACAGGGTCACGACCGCCGATAACCATCGCCGCGGTCTCGTGGGCAGCATGATCTACGCGGCCTCCCACGGCATGCTGGTCGACAGGGTTGCGTCGCTGCGCGACGCCAATGTCTATGAACGGCACGCCTACCGCCATCTGCTCGGGCAACCGTATGTGATCAGCGACGACGGCACTGAGGTGCGCAGCGAAACATCGTTCATGGTCGCGCGCATCATGCGCGACGGGACCACCGACCTGTTTGCGACGGGTCGCTATTGCGACGTGTACGTGCGCGACGAGGCGGGCGTGCGGTTGCGCGAGCGCGTCGTCGTGTGCGACAGCTCGCGTATCGACACGCTGCTTGCGTTGCCGCTATGACGCCCGCGAACCTGCCTGGGAGGCGCATGCGATGGTGGCCGCGCCGGCTGATCCGCCCCGAACTTCGACCGACACCTGCTGACAACGCATCGAGGTGACATCTTGGACTTTTTAATTTCCGTCGCTGACAGCGACATAACGTTTCCGTGCGCGGCCGGTGAAACCGTGCTCGACGCGGCCGAACGCGCCGGCTATGTGGTGCCGTACTCATGCCGCAAGGGCGTCTGCGCGTCCTGCGAAGGACGCCTCGTGGCGGGCGAGGGGTGTTCGACGGTGCAGGGCGCAGTGGCGGCGCCGGCCGAGCGCGCGCTGCTGTGCTGCCTAAGCCCCGACACGGACCTGACGATCGCGCCGCGTCGCATCGAGAAGCGCGACCCCGTCGTGCGCAAGACGCTCGAGGTCTCCGTGTACCGCATCACGCAGCCGGCCTCCGACGTCAGCATCCTGCAGTTGCGGCTGCCCGCGGGTGTGCGCGCGAAGTTCGGTGCCGGCCAGTATCTGCAGATCGAACTGGAGGACGGCACGCGGCGCAACTATTCGATGGCGAATGCGCCGCACGAGAACGACAGCGTGCAGCTGCACGTGCGCCACGTGCCTGGCGGCCGATTCTCCGAAGGCGTGCTGGGCCGCCTCGCGAAGGGCGACAGGCTGCGCATCGAGCTGCCGTTCGGAGAGTTCACGCTACGCGAAGGGTCGAACAGGCCCGCCGTGCTGCTCGCGACAGGCACGGGGTTCGCGCCGGTGAAGTCGATCGTCGAGGACGCCATCAAGCGCAAGCTCGGACGGCCGTTGCATCTGTACTGGGGCGCGCGCCGCGCCGAAGACCTCTATCTCGCGGCACCCGCGCAGAAATGGCACGACAGTGGCCGCGTGAAGTTCGTGCCGGTGCTGTCCGAAGCGGACGAGGCGTGGACGGGCCGGCGCGGTTTCGTGCACGAGGCTGTGCTCGAAGACTTCGGCTCGCTCGCGGGATATGAAGTGTACGCATGCGGCAACCCGTCGATGACGAGCGCCGCGCGCGACACCTTCGTGAAGACCGGCTTGCCCGAAGACGACTTCTTCAGCGACGCATTCGTTCATACCGGCTGACGCAGTGCGAAAAGAAAGAGCGCCCAGGCCGAAAAAACCTGGTTGATTCCGGCCGGGGCAGTGGGATCCGTTTGGAAAAGGCGCCTCAGGCGGTGTGCCATTCTTTCATGTGCGGGTCTGCAAAATTGCGAAGACTCTCCAGTGCCATGGCCACCGCGACGCGATTGACGTTCTCGGCGTGCCAGTAGACCGATACCGAGCCGAAGCCTTCGAGTTGAACCGGCAGAATGCGAAGCGCGTTCAGTTGCTCAAAGCGAAGCGCGGCCCGATGCGAGGCGACGCCCACCAGATCAGTGTTGTTCAGCAGCGTGAGATTGAAAATCGACGAATTCGATTCGACGCAGTGATTGGGCAGCGTGCGTGCCGCGGCCGCGAGCGCCGTCTCCAGCGCGTTGCGCACGGGCGTGCCCTGCGGCCAGACGATCCACGAATACGCGAGCACGTCGTCCCAGCCGAGTTGTGCTTTTTCCATGAGCGCATGATCTGGCCGTGCGACGAAGTTGATCGGCTCCGTATATAGCGTTTCGGTCTGCAGCTGTGGGTCGTCGTACTGCTGTCCCGAGCGGCCGACAACGATATCGAGTTCCCCGCGCGCAAGCTGTGGCATCAATTGGTTCATTGTGCTTTCGACCAGCCGAACCTGCGCCCGCGGCATGCGCTCGAGAAGCCGCGAGACCGCGAGCGGCACCGTGTCTGCCGCCGATACGCCCGAGGTCCCAATGCTGACGAGGCCGCTGCCGCCCGCGCGCAGCGCCTGCATGTCGTCGCGCGCAATGTCGAGACGCGCTTCGATCCGGCGCGCGTGCTCGATCAGCGCCTCGCCATACGACGTGGGTCGCAGGCCGCGCGCATGCCTCTCAAAAAGGGGCAGGCCGACGTCTTCCTCGAGTTCCTTCAGCCATTTCGACAGCGCCGGCTGCGTCGTGTTGAGCGCCGCGGCCGACTGGCTGAGATTGCCCGTGCTTGCGAGGCTCAGCAGTACCTGCAGATGCCTCAGTCGCAGGCGGTAAGTCCAGTCCATTGCGCAGCTCCTTCGTCACGATTTTCGTCAGTCCTGTGTTGCAGGTATATCCAAAACCGTATGGATTAGATGATTTCACCATTTTACTGGGCATGGCACTGTCGCATATAAATCATTGTGCGGGATCCACTGAGCCGCCGCGGCCGGCTAGTGAGTCGGAACCCACGAGACACCATAAAGGAGACGCGAATGACGAGTAACAATCCGGGCGAATCGCGCGCGGCCTATTACGAGCGGATCGCCCAGCAGGGTATGGCTCCGCTTTGGGAATCGCTGCACAACCTGGTGCCCAAGGCACCGCAACCGAAAGCGCGGCCTGCGATCTGGAAGTACGCGCAAGTGCGCGAACTGGTGATGCAGGCGGGTGCCGTGATCAGCGCGGAAGAAGCCGTGCGCCGCGTGCTGGTGCTTGAAAACCCGGGCCTGCCGGGCAAGTCGAGCATGACGCCGAACCTGTACGCGGGACTCCAGTTGATCCTGCCCGGCGAGATCGCGCCGAGCCACCGGCATACGCAGTCGGCGCTTCGCTTCATCGTCGAAGGCGAGGGCGCGTGGACGGCTGTCAACGGCGAACGCACAACGATGCATCCGGGCGACTTCATCATCACACCATCTTGGACATGGCACGATCACGGTAATCCTTCCGTGGAGGAGGGCGGCGAGCCTGTCGTGTGGCTCGATGGCCTCGATATACCGCTCGTCGCGCAGATGGACGCCGGATTCGCCGAGAACTACCCCGAAGCGACACAGCCGGTTTCGCGCCCTGAAGGCGACAGCTTCGCGCGCTTCGGCCACAACATGGTGCCCGTGCGGCATCGCGTGTCCAATCCCACTTCACCGATTTTCAGCTACCCGTACGCGCGCAGCCGCGAAGCGCTCGACGCGCTGTACCGCAATGGCGAACTCGACGAATGGGACGGCGTGAAGCTGCGCTACGTGAATCCGGCCACAGGCGGTTGGCCGATGCCGACCATTGCGACCTTCATGCAATACCTGCCTGCCGGCTTCAAGGGCCGCACATATCGCAGCACCGATGCAACGGTGTATTGCGTCGTCGAAGGCAACGGCACAGTCAAGATCGGCAATGACGAATTCACCTTCGAGCCGCACGACGTGTTCGTCGTGCCGTCGTGGGCGCCCGTGCAACTGGCGGCATCGGCGGAAAGCGTGTTGTTTAGCTATTCGGATCGTCCTGTGCTCGCGGCATTGAATCTGCTGCGCGAAGAGCGCAGCTAGACGCGTTACTTTCCTTTCCAGGCGCCGCATTGGCGGTGAGCTACCAATCCTATTTGCCGAGTCCAACTCATCATGACCTTTGTTTTCCCGCCCGAAGCGCCCGTTGCTGTACCCGTCGCCGGTAGCGACGCTCAATTCGCGGTGCGCCGCGTCTATTGCGTTGGCCGCAACTACGCCGCGCATGCGCGCGAAATGGGCTTTGATCCCGATCGCGAACCGCCGTTCTTCTTCTGCAAGCCGGCCGATGCCGTCGTGCCCGTCGCTTACGGCGAAACGCTAGAACTGGCTTACCCTTCGCAGACGCAGAACTACCATTACGAAGCCGAACTCGTCGCTGTGATTGGCAAAGGCGGCTCGGATATCCCGCTCGAACAGGCTCTCGATCACGTATGGGGCTACGCGGTCGGCCTCGACATGACGCGGCGCGATCTGCAGATGAAAATGCGCGAAATGGGCCGTCCGTGGGAGATTGGCAAGGCGTTTGACCGCTCGGCGCCGATCGGGCCGATTCATCCGACGAGCGAGGTCGGTCACTTCGAAAACGCCGGCCTGTGGCTGACGGTCAACGGCGAGACCAAACAGAAGAGTGACGTGTCGCATCTGATTTGGTCGGTCGCGGAGACGGTGGCGTATTTGTCTAAGTTCTTCCGCGTCGAACCGGGTGACCTGATCTTCACGGGCACGCCTGAAGGCGTCGGCGCGGTGCAGAAGGGAGATACGATGAAGGTTGGTGTCGAACGTCTTGGCGAAGTAACGGTGCGTGTGGCCTGAGATACGTAATCTGCATTCATCGGAGGTCTACCCGTGCAACTCCATAGCTTCTTCAATAGTTCGACGTCGTACCGCGTACGCATTGCACTTGCGCTCAAGGAACTCGCGTACGAGACGCTGCCCGTTAACATCCGCGTGGGCGAACATCGCGCAGAGGACTATGTGGCGAACGTGAATCCGTCCGCGTCGGTGCCCGCGCTCATCGATGACGATTTCAGACTCGGCCAGTCGCTCGCGATCATCGACTACCTCGACCAGAAATACCCCGAGCCGCGCCTGATTCCGCTCGAACCGGCCCTGCGGGCGCGCGTGCTCGAGTTCGCCGCGCTGATCTCGTGCGACATCCATCCCCTCAATAACTTGCGGGTGTTGCGATATCTGGAAACGGAACTCGAAGTCACGCCGCAGCAGAAAAGCTCGTGGTACCGGCACTGGATCGCCCAGGGCATGGCGGGCGCCGAGCGCATGCTCGAACGCGGCAACACAGGTCCGTGGTGCTTTGGCGCGCAGCCGACGCTCGCCGACATGTGCCTCGTGCCACAGGTCGCCAACGCGCTGCGCATGGACTGCGACCTGAGTCCGTATCCGCGCAGTCTCGCCGTCTTTGAGCACGCGTCGAAACACCCGGCATTCGAAGCCGCGCAGCCGCAGCGCCAGCCCGATTACATCGCCTGATTACATGGGACTGGAGTGAGCTTGGGACCGGAGTAAGCGCTAAAGAGCTAACTTCTGTCGACACGCCAACTCCTGTCGACAATGGAGACAAACATGATTGAGACAGACAGCAAAGGGCGGCGCGTGCTCGTGATCGGCGGCGGTATTGGCGGCTTGGCCGCCGCGCTGGCGCTCGCACGTCAAGGCATTCACATACAGCTGCTGGAGCAGGCCCCTGAGATACAGGAAATCGGCGCAGGAATCCAGTTGGCCGCAAATGCGTTCAACGCGCTCGATGCACTGGGCGTCGGTGAAGCGGCGCGCAGCCGCGCTGTCTTTACGGATTACCTGAAACTGATGGATGCGCTTGACGCAAAAGAGGTGATGCGAATCGACGTCGGCGCCCCGTATCGTACGCGCTTTGGCAATCCATATGCGGTGATTCATCGTGCCGACATTCACCAGTCGATACTCGAAGCTGTGAAGGATCATCCGTTGATCCAGTTCCGCACCAACACGAGGGTCTGCGAACTCGACCAGAATGCCGGCGGTGTGACCGTCATCGATCAGAATGGCGAGCGGTACGACGCGAATGCCGTGATCGGTTGCGATGGCGTGAAGTCGGCAATACGCAAGGCATTGATCGGCGACGAGCATCGCGTGACGGGACATGTCGTGTATCGCGCCGTCGTTGATGTCGAAAACATGCCGAAGGATTTGCAGGTCAATGCGCCTGTGGTGTGGGCGGGCCCGAATTGCCACCTCGTGCACTACCCGCTGCGAGGCGGCAAGCAATACAACCTCGTCGTCACGTTCCACAGTCGCGAGAAAGAAGAATGGGGGGTGCGCGAAGGCAGCAAGGAGGAAGTGCTGTCCTATTTCGAAGGCATTCATCCGTTGCCACATCAGATGCTCGACCGACCAACTTCGTGGAAGCGCTGGGCCACGGCGGACCGGGACCCTGTCGAGCGCTGGAGCTATGGCCGTGCGACGGTGCTTGGCGACGCCGCGCATCCGATGACGCAATACCTGGCACAAGGCGCCTGCCAGGCGCTCGAAGATGCCGTTACGCTGGGTGCCGCCGTCGCTGTGACGGGTGGCGATTTCGAAGCCGCGTTCAAACTATACGAGACTGCACGTATTCCGCGCACGGCGCGCGTGTTGTATTCGGCACGTGAAATGGGTCGCATCTATCACGCGAAGGGCGTTGAGCGACAAGTTCGGAATTCCCTTTGGATCGGCCGAACGCAGGAGCAGTTTTACGACGCACTGCAATGGTTGCACGGCTGGCGCGCGGAAGAGTGCTTGAAGGGCGTCATTTGAGATTTGACGCGGTACGCGGCAGCAGCCATTGCCGGGCTTGGTTTGGTTTGCAACAAACTATTGCCAGCAGCGTGTCGAGCTTGAAGCCGAGAATGTCCCGGCATTAGTTGGGGCAATGTGCTTCAGCTTTTACTTGAACTGGGAGACACAAATTGGATTCGAAGCGTCAGGAACAGCAAGACAAGGCGGAGATCCGTGAAGTCCACACGCGCTACTGCCGAGGCATCGATCGCATGGACTTCGATCTGGTGCGTTCGTGTTATCACCCAGACGCGATTGACCGACATGGTGCTTACGAAGGCGGGGTCGAAGGATTTATCGAGTCATCTAGGGTGGTTCGTGGGTGAGGGCATGATAATCAGTCAACCGGATTAAATTCCTGGCAGGAGTGCTTCCTCAGGTCTAGCAGGCGTTCTAGTTGCTGATTCGAAGCAAACGACGATTAGCGCGTCACAAGAAACGGTCGAACCCGTGTTGACCGATTGTTGTCACTAGAGCAACGGAGAGTTAAAAAACCAGTACTTACCCTAATGATTTTTGCCCTTTAGACTGTGCGCAGCAGTGGCCGAGCAGGTCCTTCGTAGCGCCACTAACAGAAATCATTGAGGTACGTCACGATGAAGTCATTCACCCGGAAGGTCCTTGTTGCTGCCCTTATTGCAGCCCCCGTTGCGTCGTTTGCTCAATCCAATCAGCCGGTAAGCCGTGAGCAGGTGCGTGCCGAACTGGCGCAGGTCGAGAAAGCCGGCTATAACCCGCGCGACGGGATTCACTACCCGGAAAATATCCAGGCCGCTGAAGCAAAAGTGACGGCACAGAACGCCACAGCCCAAGCAGGTGTTTCGGGATATGGCGGTGCCGCCAACGGAACGTCTCGTTCGGGTTCGGAAAGCGGTATGCAATAGTGATGGGGGGGCGCCGCTTTCGTAAGCGTCCGATCCTGACCGTGCTTGACTGCGCGCGGGTCTCGATGTTCCCGAGGTTATCCGGGCGACTTTGAGCAGGACTATGCGGCTGTTCGTATCGGCGTATAGCCTCAGTCTGACGGGTTCCCGCAATATGTCGGCTATCGACAGATCGGGGAACCGCCCAAGGGTATAACTGCAATCCTTGCCATCCAGCCGGTAGTCAAATTTCCATACCTTCGAACCCGGGACCGACACCCGTAGATACATGGAGTCGCGATCACGGAGCTTATAGGGCTTGTCTTGCGGTTTGGCGTTCAGCAGCAGCGGGTGGGCGAGCTTCATGGAGTTCTCTTCGACGGATAACTACCATGAAATTCGCCCGCAATTTACTCGCGAAGCTTGCGGAAACCGACGGATTCCTCTGGAGGGAATCGGACAGGTCGTCATGCACTGGACGCGCAACCGGAGCGAATGCGTAAAGCCTCAGCCATTCGCCGTAACCCTGTACGAGAAAGCCTCCGGAACGTTCTATGTATTGCTGGCGGGACGTTTCATAGACTTGCCGGAGCGCAAACCACGGGACATGCGGCAAGTCATGGTGAACCAAATGATAGTTGTTATTCAGGAACAGCAGCCGCCAGAACCACGCGGCCTCATTGATGACGGTGCGATGCTCGTGATCCGTCTTCTCGTACATTCGGCGTAAGTGACAAGGCAGTCATACTTCCGGCGGCGCTGCGCGCGCCGAAGCCTACTTCATAAAACCCATTCGCTCGTTTTCGCGCTTCGCTCAACGCCGCGGCTCGCCGGTGCATCCCCACGTTTCTCCAATCCGCCAGCGCTTCGTTTGTATTAGCTGGAACTCGCCCCATCAGACACTGTCTGTCGAGTTAAGTGCTGACGTCTACACTTCATTCGAGGTACGAACTGACACCTGCATGCGCTACCGCGACTTGTCGGCCGCTCGGAGCCCCGAGCGGCACTTCCCGAAACAGATATGCTTTCCGGCGCCTCGCCGAGTCGAAGTCGACGGCTCCCACCACCCCAAAACAAAGCCACTGGTTTCTCATGCAGCCCGTCCGCGCCGAGGCAAGGCCGATGGCTCCCCCCATGTCCAAACGAAGCCATGGATTTGCATGATGAACCCTTCCGGCGAGCACATAGTGCGAGGCGGGAAGCATGACTGCCTTGTCACTTACGCCGAATGTGCGAGAACACAGATTCCAGATGCACCACTACCGCGACTGCGCGAGGGACCCGCTTAGCAGGGGTCTTTAGCCGCTTTCTCTTGCTTACTTCTCTTTGCGGCGGCAAAGAGAAGTAAGTGCCCGCCCCGCACAGGGGCGACACTAATAAACCAATATCAATTCAAGGCAAGGCCAACGCCGCAGGCAACCAGACAAACAAGCGCCGCGCAGGCAAAAAAACCGCCCACCGCCTACGGCGAACAAAAAAACCCCAATTAAGCCGAAGGCTTCTTATAGGCGACGCAGTCAACTTCGACTCGACAATCAATCACCATAGAAGAAACCACACAAGCCCGAGCCGGCGGATTCTCGCCAAAATACTCCCGAAACACCTTATTGAAAGAAGCAAAATCACGCGGATCATCAAGCCACACCCCACAGCGGACAACATGCTCCGCCCCATACCCAGCTTCCTTCAAAATGGCAAAAACATTCTGAATCGCCTTGCGCGATTGCTCAACGATGCCACCGTTGATCACCTCACCGTTCTCCATCGGCGTCTGCCCAGAAACAAACAACCAGCCATCCGCTTCGACTGCCCGAGCAAAGGGCATATGTTGACCACCAGTACCCTTGCCGCCTTCAACGCCATATCGCTTCATCATCCAACTCCTTCAAAAGTCCGGCACGCGCCAACGAATACGCATGCCGCATCGATCAGAAAACCAAAATCAAAACGCGCCGTGCGCATCGCCCTTCGACGCCGCACCCCGCGCAACAAAATGCCCTGCCCGTTCACCGGTCACCGCGCCATCGCGGTAAGTCAACACGCCATTCACCCACACCGCGTCGATGCCATCGGCGGCCTGTTGCGGATTCTCGAACGTCGCCGCGTCGCGAACCCTGGCCGGGTCGAACAACACCAGATCCGCGTGATAACCGATACGCACCTCGCCTCGCTGCGTCAAACCAAACCGTTGCGCCGACAAGCTGGTCATCTTGCGCACCGCCTCTTCGAGCGGCAGCAACTTCGCATCGCGCGCGTAGTGGCCGAGCACGCGCGGAAACGCGCCCCACAAACGCGGATGCGGCAGCGGATCGTTCGGCAAACCATCTGAGCCGACCATCGTTGCGGGATGCGACAGAATCCGCCGCACGTCGTCCTCAGACATGTTGTGATACACCGCGCCCGCCGGCTGCAAGCGCTTGCCCGCCTCCTGCTGCGTGACGCCCCACTCGGCGGCAATTTCCTTGATCAGCTTGCCCGCCATCTCGGGATGCGGCTCCGACCACGTAATCGTGATGTCGATATCGCCCGTCACCTGCTTCAGATCGAGCGTCGACGAACTGCGGTTGTACGGATAGCAATCGCAGCCGATCGGCTGCAAACGACGCGCGCCTTCCAGCGACTTCAGCACCTCTTCGCTGCGCCCCCAGTTCGACGGCCCCGCGCACTTCAGATGCGAAATCACCACCGGCACATGTGCGTGACGGCCCACCCGATAGGCTTCGTCCATCGCGTCGAGAATCGCGTCGAACTCGGTACGCATGTGCGTCGTGTAAAGCGCACCCGCAGCGGCCAGCGGCTCGGCCAGCGCCATCACCTCTTCGGTCGGCGCCGAGAAAGCAGAGCCGTACGCGAGTCCCGAACTCAAACCCAGCGCCCCGTTCGACAACGCCTCTTCGAGTTGCGCACGCATGCCGTCGATTTCCTCGGCCGTCGCCGCGCGATCGAGTCGGTCCATCTGATTGCTGCGCAACGCCGTGTGCCCAATCAGCGCGCCGACATTCACCGCGGGACGCGCCGCGTTCACCGCTTCGACGTACGCAGCGAAAGTCGGGTATTGGAACGCGTCACGCTCGCCGAGCAGGTTCATCGGATCAGGCGGATCGCCCTTCAACGAAACCGGCGACGCGCTGATCCCGCAATTGCCGACGATCACCGTTGTCACGCCCTGGGTGATCTTCGGCAACATTTGCGGCGACTGGATCACGTGCGTGTCGTCATGCGTATGAACGTCGATGAAGCCCGGCGCCAGCGCGCGGCCGTTGGCCTCGATCACCTCTTCGGCGAGCCAGTTCGACAGATTGCCGATCGCGACGATGCGACCGTCACGGATCGCGACGTCGCGTTCGACCGGCGGCGCGCCCGTGCCGTCGTACAGTTGCGCGCCGACGATCAGCGTATCGGCGGCTTCGGGATGCGAATGCATGGATCAGTCTCCTAACGGTTGTCGATCGCCGCCGCCACGGTGCGCGTCGAGCGCGTGCTTCATGCGGCGCAGCAATTCTCGGCTCTCGTCACCCTGACTGACGGCAAGTTCGGTGACGAGCACATCGAGCGCCATCATCATCGCGTAGCGCGACGACGATGGCTTGTAAATGAAATCGGTTTCAAAGGCGACAATCGGGATCACCCAATCGGCCAGTTTGGCCAAAGGCGAAGCCGGCGCGGTCAGGGCGATCACAGTCGCCCCGTAGCTGCGTGCGATCTTGCAGTTCTCGACCATCTCGGGCACGCGCCCGGTGGTGGACAGCGCGATCACCACGCACTCGCGCGATACGGTGCTCGCCACCATGCGCTGCAACAAGCCGTCCTGATAGGTCGCGACAGGCCGGCCGAGGCGCACGAGCCTGAAGCGCATCTCATCGGCCAATGCGGTCGAACCGCCGCCCATACCGAATACATAGATCATTCGCGCGGCGCGCAAGGCGGCTGCCGCTTCGGCTAAAGGCGCCTGGCGAAGAAGTTGATGGTTATGCGCAAGCGCGGTTTGCAGTTCGTCGAATACGCGGGTGGCGATCGGCTCGGGTGCATCGGTGGGTCCGCCCGCTTGCAAGAAGCGCTGGCCGACCGCTGCAGCCTGCGCGAGCCGCAGCTTCAACTCCCGCACGTCGCGGCAACCCACCGCCTTGGCAAAACGGGTCACGGTCGCAACGCTCACCTCTGCCTGCTCGGCGAGCGCGCCAATGCTGGCGCGCGATGCGCCGGTCAGATCGTCGAGAATCAGTGCCGCAACCTTCCGTTCGGCCGAACGCAGTTCCGGCGCGCATTCGGCGATGCGCGCGACAATATCGAAGGCCAGCGGTTCGGCAGTTGAATTCATTGCAGGCTGTGGGATGTCTCGCGAAGGCTTACAAAACGCCTCCGGCAAGCTGTGGTACTAAATAACATTTCTTCAAGCATCGTACTTTCGGTAACATAGTAAAGTCAACTTTGATTCAATTTAACTGGACGATGGAGCAGGGAGACATGAAAGTTACAAACTATCAGGGCGCAACGATTGATCCTTATAGCAAGGGCTTGGGCATGGTTCCGGGCACCAGTATCCAACTCACGGATGCCGCGCGCCTCGAGTGGAACCTGCTGAACGAAGACGTGAGCCTGCCCGCCGCCGTGCTGTACGCGGATCGTGTGGAACACAATCTGAAGTGGATGCAGGCGTTCGTCGCGGAATACGGCGTCAAGCTCGCGCCGCACGGCAAAACCACCATGGCGCCGCAACTGTTTCGCCGTCAACTCGAAACCGGCGCATGGGGCATCACGCTCGCCACCGCGCATCAGGTGCGCGCGGCGTATCACGGCGGCGTATCGCGGATCCTGATGGCCAACCAGCTGGTTGGCCACCGCAACATGATGATGGTCGCCGAGTTGCTGAGCGATCCTGATTTCGAGTTCTTCTGCCTCGTCGATTCAGTCGAAGGCGTCGAGCAACTGGGTCAGTTTTTCACGTCGGTGCGCAAGCCGCTACAAGTATTGCTCGAGCTCGGCGTGCCGGGCGGCCGCACCGGCGTGCGCGACGAAGCGCAGCGCAACGCGGTGCTCGAGGCGATCGCGCGCTATCCGGATGTGTTGAAGCTGGCAGGCGTCGAGTTGTATGAAGGCGTGCTGAAAGAAGAACACGAAGTGCGCGAGTTCCTGCAGAGCGCCGTCGCTGTGACGCGCGCGCTTGTCGAGGAAGGACGTTTTGCCCGCACGCCCGCCGTTTTGTCAGGCGCCGGCTCGGCCTGGTACGACGTGGTCGCGGAAGAATTCGTGAAGGCCTCGGAGACCGGCAAGGTCGAAGTCGTGCTGCGGCCCGGCTGCTATCTGTCGCATGACGTCGGCATCTACCGCAAGGCGCAAACAGACATCTTCGCGCGCAATCCGGTCGCGAAGAAAATGGGTGAAGGCCTGTTGCCGGCGCTGCAACTGTGGGCGTATGTGCAGTCGATTCCGGAACCGGATCGAGCGATCATCGGTCTCGGCAAACGCGATTCCGCTTTCGACGCGGGCATGCCTGAGCCGGCGCGCCACTATCGTCCGGGCACCGAAGCGCCGCGCGATATCGCGGCGAGCGAAGGCTGGGAGATTTTCGGCCTGATGGATCAGCACGCGTACCTGCGGATTCCCGCGGGCGCCGATCTGAAGGTGGGCGACATGATTTCGTTCGACATCTCGCATCCATGCCTGACGTTCGACAAGTGGCGTCAGGTGCTGGTGGTCGATCCGTCGTACCGCGTCACGGAAGTGATCGAAACGTTCTTCTGATCTTGACGCAAACGGCGCGCTTCACGGTGAAGTGGCGCGCCGTTCGTGATGCTCATGACGTTCATGACCTCGGCTCAGGTCATGTCATTCGCAACGGCTGCGGCGCTGAATCGGCCGCTCTTTGGTCTGTGAGGTCTAACGTGCCGGGACAGTGCTAGCCGCGTCCTGCGCTTGCGCAGAAGCGGCAGAGTCCGTGCCTGCAGCGTTAGCCGTCGCCGCCACTTCGCCGATCCGCACTTCCAGCATCTTCAAAGCCCCCGACAGCGCGCTCAGCGCATCGTCCGGCAATGCCGCCATCGTGTCGTGCAAAAAAGCGTTGCGGCGCGGCAGGCTGGCTTCAGTCGCCGACTGCCCCGCTTCGGTCAAACGCACATTGGTCACGCGGTTATCGCGCGTATCCATGCTGCGAGCGATCCAGCCTAGACCCTCGAGCGTTTTCAATTGCCGCGTGAGCGCGCCCGGATCGACGCGCAAGCGTTCGACCAGCCGCTTCTGCGACGACTCGCCAGCCTGCTCGTGCAGCGCGAGCAGAATGCGCCAGCGCGGCAACGGCTGGCCGACGTGGGCCTCGAATGCCGACATGAACGCCCGATAAGTGCGGCCGAATTGCTGCATGACGGCGACGCGGTCCTGTTCTTCCATGATCTGTCTGTAAAACGGTAGGGCTAAAAAATCAATCCGCGTGAATCACCGGCTCGAGCTTGCGCTGGAGCTTGATTGGCGGCACACGACGGCTTTGCCACACGGACACCACGGCGATGATCGCCGCCAGCGCGAGACCCAGATGAATCGCCGCGACGAGCGCCTCGCGCGCGCTCTCGAGCAGCATCGCGCCGTTGTGGCCCGCATGCGTCAACTGGCCGAGCAAGGTGGTTTGCGCGTCGCGATTGATCAGGATTTGCGGGTCGCCGAGATCGGGGAACCATTGCGACGCGCGATCGTTTTCCAGCGCGCTACGCACGCCGCTCGCGTACATATGGCTAATCAAAGTGCCGGTGAGCGCAGTGCCGATCATCCCGCCGATCATCCGCAGCGACTGCAGCAGCGCGGTGGCGATACCGAGGTGCTCGCGGCCGGCCGTCTGCTGCGCGAAGATCGTCAGATTCGGCATCACGAAGCCGAGACCGAGGCCGCCGAGCACCATGAACGACATCAGCAGCCATTGCGGCATGGAACGCGTTGCGATGACCACGCCGAGGCACGCCAGCGCCACCAGCGCGAAGCCGATGTACAGCATCAGATTCGGATTGCGCACACGCGAGACAATACGGCCGTTGGCGATACTGCCGATCGTGATGAACACGACGAGCGGCGTAATGACAAGCCCCGCTTCTTTCGGCGACATCCCGAAGCCGCCCTGGAACAGCAACGGCGCGTAGAACAGCAACGAGAACATGGTGAAGCCGCCCAGCACGGCGAGCGTAAAGAGCGCCGCCAGACTGCGATTACGAAACATATCCACCGGCAGAATCGCCGTCGGGCAACGCTTTTCCCACTGCCACAACCCGTACGCCGAAGCGACGCTCAGTGCAAGCAGCGCGAAGGCGCTCAAAGTGACGCCGTGCTTCGGCAACAACTCGACGAACAGCTGCAGCGAACCGAGCGCCACTGCGATCAGCAGCGCACCCGGCCAATCGAGCCGCATCTTGCCCTCGTGCTCGACATGCCGCAAATGTGGGAGGAAGCGCCAGACGAAAAACAGCGACAGCAAGCCGACCGGCAGATTCACATAGAACACCGAGCGCCAGCCGTAGTACTGCGTGAGAAAGCCGCCGAGCGACGGCCCCACCGCGTTCGCAATCCCGAACGCCGAACTCATCAGCACTTGCCAGCGTAGTCGCACGACCGAGTCGGGGAAGAGATCAGGAATGCACGCGAAGGCGGTACCGACCAGCATGCCGCCACCGATGCCCTGCAGACCGCGCGCGAGCACGAGGAACAGCATGTTGTTGGCGGCGCCGCACAGCACCGAAGCCCCCGTGAACACCACGATCGATGCGATCACGAATGGCTTGCGCCCGTAGTAATCGCCGAGTCGGCCGAAGATCGGCACGGTAATCACCGAGGTCAACAAATACGACGTGGCGACCCACGCGTAAAGCTCGAAACCCTTCAGTTCCGAAACGATAGTGGGCAACGCGGTGCCGACCACCGTCTGGTCGAGGGCGACCAGCATCGTGACGAAGGAAATGCCGAGCATCGCCAGTAGCGATTCACGGAAAGGCAAAACTTGCCCACTCGAGTGGTGGGCGGCGGTATGGACAGCCATTTTTGATAGAGCAACAGTTGACTCGTCAAACGATTGGGAATCATACCACGGGGTGATGCTCTAAGCTGGAACCCGCCGGCGCGGTTCACTGCGTCGGCAATCGACTGAAGAATGGAAAACACATGACGCCAGGGAGGCACATGGAGCCGAGTTCGCTCGCAGCACAATCGTTATCGGACGACGACCTGAGCGCGCTGCGACGCGCGAAACACGAACTGGAGAGCCCCGCGCTGGCGATGAAGCTGGCCAGCATCGTCGGCTCGCCACTCGAAAAGCTGCTCTCACGCATGCCGGCGTTTGCTAACGAGAAGGTCACGGACGCGACTGAACTGGCGCTGCGCAAGTGTCTCTCGATTGCACTGCGCACGCTTGGGCGGCAGGCAGGCGCCTCGCCCCTGATCGTGCCCGACAAGCCGAGCAACCTGCTGCACAAGTTCGCCGTGGCCACCACCGGCGCGGCCGGCGGTGCCTTCGGCCTGTTCGCGCTGCCCGTCGAGCTGCCGGTCACGACCACGCTGATGTTTCGCTCGATCTGCGACATCGCGCGCAGCGAGGGCGAGGATCTGACGTCGATCGACACGCAGCTGCAATGCCTAACGGTGCTCGGCATGGGCGGCACCTCGAAAGCCGACGACGACGCCGACTTCGGTTACTTCATCATGCGCGGCGCGCTGGCGCAGGCGGTATCGAAGGCTTCATCCGAAATCGCGACGAAAGGCGTCTCCGCGCATGGCTCCGCAGCTTTGCTACGCCTGCTCAACGCGATCGCCGCGCGTTTTTCGGTGCAGGTGAGCGAGCAGATCGCCGCCAAGTCGATTCCGGCGATCGGCGCGGTGCTCGGCGCGATGGTCAATACGGTGTTCATCGACCACTTCCAGCAGGTCGCGCACGGCCACTTCACGGTGAGGCGACTGGAGCGGAAATACGGCCAGGAAACGGTCGAGGCCGCCTATCAGGCGATGGATGTCACGCTGGATGGCTGAGCGGCCGTGTTGCGCCCGCGCGTTGCACTCGTCACGCGCCGCACGAATGCCGCGGCACGGTCGAGCGCGCGGCCGCCTTCCGGGATGAACGGTGTGAACAACGGCCAGACGTGCGGCATCTTCTTCCACACTTCTAACTCACAGTCGACGCCCGCTGCACGCGCCTTGTCGGCAACGCGTTGCGAGTCGTCAAGCAGTACCTCGGTGCTGCCCGCCATGATGAAGAGCGGCGGCAAGCCGTGCAGGTCTGCATAGACCGGCGAAGCGTAGGGATGTGTCGCGGACGTTTCGCCGAGATAAGGCTTGGCTGCGGGCCCGATAGCGGGACCGCTGAACATGGGATCGAGACCGTCGTTGGTGCGGATGGTGGCGCCGGTAGCGGCCAGATCGGTCCACGGCGAGAACAGCAGGCAGCCTGCCGGCAACGGATCGCCGGCGTCGCGCAAGGCGATTAGCGTAGCGAGCGCAAGGCCGCCGCCTGCTGAGTCCCCGGCGATCACGATCGACTCGTGCGGCGTGCCGTCTGCGATCAGTTGGCGGTACGCCGCGGCCGCATCGTCGAGGGCGGCTGGAAAACGATGCTCGGGGGCGAGCCTGTAGTCGAGGGACAAGATCGGTGCATTCGCACGCGTGGCCAAGCCGAATACGATGGAGCGATGCGTACGCGGCGAACAGAAGTAGTAGCCGCCGCCGTGGCAATACAGCACGGTCGTGCCGTTCCCGGAAGTGGACCCGCCGTCCGCGCGCTCGATCCACTCACCCCGCAGCGGCCGATCTCCCGACCCGTACAATTCACGCAGACGCCAGCCGCCTGGCACGCGCGGCGACCAGACACGTTTGGCCGTCAGCGCACGCGCTTTCTCGACATTGACGCCCGGCTTGAGGGTTTGCGGGCGAAACTGCCTGCGCAGATACCAGCACGCGAGTGCACTTTGCCAGCTCATCGGGACACGCTCCCTAGAGATAGTGTCCCGTCATGGTACGTGCGTTCGCCGCTGTGGCAATGGAAGACGGCTTCTAATCCTGAAAAAGTGCCCGCGCCACCGGGCACGGCTTTCCTTTTGCTTAGTTCGCCGGCAAAACCTGCCCGCGAATCTCGCCCGTCGGATTCTGCTCGGTATGGACGTTGAAGTACCACTGCCCCGCCATCAGATCCGTCACCTGCTGTTCGGTGAGCGCCGCCGATCCTTTGATCGGACTTGCGAGCGCGCCCTTCCCGATCGGCACCTGGATCTTGGCGTTCTGCCCGACCGGCGCGGGACCGTGGAAATGTGCGGCGGTTGCCGGGCCGCTCAGCCCTTCATAGGTAATCGTCCACTGCAGGGACTTGGTCGACGTATCGAACGTGGCGTTCAACATGCCGTGCCCGTGACTCACGCGTGGCGGCACTTCGCTCGACGGTTCGAGGTCGGCCTTCAACGCCACCGTATCCGCAAAGGCGACGCCCGACGCCAATGCCCACACCACCACCGCAAAATTCAGTTTTCGAAGCGCAATCATGGTCTTCTCCGGACTTTAATGCACCGCCGCACCGACATATCGGCCACGCGCGAAGCAACCACATACTAGTGCAAATCCGCCGGACCTGTTTGCGCCTGGGGCCATATGACAAGGGTGCCTTCGCCAGACGCGCGCCCAACAAAAAAAGCAGCGCGAGCGGTGCTTTTTCCTTCCTGCAGCAATGCTTTAGAAGCGGTGACGGATACCCGTGGTCACGACCACCTGGTTCTTGCTCGACGACGGTGCGTCGGTGCCGAACACTTGCGCGCCGACCGTGTTACCGTCCGCGCCGATATCCGCGACGCCTTCGGCGTACAGATCAGTGCGCTTGGACAGCGCGTAATCAGCCTGCAAACCGAATTGGTTCCAGTGGCTCGATCCGTTCGACGTGCCAGGCGTGTGCTGCAACGCTTGCGTGTACGTGTAGGCCGCGCCGAATGCCAGAGCCGGCGTCAGGTTATAGCGCGCGTTGACTTCGTACTTGTTGTAACGTACCGAGGCGTCGTTGTACATATCGAATCAAAGGTGCGGACAAGGAAGTCTCGCTGGTCTGCCCCAGGCGCCGGCATGTGTCCGCGAGGACACACTCGTTCGTCGAATTCACCGTCGACTATTTTCGAAACAGAGCCGGGTCGACGCTTTCATCGATTTTTCCAAACAGTTAATTGCGAATTTTGTGATGAATCTTTTGCGCCGTCCCGGTTATGCTTCCGATTGCGAGAAGTGACTCCTTCATCGAGGGATGTCTCCAAATCTTTAACGCGGCTTCGGCCGCGTTTTTTTTGTCCTCTCGTTTTGTCCTCTCGTTTTGTCCTCTCGTTTTGTCCTCTCGTTTTGTCCTCTCGTTTTGTCCTCTCGTTTTGTCCTCTCGTTTTGTCCTCTCGATTTGCCGCCTAGATTCACTTTCGAGGCCCGCCGCGGCGATCGCCCAAGCGAGGCGCCACGGCGCCGTCTCGCCGCGGTACGGAGCAACGTCATGCAAGCAACGCAGCCTGCTCTTCGATTCCATCCAGCATCGTATTGCACTTGCGTGCCAACGCCAGCCCGTCGCTGCGCAAGCGTTCCGGCGTCTTGACGGTGATGTCCCGCCGGTAGTCTTCCAACGCGTTAAGCAGCGGCGGGTACTGCAACACGCTCGCCGCCCCTGCCAAGCGATGATGCCACTCGCGCAGACGCTCGACCTCGACGCGCTCGAGTAGCGGCGACAACGCCTGCACGTCTTCGCGCACCGAAGAAACGAACGAATCGAGCAACGCCTTAACGGTCGATTCGCTCCCCCACAACTGCGTCATGTGACTCAGGTCGACCGGAACGAATGGCTCAGAGCCACCGCACGCATCCGGCCCTGAAACTGGCGGCGCGTTGACCATTTCAGCGGGTACGGCTTGCCATGCGCTGTCAGTGCCGAACCAACGGCTCAGGTAGTCGCGCAAAGTAGCGAGCCGCGTCGGCTTGACGAGGCAGTCATCCATGCCCGCGTCACGACATAGTTTCAGGTCTTCTGGCGCGGTGTTCGCGGTAATACGCAGGATCGGCAGATGGTGTGCGCCACCCTGCTCCTGCTCCCGGACGCGCCGCGCCAGCTCGTAGCCGGACAGGTTCGGCATGTGGCAGTCTGTGATCAGACTTCCATAGCTGGTTTGTTCGAGCGCGGCGAGTGCCTCGACGCCGTCGTTCGTCACGTCGCAGGCAAAACCGAGCAAGGCCAGTTGATGACGGATCAACTCCTGATTCATCGGATGGTCTTCCGCAACCAGGATCAGCCGTCCGCCGGCAATTGCCCGTTCGCGGTCCGGCGACACGGTGGCGCCTTCAGCCATGCGCGGCATGCCGGCGGACGCGGCGCCATCGACGGCAGCTCCGTCATCGCCGCGGCGCATGCCGCACCGAGACCGCGCCACGAGATCGGGTTGATACTGACGCGAACGTTGTTGTCGAGGATGCGGTAGCCGGTCGGCTTCGGCTTTTCGGTCAGGCAGATGATCCGCGCACCGGACCCGACGCTCGTGTGCACCACCACATCTTCACCCAGGAAAATCATATCCACGCCTGCCAGAGCGGCAGGTTCGCCGAGTTCGGCCACGTCGGACGACACACGGCGCAATTCGAGTCCGAGAGCTTCGCCGAAATGCACCAGTGCCTGCGCGACCCGTGCGTCATCCGTCGCCACAACGCCGCGTTTGCCGCGCAAGCCGCTCGTTCAGTAACGCTGCGATGCCACAGGCATCGTGAGGTGCACAGTCTGCGCGTACCGACCCCAGGTTCGCCGACAATGGTGACGCCGGCATGCATTTCCAGTTCAGCCCGAACCCGAAGCAGAACGAAAGGATGATCATCTGCCAGAATGACTCGAAGGTTCACAAAGATTTTTCTCGGTTGTTGTAGGTGTATTCGGCGAACGCGCAGGGGAAATCCAACTCGCTTGACACTTGCCTTGACGCCCCTCGACGTGAAATCACGTGCCAAGGGTGACTATAAAACCACTACCACAGCCGAGCGAAAATCGGAGAGTCCCGAAACCGGCAGACAATTTGATAGTCCATTGCGGCGCTATCAAAATAGGAATACGTAATTATGTGGATCGAATATACGAGAGTTGTTCATGCAGCATCACAGGCGCGCACCGCCGCCAGTTTGCCAGCGCGAGCCGCGTGTGGAAATACCGGTAGCGCGATCAATGCGCACACACTGGCTACCGCCCACACCAGCGGCCACGAACCCACCGACAACAATGTTGGAATCGCAAGCGGAGTCAAGAACAGCGTGAGAAAGACGCAGGTGTTGCCGATCGCGAGTGCGGTACCTGCGCGGCTCGTCCCTGCGAGCGTCGCGAGTTCCGTGAAGGCAACGCCGTGCCATGCAGATGCGGTTACGCCGCCCAGCACGATCATCAGCGCGAACACCGTCGTCATCGCGGCGTGGTGTATGCCGGCCAACCCCGTCACCAAGGCAAGCGATGCGAACAGCACCGCGGTCACCACACTGCAGCCGCGCATGTAAGCGCGTCGATTGCCGCGCCGGTCGGTCCACGCGCCGCTCCAGACCCGCGCAATCGCAGCGCCCATTTGCACCGCCGCCATCGTCACGCTGAGCGCCAGAACGCCGGCGCGACTGAAGTCGTGAAGGAAGACGGTCCCGAAGGTCACGACGGCAAGCTGCGGCACGCACAATGCGCCGGCGCCGAGCGCCACACGCCAGATGCCGATATCGCGTAGCGGCGAATCCTTCGCCGGCACTGCACCCGCAACTGCCGCGTTGCGAACCGTACCCGCACCATTCCCCTCGGTATGCGAAGGTTCGTGCAGCCAGCACCATGCGAACGCCGCAGTAATCGCGCAGGCAAGGGCCAGCACGGTGTACGCGCTAGCAAAGCCGAATCTCGAGGCGAGCACCGGCAAGATCAGCGCCCCCAGGCCACCGCCGGCCGGCACCGCGGTTTGCCGGATACTCATCGCGAGGCCGCGCTCACCTTCGCGAAACCAGGCCATCACCGCGCGGCCACTCGAACCGTTGACGCTGCCGCCGAGCAGGCCGACCAGCAACAAACCGAGCGCGAGCGTCGCCACGTTCGGCACATGCGCGCCGGACGGCGCCACGAACAACGCCAGCCCGGCTAACGCCGCGGCAGTCGAAAGAAGTCCGAGCAACAGCACGCGGCGGTCGCCCCAACGGTCCGTCAGGAGTCCCCATGGCAACTCGCTGAGCGCAATGCCCAAACCGAGCATGCCTAGCACCAGCCCCAGCCCTTCGTTGCCGAGGTGATAACCCGAACGCAAAAAGACGGCCGTGGTCGGAATCCCGGAGAAAGCCGCCGAAAAACTCGCGTTCGCCGCGAAGCCTACTCCCAACACCTTCCACCGATGGCTCGCTGCCCGCTCACCCGGAAGCCGCACGGCAGCAATCGAATCGTTTCCCATGACAACCCCTGCAATGAATGAATTGGAGGTATCCTACGGCTGGTCCACCCATCGGAAAAGCCGGAAATTCCGATGACTTCCATCGGATATACCGAATCATGAGCCAACGCGGATTCGACCTGACACAGCTGCGCACCTTCGTCGCCGTCGCCGAATCGGGCAGCGTCTCGGCGGGCGCAGAGCGCGTGTTCCTGTCGCAGTCGTCGGTGAGCGAGCAGTTGAAGAAACTCGAGGAGCGCGCCGGCCAGCCGCTCTTTGTGCGCAGCAAGCAGGGGGTGTCTGCCACGCCGGCTGGCAGCCGCCTGCTCGATCACGCGCGCCGCATCATCGCAATGAGCGAGGCGGCGTTCGAAGACCTGCAAGGCCGCTCGCTCGACGGCGAACTGCGCATCGCCATCACGGACTACTACCGTCCGCTCGACATCGCGCGCATTCTCAAGACGTTTTCGGAACAGCACCCGCGCCTGAAACTGCATGTCACCGTGCTGCCGAGCGCCGTGATCGATAGCGACGCCGGCGACGATGCTTCGTATGACATCGGCCTCTCGTTGCGGCTCGTCACCGGTAACACGCGCGCCACCATCCGCCGCGCCGGCGCCGGTACGCAAAGCACGGTAGTGCGGCGCGAGAAACTGCTGTGGGTCTGCGCGGCCGATGCCAGTCCGCGGCCGGCCACGCCTTATCCGCTGGTATTGCTGCCGTCGAGTTGCCAGTTGCAGCGTTTCGTCGTGAAGCTCCTCGACGAACACAAGGTGCCGTATCTGTTGTCGCATTCGGCCTCCGGGGTGGCCGGGCTGCAACTGGCATTGAAGGCCGGGCTGGGCATTTCCTGCCTGAACGAGTCGTCGATTGGCGGGGGCGTGGTGGCCTGCCCGCCGAGCGTCGGATTGCCCGCACTGCCTGCCGTCGAGTTTCATCTGCTGCCGGGGCGAATCGGCGAAAGCGAACGCGTTAGCAATGCGCGCACAGCGTTGATGCGTCTTTTCAGCTGACGCGCCAGGCGTCGATTCACGCGCCGGGATTCATGAATCCCGGCAGAAACATGGAGCAGCGCATCAATCGCATTTCGCGATGCAGCCCACATTCAAACCGGACGCAGAATAAATATTGAAGGCGCGCTAATCGACGCCTATGCTGATCAAGTACGCCTCCGATTGGTCCCTCAATTTTCATTGACGCATCGGATAAATTCCTGCAACCTGCTACACGTCTGCTAAACGCATCAAGCGTTATTACCGCAGCCCGAAAGCCGCCACCCACCGGCGCGCTCAGGCAGATCATTGTTTTGTAAAGCAATTGCATTGCCGTATCTATTCAACACTGCGCCTCCTTAATAAGTGCGTTTCGATTTGCTGTCCATGCAGTCGTTATATACAAGAGCAATTGGCAGGCTTGTCATGCATCGTTCATCGAATCCATGAGCGAACGCGCGAAAAATAAATAGCGAAATAACCGTTCCCCCGACGAGGCTTGGCGTGCATCGTAGAACTATCGGATTTTCGATCCTGCTGGTGTTTTACGTCATGTGGCATGGTGCGGCATTCGCGGCCACTGACGCACCCGGCGCGATGCCCTCGGCCATGGACGAGCGCGTGCGCGCCTGCACCTCGTGTCATGGCGTGCAAGGCCAGGGCCTGAACAACGATTACTTCCCGCGTATCGCCGGCAAACCGGCCGACTATCTGTTCAATCAGTTGAGCGCGTTTCGCGACGGTGGCCGCACCTATCCGCCGATGGGTTATCTGCTCGCCTTTCTGCCCGACGACTATCTGCGCAAGATCAGCCAGTACTTCGCCGACCTGCAACCGCCCTACCCCAATTCCGATCACACCGATGTCGCCCCGGCAGTGCTTGCAGCCGGACAACGACTCGTCACGCAAGGCGACCCGGCGCGCAAGATCCCGGCGTGCATCGCCTGTCATGGAGCACGCATGACGGGGACGCAACCTGGCATTCCGGGCCTGCTCGGCCTGCATGCGAGCTACATCGCCGGACAGATGGGCACGTGGCGCTCGGGCACACGTCACGCGCTTGCGCCGGACTGTATGCATTCGATCGCCGTCAAGCTGACCGACAAGGACATCACCGCGGTATCGAGCTGGCTCGCGCGCCAGCCGCGCCCTGCCAATCCGCGACCCGCGCCGGCGTCCGCAGAGCGGCTGCCTCTCGCATGCGGGAGCCAACCGCAATGAAGCCGACCCTCCGCTCGATCCGCCCTGTTTCGTATGCCATGACGAAGCGCCGTTGCACCGCTGTGTCGCTCGTATCCGGCTTGTTGATCGCCGGCTTGATCGTCGCCGGCAGCGCCGCGCTTCCCCGCGCACCGCGTGCGTTGCTGATCGCTGAAGCAAGCGCCGCCGAAGCCACGCCTGCTGCTGCGACTGCAACTGCAACTGGCGACCAAGCCGACACCCGCCCCGACATCGTCAAACGCGGCGAGTATCTGGCCCGCGCCGGCGACTGCGTCGCCTGCCATACCGCACCGCGCGGCAAGCTGTTCGCCGGCGGCCTCGCCATGGATACGCCGTTCGGCACGCTGTATTCGCCGAACATCACGCCGGATGCGCAATACGGCATCGGCACATGGAGCGAGGAAGCGTTCTTCAGGATGATGCGCACCGGCCGCACGCCGGACGGCTCCATGCTCTACCCCGCGATGCCAATCGCCCAATACACCAAGGTCACACGTGAAGACTCGAACGCAATCTTCGCTTATCTGAAGTCCGTGACACCGGTACGCGAGCCGAACCACAAGCACACGCTGCGCTTCCCGTTCAACCAGCGCAAGCTGCTGTACGGCTGGCGCACGCTGTATTTCCGCGAAGGCGAGTTCCAGCCGGACCCGACCAAATCCGTCGAATGGAATCGCGGTGCGTATCTTGTCGATGGGCTCGGGCACTGCACGATGTGCCACACCAAGATCAACATGCTCGGCGGCTCGTCGCAAAGCGAGCAGTTCGCCGGCGGTCTGATTCCGGTGCAGAACTGGTACGCGCCGTCGCTGACGTCCGACAAGGACGGCGGTCTCGGTGACTGGAGCATCAAGGACATCGTCGACCTGCTGCAGGCGGGCATTTCCGATCGCGGCGCGGTGTACGGGCCGATGGCCGAGGTCACCTATCACAGCCTTCAGTACATGACTGAAGAAGACGTCAAGGCGATGGCCGTCTATCTGAAGACACTGCCGGACAAGCAAGGTCGCAAGTCGGGCCCCTCCGCGCCGACCAATACCAACGTGTTCGCGTTGGGCGAAAAGATCTACGCCGACAAATGCGCCCTGTGCCACGGCGCGAACGGCGAGGGCCAGTTGCAGCACTACCCGCCGCTCGCACGCAACCAGTCGATCGAAATGGACTCCGCGGTCAACCCGATCCGCATCGTGCTCAATGGCGGCTTCCCGCCCGGCACCATGCGCAATCCCGAGCCGTACGGCATGCCGCCGTTCGGTCAGGAGTTGAACGACACCGATGCCGCCGCCGTCGTCACGTATATCCGCACTGCGTGGGGCAACCACGGCCAGCCGGTGACGTCCCGCGAGGTCAACGAATTGCGCAAAGCGCCGCTGCACTGAACCTGAACCGCTGCACCGGAGAATCTCCAGATGGAAGCGAACGATACCCGCAGCGCGGCCCCACCGACGGATGAAGAAGTGGAACGCGTCGTCGCGGCCGGTCCGCATGGCGCGATCGCCGTGGCCGGTGTCGCCACGCTGATTGTCATGGCGATCTGGTTCGGCTTCTACTTTCTTGTCTTTCTGCCGCGCGGCGTCATCCACTGACTATGTCGACTGATTCCAATCACCAACCGGGCAGCGGCCACGAAGTCGCCTTACGCGCCGAGCGCCGCTGGGCGATTTTCGCCACGGCGCTGATCGTTCTGATGCTCGCCGTCATCGTGTTCTCGGGGCTGCATTGGGCGATGATGCCGCCGTCGCGGGTCGAGACGATCGATCCTTCGCGCCTGCAATTGTCCGGCGAATTCGTCGAAGACAACCTCGGCAGCGCCGTCGAGCCAGACGGCTCCGTGGTTGTGCGTTTCATCGCGCAGCAGTATTCGTTCACGCCGCAATGTCTGCTGGTGCCTGCCGACACGCCGATCACGATCCGCACCACCAGCGCCGATGTCGTGCACGGCCTGCTCGTCACCGACACCAACATCAACACGATGGTCGTGCCCGGCTATGTCGCCACGCTGAACACGCGCTTCGACAAACCCGCCGATCACACCATGCCGTGTCACGAGTTCTGTGGCTTCGGCCACCAGACCATGTGGGCGCACGTCAAGGTCATCGACAAAGCCACGTTCTTCGAGCAAGCCCGACAATCACGGAGACTCAGCTGTGTTTCACGCTAAGCGACTCGTTCTCGCGCATTTCTGGCTGGCCTTCATCGCATTTCTGATCGCGCTGCTGCTCGGTGCCTGGCAGATGCTGGTACGCAGCCCGCTGGTGCCGTGGGTCGGCGACCCCGAGCTCTACTATCGATCGGTGACCGCGCATGGCTCGGTGATGGCTTACGTGCTGCCCACCCTGGTGTCGATGGGTTTCGGCTACGCGATCGTCGAACTCGCACTCGCACAGCGGCTCGTCGGTCTCAAATGGGCGTGGGCCGCGTTCATCATGCTGGCGGTTGGCGCGGTGATGGCGATGGTCCCGGTCGCGCTCGGCCAAGCCTCGGTGCTCTTCACCTTCTATCCACCGATGATCGGCAGTCCATTCTATTACCTCGGTGTGGTGCTGGTGGTGGTCGGCTCATGGATCTGGGTCGCGCTGATGCACGTGAATCTGCGCATCTGGAAGCGCGCCAACCCCGGCAAGCCCATTCCACTCGCGATGTTCGCCAACGTGGCGGGCGCGTATCTGTGGGCGTGGACTGCGATCGGCGCGGCGCTCGAAATCCTGTTCCAGATATTGCCTGTTGCCTTCGGCCTAACCAACACGATCGATGCCGGTCTCTCGCGCATCCTGTTCTCGTGGACGCTGCATGCGATCGTCTACTTCTGGCTGATTCCGGCTTACATCGCGTACTACACGCTGGTGCCGCGTGCAATCGGCGGCCGGCTCTACAGCGATTCGATGGCGCGCGTGTCGTTCATTCTGTTCCTCGTGTTCGCGATGCCCATCGGCATTCACCACCTGTTTGCCGATCCGCAGGTCGGCTCGGGCTTCAAGTTCCTGCATGCGGTGTTCACTGGCATGGTGTCGGTGCCGACGTTGCTAACGGTGTTCACCATCTGCGCTTCGGTGGAAATCGCCGGGCGGCTGCGCGGCGGCAAGGGCGCGTTCGGCTGGTTGACCGCGTTGCCGTGGCAGAACCCGATGATGCTGGTGATCGCGTTTTCGTTCGTGATGCTGGGCCTTGGCGGTGCGGGTGGCCTGATCAACATGAGCTACCAGTTGAACTCCACGGTGCACAACACGCAGTGGGTGACCGGGCACTTCCATCTGATTTTCGGCGGTGCGATCGTCATCATGTACTTCGCGATCGCGTACGAACTGTGGCCGCAACTGACCGGCCGTGCGATTGCGTCGGTGAAGCTGGTGCGTACGCAACTGTGGTTGTGGTTCATCGGCATGATGGTGACGACGTTGCCGTGGCACTACGTCGGCTTGCTCGGCGCCCCGCGCCGCATGGCGTACTACGACTACAACATGCCGGGGATGGAATCGCAGGCGTTTTGGGTTGGCATGTCGGCGGTGGGCGGACTGGTCCTGGTGGTGTCCGGCGTGCTGTTCATCTACATCCTGGCGAAGTCGCAATTCGGACCGCAGGTACAGCAACAAAGTTTCCGCTTCGCGAGCGCGGTGCAACCGGTGGAGCGCGTGCCTGCCGCGCTCAACAGTTTCGGCTTGTGGGTGGCGTTGATGATCGGGCTGACGGTTGTCAACTACAGTGTGCCGATCGTTCAGTTGCTCAGATTGCCGCAGACGTCGGTGCCGGCAGTTGTCGTCGGAGCGCAGCGATGAGTCAGGAACGCGTCTTCAGCTTGCGCAACCCGTGGTTCACGGTGGGCCTTGGCGGCACGGTAGCGATTGCCGTCGTGTCGATACTGATCGGCTTCGTCTGGTTACCGTCGGCGAATAGTGGATTCAGTGAGCGTGGCTTATGGGCAACCATTTGCGGCGCCGCGGGCGTACCGTCGAGCTGGTACGGCGGCGCCAATATTGCCGGCCCGGCGCCGAGCGAAGTCGTGGTCTTGCCGCCTTTGCGGCGGGTACGAGCTGACGCGAATTCGATTGGCCGCGGCGCGACGATTGCGACGCAGAATTGTTCGATGTGTCATGGCGTGCTGGGCACAGTGCAGGTGACGGCGCCTGCGTTGGCCGGGCAGTATGCCGACGTGGTCTATAAAGAGTTGCGCGATTATCAGAACGGCGTGCGGCAGAACGCAGTCATGCAGCCGATTATTGCTGCTCGCAGTGAGCAGGATCTGCATGATCTGGCGGCTTATTATGCTTCGCTGTCTCGCGCGCCGGCGGCCGAGGTTTCGCCTACGGGCGTTGGACCGGATGCGAATGCCGTGAAGCTTGCCATGCAGGGTGATCCGCAGCGGAATATCGCGCCTTGTGCGGCTTGCCATGGGCAGCTTGATCGTAAGGGGGCGGCACCCTGGCTTGGTGGGCAGTCTTCTGTTTATCTCGCTGCGCAGATGCGGGCGTTTGCTTCCGGTGCGCGGCATAACGATATTAATGAGCAGATGCGGAATGTGGCGAGGCAGATGACCTCGGCTGAGATCGATAGTTTGGCTAAGTATTATGCTGCTATGCAGTGAGGTGAGGGTTTTGCCCGCTCGGCGCTTGTTCGTCTGTTTGCCTACGGCGTTGGGCTTTGCTTGGCTTTTTTTGCCTGCTCGGCGGGTTTTGTCTGTGCTTTTATGGCGTTGGCCTTTCCTTGAATTGATATTGGATTATTAGCGTCGCCCCTGTGCGGGGCGGGCACTTACTTTCTTTGCCGCCGCAAAGAAAGTAAGCAAAGAAAGCGGCTCACACCGCTAATTCTTAAGCGGGTCCCCTGGCTTGGAGCGGGCAGTGGTGCATCTGGAATCCGTGCCCTCGCACATTCAGCCCGAGTGACAAGGCAGTCATACTTCCGGCGGCGCTACGCGCGCCGAAGAGCACTTCATAAAACCCTCTGCTGCGTTCTCGCGCTCACGCTTCATTGAGCGCTTCGCCGAGGCGAAGCCGACGGCCCCACCACGCCCAAACGAAACCGCTGGTTTCCCATGCATACCCATCCGCGACGCACGCAGTGCGGAGTGGGAGCTGATGACTTCCTTGTCACCAACGCTGAATGTGCGAGGACACGGATTCCAGATGCACCACTGCCCCCTCCAAGCCAGGGGACCCGCTTAAGAATTTGCGGTGTGAAGCCGCTTTCTTTGCTTACTTTCTTTGCGGCGGCAAAGAAAGTAAGTGCCTGCCCCGCACAGGGGCGACGCTAATAATCCAATATCAATTCAAGGAAAGGCCAACCCCGTAGGCAAACAGACAAAACCCGCCGAGCAGGCAAAAAAAACATCAACCCGCGACAACCCCACCCAAATCTCTCATCGCCGGCGCAGCAACAATTCCACCTCGCCGCCCGGCAAAAGAAGAACCCCCACTCCCCGTCTGAAACACAGCCACCGCCAAAGTCAACCTGCGAGCCTGCTCCTCAAGCGAACTAGCCGCCGCAGCAGCCTGCTCAACCAACGCAGCATTCTGTTGAGTCACCTCATCCATCTGCGCAACAGCAAGATTCACCTGATCGATCCCGGTACTCTGCTCAATCGCCGCCGCCGCAATCTCACTCATAATCGAACTCACGCGAGAAATCGCCTCGACAATTTCCGTCATCGTCGAACCCGAGCGTTCAACCAGTTGCGAGCCCGCCTGCACCCGTGCCGTCGAAGCATCGATCAACCCTTTGATCTCCTTGGCCGCCGCAGCGCTTCGCTGTGCCAACGACCGCACTTCGCTCGCCACCACCGCAAACCCACGCCCTTGCTCACCGGCACGAGCCGCCTCAACCGCAGCATTCAGCGCCAGAATATTGGTCTGGAAAGCAATCCCTTCAATCACACCAACAATGTCTGCAATCCGCCGCGAGTCGTCAACGATGCCACGCATCGTGCCCACCACCTGCTCGGTCAGATCGCCGCCCTGTGCCGCCAGGCTCGACGCGCCCTGCGCCAGCGAGCTCGCCTGCTTCGCGTTGTCCGCCGTCTGCTTGACCGTCGAGGTCAGCTCTTCGATGCTGGCCGCCGTCTCTTCGAGCGATGCAGCCTGCTCCTCAGTGCGTTGCGACAGATCGGTATTGCCCGCCGCAATTTCGCTCACACCCGTATCGATCGATTCCGTACCGTGACGCACAGCATTCACCGTCTCGATCAGCGAGTCCTGCATTTTGCGCAGCGCCGCGGCGAGACGACCCATTTCGTTATTGCTCGTCACGTCGATCTGGCTGGTCAGATCGCCATTGGCAATCCGCTGAAACTGCGCAATGGTCGCGTCGACCGGGCTGACAATTGCCCGCACCATGACCGCCCGCCCGATCAAGGAGCCCAACAGCGACAACCCCATGCCGATCGCCACCGCGATACAGATCGCGTAGAACAGGTCCTGCGCATCCTGATAGCGCTGTGCGCCGTGGTCGAGTTGCAATTGCTCGAGCGTAAGCATCGCCTTTTCGTACGCGCTATAGAGCGACGGCAGCTTGTGCGCCTGCAACTGCTCAAATGCGGTCTTGTCGCCGGACTTGAGCGCGGCCAGCGCCGGATCGACGCCCTCGTGCAGGAAGGTGTCGCGCTTGTCCTGCATGTCTTTGATCAGGCGCTGTTCGTCGGCATCCGTGCTCGCGCGGCTCACATAGTGGGCTAGGCGATCGTTCGATGCTTTCTGGTACTGATCAAAACGCTTGAGCACCGCGTTCGCACCGTCCTGATCGTTCAGGTCGACCAACGATGCGTAGGTCGCCAAAGCCAGCCGCAGACGCAGCAGCTGTCCGGCACTGCCTTCGAGGTCGGCGACGGCGGGCGTGTCCACGGTGTACATCTGCTGCAGCGACGCGTTGCTCGAACGCAACGACAACAGTCCGGCAGCGGCGCCGAACAGCAGCACCACGCCGAAGAACACAATCATCAGGGTAAGGCAGGTTCGAATCGACAGATTTTTCAACATCGGGCTTGTCTCCATTGGGCTGCCTGACCGGATGTCCAGAAAATTAGCTTCGGCCACGCGTGCTGCGCCCAAGCCCATACGGCCAGGTTCGCAACTTTTGTTTGAAATTTAAGCGAACGCCACATAAATGGTCTACGGCGGGATTGCAGAAAACTTTATGGTTGATGGCGCAGACCTTTGCGATACATCAACATGCGAGCGAGAGTCAGCGGCCGCTCGCGCACGGGCATTTGCGGGACTAATTTGCGGGACTACCCGGGTGGTCGGCGGGCGGCGGTTGGTAGAAAGTGACGAGGCGCGCGTCCCCGGAGCATTTCTATGTCAGAAATAGGCTCGGCTCTTTTGGTTTTCGCTTTATTGCTTGTCGGAACCGGCCCGGGCGTGTGGGTGCGACCGTTGCTGCCCGAGGAGCATAAGGCGCACGAAACCGTGCAACTCATCCAACTGGTTATCGGCATGCTGGTGACGTTTGCCGCTTTGGTGCTCGGGTTGATGACGGCATCCGCGAAATCCAGTTTCGATACCGAATCGAATGATTTGCGCACCTTTGCGGCCGACCTGATCGAATTCGACACGACCATGCGGGAATACGGTAGCGATACCGATGAGGCCCGGCACCTGTTGCGTGTGTACACCGCGGCCGCAATTGCATCGACATGGCCAGACGAGCCGGCGCCAGCCGGTGACTATCCGAGGAACATCGGAACGCAGGACAACTCGCAGAAGCTGGAGAACGTGCGGCTCGGCGATATGCTGACCGCGGTGGGCAGGCAGTTGCGGCAATTGCGGGCGCATGATCCGTTACAACAGCGCGCGCTCGATGATGCGTTGACGCAATATCGGCGAACTGTGGATGCTCGATGGAAGATCATCGAGGAAGCGCACAGTTCAATTTCCCTGCCATTCTTCATGACGCTGACGTTCTGGCTGTGCGTGATTTTTCTCAGCTTCGGATTGATCGCGCCACGCAATGCGTTGGCGTTGGTCACGATCTCGCTTCGGGCAGTTTCTATTGCTTCTGCCATCTATGTAATTGTCGATCTGGATACGCCGTTCACCGGGCCGATTGTTATTTCCAGTTTGCCGATGAGAGATGCTCTGGAGCACCTCAGGCGGTGAGGCGTTGTTACCGTCGATAGCCGTGGCGTGAGCGCTCAAGACTCTGCATATGTCCATCGACGGTGCGTGACAAAAGAGAGTGGCGGCGTCACGCGGCGTTTGGCGGACCGTCATTCGGCCACGCGCGGCGCCGAGGCGGCGGGGTCGCCGGCGATGCGCCTGCGCAGCGGCCAGTACAGCGCGACCAGCACTGACGCGGGCTCGGCGTCGCCGTCCAGCCCGGTTGGCGGCCACTCGTGCGGCGCCGGTGTCCACATCGTGCCGAACAGGCGATCCCACAGCGGCAACATTTGCGTGAAATTCTTATTGAAATGTTCGGCTCGGCGAGAGTGATGCAGCCGGTGATATTGCGGGTTGTTGACCCATGTAACGACGCGACCGAGGTTGATGCGCAGGTTCATATGCGCAAAAAAGTTGACTGGCAAAAACACCAGGGCGGCGATGCCCGCGATCGACGGATCGACCTTGAACAGCACGCCGACCAGCGGAAACAGCAGGAAGCCCTTGAGTAGCGCCTCAAACCAGTAGTGGCGCGTGGTCACGGTGACGTTCAACGATTCCGCGCTGTGATGCAACGAATGCATGCGCCACAGCAGCGGCCACGCATGTTGCAGGCGGTGAAACAGATATTCGAGCAGGTCGATCGTGAGCACGAGCGCAAGAACCGATACGAGCACGCCCCAACCGTGGGCCGGCAACACGATCAGGCCGCCTCCCAGCAGGTTGACGATCCAGACCGAGGCGGCCATGGTCAACGGCCGCGCGGCCTGACCCAAGGCCGTATAGATGGCTGAGTATGCGAGGTTCAGACGGATGGCCGCCCTGGACTGCAGACGCTGTACCGGCCGGCGCGCCTCGATCAACGCGCCTACAATGAACAGCGACAACACGACCTCATAGCCGAACCACCATTCGCATGCGAAGTGCCACAGCGCAGGAAGCGGATTGGACGCAAGCATGGATTTCCTCGATAGATATAAGGCCGGCTTCTTGCCTGGCCGCCAGCGACTGACGTTCAATGTCCTTGCGACCGGATCTTCTTTCGCTCGAACCAATCCAGACGCGAAAAATCGGACCGAATCCCCGTCGAGAAACAGAACGTTCTCGATAGAGAGAATGCGACGACTCACAGATATCCCCACCCTATCGATACGTCCAGCGGCGGTGTGTGACAAAAGTGAGCGGAGTCACTGCGCAGACGACCATTGCAATCCCTATCCACGGACCCGCTCCCGCAACCTGCATGAGGTACGACACCAGTCCGGCCAAAGCCATACCGCCAAGCGAAACGACGATGAATCGCCAGACGTTCCTGAGACGAAGCGAAGACG
The DNA here is from genome assembly GCF_013177735.1 of Paraburkholderia elongata. Lineage (GTDB taxonomy): Bacteria > Pseudomonadota > Gammaproteobacteria > Burkholderiales > Burkholderiaceae > Paraburkholderia > Paraburkholderia elongata. Next base: position 73,407 of record NZ_WOEZ01000210.1, on the reverse strand, counting down.
AAAAGCTCCAAAGCGTGTTCACCAGATATGACCAGCACGTCGCGCAAGCGAACGCTACCGTGTTCGCCAGCGTCGGCGACGCGCCGGCGTACGACATCAGCACGACGGCCACGATGATATGCAACCCTGTCGCCAGCAGTCCGCAGACACCGAAGCGGACCAGTCTTATCAACTCGGTGCGGGTTGTCATAGCCGCGTCACTTCACCGTCAGCACAGCGAGTAGCGAAACTCCGCACGGCAATGCGCCATGTGAAACCCAGTGGCGCTCCGCGCTGAAGACCCGGTATAGCAGCGTATTCAGCACGCCGGCCGGCGTGGCATCGCCGCTCGATCTGTCGCGCTTGAGCAGACGATCGATAAAACGCACGGCAATCGCCAGCGGAAGCAGCAGCGTGTTGAAGTACGTGATGCGTTCGATGCGGTATCCGGCTTCGTTCGCACACGCCGTCAGCGTCGCTCGACTGTAGCGTCTGTGGTGCTGAAGAAACACGTCATGCGCGCTCCATAACCATTGATAGGCCGGTACCGTCACGACGATCTTTCCGTCGGGAGACAGTATTGTGCGCATGCGCGCCAGCGAACCGACGTCGTCGGCGATGTGCTCAAGGCAATCAAAAAAACAGATCAGGTCAAAGCGTTCGCCGTCGAACGGCACATCATCGGGACAACGCCCTGCGCGAATGTCGAAGCGCTCACCGGTGCTTTTTGCGGTTAGCCTCCGTGCCGTTTCGTCCATTTCAATTCCACTCACACTGCCAAATTCCGCCAGCATCTCCAGGTTACCGCCTGTGCCTGAGCCCACTTCGAGCACGCGCGCTCGGGACGGCAACGCGAGGCGGCGCAGTATCGAGCGCAACACATCGCGCCGGCCGCGAAACCACCAATGTTCGGCCTCGGTTTCGGCCATCTGCAAATAGGCATCCGGGAACATGATTTATGCCTCCAAGACTCAGCGGGCAGCGAACCGCACACGCTGGGCATTACGCTTGCGTGAGCCTTCGAGCCGCAGTGTGTTCGACGTGCGCGAATTGTTGCGCCCGACGGGCAGCGTGCTGACCTTGCTCTTTGCCTGATAGCGTCGGCGCACGAGATAGACTGGTCTGCCCTTCGTCTCGTAGTAGATGCGCCCGATATATTCGCCAACCACGCCGATGCCGATCAGTTCGATACCGCCCATGAACAGCATCACGGAAAGCAGCGACGCATAACCGGGGACCGGGTTGCCGAACCACAACGTGCGGCCGATGATGAAACCGCCATAGAGAAAAGCCACGGTGGCGATCGCGAGGCCAATATAGGTCCAGCTGCGCAGCGGCACGGTGCTGAAGCTCGTGATGCCTTCGAGTGCGAAATTCCACAACCGCCACCCGGAAAATTTCGAATGGCCGGCGCTGCGCGGCTCGCGCTGATACTCGACAATGACAGTCCGATAGCCAACCCACGCAAACAGTCCTTTCATGAAGCGCCGCCGCTCAGGCAAGTTTCGCAGTGAATTGACGACCTGGCGGTCCATCAGACGAAAGTCGCCGACGTTTTCCGGAAGCTTCACTTCGGACAGTGCGTTATGAACGCGATAGTAGATCGCGGCGGCGGTGCGTTTCGCGAAGGTGTCGCACGCACGGTTGGTCCGTTTGGCGGCCACCACTTCCGCTCCTTGCCGCCAGTGTTCGACCATAACCGGAATCAGGCTCGGCGGATCCTGAAGGTCCGCGTCAATCGGGATCACCGCGTCGCCGCACGCTTCGTCGATACCAGCGGTCAGCGCCGCCTCCTTGCCGAAGTTTCGCGTCAGGTCGATTACACGTATGCGCGCGTCCCGCACGCTGGCAGCGATCAGCTTGTCAAGGGTTCCATCGGTGCTGCCGTCGTTGATGCAGACGATTTCGAAGCGCGTCAATGCAATCCCTTCGAGAACCGGGACGATCTCGCTGAAGAAGTGGCCTACCGCGTCGCATTCGTTGTAGAACGGCACCACCAGTGAAATCAGTGGCCTGTTGTGTTGCTCAGACATGGCTACCTCCCCGTTATTCTGATTTGACACGCTATGCCGGATGAACGCGGGCGAATGGCTTGCAAATCGCGTACGCTCATCTCCGACGTTTCTCTGTCTTGTGCAATCCGGCCATAGGCTCGCGGCGAACACAATGTCCTGCAATCGAAAGCTTCGACGGCAACGAGAGCGATGCGCGACAAGCTATGATCGCGGTCCATCGCGCACGTACACGACGGCAACGCCGTCCGCATACAGACGCCGCCATTGCGGAAGCGCATCGACCATATCCAGCGTGGTACTGTTCGCGCTCAGGATCGCCCATCGAATTCCGTACTTCTCTACTAGCCGCTCAAAGGCAACGCGGTTCGGCGTCAAGGCGACCATGTAGTTTGCAAAAAAATCATCCCCGTACATGTCGGCGCGGCCATCGATGAATGGTTTGATATTCTTGAATATCAAATAGCCGCCGAAGTCATAACTGTTGAGGACAGGCTCCCGCAAAATCTCAGCCGGCACATGATTTAGCGCCGTGATCGGCGACACGTGCTCATCGGTACGCACGAGAGGATGCGCCAGACGGAGTGTCGTCAATAGCACCACGCAAGCCAACCCAACGACGGTCCAGCGTAACGAGGCGAGGCGGCTCGTGTTTCCATGCTCGTTCCCGCCGAAAGCCTCGCCAAGGGGCCTCGCCAGTATTAACGCGCCCACGACGCCGGCGAGCATTTGATGCCGACTGTGCTGAAGCGCAAGATGCAGCAACGCGATAAGCGTGAGCAGCCGGGGAATCGGCAACCGGATCCCCCGCGAAAACGCGATGTAGAACGCCGCCATTAGCGCTAGCTCCAGCGGCTCAAGCGTCTGAAAGTTCGTTGGGCTCCACTCGCCGATGAGCGAGAGATGCGGCATGCGTGAGACCTGAAACGGGAACAGCAGTCCATGCCAGCCATTCGGCGTCAAAAGCGATACCCCAGTTGCCGCTGCGCAGAACACGCCCCAACTGCGTGCAATCCGGGCTCGGTCCACCTTCGTCGCAACCAGTGCTTCGAGTGCGATCGGCAAGGTAAGCGCAAGGCCGAAAACGAAGCTGCTATGCAAATTTGCCCAGATCAGCATAAGTGGAAGCAGAAGCAGCGATGGCGCCGCGCCCCTGTCCTTCGCCAAAAGTAGGCCGGCGGACCAAAGCACCACGACCGGCAACACGAGAATGTGCGGACGCGCAAGCAGGCTCGGGCTGACACATGCGGCTGCGAGAACAAAGACGACCAGCGCAGCCGGTTGATTTAACCAGCGTCGAAGGAAATGCGCCAACAGTCCAAATGCCAACGCGGTTGTGGCGCCATAGAGCATGACGATGCCGTTCCAGGCGCCAGCCTTGTAGGCGAGCGCCATAAGAACTTCGGACAGCCACTCGTGCGCTACCCACGGCGCTCCGGCGGCCGTATACGAAAACGGGTCTGCGTGCGGGACCGAGCCGTTCTGAAGCATCCAGTTGCCCGCTGCAATGTGCCAGTAGGTATCGCCATCATTCAGAAACTGCCGCGCGAACAGGACGATGCCATAGCCGATTAACGCGACAACGATCGGGAAAGGTACTCTGTCCCATGAATCGGAAATCGTTCGCCTTTCGATAATGAATGCATTCTTCACTTGAGTCCCCGGTCCGTTTCTATGCTTTGTTTTGTCCTATCCCCAACACTCGGAAATCGCTCATACCAGACCACCGCCCTTCATCGGACGCCTCATCTTCAAGCTGCGACCCATCGAGTGGCCGCTGCCGCTGCCGATGCCGATGCCAAACGATTCGCAGGATCAGAACACCCCAGGAATCACCCGATAGCGCACTTTTCCTTTGTACCGACGATAGTTCTCGTCGGAAGACAGAATCCACTCCTCACGCAGGATGCGTCCACCCTGCAAGGCAAACTGAAAGCCGTACACGAGAACGTTCTGCAAACCGAAGTTTGTCAGCAGAAAGCCAATATCCGCAACGAGGTAGCCGAGATACATTGGATGCCGTACGAACCGGTAGGCACCACAGGACACGACACCGCGGTTGGCCGGCAGAATGCCGAACGAGCGCCGCAGCGAGGCCTTTGCAACGAGCTGCCAGCAGATACCGGAAACCTGAAGCGCAGCCCCGACCGATTCCGGTACGAGTCGGGCCCCGGGTCCAAGCTGAACGGCAAGAAAGTAGTACGTGGCACCCATCGAGCACACGAATGCAAACGGCGTCCAGTCACGCATGACCGGAACCCTTGTGAAAAGCGACAGACCCACGGTGAAGCACTCGGCGATCACCAGCAGCAACAGCGTGATACGTCCGGGATCGGCAAGCCAATGCCGGATCGCGAAGTATGCGAACAGGCCCAACAGCAAAGCCGAGCCGACCCGCGCCAATACTTCGAGAAGCGCATCGCCCAAGCGCGGTATCGCCTTGTGCATCATGTATGCGAGGCTCCCGGCTAGAGGTATTACAAGTGCCGCTGTTTCGGCGGTGATCGTGCTCATGTCCTTCTCCGACTGTTCTTATTGGGCCGCAGCATCGAGTGGGCCTGCATCATCGGGCTGGGTGCTGACATATATTCGTCGAGGATCCTCATCAATCCGCACAGATACTTTTTGACGCTTTCCAGTTCTCCGCTATCGAGCGTGCGATCGATAGCGGCCAGATCACGGTTGACCGGTTCAAAGTAAGCATCGATCATCGCCCGCCGGCCTGGAATAAAGCGCAACAGGATGCGCCGCCCGTCGGTCGGATCGGTTTCGCGTTTTATCAGTTCGGCTTTTTCAAGGTTTTTCAGGGAAGTCGTGATCGTGCCAGGCGATAGTCCCGTCAGTTTCGACAGCCGGCCAGGCGTGACCGGCTGCACCTCATCGTAATAAGCGACTTCCAGGCATTTCAGGTCGGTGACGTTCAGTCTCAGTTGCCCCGCAACAAATTGGTTGAAGGCCGCGAGCTTGACACCCAGCATGAACCGGAGCTTGACGACCTCCACGCGTTCATCGGGGGTATGAGTCATGTTTGCACTCCAGTCATCAAAACTGTGATAAGGCCGCACCTGACTCACCGGACAGCGTCGGCAACAGTACGCGTATAACCTGAATGACCGCCGGGCCGAGCAGCACCAGCATCAGCGTCGGAAATATGCAGAACATAAGCGGAAACAATAATTTGACGGCGATTTTCCCGGCTGTCTCCTCGGCGCGAAGCCGTCGCTTGAGCCGCAGATTTTCCGAATGCACGCGCAGCGAATCGCCCATGCTGGTGCCGAAGCGCTCCGCCTGAATCAGCATGGCGACCAGCACGTCCAGGTCTTCCACGCCAGTGCGCAGTGCCAGGTTCTTGAGCGCGGTTTCCTTGCTTAACCCCGCTCTCAACTCGAGCAGCAGCAGTTGCAATTCGTCGCTCAACGTCGGGCTTTTGAGGTGCATTTCATCGGCCACCTTCATCAGCGCCGCGTCCAGCCCCAGACCCGCCTCCACGCACACGGTGAGCAGGTCCAGCGCGTCCGGAAAATCCTCGAAAATAGTCAGTTGGCGCTGGCGCACACGGCGAGCCAGCGCGACATTGGGCAGGTAATAGCCGATACCCGCCAGCACCAGCAGCAGGACCATTAGCAACCTGCCGTTATTGTTCGACAGGTAAGGGCCAACCGCCATCAGGCACGCGAGAGGCAGCCCAATGACCCCAACCGTCTTGGCAGCAAAGAAAACTCCGGGGGCAGACGGACTGCGCCATCCCGCATGAATGAATTTCGTGCGCAACACCGAATGCTCCCAACCTTCTTTGGGAATCGAGAGTTTGGCGATCGGCTGCGAAGCCTGCACAACCTTCCTGACCCATTGGGCGACTTCGCCATCGTCCGGTTCCAACGAGGGCTGGCCGGAACTCGTGAGCTGACCAAGGCGGCGATGGATCGAGTTCGGCATAAGCAGCGCCATCACCCCGAATGCGACAAGGGCGACAATCACAAAAACGATGGCCAGCAGTATGAGTTGTTCATTTTTCATGGTAGGCATGGGATCGACCCATCTCCAAAGAATCAAAGTGACGTGTCTCGATCAAACATGGATGCGAATGACTTTTCTCATCCAGACCACGCCGAGCGCCATCATGACCAGCGCCACGCCGATCAGTTTTATGCCGGCCGGATCGGTCCACAGAACGCGAAGGAAACGCGGATTCACTATCGAAATCAGAAAGGCCATCACGAACGGCAGAACCCCAAGGACCCAGGCCGACAGCCGGCCTTCTGCCGACAGCACCCGGACCTTGGCAAGCAGCGTGAGCCGGCTGCGGATGAGCTGCGCGATATTGACGAGAATTTCGGCCAGGTTGCCGCCACTCTCGCGCTGAATCAGCACCGCAATCACGAAGTAGCGCAGATCGCTGATCGGTACGCGGTTGGCCAGCCCCCCCAACGCGTCGTTGAGCGGCACGCCAAAATTGATTTCGTCGAACGCCGTGCGAAACTCGGCGCCGATCGGCTCGGGCATTTCGTCGCCCACGATGCCGAGAGCCGTCGAGAATGAATGACCGGCCCGCAACGACCGGCTGATCATATCGGCGGCCTCGGGCAATTGCTCCTCGATCAGTCTCAGCCGCTTGCCCTTGGCCCGGCTGACTCTGAGTGGCGCAAAGACGCCCGCGATCAGCATCACCGCCAATAGCGCCATCAACGGCATGTAGATCAAGCTGCCGACCACCCACACCACGAGCGGCGGAAACACGGTGTAAGTAAGAAACTGCGCCACCGACCAGCTCAGTCCCGATTGAACCAGCCAGCGATCAAGCCGTTGAATCCGCGGTACCCGCAGCAGCAGACGGGTCATCAGCGGTGAATTGCTCAACCCGCGCTGCTTGAGAATCGACACCGCCTTGTCATTGGCATGCCCCCCTGCGGACATCATGCGGATGCGGCTTTCGAGGCGTTTGGCGGCGCTGCTGTGCCGGCTCTGCCACCAAATATTGCCGGCCTCGATCAACAAAATGATCGCGAAGAACACCAAAATGATGAAGCCGTAGTAAAGATAATTCATGGCGATGTCCCTCGTGGTGGCGCGGCCGCTCGCCGCAGCCGTTCCGTCCTGCCTGTCGGCTATATCAGCCGCCGTTAGACCGGATAGTGATGTGTCGGGTCATACAACGTATCCGGCACCGGCACGCCAAACGCTTGCAGCCGCTCGGAAAATTTCGGCCGCACGCCCGTCGCGCAAAAGTACCCGCACACCTTGCCGTCCTTATCCACACCGCTACGCTTGAACGTGAAGATTTCCTGCAAATTGATCACCTCGCCTTCCATGCCGGTGATTTCCTGAATGCTGACGATCTTTCTGCGCCCGTCGGTAAGACGCGCCACCTGAATGATGACGCTGATCGCCGAGCTGATCTGGTGGCGCGCGGCCTTGGGCGGCAGATTCAAACCGGCCATGCCGATCATGTTCTCGAGCCGTGTCAGCGCGTCTCGCGGGGTATTGGCATGCACCGTCGCGAGCGAACCCTCATGCCCTGTGTTCATCGCCTGCAGCATGTCCAGCGCTTCGGGGCCCCGCACCTCGCCAAGAATGATCCGGTCGGGCCGCATCCGCAGCGCGTTGCGCACCAGCGAGCGCTGCGTGATTTCCCCCTTGCCTTCGATGTTGGGCGGACGCGTTTCGAGCCGCAGCACGTGTATCTGGCGCAACTGAAGTTCGGCAGCGTCCTCGATCGTCACGATACGTTCGTCGGACGGAATGAACCCCGACAGAACGTTGAGCAATGTCGTCTTGCCGCTGCCCGTGCCGCCCGAAATCAACGTGTTGATCTTGGCGGCGGAAAGCGCTTCCAGCATCTGAACCATCGGTGGCGTGAGGCTCTGATAGTCGACCAGGTCCTTCACTGTCAGCGGATTGACGGCAAAACGGCGAATCGACAGCAGCGGGCCGTCGATCGCCGACGGCGGAATGATCGCATTCATGCGCGAGCCGTCCGGCAGACGTGCGTCCACCATCGGGTTCGATTCGTCAATGCGGCGGCCGACGCGCGACACAATCTTTTCGATGACTTTCATCAAATGCGCGTCGTCATAGAACGTGACATCGGTCAGTTCCAGTTTGCCGCGCCGCTCGATATATACATGCTTGCACGTGTTGACCAGAATGTCGGAGATCGTCGGGTCCGCCAGCAGCGGCTCGAGTGGTCCAAAGCCAAGCATCTCGTCACGCACGTCGCGCACGAGGTGGCGCCGCTCGACCTCGTTGATCGGAATGTTGTCTTCTTCGATGATGCGCTCGACCAGTTGCGCCAGTTCATGCTGAATCTGTTCGTTCGACAGGCGCTGGAGTTTTTCCAGCTCGACGCGGTCGATAATGGCCTCGTGCACGTTTTTCTTGAGTTGCTGGTACGCTCTCTTGGCCATTCTGTTCCGGCTAAGGCTTTGCTCGTGTGCAGACGCATCAACTTGTTCACTAAATTGCTCGCGCAGCGTCAAGATGTTTTCCATTTTTCCTCTCCTCTCTCTCAAGCCCTGCTTAACACCGGCTTACCGAAAAATTTCTGCAGAATGCTGCGACGATCGTTTGCCGGCGGCGGCGACAGGCTTCGCACCAGTTCGCTCAGGCTCTTTGCCACGCCACTCGATTTGGCGAGCCGCAGAATCGGTACACCCTGATTGATTGACGCCGACACCGAAGCACCGTCTTCCGGAATCACACTGGCCACCCTCAGGCCCAGTGCTTTCTCCAGTTCGGGCAACCCCACCGGCCCCTTCTTCTGATAGCGATTGACCAGCACGCGTACCTTGTCACCCCGGTAGCCGAGCGAGCGGAACATATCGAGCAACCGGCGGCCGCCACGCAGATACGGCAAACTCAGTTGCAGCACCGGAAAAATGCACTCGCTCTGGTCGAGTGCCGCAATCGACACGTTGCTGATGCTCTGGCCGATATCGAAAATGATCAGGTCGTATTGACTCCGCACCAGATGCAGAATCCGCTGCAAATGTTCCGGTTTGATTTCCTTTGCCTTGGCCGGATCAGGTGCGCCGGCCAGCACATCGAAACGATCGCTGACGTGAGTCAGGCACGCGTCGAGAAATGCGGGGTCGAGCCGGTCGATCTGGATGCTCACATCGGCCAGCGTGGCGGGCGGCGTGACTTCCGATACCAGAAAGGCCGCCTCACCGAATTGCTGATTCAGATCGATCAGCAGCGTACGCTTGCCGACCGCCGACGCGGCGAACCCCAGATTAGCGGCGAGAAACGAAGTGCCGCTTCCACCTTTGCAGGACACGAAAGAGATCACCCGGCCCTCGCACCGCGTGCCGGTAACTTTTTGCGCGATGCCTTCGACGGCGTGCTGCAGGTCTTTGGGATCAGCCGGCCACGGCTGCACATCGCGCACGCCGGCACGCATCGCACGAATCAGCAGATCGGCGGTCGGCGACGGTGCCAGCAGCATGCAGGCCAGACCCACTCGCTGCGCGGTGAGCGCAGTGAGTGTGCCGAAATCCTCCTGCGTCATCTGCGCGCCATCAATAACCAGCAAATCGACGCCATCGAGCGCCTGCTGATGCGCGCACAGATCGGCCAGCCCGGCGGTCGATGTCCTGACTCGGTGATGGAACTCTCCCGCCGCGACGATCCGTGCGATCGCGCTGGCATGTGCGGGATCCGATGAAATCGTGAGGATGTCGATCATTTCGTTCTTCCCTGTGGATGGGCGGTGTACTAACTGCAAGTGGGATTGGTGCCGTTCACACTATTCAGGCTTTCTCTTGGCAAAGTTGTCGAGAATGGCGGCATCGATATCGAAAGCGGCATAAAGGGCATGACAGTATTGACAGTGACGTTGGTCACGCTGACCGTGACCGCGGTGCATGACGAAGCGTCGCAGCCCGACGGCGCGTAGGCCACGGTGACGTTGGCAGGCTGCAGGATCGGCAGCAACTGCTGCATCTGTGCGATCACCGGATTGCTCGCCGACTGGCTGCTGTTGATGTCGCAGACCACCGCCATCCGGGCGCCAAGCCGGGTCGCTTCCGCAGCGGTGTTCCAGTAAAAGAGCACGCGCCCCATCTCCATGATGCCGATCAGCAACGTGAAAAAGACTATCGATATCAAGGCAAATTCAAGCGCCGCAGCGCCGCGCTGGCGCCGGGCGCCAGGCAAACGATGGATGTTGAACGTTTTCATAGCGTCTGCCTCATCACGCAACTGATATCGCCGAAGATCAGACCGGCCAGATTAAAAAAACCGGTTACCTGCGCGTACGGATAGCCAGTGATCTTCACTTGCACGAGATTGATCGTGTCGCCGGTCGGATCGGTTTGCACGTTCTGGAATTGCCCGGTGCAGCCGCTGGTATTCACCTGATCGCACACCACGACCATGTTCGTCGTCAATCCCTCGACGAGAGGTGAGCCCGAGCAGTCATTCGTGCCGTAAACAGCGAGGCACTGGGCTTGTGCGATCGGGTACGTGGTCGTCGCTGTCGGATCGTATGCAGACAGCAAGCGTGTCGAATCGCGCACCGACTTGACGAGAGTGTTGTACTCATAGAACGCATGACCGAACTCGGCGATGCCAAGCAGCAGAATGATCATCGGGATCGCAAGCAGCGCGAATTCGACGGCCACGACACCGCGCATGCGGCGAACGGATCTGATTCGATGGCGCATGACGGCTCTCCTATTGCACTAGCACCGGCACCATCGGCCCGATGCCAGCCGTCGTGCTGCCTGGGATACCCTGCGACGCACAGGGAGAAGTCGGATCGGTGGCATCGCCGCGATATTCGAGATAGATGGTGCCGTTGAGCGCCTGGTTGATGTTTTTCTCCATCGGGTGAAGCATCAGCACGCAGGCCCAAGACTGAATCGGTGCTTTCTGACTGCCTATCAACGCCGAGCAGTCGACCACGGGGACCAACGCCAGCCGGCGGTCGGCGCCATTGGTGTAATAGCTTGCCGGTTGTGGCCCGGGGTTGGATCCTTTAACGGACAACCCCGATGCCGTATCGCCCTGGTAGGGTTTGTGGCCCGGCCGCCGTTGGTCGCGGAAATCCGGGAAGGCATTCGACGTGAGCGGTGCCCCGCCGTTAAACGGGGTCACGGGCGAGTACGCATAGCCTGTGAAATCGGGCACCGCCGCGGAGGGATCAGGCGGAGAGTTGTATGGATTCTGGTAAATCCCAAAACGGGTATTCCAGGCACCGTCCATGCTCTGAATGTTGCCTGTCGCGCCGACCTTGCTGCCAATCGTGGGTAACGAGCACTGCCCTGCACTCGTCAAGAGTGCCTTGATCTCGGGCACCGTCATGAGACTCCCATCGGGGTTGTAATACTTGACCCACATGAAGTTGCCGGTCAGCTGGTTATTCGAGCCGACCTTGCTGGCCAGCCAGTGGCCCTTCGCGAAGGGGCTTGCGGCCGGCGGCTGGCAAACGGACACCGGTAGCGCACACGTCGTCTGCGACTGCGTGGTCGACGCTACCGCGGTTGCGGCAACGGCTGACGTGCCGAGCGTGGCGCTGATCACCTGCATGAACCAGTTGCTGATGTTGGCGCGGTTGACGGTACAGCGCACAAAACCGATGCTCGGCACATCTGCAGCACTGAACTGGTCTTTGGTCAGATACGGGCCGGTAAACTGCTTGCTGAACGTGACGTTGCTGTTAGTCGTGAGCACCACATTTTCACTCTGCAGCAACACCCGATTTTTCTCGCCAACGGAAATACCCGCAGCCTCGGGCGTCGCCAGCGCCTCCGCCTTCGTGAGATCGCGCGCGGCCGCCAGCGCACAGGCATCGGCGGCGTTCGACAGCTCGCTCTTAGCGGTGTAGAGCTTGCCCAGATCCAACGCGAGACCGGCGAAGGCGATCAGCACCGCGAGCGTCAGTGCGACGACGATCGCCACGACGCCGCGCTCGCCCCGACGAGCCAGACCGCACGCACCAGCTTGCATTACGTGACGCATGACGCCCTCCCCTGCATGTTGTTTTCACTGACCGCCGGCGCTGCCGCTCCCGACGCCGATGACGAATGCATTCGGCGCGGGTGCGGGCTGCTGGAACGATTTCTCGTAGGTGTCCATCGCCGAGACGGCAGACTTGCCGTCGATGCCCGGTGCGGACTGCGCGTGCTCTGCGGCGTGCGGATCGATGATCTGCGCCTGCATGACGGCGCGCTCGGCCTCGCCGAAGTGGGCGTCCCAGATCGGCGTGCTGGTCATGCAGCCGCTGAGGGCGGCGAGCATCGACACGGCGAGCACGGACCGATGCGGGAACACGATGTGTGCGAGTTTCATGAGAGTCTCCTTGACGATGGCATCAGTGTTCGGCGGCCTGGCTGGCCGCAGCGGTCTTTGCGACCTGCTGCGGCTTGTGGCCCTGCATGCTTGCGGCCGCGATCCGGGCGGCAGCGCTTTCAATGCGCGCGGCGCGCTCAGCTTCCTGGTCGCCGGGCGGTTGCGCTGCTGCTGTTGTTGCTGGCGATATCGCCGATGTCGCTGCTGTTGACGGCGCCCCTGCCGACGTCCGGCCCGGCACCGCGGCCTGCGGGTCAGGAAGCGGCAACGCTGTCGCAACGGGTGCGGCGGGCGTTTGTGGCGCCGGTGCGGGCGAGGGCAGCGGTGTCGGCGGGCTCACCGAAGCCGGGGCTGGCATGGGCGAAGTGGCCGGGGGAGCGCCCGCAGGCGCGGCATGCGCTTTCGGGGGGCGGCCTTCCATGGCGCCCGTCGCATAGACATCGACTGCGTTGGGCTGCGAGAAGCTGTCCGTCGGCAGAGGCAGATCGGCGGTCTGCAGCGGCTTGACGAGATGCGGCGTGATGATGAACACGAGCTCCGTCAGGTCCTGCTGGAACGACGTGCTGCGCGCCAGCGCACCGAGCACCGGCACTTCGCCAATGCCGGGAATGGCTTTCAGCGCGCCGGTGACGTTGCTCTTCATCAGTCCGCCGATCGCAAACGACTCGCCGTCGCTCATCTGGACGACAGTGGACGCGCGACGGGTCGTGATCAGTGGCAAGATCGACACACCGCTCACGTTGGACGCGCTAAGCGTGATGCCAGTCGGCGACAGCTCGGACACCTCGGGTGCAACCTTCAGGCTGATACGGCCGTTGGAAAGCACGGTCGGCGTGAACTTCAGGCCGACACCGAATTCTTCTTCCTGGAGCGTGATGCTCGTCACGCCGGTACCGCTGCTCTGCGGCACCGGAATGAAAATCTTGCCGCCGGCGAGGAAGGTGGCCTCCTGGCCGCTGATTGCAACGAGGTTCGGTTCGGCGAGGATCTTGACGAGGTCGTCTGTCTTCTGCGCATCGATAGCGAAGCTAAGCGGGCGGTTGTTCGCCTTGCTGCCCGTAATGACGCTCGTTACGCCGGCCAGCAGATTGCTCACGAGCGCGCCACTCCATGAACCGAAGCCGCCCTGAATGTTGAGCGCCGCGCCCAACTGGTTGATGAGCGTCTTCGACACCTCGGCGACCTTGACTTCGAGCATCACCTGCTGGGGCGCGTCGACCGTCATCATGTTGATCACCTCGGCCGGCTTGCTCGTGCTCGAACTCTGCTGGCTCACGTTGGTCCCGCCGACGCTGCCGGACGCCCCCTGCGATTGCTCGGTGGGCTGCGCGCCTGCAAAGGCCTGCGCGATCTGCATCGCCTGCTGGGCAGCCGGCGAGCTCGACGCGTGCCCCCCGAGCACCAGGTTGCCTGCTGCGGTCGATACCCGGATGCCGCGCTCCTGGGGTAACAGTTGTCCAAGCGATTGCTGCAGTCCGTTCGGATCGATGTTGACGATCACGTCGATGATCTGGCATGAGCCGCTGCGTCCCTGAACGATCATGTTGGTCGTGCCGACCGCCATGCCCACGAGGTAGAGCGTGCGCGGCGACACCAGCGTGGCCTGCACGATCGACGGATTGCCGAGTGTGCGGTTGCGCGCCGGCTCGGCGAGAGGCACGAGCGTCGACTTGCCGATCGGCACGACGACGCTGGTTTCATCATGGATCGCGCCGGTGCAGTTCGGGCCGCGCAGCGGCGCGGCGACTGCGGCTGCCCCACCGGCCGGTATTGGCGCCATGCTGACCATCATCGGCGTCGGCCCGCGGCCTACCGGCAACGGTGCTTTCATTGCGCCTTTCGCGAGAGCCGGGCTCTCGAGCGCCTCCTGTGCTACGCCGTTTTGGGCGGCGAACATTCCGGTGCACAGCGCCGCGGCGAGCACGATACTGCCCGGCGAGCGGCAACGCATCGCGCTGCCGGATGAGAACCCCAGTTTCGTCTTCATTTTTTCATGCCCCCGTTACCCGATATCGGTCAATCGAGACTTCCGTTCTTTGTCTTCGTGGTGCCCGCTGCAGCGGTCCGTCATCGCAGGCACCACAGAGTCCAGCCTAGAAACATTCGACACTGCCCAACACGCCCGACAGCACGCCCACGCAGTCCCGCTTCGCCGCTGGTCGTGCGGCGTAGTGCACGCGTGCCGGACGCGCGGGCAAAGCAGCGGGCGCCGAGGCCGGCACGGCTGGCGTGCCGAGCAGCGTGACCTTCGTGGCGCCGACGGTGGGCAGCGTCGCGGTATCCACCTGGTTGCGCAGCACCAGTGACAGCGTGCCGACACTGCGCGCGAGGTCGAGTTTTTCCGCCTGCTCAGGCGTGACTTCGAGCGTGACCGCATTGACGACTTTCGGTTTTGTTTCGTCACGGCCCACTTCCTGCGCGACAGCCAGCACCAGAATTTTTTCCAGCACGATCTTGGAGATGCTTTCGTCGTTGCCCGATTTGTTCGTGCTGCTTTTGTCTTGCTGGGTGCTGACGATGATGTCGACATAGTTGCCTGGCAGGGCGAAGCCAGCCACGCCGATCACATCGTTGACGCGTACTGTGATTGCGCGGCGGCCTTCTTCGATCACCGCCGATAGCCCGCCCTGTGTGCCTACCGGCGTCAGCTTGCCCTCCAGAATCGGTTCGCCGCGCAGCGCGCTGTTTTTCATCACACGCCCATCGAGTTTCTGCACATCGGTGAACGCACCAGACGGTATGCTGCCCGCCGGCCAGTCGACCATCTTGATGAATTCAGGGTTAAGGCGTTGCCCGAGATTGACGTCAAGGGCAGCGACCGCGACTTTGGTTGTCATCCCCGACGATCGGTCCATCAACCAGCGCGATGCCATCGCGACCGCACCGAGCCCCGCCACTGCAGCGACCAGCAACATCACCAACGCACGTACGTTTTTCATGATGAATCTCCCTGATGCCTGACCTGTTTCCTGACTAGAGTTTCCGGCCGCTTATCCGGTCAATTAACCGGCCGCGAATTTTTTTGCTGCCCACTCCGCGCCGCCCTGCTGCTGTGGCGGCGAGTTATCGTGTTCGCCGACCACCGCGAAGTAACTGTTCCACGCGCGTAGCAGGTTCGGCCCGTCCGCTACGGCTGGCTGTTCGAGGTATCGTGCGTTGGCCAGCACGATGCGCAGCAGATCACCCGGATAACATGCGAGCAGTGGCCGGCCGGACGACATATGCAAGTGATGCACGAGATACTCGAAGGCGTCGTCGTCCGACGCCACGGCGAGTTCTTCACAGCGCTGCTCGTACACGGCGCGATACTCGACGACATCGAGTGGGCCGACATACAGCTTGCAGCCGAGGCGCCGGAAGAACGCTTCATCGCCGAGGTCGGCGGGTGAGAAATTGCTCGAAAACGCAACCCAGACGTCGAAGGGCACTGAGAAGCGCAAACCGGTATGCAGCGTGAGCATGTCGCGTCCACGATCGAATGGCACGATCCAGCGGTTGAGAAGATCAGCCGGCTCCACGCGCTGGCGGCCCAGGTCATCGACAACGTAGAGACCGCCGTTGGCCTTCACGTGCGGGGGTGCCTGGTAAAAACCGCTGGCCGCGTCGTAGCGCAGTTCGAGCATGTCGAGCGTCAGCTCGCCGCCGGAGAGCACGGTGGGCCGCTTGCAAATTTGCCAGCGGGCATCCGAAGGCGCGCTCAACACGCTGTCGGACTGTGTCGAGCTACAGGGTTCGTGAATGAGCGGGTCGAAAATCTGGATGACTTCGTTTTCGACCACGATTGCGTACGGCACGGCCACGTGGCCCGGCAACAGCCGCCCCAATCGTTCGGCCAACGAAGTCTTCCCGCTGCCCGGTGGGCCGAAAAAGATCACCGGCTTGCCGCTGTTGACTGCGCCTCCGATGTCGTCGAGCAGCGTCCCCCTGACAGTCAAGCCAGCAAAGGCAGCCCGCATGCTGGCGCGGGTAGCCTGCATCTGCCGCACCGATTGGCGCTGCAGCATGGCTTCGTATGTGGCGAGCGCCACCGGCGCCGGGCCGACATAGCGGCAACGGGCCATGAACTCGCTTGCGCGCTGACGCCCGCTATCGGTCAACTGCAGGTCGACGTCGATATCGCTTGCGCCGCGCCGTACGATCTCCAGCACTCGTTCGCGCACCGCGAAGGCCACTACGCTGTCGAGCACGCTGGCGCCCAGCTTGAGGCGCTGCATCAGTTGAGACAGCGACACCTTACCCAGGAGGAAGGCAGTCTTGGCTACCAGTTCAAGCAGGAAATTTTGATCCAGACCGGTATCGGCGATCGTGCGTGGCGCACGCGCCAGCAGATGAGTTTCTGCGCCTCCCCCGTTGAGGCGAGCCCGGCTGGCATCCTGCAGGTGACTAATGTCGGCCGGCGCGCCCGGCGCCGTTTTCAACTTGTCGGTCATGTTATTTCCCCGGTTATCCCGTGCCGCGCACGAGCCCTGCTTCTCTTCTTGCTTCTTGCTTCTTGCTTGTCGTTCCTTTCCCCTTCTGCGACGGTGCTTCCGTTACGGGCGAACGCTTGCGTCCTTAGCCATCAGAGCGTGCCGCCTCTAGCCTGGAGAGACATCACACACAGCGTGCCGAGTGCAATCGCGACGCCGTATGGCAGCGATCCTACTGACGCGAACGTAGCGCCTTGGCCTCGCGCCTCCTTGTTGCCTAACCGGGCGGTGCCCGCCAACAGGATCGCCAACATGTTCGCGCCAGTCGCCTTCACTGCACGCTTGAGTACGATCGCCCCGATCGCCCACACGCCGCCCAGAACGCATGTCACCAGCACAATCTCCAGCGCCATGTTCGGTCCGACGAGCGCGCCGACAGCCGCCATCAGCTTCACGTCGCCCGCGCCCATCGCGCGCAGCAGGTACAGCGGCAAGAACAGGGCTCCCCCAGTGAACATTCCGAGCACCCACCGGACGCTACCTTCACCTGCCCCATGCAGATGCCACTGCGTCGCCAGCGCCAACGCGAGCCCTGTCAGCACAAGCCAGTTCGGAATGCGACGGCTGTGTAAATCCCAGCCTGCGGCCACCGCCACCAGTCCCAACAGGCACACACCGACCGGAAATTCGAAGGCGTTCATGGAGTTCCCCGTTTTCGTTTCGCCATGGCAAAACAAGAAGCTGACCCAAAGGAAAGAATGGCCAGCCCTCTCCCCAATTATTGAGGCACTGCGATAGTTCCAAACCAGGTACCAATGTTATTGAAAAACGCATTGAGATTCGTCCCGAGGGCTGTGGCGCCCCCGATAATGGCAACTGCCACCAGCGCGGCGAGCAGGCCATACTCGATCGCCGTCACGCCATCTTCTTCGCGCAAGACGCTGCGAATCAGGTCAAGAGTTTTTTGCATCTGAGCCCCCCGAAAAAAATCTTTCCTCAAGCACACTTCGCCGGTGCGACGCAAGGAGCTGCTCCGAAGGAGACCCGGGCAGCTCCTTTGCCGTCGGTTATGCCGCTGTGCCGGCAGCGGTACCCATTCTGGTGCCGAGATTGTCGAACAGGAGGTTGAGGTTCGTGCCGAGAAGTCCAGCTCCGGTAATAATGGCGACCGCCACCAACGCAGCCAGCAGTCCATATTCAATTGCCGTCACACCATCCTCTTCGCGCGCGAAGTCACGGATCAGGTCGAGAGTCTTTTGCATTTTGAAGCTCCTTGAACAAGAGATTTTTAGTACCCCAAAACATGCCCGCTGCGGGACCGAGCAATCATGAAAGGCTGCTGACCGCGCAGCCAGAATTGGCCTGGCTCACCGGTTCGGTACTGGAGCGCATCGTTTCTGTATCGTGTGCTCCAGCCGTTCCCTCTCCCCAACGCCATCACTGCGGAAACTTCGATAACCGTCGACGCCAGTGATCGCTGTTCCCCGCCGTCGGCACTACCGTCCTTGAAGGTTGGTTATGTGCCGAAGCTTTCCGGCGCCGCGGAATTGATACCCCCGTCAGCAGTTCTACGGCGCCTGAAACCGCGGCGCCCTGTACTGCTCAAGCAGCGCGCCACCGTTGCGAGACAATTAGCGAAAAGAATGCCAGCCCGTCGAAAGGCTTGATGGCATTGGATGTTTCACACAAGCAAAAGACCCGGACGCGCTGCGCCGTCCGGAATGTCTCAGTTTTGGTGAGCCTTTGGCGAAATCGGCCCAAATAGCCGCAAAAGATGCTTCACCGCCACTTACGAAAGATGGCTGGGACCGGGGGTATGTGTTGTAGCGATCAGCGCTAGGTCTGTGCGAATGGACCCTGCCCGCCCTGCCACCCTAACCGCTTGTTTTTCCGAAGAAAAACGGGCTAACTGGCCGCCAGAAAAGGTAAGGAGTCCGGGGTCTGCGATACGGCGACGGCCCGCCGAATAATCGTTTGCTCATCCGCTGAATGTTCGCTCGAACACAGAGCCGAACTATTTTGGTAAGGAGAAACACGGACGACGCGCAGTGCCGGCACTGATCCGGCTACCAAAGGAAACTGACACAACTTGTTACAACGCTGATACGTCAGGTACATCTTTGGTTCTCACGACGCCTGAAATTTTCAGGTGTGGTGAATGGCTCCTCGCGTGTCGTGTTGCCGCTCGCTCAAGTTCGAATGCAACAGCAGCGTCTGAGTGCACAGGGGCCGTAGCTTCGACCGTTTTGGTCGACGGAAACTGCAACCGACGTGGGTTTTTCTGTCTGAGCGCGTACAGCCCTCGATGAATGACTGTTTCTGTTTAAGGTCGATACCCCAAGTCGCCCCTGATCGGGCTGTCGCGTCCCTGCGAAGAATGACAATAAACCGGCTGGGCGCAAAAGACGCGGTGTTTGTTCGTTTCCCGACAAACGGCGTGACGCACTTTCTTTAGACTCCCGGAAAACGCAGTCGCTGGCGCAATCAAATATAGAAACGACCAAATACGGGGAATACTTCCTGGGCGGCAACACGCATTGGCTAAATCGGGAACACCTGACAATTTTTCCCCGAAACGTGCTCGGTCTGTTCGTGGCCGCTGCCATCCCGTCAGGATTGATTGAGGCAATATTCTGGCCGGTCAGCAGCCGATGGCATCGCGGACTCCCTAACAGGTATCTATAGAGATGAAACCAGACCAATGTTTTTACCCCGGCTGTTGCACTTGGTATTTGAAACCGCCAAGATTTTCCCGACGCGCTCGACCTGCTAACAGTCTGTGTCGAAGCGGGTCTCAGCCTCGACGCAGCGTTGATGAAAGTGGCGGGAGAAATCGAACTGCGCAGCCCGGTGGTCGCCAGCGAACTCCAACTGATGCTGCTCGAAATGCGCTCTCTGCATCTTTCCCGCCCTTCTCACCGTCCCGCCGGGGCAAGCGTTTATCTACATCTAAAGGATTCTCCTCCCTGCTATGAGCGGTAGCTAGCAGGTGGTCGAACGGATTGGACTGCCAAGGAAACACGAGACGGCATTGCGTGCGTCGGTCATCGGCCATGCGTTTCGAATCTTATTTACTAGGTATAAACGCGCATTTATCCGCCGGCGAGTCGGGACGTTATCCCTGTATAGAAGCTTTGCGTACCTCGTTGTAGCGGCAGCATCAAGATTCTTTTTTGCTGCGTCCGCAGCGAGTAGCATCGAAGTGCCGGACGTCGTTGCGCAGCCGATTTTCAGGCGGGCAATGAAATAAGCAAGAAGGAACGGGGGAATATCGTGCAAAAATCACCTGACCATGTCCGAACGAGCTCGTGCGTGACGGCCGGCTCAACGCAGTCCACGCCCCAACCCTGGCTCCAGCCGGACACCCAGCGCCGTGTGATCTGCGTTGCTCGCGCACATAACAACGCGCTCCTCGCGGAGATACGCTCGGCCGGCTGGGAAGTCGTCGTGGCGAAAACCGCCGCCGGCGCCGAGGCTGCGACGAAGAAATCAGGCGTCGCCGCAGGTCTCATCGATTTCGACGGTTTCACGCCGCGCGACTTTCCTACCCTCAAGGCATGTCTGAGCCAGACCGCGATCGGCTGGGTGGCAATCGCTGCCGAAAGCCAATCGGCAAGCAAGGCGGTGCGCGAACTGATTCGCAATTATTGTTTCGACTACATCACGCTGCCGCTACCGCCCGGGTGGATTTCGCATACGCTCGGGCACGCGCGAGGCATGGCGGCATTGGATTACGTCGATACGGCCGCCGATATCCCGCTCACGGATGACAGCGCGATGGTGGGCAGCTGCGAAGCCATGCAGCAGCTTTTCAGCACCATCCGCAAGGTCGCCAATACGAACGCGAGCGTGTTCATCTCCGGCCAATCAGGTACGGGCAAAGAGCTCACCGCCCTCGCGATTCACAGGTGCTCGCCGCGCCGCAAAGCGCCTTTCGTTGCGATCAATTGCGGCGCGATTCCGCATCATCTTATGCAGTCTGAACTGTTCGGCTACGAACGTGGCGCGTTCACAGGCGCGGACGCGCGCAGGATTGGCCGCATCGAATCGGCGAACGGGGGCACCCTGTTTCTCGATGAAATTGGCGACATGCCGCCCGAGGCCCAGGCGGGCCTGTTGCGCTTTCTGCAGGAAGGCAAAATTGAACGGCTCGGTGGCAACGAATCGATTCCCGTCGACATACGCATCATTTCAGCGACCCACGTCGACCTCGAAGCCGCGATATGCGCTGGACGCTTTCGCGCCGACCTGTTCCATCGCCTGTGCGTGCTGCGCGTCGACGAACCGCCGCTGAGCGCACGCGGCAAGGACATCGAAGTCCTCGCGCACTACGTCCTGCAGAAATACAAGACCGACAGCACCCACAAGATTCACGGCTTCACGCCATCGGCCATCGACGCCATGCACAACTACCACTGGCCGGGGAATGTGCGCGAGTTGATCAATCGCGTGCGCCATGCGCTAGTCATGGCCGAAGGCAGGCTGCTGACACCCCGTGATCTCGATCTCGAATCGCAGAGGGTAGGAGAAACGGCGACGCTCGACCGTATTCGAGAACAAGCCGAGCGCAGGGCAATCGAAACAGCTTTGCTACGCCACGACTACCGGCTGGGAGAAACGGCGACGGCCCTCGGCATCTCGCGCGTCACGCTGTACCGGATGATGAAGACATATGGAATGCGCGTTGCAACAGGCGCCACGGTAGACGACACGGATACTGAACTGGACGGGGAAACCTCCATCTGACTTGCGACGGCATGGTCGCAAGTTAGGTTTTCTCCGCGCCCGAATCCTGCTGGCGGGGCGCATCCGGCACATGTTGCGGGTCCGGGAAGGCCGTACACCGTAGACATATAAAGAACCCCCCCCCACAAAGGCGGGGCTGATGTTTACATTCTGCGGTTACAAGACCTTAAAACGGTTATCCCGACTAAAAAGTGTTGGTACCACCTACCATGTGAGTGAGTGCAAGGCGTTGAGCGGTGCTGGGATCGACAAGATGTGGGTTACCGACACTAAAGCCGCGCTACCCAGAGCAAACACACACTTGCGACACCGTTCTGTGGGTAGCCATCACAGCGCTTCCAAGGCCTCAGCAGCGGCTAATTTTAAGCAGCGCTTCAGGGCGAAGTCCAGCGCCACCTTTCGAGTCTCCGCCTTTGGAGGTGCAACTACAGCGTGCCGTGCAGCGTCGACATCCCCGACCAAGATAACCTGTACCTGCGCACGTGTGATGGCCGTATACAACAACGTTCGGTCCAGGAGCTTCGAGTCGGTCACCGGGATGATGACGCGGGACCACTGCGAGCCTTGAGCCTTGTGAACGGTCACGGCGTAACCCAATTCAATGTCGTCGAGCATGTCCCGCGTCAGTGCACGACCGACGCCGTCGTCCCACTCAACCCAAGCCAGCACTTGCTCCGGATCGCCGGCCGAGTTCTCAGTTAGCGGCTCGACTTCGACGACTCTACCCAGCGACCCATTTTGCAGTCCCTCGTCCCAGAGGTTCCGCGTGCACAGCACGACATCACCAAGATTGAAGCCACAACGCTCGGGCACCTCAACTTCATCATTCCAGCACATGACCGCCGGTTGGCCGTTGGTGAATCGCTCCTGACACAGTCGATTGAGACTCTTGGTGCCCGCGGGTCCATTGCGCAAGGGGCTCAGCACCTGAGTGGCGTCCGTATCCAAGGCGTACAGATCAACGACCAACTCAGCTATGAGGTGCTGCTCGCACGGAATGAAGGCCACGGGGGCGGTCGCGTTAGCCGCTACGGCGGGCCAGTGGCCGGCACGAACCGCCGACGCCACGGCTGCGATCTCGTCGCCGAAGCGCTTTCCGGTCTTAAGTTCCGCCACAGGAACGCCCTCAACCTGCCTGACGCAGTGCAGAACCAGGCCAGGCCCAACGGGCATCAATTGGTGGTGGTCGCCAACGAGCACGAGACGCACGTGAACCGGCAACGCCTCGCAGAGGCGACTCATGGAGATAATGTCGACCATGCTCGCTTCGTCGATAACGAGCACCGTCGGCCCGTCGAACATCGCGTCGTCTATGGCCTTGAGGAAGCTGGCGATGGTTACGGCGGAACGACCGGTCGCCTCCTTCATCCTCCGGGCTGCCCGCCCAGCGAGGGCAACCTGATAGACCCTCACGCCTGCCTCGTCGAAGAGCCGATAGAGCGCCTTCAGCACCGTGGTCTTCCCAACGCCGGCACCGCCGGTGATGCAGACAAAGGCGTGCGTGGCTGCCAGGCGGATAGAGCTTTGCTGTTCTGGATTCAGCTCGATACCGTCTTGCGCATGGACCCTGGCAATGACGCGGTCGATATCCAGCGGCGTGAGCAATTGCTGGTCTTCGCTCGTCAGGCGCGCTTGAATGGCGATGGCCACCTGACGCTCCATGACCAGGGCACCGAGCGGTTGCAGGCCGTGACCCGTCTGCACAATGCTACCGTTGCTCAACCCTTCGGACACTGCGGCGGCCAGCAGGTCTCGCCAGCGCACGCCTGCGGGCGGCCGCCCGAGGAGAGCGACCACGTGGTCCATAAGGTCCGCCGTGAGCATGACCGTGTGTCCGTTGGCGAACATGCGGTAGCACGCTTCTTCGACTGCGCCGCGCAAACGTCGCTGGTCATCTGCACCAACATCGAATTGCTCTCTAGCTACCCGGTCGACATCCTTCCACCTGCCAGTAAAGGAGAGAAGGCGGTAAGGGTCCTCCTCAAGGCGAGCTTGCGCCTCACCGCCGAAGAACGCCAGCACTTTGCGGCCAATGCCCACGTCGAAGCCCTGCGCTTGCAACCACTGGAGGGTCCGGGACTCGCCGTGCCTAGCCCATGCTTCGATCATGCGCCGTGCCGCATCGTCCGTCAGCACAGCATCGAACGCGGCGGGATCTCCTGCGTCAAGAAGGCAGTATAGTCGCTCCCCGAACCGCTCCCATAGGCGACGAGCCTTGACCGAGCCGAAACCTTCGAACGCGGGGTTATCTGCAATGAAGCTGACGATGTGTTCGCCGGAGGGTCGGGCGAGGTGAGCGACCTCCGCCTCGACCTGCTGTTCGATCAACACGAAGCCATCAACAACCGAGCGTCGCTGGGCCAGTGGCCCCGTCACGCGCCACCACTGACCTCGTTCGACGCAGGTGGCGCCGAGCGCGGCACGAGTGGCTTTCACGACCACGTAGGCGCTCGCGTTCAACACGGCACCCGTCTCGTCGATAGGGGTGCCAGTGAAGATGGCGCCGCCGAATCCTCGGGGGTTCTGGGAGCGCACTCCCGTGACGCGGAGCGTGACGGTTGCTACGTCAGTCACCTGGGCAGCCTCCCGGTCTCGGCCAAGACCTGCTGCAACACGGCGTAGCGCGCAAGCAGGCGCTTGAGCTCGGAGTTCTCGGCACGCAAGCTGGCGTTCTCCCGTTCAAGCCTGGAGATACGTTCGGCGTCCCTGACCTGGCGCTCGGGGTCCGCCTGGCGTACACGGGGGACGGACGGGTCCGTCTCGCTATCGAGGGCGAGCGATGGAAGCACGCCGCGCTGCCGCAACGACGTTTCAAGGGTCTTGAGGGCATCCCGGATGCGAGGGTTTTGTGCGAGAGCCGATTTGGCGAAGCCGCACTCCGCAGCAATCTCTGTTCGTGACAGGACTCCGCGCACCGCCATGTTGCGGAAGTCCTCGTCCGTTTTCGAGGCAACCCAGGCCGCAAACTTGCGGACGTTCTCCTCGGCGATCTGCTGTCCGCTCGCCATCACTTCACCCCTTTGGTTCTGTCGCGCTCGGGCTTGGGCAGCGGGGCATTCAGCATCATCACCGTCACCCCCTTGCGCTCGGCGTTGTGCGCCCAGGTCACGAATTGCTCCAGGAGCAGTTGGTTCTGTTCTTCAAGACGCTCGATTTTGGCCTTGTAGCGTTCGACCTGCTCAAGCGCGGCCCGCACGCGTTCATCCCGAGGCTGACCGCGTTCGCCCTTCCAGGTGCCTCGCAAAGCCTCTTTCCTCAACGAGAACGCGTTGGCTATTTCGGGATATTCCGCGAACGTGAACCGCGAGTATGTGATACCGGTGATCTTCTGGATCGCCTCGATCAAGAGATCCCAGGTCAACTTGCCTTTCCACCCGTCCAGAGTGTCGAGCACAAGCTTGATCCGCTCGTCGGTCAGATCGGGGGCGCGGGTCTTCTTCATGGCAGCAGCTTTTGCCCCTCGGCTTTGAGGAACTTGATGGGTTGCGTGGAGTCGGCGGTAATCAGCGCAGCGTTCTCCAGGTTGAGCCGAATCCGAGATCCTGGTTGTACCGAAGGGTCGTCCACGATGGACAGCAGGGCGTTCACGCGCTCGAGCGTCCTGGATTGATGTTCCACCCACACGTCGGCGCCATACTCCTCGTCGTTCAGCGCTTCCCGTGCCTCCTTCAGAAGGAACTCGGTTTCTTCCCTCAGCAGGCGCAAGTTGGCTTCCTTGTGTGCATCGCCCTTGACGCATTCCTGCTCCTCGCAGTTTATGCAGTCCCGGTACATCTGGCATGGCTCGCTAGCGAAGTTGTGCATGCACCAGCCATATTGCGTTGTGTGGGCGGCGACGATACCAAACCCCTTGAACTCGCTACGCGTTATCAGATCCCGCGTCGCCGCAGGAACGAGGTTGGCGGTAAAGCCAGCCTTCAGGGCCTGGCTGATGGGCGCCTGAACCTCGTCCGAGCTCATGTGGTCATAGGCTCTGTTCTGACGAACGTCCTTACGGCCGGAGAAGATGGCGATCTCTGCGCTGCTAAGACCGCCCAACTGGGCGAGCATGTTCAGGTAATGCCGAAGATTATGGCTCTGGAGCTCGATGGGCGAACCGTTGTCCTCCGTGTAGTTGAAGCGCTCAAAGATCGAAGACCGGCCTTCCCGTGCCCCTAGCTGATTCGTGATGGAGGTGTAGTCGACGCAAGTGAACATGCAAAGGTACGTAGCCCTCTGCGCGTGCATCTCGTTTGTCCGGGTGATGGCCATGGCGTCTTTGCACAGAAGCTCGGGAGCGCCCGGAACGAACGGAAAGGTCTCGGGGAGCATCGCAAGTACCGCGCGCTCAACGTCGTCGAACCGGTAACCGATCTTTCGCCCGGCAAGCTGCACTTTCTCAAGTTTGCTCGTCTCCCTGGCCCACATGGTCGCCGAGCCCGCTGCATTCTCATCGCCCCACAGGATCAGCGCCACTTCTGCAAGCGTAAGCACGTCACGCTCACGCAGGTGTGCTGCGCCCTCGTGAAGGTAAAGCGCGTTCGGATTGTCGGTGTACCAGGCTGCTATCTTTTGGGCGGACGCTGTCACTTTCACTAGGTTGGCGATAGCCTGCCTTGCCACGGGGACCATCTGGGTGGGAAGCCATTTTGTCGTGTCCTCCGCAAGCTTGGACCCCGCCCAGCGGAGGCCAAGCTTTCCGTCGAATCTCCCGTCGCCTTCAACCAGACAGTTGCGCATCAGTCTGAGCACCTCGTTGATTCGCTCCGGCGCGCAGAGCATCACCGCCATGTAGCTCGACACCAGCACGTCCGACGGTTGAACGGCCTCCTGGAAGACGCCGGCGAGCGCGCGGAGCACTGCTGCGGAGGGCAATTTATCCTGGCGCGCGTCGAGAGCCTCTTTGGAGATTCGCGAGCCGAGCTCCCGAGGTTTTTTCATCCCATGGACCCATGCCCGTCGAAGCGAGATGAAGCCTTTCGAATTCATGAATTCCGCAATCAGTTCCAGTTGGCCGGCAATCCGGTAAGCCACCGGGGCTGAAACCTGCTTTCTGGCTAACTCGACCGCAGTGTCTAGCACCTCAACGTTGACCGCCGTCGGCCGCGACGCCTTGTTCCATTCGCGCAGGGCCGCCTCGAGGCAGCGAAACGCGGAAAGTCGCACGGCTTGCGAAACCACGGGGCGCTTGTCGTGCAGATAGACAAGTGCAGCTTTCGCGAAGTCGAGGAACGGCTGAGGCATGCACGGCTCAGAAGCGGCTTCGCTGGCAGCCTCCAGTGAGCTGAAGACCGCTCGGTGGATCTTATTCTGACCCTTCAGGCGCCCGATATCCCAGACGTTCAGATCGAACTGTCCGCGAGCACCCAGCACCTCGGATTGCTTGCAGAGTTCGATGAAGGCTTCCAGGTTCGCCTGCGGCTCCAGCTCTCCGCGGGGGGTGAAGTGAAGGACGGGGGCGTTCATGCAGTCACCCCCGATCTGCGCTGTTCATTGGCCTGGCCGCATTCCGCAATGACCTCTTGCACCGCCCGGATGGCGTCATCGTTGATTGCCGCCAGTCGCTCGTCGCTTTCCCAGCGTTTGCGTTCATCTTGCAGTCGCCGGAGCACCTTTTCATGGGGTGCATCAAGCCAGGGCTCGAACTTGAAACATGTGTAGCAAGCGGTCGGACGGTCGAACCCGCATCCTTGACCCTTGCAGCCGCAACTCCCGACAGGCGTCTTGGAGACCCGGAAGTCAATGATGCGGCTCCCCGGAGCGCCCTTGTGCGTTGAGTGTTCCTCGTCCTCAACCAGGCGCCCCCTGAAGGCTTGTGCCAAGGGTGCCAGTTGAGAGTCCATCGCTTTATGGATGTTTTCAACGATTTTGGGCGAGGCCTCAAAGTAGACATCTACATGCTGAAGATCCACGTGACCCAGGCGGTCGGCGATGACAGCTTTGCTGGCGCCTTCCTCCGCAAGTCGCGTCCCGAACGTGTAACGAAATCGGCTTGGCGTCACCGGAATGGGCTTGAATGCGAGGCGCTCGGTTGGGGGGGCAAGCGAATCCATAAACTCTCTAAAAATCCGGGAGAGGTGATCTCTGATGCAGTGACCAAAGAACAAATCCTCCTCGGATCGCGTCCTCGCCCTTGGACCTTGGCTCATCACCACGGTCTCTGGAAATAGCGGCGCGTCGTCATCATGGCCTTGCGACCTCAATTCCTCAATGTACTCGAGCACAAGCCGGCCGGTCTGGGGACTGAGATCAAACTCTTTGAAAGAAACGCGAGAGTGCACCTCCCGCGTTTTGGCTTGTGGAAGACTGAGCACAAAGGAGCCATCGCGCGCCGTCAGGTCCAACACCTTGAGGGAGGCATATTGGGAAATTCGCCCGCCGCACGCAAACAGCAACCGCGTCAGGACAGCGATCCATCGCGGCACTTCGCCCGCACCGTACGCCGCATCGACTGCCTTGTAGAGCGTCGAGTATTCCGCTTCGCTGAATGGACCCTCCTCAGGGTCGCGGGTGCGTACGGCAGCCCCTTTTTCATTGCCCGGTTTCCGCCGCTCACGCAGGTACTGTGTGCAATCCGGCTCGACGCCGCTGAGACCGAGGGCTTCCCACTTCTGAAGCAGCACATTCAAGGTGCCCACGCGCCATTTTTCATGATCCTTGAGTCGAGCAGCGTAGTTCGAAACTTCTTCAGCCGTAACGGAGACTAGCGGCGTGGATTTCACCCGAAGGGCAAGGAAGTGCACGAACACATTGAACAGGTTGGTGACGTGGGATGCCGAATTGCGCTTCGCGAACACCAACAGCGAATGCTTAAGCGAATCACAAGGAAACACTGCGGACACTGTCAGTTTGCGAAAGTCCAAATGTAAGCGGAACGGTCCATCAGTCCAATGCCAGATGTCTTCGTTCGGTCGAAACGCGATACCGCTTCTCGTGAATGCAGTCTCAGGCAGGCGGAGCACGAGTCCTGGCGACGTGTCCTTACTTGTCGCGATCGAGCTTGTCATCGAGTCGTTCCTGAAGTTTCAAAGAAATCTCACGTCCCTTTTTGGCGGTATGTCTACGTGTGTAGATAGCCGCCATTTTCGAGTTGTCGCTCCAGCCTTGCTGGCTGTTACGGGCCTTCTCTTCGACTGCGTCAGTAAGGCCCATCGTTTCAGCCTGCTCCGAGAAACGCTCGTTCCATGTATGTCGCATCACATGGCTCGTCAGCGTTACCGGCAATCCAGGGCAGGCCTCACGCAATTGCGCGAAGATCTTGTCGATGCTCGCCTGGGATAGCGGCGCCCCTTCGTCAGAAACGATGACCTGCGGAATAGCGCGCGCTGCCTTGATTTTTCGGCGCACCTTGTTGATATAGCTCCACAGCTTCCTCATGATGGCGGGCGTGAGCTCAATCTCCCGGTCATATGTCTTCGTGTTCGGTTGAATACGGCGTGGATCTTCCACCGCATCGGCCCGCCGGATGATGAGCAGCTTCGGTTGGCTCGGATGCAGGTCTCCGATCTGCAAGCCAAGCAGTTCGCCACGTCGCATCCCAGTGGCCAGCAGGAGGACAACAATGAGCCAGTTACGTTGGCGAACGAAGCCTCGGTCCCAAGGGTTGTCTGGCGAATCAGGATGCACCACGCTGACGAGCCGATCTTCTTCCTCTTGGCTCAGACCTACGCGTGAGTTAAGTTTGGCGCGTCTCGACACCGGGGGAACGTGTTCCCGAAACGCGGTCAGCGCCTGCTCACTCTCCGCCTTGAGTTCCCGTTTTGCCTCTTTTGGAAGGGTGGAACCGACGTAGTCAGATATGAAGGCGAGGAAGTCGGCTATGTATCGGAGCCGGGACGCTTGAGTTCCAACATCCACCGGCTGACGTTCGCTGACACCGCTCTTCCGACGCAGGCCCATTCGTGCAATGTGAATGACGTTGGACTTGCTTTCATCCTGCGCATCCGCATCGAGGTCTTGAACTCGATACTGGGCTGCTGACGCCAACCGGTTAAGTTCCGCGACACTGAGAAATCGCCCCTCTGCCAACCGGTCGAGCAGATTGACCTTGGCCACGTCCAGCTCCCGGTAAAGGAGAGCAAGACTGCAACAGACGAAGTGGACCGTGTTTGCGGCTCGGCCCCGCTTGCGGAACTTGTCCAGGTAGACAGTCACCTCATGAACTGGAAGTCCATAAGGAACCTGTAGAACGGAGTAGCGCTCTCCATTCCGAAAGCGGATTCGCTTCGCGACGTATTGCGTCATCAACTCACCATTTTTTCTAAGTAGTGGTTCAGTTATTCATCCAGTAAAACACAAAAAAAATGTGTGGGTAAAGAAAAAAGCCCGCTCTCCATGGGAGGGCGGGCTTCTACCAACAAAAAACTGTTTTAGTCAGAATTAAAAAGGTTATGGGCAGTAAAAAATGTAAATAGCGCTCGATGTGAGTGAGTGAAAGGGCTTCTGCGCACCCACTCTCTCATAACGTCAATACATGTGCCGTCTTCGACCCGTTATTTACATTTTCTCGGCGCGACGAGGGAGCAGCCTGGAGCTGGCTGAGCAACTGGCCCGTGAGGCCGACCTGCCGGAAGTGAACCTTCGGCATTGCTTCAACAGCTGCCCGAGCTGCGTCAACGTCGCCAACCAGGATGACCTGGGTTTGCGCGCGCGTGATGGCGGTATATAGAAGCGTCCGGTCAAGTAACCGGTTGCCAGTGACCGGTACAATCACCTTGGGCCACTGCGACCCCTGCGCCTTATGAACGGTAATCGCGAAGCCAAGCTCGAGGTCATCGAGCATTTCTTCGAAGACCGGTCGCCGCTCACCATCATCCCAAAGAATCCATCCAATGGCGAACCCAACCTCCTTACCGGCCTCGTCGGTCAGCATTCGGGGCGAGTCTTCAATCTGTACAAGTCGGCCGAGCGACCCATTCTGCAAGCCAAGCGACCACATATTCCGGGTGCAAAGCACGAGGTCGTTTTGGTGGAACCCGGTGCGAACGGCGGACTCGTGTTCGTCACTCCAGACGGTCAGCGGTCGCGACCTTGCGGTCAGCGCAGCCTGACACGCCGCATTGAGCCCACGTGTGCCGTCCGGTCCGTTTCTCCGCGCGCAGAGAATCTGTGTGTTATCCGGGTCTGCCTGATAGAGCTTCAGCACCGTCGCAGCGATGCTGCCCGGTCCATCGTGGCTCAGGTTCGTACAGGCCAACATCGATATCGGCGCCGTTGGGTCCGTGGGGAGAGAAGGCCACACGCCGTTTCGAATGGACTGCGCAGCCTGCGCAATTGCATTGCCGTAGCGCTTGACGACCTTCAGTTCCGAGGAGGAGATTTGCGGCAAACCGACAAGCGCGTGCAGAACGAGTCCCGGACCGACAGGCATCAACTGGGCCGGGTCACCGACGAGCAGCAGGCGTGCGTGCGCGGGCAATTCTCTGCACAACCGATGCATCGTCACGATGTCCAGCATGCTTGCTTCGTCGACTACGACAACCAAAGGGCCATCGAGTGCCTCGCGGCCCACATTCCTCAGGAAGCTCGCGATAGTCGAAGCCGGGCGGCCCGTGGCCTCCTGCATCCTCTTCGCTGCACGCCCCGCAAGGGCCATCTGGTATATGCGAATTCCGGCGCGTTCGTAGGCAGCATACACGGCCTTTAGAACCGTCGTCTTACCGACTCCAGCCCCGCCGGTCATGAGTGCGAAGGCGTTGTTCGTGGCAACATGTACCGCTTCGCGTTGCTCTTCGTTGAGCGCCAGACCTTCAGCCATTTCGTAGCGCTGGAGGATGCGCTCGAGTACAACGTCAGTGAGGATGGATTGGCCCGCCGGGTCCAGGAGCCGCTGCGCGATGGCCTGTGCCACGGCAGTTTCCATGACCAGCGGCCCGGTGGGGTGAATCACATCGTCGTGTCCGAGAACGTAGCTGCCGTTCCAGTGGCCCTGGTCGAGCGCAGCGTCAATCAGCGTTCGCCATCGGAACTGTGGAGTCTGCGGGCCGAACACGCCAACCAGCCGGTCGGCAAGCATGGCCCGTGTAGCGCAGGTATGACCCGAGTCGAACAGTCGGTACAGGGCTTCCTCAATGGCACCACGCAATCGCCTGTGGTCATCCACGCGTATCGAGAACTTCGACCGGGCCAACCCGTCGACCGCTTTCCACGTGGCACAGAATGAGATGAGGCGATAGGGGTCTTCTTCGATACGCACGGACGCGTCCGCACCAAAGAACTTAAGGATTTTCCGTCCAATTGTCGTGTGGAAACCATGCCGCTGTAGCCACTGGAGCGTCCGCGTGTTCCCCTGCAATGCCCAGGCCGCAACTGCCTGCTGCGCCGATTCCTCGGTAAGCACCTTCGTCAGGGTGGCGACGTCGCCGTCGTCCAGCAACGCGTACAGTCTGTTGCCAAACGTCTCCCACAGTTTGCGCGCTTTGCCGTATCCGATGCCCCTGAAGTCGTCGCTCTCAGCCATCAGCGTCACGATGTGCTCACCAGACGGGAGCAGGAAATCCAGCTCAGTGGGCTCGATTTGCCGCTCAGCAACTTCGAAGCCGTTTAGCAGGTTCGTGCGCTGCCGGCAGGGTCCCTCAACACGCCACCATTGCCCCACCTGTACCCGGTTTTCACCGAGCAGCGCACCGGGTGCGCGAACCACGTAATATGCGCGGGCTTCCAGCACATTTCCATGTTCGTCAATCGAGCTACCCGCGAAGATGCAACCACCCGTTCCGCGTGGATTCTGGCTGCGGATGGACGTGACGCGCAAGGTCAGCGCTGTATTCACCGGAGAAGCCTCCCAGTCGTGGCAAGGGCTTCATCGAGAAGGGCATACTGTTCGAGCTTGCGCTTGAGCTCCTCATTTTCGGCACGCAAGGCGGCATTATCGAGTTCGAGCCGGTTCAGGCGCTCGGCGTTGACGGACGCACGCTGCCGACCGGTTTCACGCAACGGCAACTCGCCCCCGGATTCGTCAGATTTTGGTGCGAGAGGCGGCAGCACACCGGCATCCCGCAATGCATCCTCCTTCGCCTTCAGGGCGTCCTTGATACGCGGATTCTGGCTCAGGGCAGATTGGGCAAAGCCGCATTCCTTGGCGATTTCTTTGCGGGACAGGACGCCGCGACTGGCCATCGCTCGGAATTCGCTTTCCGTTTTGCTGGCGAGCCAGGCGACGAATGCGCTGAAGTTCTGCTCGGCAATTTGTTGTCCATTGGCCATGGTCAGCTTCTCTGCGGGTCACGAGGTTTCTTCTTCGAGCCCGGCCGGTCGCTCTGTTCACGGTCGACGGAGGGGAGCGGCTGGTTCAGAAATTCCTTGCTCAGGTTGCGGGTCTGGGCGTTATACGCCCAGCGGGCGAACTGCTCGAGCAGGTTGTTGTTCTCGGCCTCGAGCCGCTGGTTCTCGCCTTCCAGACGAGCTATGCGACCCAAAGCCGCCTGCAATTCCGGCGATGCGGCGTCGCCCGGCTGTTCGCCCCTCTGTCCCGAGAGTGCCTGCTTCCGGACTGCAAAGGCCAGCCGGATTCTCTCGTGGCGGTGAAGCGCCTGCCGGGTGTATCTCAGTCCCTCGCGCTTCTCGACGGCGTCGATGAGCCCATCCCAGCTGAGCTTGTCGCTCCAGCCATCAAGCACGCGCACAATGCTGGCAACGACCTCGTCATCAAGGTTCTTCTCTCTCGACCGTGTCATGCCGTAGCCTCTTCGGACATCGGCGGCACCCGCGAGGATTCGACCTTTACCGGGGCGAGCAGCAGCACGCGTGCTTCAGCCGCATGGTCCAGCCGAGACGGAATGTCCGCCGGCATCAACTGGATGATGGCGCCGCGCGGCACCGCCGGGTCATCCAGGATTTCGAGAAGGGCAGTTACCCGGGCCAGTTGGACCCGGTGGTGCTCAACCCATTCGCTCGCCCCGAATTCTCCCTCGGTCTCGGCCCGCTCTGCCATCGCGAGCAGTCGCGTCGCCTCCGCGTGCGCCTGCCGGATGCGTTTCTCCTTTTCCTCCAAGCCCTTCACGCAAACCTGCTCACCACAGTTCAGGCAGTCCCGGTGCATCTGGCAGGGAGACATTACATAGTCATGAATGCAATATCCGAAGTCCGTGGTATGGGCTGTCGGGACCTTCAGCCGGGCAAACTCGTCCCGGGTAATGAGTGCCGCCCTTGGGCCGGCGGCCAACGGGCCGAACATCCGCGTATCGTCGCCAACCGCCGTCCGGATGCGCGCGACGATGGCGTCCGGCGTCTCGTGGTCGTAGAACCTGTTCTGCCTCACATCCTTGCGACCGGACCATTTGGCGATATCAAGCTGACTCATGCCGCCTGCCTGCGCAAGCGTGTTCAGGTAATGACGGAACTGATGCGTATGCACCCGAATCGGACTTCCGTCCGGCTCGTAAAGTCCACATCGGTCGAAGATGGACTGAACGCCTGTCTCCGAACGCGCCCCGAGCCTGTTATGGATGTGCGGGTGGCCGATTGGCTCAATGACGCACCTGATGCGAGGCTTGGATACTGCAAGTGCGTTACGCTGAATCACAAACATGGCATCACTATATTTGAGGCCGGTTGCCCCGTGAACAGTCGGGAAGCCGCGCGGAAGGTCTTTCAATACGGCAGATTCCACGTCTGCGAAACGCACGTATGCCTTGTTCCCACGCTTTTCCTTCGGAACCTTATTGGTCTTGCACCATGCTCCAGCCGCGTTCCGGTCTACCGGGTCTGCAAAGATGACCTCGGTGACTTCGCTCATGCTGAGCCATTCCTGTTTGCGCAAGTGCTCCGTTTCCGTGGTCAGATAGAGCTTCTTGGGGTTCTTTTCGTACCATTTGGCGACTTGGCGTGCTTCGTCGGTGACGGTTCGAATTTTCTTGATTGCCTCCTCAACGACGCTCGTCATCGATGGAATAATCCATTTCACCATAGGCTCGGCGCCCTTGGCTGGCCACCATCTAAGGCCATATGCATCATCGGAGTCGCTTTGCTTTTTCCGGACTTCGCAATCAACTGGCAGCAGGAGAACTTCATTGATACGGTCAGGAGCGGAACAGAGAATCGCGGTTGCCGAAGATACCAGCACGTCGGCCGGCTCGGTCGCGAGCCCGAACACCTTCGGCAGCGCGTCGAGCACAGTGTGACTTGGCATTTTCTCCGCTCGGCGCTCATCGGCCTCCTTTCCAACCCGAACCGAATCACTGGGTCGTTTGAGTGGGTTACGCCAGCGTGTCGGCACAGCCAGTAACCCGTTGTCGCAAAGGAAATCGGCAACCATCTCTAGTTGACCCGCCGTTCGGTATGCGGTGGCACCACCGAGGCGCTCATTGAGCAATTGAGCCGCACGGTTCAGGACATGCGAGTTTGTGTGCACCGGGTCCGAGGCCCCGGCCTCCAACAGCGCGGCTTCCAGCGCGCGCAGAGCCGTCATGCGCCCAGCAACGTTCAGCGTCGGTTTCATGGCGTGCTGGTATCGCATATAGGATTTCGCAAACGACCTGAACGGCTCGCTCATCATGACGCGCGGTCTCTGATTGCTGGTCTCGAGATTACTGAATACGAGCCTCTCCGCGCTATGCTTACCCTTGCGCTGTAATGTGTCAGATACATCCCAACTGTCTTCTTCGAAGACCAATGACTGACCGAACACGCTGAGTTTTGTCCTGCACAGGTCGATGAAGCCAGCCATATTTGCGTCTGCATCAAGCTCGGCCTGGGGAACGAAGGTGACGATATCAGCCATGGGCGGCACTCCTTTCATAACGTGCCGTCTCGCAGAGCTGGATAACCTCGGCGACCGCCAGTATTGCGCGGTCGTTAATGGACGCAATGCGAGCGTCGCCCGTGACCATCAATCGCTCCCTCTCGGCAATCAGATGGTCGAGAACCAGTTCGTGCGGCCCGTCCATCCATGGCTCGAAACTGTTGCAGGTGTAACAGGCAATGGGCTTGAGAAACCCGCAGAAGCCATGCTTACCACAGCTCGATATCGCGGCGAAGTCGCCGGTGATGCCCGGCGCCCGGATTTGGCTTGTCGGGTCGGCTCTTCGCGAAGCCTCTGAAGGACCATCAATGAGTTTGCCTGCAAACGCTTGCGCGAGCGGCGCGAGCTGCATGGCGACTGCCCTGTCGATGCGCTCCACGATGGCCGGCGTCGAGTTGACATAGACACCCACGTTCTGCGTATCGGAATGGTCCAGCAGTTCGGCTATCACCAGCTCGCCATGGCCTTCCTCCGCCGCTCGGGTGCCTACCGTCGAGCGGAACCGCTTTGGCCCAATGTGTATGAAGTCGCCGGTGCGCTCCGAGATGACCTCGAGCCTCCTCATCACCGCATTAATCTTGTTCCCTATTTGCGCAGATGTCTGGTGGAATGCATACCCGGCAATTGCAGCGTCCACCTGTTCGCCAGGGAACAGCGGCGCGTCCAACGGGTCATCAAGCAGTCCGGTGAAACGTTTCTTGACCTCGGCAGCGTATCTGGCGACCAGCGTCCCAATCTCGGGGGTCAGCACGCGGTCCTTGAATTCTCCGCGCGCATCGCTGTCGCGCCCCTTTGCCCTAGGCATCCGTATTGAATATGTTGAGGAGCCGCCCTTTTCATGGACGATGACAACGTCGCGGACCTTCAACGCCGCGTACTGCGTCGGCCGCTGACCGAGCATCATCAGCAGCCAGCACAGCACATAATCCGCGAGGCTCACCTCGTGCTGCGCGTAGCCACTGTTCAACGCCATCTGCAGCGCTTCGAGCTCCAGTGCGGTGAATGGGCCGTCGTAAGGGTCCATCGTGGCGGTAGATACGCCTTTAACATTGCCCTTCAGCCGAAGCTGGTTCAACAGTACGCCGGCATCTTCTGTGATGCCGGCGTAACCCAACCGCCGCCAGCGCTTGAGGAATCCGGACACCGTACCCAGATACCATTCCCTGTCCGGTCCGACG
Source organism: Paraburkholderia elongata (assembly GCF_013177735.1). Classification (GTDB taxonomy): domain Bacteria; phylum Pseudomonadota; class Gammaproteobacteria; order Burkholderiales; family Burkholderiaceae; genus Paraburkholderia; species Paraburkholderia elongata. The sequence goes on along the minus strand of NZ_WOEZ01000210.1, from coordinate 37,073 downwards.
TGCGACTTGTAGTTGAGCAGGTCCACGCTTGTAATTTCGCTGACTTGCGTCTTGCTCCTGTCGGACACAAACTCGAACAGATGGCGAGCCCGATAGAACAAATTCCTCAAATGCGGCAAGGATTCGTTTTGCGCGTACCAAACCAGCGTTGACCGAAACGCCGCCTCGAAGTGATTACCGAGCTCGGGCAACGTTTCAAATTGCAGTTTGGCGCTGAAGGTAGGCTCCCGTATGTCCCACTCATCTTGGTGAGGGTCAAACACTGCGCCGCCGCGAGTGTTGACGATGGCCGGAAGAGTGCCGACATAGGGCGCAACGACCGGCAAATCAACGCTGTTATTGGTTGTCATCGCGTGGTTTCACCATCTTGTTTTGCAGTTGAAGCGAGGCGTCGCGCGCCTTGCGCTCGACTTCCCGCCGGGTGTAGGTCTCCGCTGAACCAGACGTCTCTGACCAGCCCATCAATTGTGACCGGGTCTTCTTTTCGGTTTCCTCGTCCATGCCCGCTTCGTCGGCAACCTTCGAGAAGTTGAAGTTGTACGTGTGCCTGAACAGGTGCGGGAAGACATTGGGCAGGTCGGGGTGCTTTTCACTAAGCACGCTGAATATGTCGTCAAATCCACGAAGGGAGAGCGGCGCTCCGCCGTTGGCTACGAACAGGAACGGATGTTTCCGTGAATTGCGGTGGCGGCGCCGCTCCTCGATGATGTATTGGCGTGTCCGCGTGGCCAAATCGTCGCTGATGGGCAGGATACGGTCTGCAGTCTTCGTGTTGGGTTGGTAAGTTCGCGGGTCAACTGGGTCATCAGCGCGTCTGGCAATGAACACCTCGTTCGCCCTGAAGTTCACATCATCCACCTTCACGCCAAGCAGTTCGCCGCGCCGGACACCGAGTCCCATGAGCCACCGGACGATGAGTTCATTGCGCACGCGGCCGTGCCCACTCTTCCACGGATTCTCAGACGAGTTGACGTCAATGATTTGCCAGAGACGTTCCTGTGCGGCCTCATCGAGCGCCACGCGGCTGCTCGCCTTGTTGCGGCCCTTGCCAGTCGGTATACGGGCCGTCAACCCGGAGACCACAATTTCCTTCACGCCGAGGAGCGCTGCGCGATTCGCATGCTGCGCACTCAGACTCAGGAGACGCCTGTCGGCCAGCCATCCGATGAACTGGCGGATATAGCGGACCCGAACGCCGGCGGAATCGCCGGCGACCTCAGGAGGTGCTTCCTTCGCACGAGCCCGATAGGACTCAAGAGAAACCACCGCTCGCCCGGCGCGGGTCAAGTCCGCATCAACCTGCGACTCGATATCTGCCATCGGAAGGCGGCATAGCTGCACCAACGCGTCGAGCTCACCCAGCTCGAGCAATCGCCCCTCCAACATGCGCTGGGTGAGGTCGATTTTATGCTGCTTGCAAAAGAGCAAGAAGACCTTCAACGCACGCAGCACCTGCTCGATGGTCGCGCTCGCCCGGTTGCGCGCCCGGAACTCGGTCATGGTGAAGACCGTCGTGTCGAACAACGGCACACCCGTGTGGTCCACCAGCAGCGCGAAACGCTCACCTGATTCGAAAACAACGTTTCTGACAGTGTAACGTTCGGTCATTTATTTACATTTTCGAAAGTGCCCGGTTCGCAGGACAATACCAAGGCGTATAAAAAATGTAAATAAGAAAAAAGCCCGTAACCACAAGGGTTACGGGCCTGCTAATTACATTTCTTAAAAAGTGCCCGTCAGAAAGGAATATCGTCGTCCATCTCATCAAACCCACCGCCAGCCGGCGCGCTCGGACGGCTCGAACCACCACCGCCGCCACCGCTGCCGCCACGCGAAGCGCCGCCGCCCGAGACCGCGCGGCCACCACCGCCACCACCGCCGCTACGCTCCGACGGTTCACCGCGGCTGTAACCGCCTTCGTCGCCACCACCGCCCATCGAGCCGCCACGGCCACCCAGCATTTGCATCTGTTCGGCGACGATTTCGGTCGAGTAACGGTCGGTGCCGTCCTGAGCCTGCCACTTGCGGGTACGGATGCGCCCTTCCAGGTACACCGACGAGCCCTTCTTCAGATATTCCGACACGATTTCAGCAAGCCGGCCGAAGAACGACACGCGGTGCCATTCGGTTGCTTCCTTCATTTCGCCGGACGCTTTGTCCTTGTACCGATCCGTCGTCGCAAGGCGGATGTTCGCCACTGCGTCGCCGCTCGGAAGATAACGGACTTCCGGATCGGCTCCGAGATTGCCGACGAGAATAACCTTGTTCACGGATGCCATGAGTTTCTCCTGTTGATTCCGTTGCGAGCGGCGCGGCAACGCACGATTCACGTCTCAGGCCAGCGGGCCGGAGACTGGAACTGCGCCTCAGCCCGCCGCCAGGTGAGTTCTGAGTGAGCCTTTTTACGCCTTGCGCGGCGGCTGTTTCATCTGTGCGGCGATTATAAGCCAGCAAAAGACCAGGGCCGAACAGGTAAAGAATACGGCGCTTTGGCCATCTACTTTCAGCAGCCAGCCGCCGACCACGCCGCCCAGTGCAAGACCGATCGACTGTGTGGTGTTGTACACGCCGGCCGCCGCGCCCTTGCGGGTGCCCGGCGCCAGTTTCGACACCAGCGAAGGCTGCGACGCTTCAAGAATATTGAAGCCGAGAAAGTAGACAAAAAGGATCGCCGCCACACTCAGAATCGTATGCGGTGCGACGCCCAACAACAACTGTCCGATCAGGATAAGACCGATCGCCGACAGCAGCACGATTTTCATTTTTCCGCGTTTTTCCGCGGCGATGATCGCCGGGACCATCATCACGAACGAGAGGCCCATCACCGGCAAATACACCTTCCAGTGCGACGCGACCGGCAGGCCGCCGGCTTCGAGAATGCGCGGCACGACGAGGAACAACGCGGTTTGCGTGGCATGCAGCACGAGCACGCCGAAGTTCAGGCGCAGCAGTTCGACGTTATGCAGCACCTCGGCGAACGGCGCGCGCACGTGCACAGGCTTGGGCGCATCCGGCACGACCCACAGCACCAGGCCGATCGCCAGAATCGAGAAGATGCCGACCAGCGTGAACAGGCCGCTCATGCCGACCCACTGGAACACGATCGGCGCACCGACGATCGCCACCGCGAACGAAACGCCGATACTGGCGCCCACCATCGCCATCGCCTTGGTGCGATGCTCTTCGGAGGTCAGGTCGGCGATAAACGCGATCACCGCGGACGACACCGCGCCCATGCCCTGAATCACCCGGCCGACGATGATCCACGTCATGTCGTGCGCACCCGCCGCGACGAAGCTGCCGAGCGCGAAGATCAGGAGGCCGGTCGCAATGACCGGTTTGCGGCCGATTTTGTCGGAGACCCAGCCGTAGAAGATGTACAGCATGGACTGCGTCACGCCGTACGCACCGAGCGCGATACCCACCAGCAGCACGTTGTCGCCGCCGGGGATGGTTTTCGCGTAGATCGAGAACACCGGCATGATCATGAACAGACCGAGCATGCGCAGCGCGAAGATGGCGGCAAGCGACACGGTCGCGCGCATTTCAGGCGCGCTCATGCGTGAGGATGTAGCAGTCGGATTGGACATCGAGAGCGTTCTTTGAATGAGCGGGGCGGCCTACCGCCGGGCGGCACACCGCGGGCGGGCCCTCCCAGCAGGACGGCCACAACCAGGCGGCTTACCACGGGACGGCCGGACGGCGGCAAGCATGCGGCGCGGCATTCGGGCCGGCGGCCTTGCTACACGCTTGTCTGGAGCCTCGCGGCGCCTTGTACTCGCGGAAAATGGCCCCAGTTAAACCTCTTTCTCGCGGCGCTGGACCGCTGCCTTACAGCTTGCCTTGGTGCCCCTTCGGGCTGTCAGGAAGCCGTAACGGCGGTCTTGAAAAGTCGTTATAGTAGCAGGTTTAGCCTCTTCCTCTTTCCGCCAGGTCACGGGCCAAGTCTTGGAATAACGCGTGGAACAAATCCGTATCCGTGGGGCTCGCACCCACAACCTGAAGAACGTCAATCTCGACCTCCCACGTCACAAGCTCGTCGTGATTACGGGCCTATCCGGCTCGGGTAAATCGTCGCTTGCGTTCGACACGCTCTACGCGGAAGGACAGCGGCGCTACGTCGAAAGTCTCTCCGCTTACGCCCGCCAATTCCTGCAATTGATGGAGAAACCGGACGTCGATCTGATCGAAGGCCTGTCGCCGGCGATCTCGATCGAACAGAAAGCGACTTCGCACAATCCGCGCTCCACGGTCGGCACCGTCACCGAAATTCACGACTATCTGCGGCTGCTGTTCGCACGGGTCGGCACGCCGTACTGTCCGGACCACGAAATTCCGCTGCAAGCGCAAAGCGTCTCGCAGATGGTCGACGCGGCGCTCGCCCTGCCGGAAGAGACCAAACTGATGATCCTCGCGCCGGTGGTGGCGAACCGCAAAGGCGAGCACGTCGAGCTGTTCGAGGAGATGCAGGCGCAGGGCTTCATCCGTTTTCGCGTCCGCTCGGGCGGTGGCACGGCCAACGAAGGCGTCGCGAAGATCTATGAAGTCGACTCGCTGCCGAAGCTCAAGAAAAACGACAAGCATACGATCGACGTCGTCGTCGACCGTCTGAAAGTGCGCGGCGATATGAAGCAGCGCCTCGCTGAATCGTTCGAAACGGCACTGCGTCTCGCCGACGGCCGCGCGATCGCGCTGGAAATGGATACGGACAAAGAGCACCTGTTCAGCTCGAAGTTCGCCTGCCCGATCTGCTCGTATTCGCTGCAGGAACTGGAGCCGCGCCTCTTCTCGTTCAACAACCCGATGGGCGCATGCCCGGAGTGCGACGGACTCGGCCAGATCACTTTCTTCGATCCGAAGCGGGTCGTCGCGCATCCGTCGCTGTCGCTGGCGGCAGGCGCGGTGAAGGGCTGGGACCGGCGTAACCAGTTCTACTTCCAGATGCTGCAAAGTCTCGCGGCGTTCTACGAGTTCGACATCGACACAGCCGTCGAAGACCTGCCGGAGAAAGTCCGCAAGATTCTGCTGTTCGGTTCGGGCAAGCAGGAGATTCCGTTCTCGTACATCAACGAACGCGGCCGCACGTCCGTGCGCGAGCATGTGTTCGAAGGGATCATCCCGAACCTGGAGCGGCGTTACCGCGAGACCGATTCGGTCGCGGTGCGCGAAGAGCTCGCCAAGTATCAGAACAACCAGCCCTGCCCGGCCTGCGCCGGCACGAGGCTGCGTCGGGAAGCCCGTTTCGTGCGGATCGGCTCCAATAGCGACGCGCGCGGCATCTTCGAAATCAGCGGCTGGCCGTTGCGCGACGCGCTCGGCTACTTTCAGACGCTGCGGCTCGAAGGCTCGAAGCGCGAGATCGCCGACAAGGTCGTCAAGGAGATCGTCGCGCGGCTGATGTTCCTGAATAACGTCGGGCTCGACTACCTGTCGCTCGAACGCAGCGCGGAAACGCTGTCGGGCGGTGAAGCGCAGCGGATTCGCCTCGCCTCGCAGATCGGTTCCGGTTTGACCGGCGTGATGTACGTGCTGGACGAGCCGTCGATCGGTCTGCATCAGCGCGACAACGACCGGCTGATCGCCACGCTCAAGCATTTGCGCGACCTGGGCAACTCGGTGATCGTCGTCGAACACGATGAAGACATGATCCGCATGGCCGACTATGTGGTCGACATGGGTCCCGGCGCGGGCGAACACGGCGGCATGGTGATCGCCGAAGGCACGCCCAAGCAGGTGGAGGCGAACGCGGCGTCGATGACCGGGCAGTATATGTCCGGTGCCCGCAACATCGAATTCCCGGACGAGCGCAAGGAACCGGACGAACGCCGTCTGCGCATCGTCGAAGCATACGGCAACAATCTGCAGCACGTCTCGCTCGATCTGCCGGTCGGTCTGCTGACCTGCGTGACCGGCGTGTCCGGTTCGGGCAAGTCCACGCTGATCAACGACACGCTGTATCACGCGGTCGCGCACCACCTGTATGGCTCGTCCACCGAGCCGGCGCCGTACGAATCGATCGAAGGGCTGGAGCATTTCGACAAGGTCATCAACGTCGACCAGTCGCCGATCGGCCGCACGCCGCGCTCGAATCCAGCCACGTACACAGGTCTGTTCACGCCGATCCGCGAACTGTTCGCGGGTGTGCCGGCGGCGAAGGAACGCGGCTACGAAGCGGGCCGCTTCTCGTTCAACGTGAAGGGTGGCCGCTGCGAGTCCTGCCAGGGCGACGGCGTGCTGAAGGTGGAGATGCACTTCTTGCCGGACGTGTACGTTCCCTGCGACGTCTGCCACGGCAAGCGCTACAACCGCGAAACGCTCGACGTGCAGTACAAAGGCAAGAACATCAGCGAAGTGCTCGACATGACGGTGGAGAGCGCCTACGAGTTCTTCAAACCGGTTCCGGTCGTGGCGCGCAAGCTGAAAACCTTGCTGGACGTGGGTCTGGGCTATATCCGCCTGGGCCAGTCGGCCACCACCCTGTCGGGCGGCGAAGCGCAGCGCGTCAAACTATCTTTGGAACTGAGCAAGCGCGACACCGGTCGCACGCTATACATCCTGGACGAGCCGACCACCGGTCTGCACTTTCACGACATCGCATTGCTGCTGGAAGTTATTCATCGTTTGCGGGACCAGGGTAATACCGTCGTGATCATCGAGCATAATCTCGATGTAATAAAGACCGCCGACTGGGTCATCGATCTCGGCCCAGAAGGCGGAGCCGGAGGAGGTCAAATCGTTGCGCAAGGCACGCCGGAGCAGGTCGCCAAGTCGAAGGCAAGTTTTACCGGTAAGTATCTGGCGCCGCTGCTGAACCGCACGGCCAGTAGAACGTAACGCTGCACAACACGGGTTGGAGACGGAATAAGCCATGGCCAAGCGGAATCAGGCGAGCGACGACGGGCAAGTGCAGGACCTACGCCCACGCCCGGTCAGGCTAACTAGCGACATGAGCCTGCCGAAGCTCTCGGCGGTCGAAATCGGCAGTTACGTGCTGATGCTGATCGGAATGTGGGCGGTCATCGGACTGAACCTGCTCGGCGCCTTGCTGGCCGGGCTGCTGGTGTTTCAACTCGTGCACACCATTGCGCCGCGCATCGAACGGCATATGTCGAGTCAGCGCGCGCGCTGGCTCGCGGTGGTGATCCTCTCGGTGGTGATAGTCGGCGCGCTGACGGCGCTGACGCTCGGCATCATCGAACATTTCGAGAACGACGTGCCGAGCGTGCAGAAACTGCTCGACCAGGCGATGCAACTGATCGACCAGGCGCGCGGCCGGATTCCGCAATTCGTCGCCAACTATCTGCCGGTCGATACCGAGCAGATGAAGACCAAGGCGGCCGAACTGATGCAGAAGAACGCGAACATGCTGCAGCAAAGCGGCAAGACCGCGGCGCGCGGCTTTACGCACATCCTGATCGGCATGATCATCGGCGCGATCATCGCGGTCGGGGCGCAGAAGCATATGCAACGGCTACCGCTGTCCACGGCGTTCGTCACGCGCGTGACCCGTTTCGCCGACGCCTTCCGCCGCATCGTATTCGCTCAGGTGAAGATTTCCGCGATCAATGCGGTCTTCACTGGCATCTTCCTGCTGGTGATCCTGCCGATCTTTCACGACACGCTGCCGCTCTCCAAAACACTGGTGCTGGTGACGTTTATCGTCGGCTTGCTGCCGGTGATCGGCAATCTGATCTCGAACACGATCATCGTCGCGGTGGCCCTCTCGGTAAGCTTTCCGGCGGCGGTCATGTCGTTGGTATTCCTGATCCTGATTCACAAGCTGGAATACTTCCTGAACGCGCGCATCGTCGGTAGTCAGATCGAGGCGCGCGCCTGGGAACTGCTGATCGCGATGCTCGTGATGGAAGCCGCGTTCGGTCTCCCCGGCGTGGTCGCGGCGCCGATCTTCTATGCGTACATCAAGCGGGAATTGATTTATCTGCGGCTGGTGTGAGCGTCAACCAGACTGCGATACGGGCTTGGCGAACGCAGGCAAAAAGCGGCACATGGGTGCCGCTTTTTTTCATCAGCCGTCGTCAGGCGGTCAGATCTGCGCCGCGCCCCCCGCTTACTGAACACTTGCAGTGGGCGGCCCGGCTCGCATAAGATGCGAATAATTCCCATTTGCAATACGACACCGTGACTCGCTGTTTCCCCTCGTTTTCCATTTTGCCGGCTCGCTTATGAGGCGGCAGCTCGTCCGCCTGCACCGCTGGTTCGGTGTCGCCATTGCGCTGTTTCTGTTCGTCGCCGGCTTGACCGGCGCGATCATCGCGTGGGATCACGAACTCGATGCGGCGCTGAACCCGTCGTTCTTCAAAGCGCGCAGCGCGGGCCCAGCGCTATCGGGACTCGAGTTGGCACGTCGCGTCGAAGCGGCTGATCCGCGCCTGCAGGTGACGTATCTGCCGCTCGCCGCTGAACCCGGCCGCACGTTGCAGATGATGGTGCTGCCGCGCACCAACCCCGCCACGCAGCAGCCCTACCCGCTCGACTTCAACCAGATCGCCGTCGATCCCGCCACCGGCGACATCCAGGGACGGCGCGAATGGGGCGCCGTTTCGCTTGCGCGGCTCAGTCTGATTCCGTTCATCTACAAGCTGCACTACACGCTGCAATTGCCATTCGCCAGCGGTGTCGATATCGGCACGTGGCTGATGGGCATTGTCGGGATCGTGTGGCTGTTCGATAGCGTGATCGCGCTATGGCTGTCGTTTCCGAGCTTCGAGGCATGGCGCAAGTCGTTCGCGTTTCGCCTCGGGCGCGGCGGCTATGCGCTCACCTTCGATCTGCACCGCTCGGGCGGCGTATGGATCTGGGGCTTGCTGGTGATCGTCGCGGTGACGTCGGTGTCGATGAATCTCTCAGCGCCGGTCGTTCGGCCAATCGTGTCGATGTTCTCGACGCTCACGCCGAATCCGGTCGACAGCCCCGAAATCCTGCGCGCGCCACAGCCCGGCGACCCGGTGCTAAGTCGCGAGCGCGTCGTGCAGCTAGCCGAGCAAGCCGGTAAGGCGCAGAACCTGAAGGTGCCCCCGGGTGGTATCTACTATGCGGAACACCTGCACGCCTACGGCGTCGGCTTCTACGCAACCGGCAACGATCACGGCGATATGGGCCTCGGCAATCCGTGGATGTATTGGGACGCGGCCACCGGCAAGCAGCTCGGCGCGCAGATTCCCGGCAAGGGCACGGCGGGCGACATCTTCATGCAGGTGCAATTCCCGCTGCACTCGGGACGCATCCTCGGTCTCGGCGGGCGGATTCTGATTAGCGCGGTGGGGATTGCGGTCGCCGTGCTGAGCGCAACGGGACTGCTGATCTGGCTGAAGAAACTGAATGCGCGCCGCCGTTCGGCACAAACCGCACGGCTCGCACAGGACGCGCGGGATGCGCGGGATGCGCGGGATGCGCGGGATGCGCGGGATGCGGGCAGGTCCGCGACGCGGCCTTGATCCGGCGAGAGCGCATCGGACTCAGTCGGTGCACGCTTGCAGCAGGGTCATGCGGCCATGGTTTGGCCACCCCCACTGCAAGCGTATCAACTACGTTTAACGAAACACCACAGTCTTGCTGCCGTTCAACACGACGCGATGCTCGACGTGCCACTTCACCGCACGCGCGAGCGTCACGCATTCCACGTCACGGCCGATCGCCGTCAGTTGCTCCGGCGTCATGCTGTGATCGACCCGCTCCACTTCCTGCTCGATGATCGGACCTTCGTCGAGATCCGTCGTCACGTAGTGCGCGGTTGCGCCGATCAGCTTCACGCCGCGGTCGAATGCCTGGTAGTACGGCTTCGCGCCTTTGAAGCTCGGCAGGAACGAATGGTGAATATTGATCGCGCGGCCGGCAAGGGATTCGCACAACTGCGGCGACAGAATCTGCATGTAGCGCGCGAGCACCACCAGATCGGCTTGATGCTCGCCGATCACTTCGAGCACGCGTGCTTCCTGCGCGGCCTTCGCCTCCGGCGTGCCGCCCAGCAGCGGGAAATGATGGAACGGAATGTCGTAGCTGGCCGCGAGCTGATAGAACTCCTTGTGGTTCGAGATGATCGCAGGAATCTCGATGCCCAGTTGACCGGTGCGATAGCGGAACAGCAGGTCGTTCAGGCAATGGCCGATCTTCGACACCATGATGACGACGCGCGGCTTCACCGACGCATCGTGCAATTCCCAGCGCATGCCGAACTGCTCGGCAAGCGTCGCGAATGATGTACGCAACAGGTTCAGGCCCGGATCGCCGCCCACTTGCTGGAAATGCACGCGCATGAAGAACTCGCCGGTGCGGCTGTCGCCGAACTGTGCGGAGTCGAGAATATTGCTGCCACGCTCGAACAGAAAGCCCGAAACCGCGTGGACGATGCCGGGCCGGTCGGCGCACGACAGTTTGAGGATAAAGCTGTGATCGGTCGACATGACCTGGGTGACTCCCTTCTTCAGTGCGTGGTTTGTTCGGTGTGTCCTGCTCGATGCGGCGTGCTACGGCGTGGCTCGGGCTATTCGTCGCGCCGGCGCCCGGCTAGCGCTTATACGAGCGCCGGCGGCGCGAACAATGTCTCGATGCCCGGACACGCGTCTTCGTCGATCCAGCGGCGGCGCAGCAGGCAATCCAGCGTGGCGAGACTCGCATCCACGGTCATCGCGCCTTCTTCGATCCAGCGCGCCACTTCGTCGATGCGCGCGAGCCGGTGTTCGCCCACTTCCCCGTCCTGGTTGCGCGGTGCGAAATCCGCCGGCAGCGCAAGGTCGTAGATAAAAATCTGTTCGGCCTGGGTGCCTTCCGGCAACGATTGCAGCACATGCGCGGTGCGGCCGGCCGTAGCGCGCGCGGCGATCTCCTCGGGAATACCGGCTTCTTCCCAGCACTCCTTGATGATCGTCGCCTCGATGCCGAAGCCCCAACCGACCCCGCCTGCCACGACATTGTCGAGCATGCCCGGGTCGGTCGCCTTGGTGTCGCTGCGGCGCGCGATCCACAACTGCGGGGCGCCATCCGCGTATTCTACGACGCCGTTCAGATGCACCGCGTAGGTCATCGTGCCGAAGAAGCGCGACGCCGCGCGTTCGATGTACGCGAGCGGCGGCGCATCGAACGCATTGCGTATCGCGTAAGTCTCGTTGCGCCAGCCGGGAATACGGCCCTCGGCGGCAAGCGCACCGATCACGGAACCGAGCGCCGCGCTGCGCAGATCGACGGTGTTGAACACAGGCGCGAGCGTCACGCGCATGTGTTCAACACCGTCGATTTCAAACACATCGGGCCAGCGCGCGAGCAAGGGCACATCGGCCGAGCGAATCCAGCCGACCTGCTCGGCGTCGATCCAGAACGGCAGATGCGCGTCACCATCGAAGCGGCGCGCGGCGGTGATGCAAGGCAAAGTCATTCAAAACTCCAAACTGTTCTTCTGGCGCATCCGGTTGTCGGCAGTTGCGCAGTCGCTTAGGCGGTCTCGGTCCCGGTCTCGCTCACGTCAATCACGCAAGGCGACGCGAATCCCGATCGCGATGAAGGTCGCGCCCGCGAGCCGATCGAGCCACACGCCCACGCGCGGCCGGCGCTTCAACCAACCGCCGATCATTCCCGCGCACACGCCGAACAGTGAAAACACCACCACGGTCTGCAACATGAACAACACGCCAAGTTCGAGCATCTGCACCGTGACGCTCTGCGTGCCGTGCGGCTGCACGAACTGCGGCAGGAACACCACGAAGAACAGCGTCACCTTCGGATTCAGCAAATTGCCGAGCACGCTCTGGCGAAAGACCGCCATCAACGGTTGCGGCTCGCGCTCGTGCGCGGTGGCGAGGCCCTGGCTGCGCAGCGCCTTGATGCCGATCCAGACCAGATACGCGGCGCCGGCCAGCTTGATCACTTCAAACGCAACCGGCGACGAACGCAGCAACGCGGCCACGCCAAGCGCGGCCAAAGTGGTGTGAAATGTGATGCCGGCCGCAAAGCCGAGCGCGGCGACGAGGCCCGCCGCACGGCCTTGCGAGATGCCACGCGCGAGTACTTGCAGATTGTCGGGACCGGGCGCCATCGTGATGGCGATCGAGGTTGCGAGGAACAACAGGAAGTTGGGCATCTTTTCTTACCGTCCTTGTGTGCAGGAAGAAATTCGCATCCAGCGATCAATGGCCGCCGAATTCAGTCACCGTATAGAGCGGTAGGCCCGCTTCGCGCAGCAGGGCCGAGCCGCCGAGTTCAGGCAGATCGATAATCGCGGCACCTTCGACCACCACCGCGCCGAGCCGCTCGAGCAGAATCTTGCCGGCCATCATTGTGCCGCCGGTGGCGATCAGATCGTCGATGATCACGACGCGGTCGCCCGGCTTGCAGGCGTCCTCGTGAATCTCGACCGTCGCGGTGCCGTATTCGAGCTCGTACGATTGCGCGACCCGCTTGTACGGAAGCTTGCCCTGCTTGCGGATCGGAATGAAGCCGAGGTTCAGCTCGTAAGCCAGAATCGGCCCGATGATGAAGCCACGCGCATCCAGCCCGGCGACGTAGTCGAGTTTCGCGTCGATATAGCGCTGGACGAACAGGTCGATCAGCACGCGCAGCAACTTCGGCTCCTGCAGCAGCGGCGTGATGTCGCGAAACTGCACGCCCGGCTGCGGCCAGTCGGGCACCGTGCGGATGTGGCTTTTGATGTAATTGGCCGCATCGAGCGGCGCGCTCGCGAGCGCGTTGGACATGACGTCTCCGGATGGACCTCGACAGGTCCGATGAAATGCTAAATCAGGTGCGGCCGGCTAGGTGCGGCCGGCTCAGACGCGGCCGGCAACGCCGACCCGCCGAGATCATGCCACGCCGACCTTACGCGCTAGGCCGCAGCGGCGCCCGCGCGGCGATGCTTAGAGAGCAGCTCTTCGGCTTCGGCCAATTGTTCGGGCAGACCGCGCAACACCACGATGTCGCTCGCGCGCAGCTTGGTGGACGGGTCCGGCTCGACGCCGCGAATGCCGTGCCTTCGAATGGCCGTCACCTCGACGCCCAGCTCGAACAGGCCCAGTTCCGCCAGCGTTCGGCCCACCGCGTCCGAGTTTTCGTCGACCGGCACCGATTGTAGCCGCACCTGTTCGTGGCCGTCGTCGTCTTCAACGTCGTCCGCGCCGTGGAAATAGCCACGCAATAGCGCATAGCGCTCGTCACGCATTTCCTCGACTCGCCGCACCACGCGCCGCATCGGCACGCCCATCAGCACCAGCGTATGCGAAGCCAGCATCAGGCTGCCTTCGACGATTTCAGGAATCACCTCGGTCGCGCCGGCGGCAAGCAGCTTTTCCAGATCGGCGTCGTCGACGGTACGAACGATCACCGGCAGCGTGGGTTCCAGTTCGTGAATATTGTGTAGCACGCGCAATGCCGAGGGCGTGTTCGCGTAGGTAATCGCGATCGCTGCGGCGCGATGGATACCGGCGGCAAGCAGCGATTCGCGCCGCCCCGCATCGCCGAACACCACAGACTCACCCGCCGCAGCCGCGGCCTGCACGCGATCCGGGTCCAGGTCCAAAGCGACGTACGACAAACCCTCGTGCTCCAGCATACGCGCCAGATTCTGCCCGGCCCGGCCGTAACCGCAAATGATGACGTGACCGCTTTGCTTCAGGCTTTGCGTCGCAATGCGCGTCATCTGCAAGGACTGCATCATCCATTCAGTCGACGACAGCCGCAGCACGATACGGTCCGCATTCTGGATCAGGAACGGCGCGGCCAGCATCGAGAGCAGCATCGCCGCGAGAATCGCCTGCAACAGGGTAGCGTCGACGAGATGCTTGTCGAGAATCAGGTTCAGCAGCACGAAGCCGAACTCACCGGCTTGCGCGAGGCCAATACCGGTGCGCATCGCGACACCCGGCGACGCGCCGAACAGGCGCGAGAGCCCGGTCACCATCACCGCCTTCAGCAGGATCGGACCGACCAGAAAGCCGAGCACGATGAACGGATGCTCCCAGATCACGCGCGGATTCAGCAGCATGCCGGTCGTGACGAAGAAGAGGCCCAGCAGCACGTCGCGAAACGGCTTGATGTCCTCTTCCACCTGATGCCGGTAAGGTGTTTCGGCGATCAACATGCCGGCGATGAACGCGCCGAGCGCGAGCGACAGGCCGAACTTGTCCGTGATGAACGCCGCGCCGAGCGTCACCAGCAGCAGATTAAGGATGAACAGTTCCTGCGAGCGGCGCCGCGCCACCACGTTGAACCAGCGCGTCATGAAGCGCTGACCCACTATTAACAATAGGGCCAACGCCACGATAATCTTGATGGCCGCCACCCCGAGCGCGCTGACGATATTTTTCGAATCGCCGCCCAGCGCCGCAATGACGATCAACAGCGGCACCACCGCCAGATCCTGGAACAGCAGCACGCCGAAGATATTGCGGCCATGCTCCGTTTCGATCTCGAGCCGCTCCGCCAGCATCTTGCTGACGATCGCCGTCGACGACATCGCCAGCGCGCCGCCCAGCGCCACGCTCGCCTGCCACGTGATATGCACCCAGCGCTCCAGCACGAAGCCGAGCGTGACCGCGATGGCAATCGTGCCGATCACCTGCAACAGGCCGAGGCCGAATACCAGCGTGCGCATCGAGCGCAGTTTGGACAGCGAAAACTCCAGCCCGATGGAAAACATCAGGAACACAACGCCGAATTCGGCCAGGTTCTGCGCGCCCGCCGAATCGGGAATCAGACCGAACGCGTGCGGCCCGACGACGATGCCGACCGTCAGATAGCCCAGCATCGGTGGAAGATTCAGAAAGCGAAAGATCACCACTCCGGCCACTGATGCCAGCAGCAGGAATAGCGTCATTTCGAGCGGGGAAATCATCGGCAAAAACGCATCGGTAAAGCGTCCTCGTTCGTCAGCGGAACCGCACACGCTAAACACCGTGCGACAAGGTTGTGGGGCCGTTAAAAACAGCAATAGAGGCAGCGGCTTGGCACAGCAGGCCCGGCGCGGCGAACAAGCGCCTTTGCTATACTCCGCGAATGATAGCGAAAATCAATGGCGACCGGGCACTCGCGCTCGCTCGTGACGTGCTCGACATCGAAGCGGACGCCGTGCGCGCGCTTCGCGATCAACTCGACGATGGCTTCGTCGGGGCGGTCGACTTCATCCTGGGTTGCCGCGGACGCGTTGTCGTTTCCGGCATCGGCAAATCCGGCCACGTGGCCCGCAAGCTCGCGGCCACGCTCGCCAGCACCGGCACACCGGCGTTCTTCGTTCACCCGGCGGAAGCCAGCCATGGTGACCTCGGCATGGTGACGGCAGACGACGTGTTCCTCGCGCTGTCCAATTCCGGCGAAACTGAAGAACTCGTGGCGATCCTGCCGCTCATCAAGCGGATCGGCGCGAAGCTGATTGCGATGACGGGCCGCCCGTCGTCGAGTCTCGCACAACTGGCCGACGTGCATCTGAATTCCGGCGTGTCGAAAGAAGCCTGCCCGATGAATCTTGCGCCGACCGCCAGCACCACCGCCGCGCTCGCGCTTGGCGATGCGCTCGCGGTCGCGGTGCTGGACGCGCGCGGCTTCGGCGCGGACGACTTTGCCCGCTCGCATCCGGGCGGCGCGCTCGGCCGGCGCCTGCTCACTTATGTTCGCGACGTGATGCGTACCGGCGACCAGGTGCCGAAGGTGACGCCTGACGCGACCGTGCGCGACGCGCTGTTCCAGTTGACGGCCAAGCGCATGGGCATGACGGCGATCGTCGATCACAACGATCATGTGACCGGCATCTTCACCGACGGCGACTTGCGCCGCGTGCTCGAACGCGACGGCGATTTCCGCAATTTGCCGATCGCCTCAGTCATGACCGCCGGCCCGCGCACCATCGGTCCGGATCAACTTGCCGTCGAAGCCGTGGAACTGATGGAGCGCCACCGCATCAATCAGATGCTGGTCGTCGACGGAGCAGGCAAGCTGATCGGCGCACTCAACATGCACGACCTGTTCTCGAAGAAGGTGATCTGATGCCCGTCGCCCCCCTTACCGCCACTGAGCGCGCAAGCCGCGTCAAGCTGATGATTTTCGACGTCGACGGCGTGCTGACCGACGGTGGCCTGCTGTTTACGGCAGAAGGCGACACGATGAAGGCGTTCCACTCGATGGACGGTCACGGCATGAAGCTGCTGCGCCAGGCCGGCATCGAAACGGCGATCATCACCGGGCGCAAGTCGGGCATCGTCGCGGCACGGGCAAAGGAAATGAATATCACCCACGTCTATCAGGGTGTGCAAGACAAACCCCAGGCGTTTGCCGACCTGCTCGAGCAAACCGGCTTGACGGCGGAAGAATGCGGCTATATGGGCGACGACTGGGTCGACCTCGGCGTGATGCTGAAGGTCGGCTTCGCGGCGGCGCCGGCCAATTCGCATCCTGAAGTGATCGCGCGCGCCCATTGGGTCAGCGAGGCGCGCGGCGGCCACGGTGCGGCGCGTGAAGTCTGCGATACCCTGCTGCGCGCGCAGCACAAGTATGAGGCGCTGCTCGCGGCCGCCTGTAGCGGCGAACAGCGGGGCCTCGTCGGATGAATCAGTTTCGCTGGACTTCGCTGATTCCGCTCGTCGCGATGGCGGCGCTCGCCGGCATTACGTGGTGGCTGCTGCAAGCCACGCTGCCGCGGCAGAACGAAAGCGTGGTGCGCCCCAAGGAGCACACGCCCGACTACTTCGCGGACACCTTCTCGGTTTCCGAACTCGATCAATCGGGCTCGACGCAATACCGGCTGACCGCCCAGTCTCTGATCCATTACGAGGATGACGAGCTGAGCGATCTGGTCAAGCCGGCCATGCGCGCCTTCCAGCCCGGCAAGCCGATCATCACCGCGACCGGCGACACCGGCAAGGTGAACGCCGACGCCTCGATCGTCGATCTGTACGACAATGCGCGCATCCTGCGGGCCGCTGGCAACGGCGATCCGCAGATGCAAGCGGATTCGCAGCATTTTAGGGTGCTGGTCAACGACGATGTGATCGAGACCGAAAAGCCGGTTAAACTTCAGCGCGGCATGTCTGTGATGACTGCCAGCGGCATGAACTACAACAACGTCACCCGGGTGATGCAGCTGTTCGGCAATGTGAAGGGCGCGATTGCCGCGTCCGAAGGCTCCGTCAGTTCGCCCAAGCAACCCGGGTAATCCATTCCAGGCGTGACTGCATGAACGAATCGTTCCCCCGTTTTGATACCGGCCGCTCGCGCACCCTGTCCGCGTGCCGCGCCGGACTCGCTGCGCTGATTGTCGCGTTGCCGCTCGCCGGCTTCGCGCCGCTTGCGCACGCCGACCGCGCCGACAAGGACAAACCGCTGAACGTCGAAGCGGACAATATGACTTACGACGACCTCAAACAGGTCAACATCTTCACCGGCCACGTGGTCGCCACCAAAGGCACGATCGTGATCAGGGCCGATCGGGTCGAAGTGACGCAAGACCCGCAGGGCTATCAGTACGCCACCGGCACGTCGAGCGGCGGCAATCTGTCGTATTTCCGCCAGAAACGCGAAGGCCTCGATGAATACATCGAAGGCACGGCCATTCGTATCGACTACGACGGCAAGCAGGATCTGACCACGCTCACCACCAACGCCACCGTGAAGCGCCTGCAAGGCCTCTCGACAGTCATGGATCAGGTGCACGGCAGCGTCATCACGTATGACGGCCAGAACGATTTCTACACCGCGAAGGCGGGTAAGGACGTCGCCGGCCCGGGCAACCCGACCGGCCGCGTGCGCGCGATGCTGGCTCCGCGCAATGGCGGCACTGCGCCGCTGAACGGCGCGTCGGCCACGCTCGCGCCGTCCACCACGATTCAGGGAGCACCGAACCAGTGAGTTCCTCCGCGTCCCTCCCCAATCGCAAACCAGCCGGCACCAGCAGTTCGCTGGTGGTCCGCAACCTGAAAAAGCGTTACGGCTCGCGCACCGTTGTCAAAGATGTCTCGCTCGACGTAAAAAGCGGCGAAGTGGTCGGCCTGCTCGGCCCCAATGGCGCCGGCAAGACCACCTCATTCTATATGATCGTCGGCCTCGTGCCGCTCGATGCGGGTGAAATCGATCTGGACGGCAAGTCGATCAGCCTGCTGCCGATTCACAAGCGCGCGTCGCTGGGTTTGTCGTATCTGCCGCAGGAAGCGTCGGTGTTCCGCAAGCTCAGCGTCGAGGAAAACATTCGCGCGGTGCTGGAATTGCAGCACGAAGACAACGGCAAGCGGCTTAGCAAGGACACCATCACAAACCGCACCGAGGCGTTGCTCGACGAACTGCAGATTGCTCACCTGCGTGAGAATCCGGCGCTGTCGCTGTCCGGCGGCGAGCGCCGGCGGGTTGAAATTGCACGTGCGCTGGCCACCAATCCGAGCTTCATTCTGCTCGACGAACCGTTCGCGGGCGTCGATCCGATCGCGGTGCTGGAAATCCAGAAGATCGTCAAATTTTTGAAGCAGCGCAACATCGGCGTGCTGATCACCGACCACAACGTGCGCGAAACCCTCGGCATCTGTGACCACGCCTACATCATCAGCGACGGCAGCGTGCTGGCCGCCGGTGCGCCGAGCGACATCATCGAAAACGAAAGCGTGCGGCGCGTCTATCTGGGCGAACACTTCCGCATGTAAGTGCACAAGGGATTGCCGGCGGTGCGAGCGCGCATCCGCCGGATCCTTTGCGGCATCTGCACATCACCATTTTTAACCTGGGCGTCCCGCGCCCAGCGCCGCCGAAAACGGGCGCACGCGTAATTGCGAGTGTCGCAATGTATCGCGGTCGTGGCAAACTCTCTACAATGAATCTCAACTTGCCATGAAAGCCAGCCTCCAACTCCGCCTATCGCAGCATCTTGCGCTGACCCCGCAACTGCAGCAGTCCATCCGGCTGCTTCAGCTGTCCACGCTCGAACTGCAGCAGGAAGTCGCAATGGCGATCTCGCAGAATCCGCTCCTCGAGAACGAGGATGACTGGATCGCGAGCCCCTTGCGCGTGGCGGCCGACGGCTCGCTGATCGCCCAGGCGCCCAATTCCTCCGCACCGCCCGACCAGATGGGCGGCAATACGTCGTCTTCGTCCACCAGCAGCAGTGAGCGCACCGAGAGCGGCGAGCCGCAGGGTGTCGACGAATACAACGGCCTCGCGGGCGACAGCAACGGCGAGGCGTCGCAATGGGATCTCGGCGACTACGGCCGCTCCGGCAATGCCTCGGACGACGACGATCTGCCGCCGCTGCAAATCCACGAATCGAGCACCTCGCTGCGCGATCACCTGATGGCGCAACTGCGCGTCACCCAGGCGAGCCAGCGCGACCGCGCACTGATCACCTTCCTGATCGAATCGCTCGACGACGACGGCTATCTTGCCGCCACGCTCGAGGAAGTGCTGAACGACCTGCCTGAAGAGCTCGAAGTCGATCTCGACGAAATGAACGCCGCGCTGGCGCTGCTGCATAGCTTCGACCCTGCAGGGGTCGGCGCGCGCTCCGCGTCGGAATGTCTCAAGCTGCAATTGCTGCGGCTCGAACAGTCACCTACGCGCACGCTTGCGCTCGACATCGTCGCCCATTATCTGGAACTGCTGGCGGCACGCGACTTCACGCGCCTGCGCAAGCATCTGAAGGCGAACGACGACGATTTGCGGGATGCGCATGTTCTGATTCGCTCGCTCGAGCCGTTTCCCGGCGCCGCTTACGGCAAGGCGGAAGCGGACTATGTCGTGCCGGACATCATGGTGCGCAAAACGGCACAGGGCTGGCAGGCGGAACTCAATCCGGAAGTGGTGCCGAAGCTGCGCATCAACCATCTGTACGCGAATATTCTGCGCAACAACCGGGGCGATCCGGGCAGTGGATCGTTGCGCCAGCAACTGCAGGAAGCACGCTGGCTGATCAAAAATATCCAGCAGCGTTTCGAGACCATCCTCCGGGTCGCGCAAGCCATTGTCGAGCGTCAAAAGAGTTTTTTTGTGCATGGCGAAATTGCCATGCGCCCCTTGGTTTTGCGAGAAATTGCTGATACGCTGGGCCTACACGAGTCAACTGTCTCCCGTGTGACAACCGGTAAATACATGCTGACCCCATTCGGGACGCTTGAATTTAAGTACTTCTTCGGATCACACGTTTCGACTGACACGGGCGGCGCGGCCTCTTCCACGGCCATTCGCGCGCTCATCAAGCAACTGATAGGAGCGGAAAACCCGAAATCTCCTCTTTCAGACAGCCGCATAGCCGAACTGCTGGCGGAACAGGGCTTCGTGGTCGCACGGCGTACCGTTGCGAAGTATCGCGAAGCGCTCAAGATTCCGGCAGTCAACCTGCGCAAGTCTCTGTAGCCCGCCGCCTCCCGCGACGGGCATTTACCGGCCGCTCCGCAGTTGGCGGACAGGCCGGCCGATGCGACCTGCCAGAAGTCAGTCACCGGGGGGCGACTCAGGCAAGCCGACAGATCGACCGGACCTTCGTCATCGTGCGGAACAAGCGGCCTCTAGCTTGGAGAAGCACTATGAATCTGCAGATCAGTGGACACCACCTCGAAGTAACGCCTGCGTTGCGCGAATACGTGATCACCAAACTGGATAGGGTGCTAAGACATTTTGATCAGGTAATTGACGGCAGTGTGGTCCTCTCGGTCGACAACCACAAGGAAAAGGAAAAGCGTCAAAAGGTTGAAATCAACCTGCATCTAAAGGGCAAAGATATCTTTGTCGAGAGCTGTGACAGCGACCTGTACGCTGCGATCGATCTGATGGTCGACAAGCTCGACCGGCAAGTGATACGCCATAAGGATCGCCTGCAAGGTCATGCGCACGAGGCCATCAAGTACCAGCCGGCACCGCTAGTGGACGTGCCGCCGCAATAAGGAAGATTAGAAGGTTTCTTTACTTCCTTCGGCTTTCCTCAATTGCTTTACCCAGCCAAACCGCCCGAGACCGGGCGGTTTTTCGTTTCAGGGCACCTTTCTCGCGCAGCGGCGCAGACCGGATCAATCCTGCGAAGAAACTCATGATGCATGGATGGCGCGCCGCACCATCCATGGCAACCCTGTTCTATAATGTTCCGGTTACCATCGGGGTCAAGTTAGCTCAAACGGAAATCGGTCGGCCGGAGTCCTGCGCTTTCGAACTCCAACGCACGTCGCCGTGAGCATCAAACGAATGGAACACCACTCAAACGCCCCAGCGAGGAGAACCCAGGCCACGTTTTCGCCTGTCAACATGAATCGTTTAGCCAAATTTCTTCCCCTCGAGAACGTCGTCGTCGGACTATCGGTCACCAGCAAGAAGCGCGTGTTCGAGCAAGCGGGCCTGATCTTCGAGAACCAGAACGGCATCGCCCGTAGCACGGTCACTGACAATCTGTTTGCGCGTGAGCGCCTCGGATCGACGGGGCTCGGCGAAGGCGTCGCGATTCCGCATGGCCGGATCAAAGGCTTGAAGCAACCGCTCGCCGCGTTCGTGCGCCTCGCCGAACCCATCCCCTTCGAATCGCCCGACGGCCAGCCGGTCTCGCTGCTGATTTTCCTGCTCGTGCCCGAGCAGGCCACCCAGCAGCACCTCGAAATCCTTTCGGAAATCGCCCAGTTGCTGTCCGATCGCGAGGCCCGCGAGCGCCTGCATACGGAAGAAGACCGCGAATCATTGCATCGCCTGCTCACTCAGTGGCAACCTTGATGCATCGGCGGTTGTCCGCGCGCC
This sequence comes from Paraburkholderia elongata, assembly GCF_013177735.1. GTDB lineage: Bacteria > Pseudomonadota > Gammaproteobacteria > Burkholderiales > Burkholderiaceae > Paraburkholderia > Paraburkholderia elongata. The sequence continues at coordinate 15,389 of NZ_WOEZ01000210.1, read as the reverse complement.
GGTTATTCACCCAGTTACCCGCCCGCATGCGGGTACAACCTGGCAAGGCAAACGGTCCGCGTTAGCGCGGCCGCCCCTTTGCCCGGCAAGCGGCCCACACTGGAGTCACTGACTCATGGATACGTCCAGCATCAACGCCCAGAGCATTTTCGACGACAACGCGGCCATGCTGAAACTGAGCTGGCTGACGGGGCATGAAGGCTGGGAGCGCGGCTTTTCTTCGGAATCGGTCGCCAATGCCACGTCGAGCGCCGACCTCGTCGGCCACTTGAACCTGATCCACCCGAACCGGATTCAGGTGCTCGGCGACGCCGAAATTGACTACTACAAGCGCCAAACCGACGAAGACCGCTCGCGCCACATGGCCGAGCTAATCGCGTTGGAACCGCCGTTTCTGGTGGTGGCGGGCGGCGTCGCCGCGCCGCCGGAACTGGTGCTGCGCTGCACGCGCTCGTCCACACCGCTCTTCACCACGCCAATGTCCGCCGCTGCGGTGATCGACAGCCTGCGCCTCTACATGTCGCGCATTCTCGCGCCGCGCGCCACGCTGCACGGCGTGTTTCTCGACATTCTCGGCATGGGCGTGCTGCTCACCGGCGATTCCGGCCTCGGCAAGAGCGAACTCGGGCTGGAACTGATCAGCCGCGGCCACGGCCTCGTCGCCGACGACGCGGTGGATTTCGTGCGCCTCGGCCCGGATTTCGTCGAAGGGCGCTGTCCGCCGCTGCTGCAAAACCTGCTCGAAGTGCGCGGTCTCGGGCTGCTCGACATCAAGACGATCTTCGGTGAAACCGCGGTGCGCCGCAAAATGAAGCTGAAACTGATCGTGCAACTGGTGCGCCGTCCCGACGGCGAATTCCAGCGGCTGCCGCTGGAAAGCCAAACCGTCGACGTGCTCGGCTTGCCGATCAGCAAAGTCACGATTCAGGTGGCGGCCGGCCGCAACCTCGCGGTGCTGGTCGAAGCGGCCGTGCGCAACACGATCCTGCAACTGCGCGGTATCGATACGCTGCGCGACTTCATGGATCGCCAGCGTCTGGCCATGCAGGACCCGGACAGCCAGTTTCCCGGCAAATTGATCTGAATCCGCGACATCCCCGAGGCGCCGTGTCACGCCCGCAGCTAACGGTGGTGGTGGCGGCGGCTGCGGCGGCACGCGCACGGGGACCAGATGCTATGATGAACTGTACGGATTTCACGACTCCATGCGCATAATCCTGATCACCGGTATTTCCGGCTCCGGCAAGTCAGTTGCCCTGAACGCGCTTGAAGACGCAGGCTATTACTGCGTCGACAATCTGCCGCCACGTTTTTTGCCGCAACTGGCCAACTATCTCGCCGACGACGGCCAAGAACGACTCGCGGTCGCCATCGACGCGCGTTCGAGCGCCTCGCTCGACGAAATGCCCGCGATGATCCGCGACCTGTCGCGCGCCCACGACGTGCGCGTGCTCTTCCTGAACGCAAGCACGCAGGCGCTGATTCAACGCTTCTCCGAAACGCGCCGCCGCCATCCGCTGTCCGGTTCCACCGCGCATGATGCGGACGTCGGCTTGTTGACGTCGCTCGCCGAAGCGATTGAACGCGAACGCGAACTCGTGGCGGGCCTCGTCGAGTTCGGCCATCAGATCGACACCAGCAATCTGCGCGCGAACGTGCTGCGTGCATGGGTCAAACGCTTCATCGAGCAGGAAGATGCGGGCCTCGTGCTGATGTTCGAGTCCTTCGGCTTTAAACGCGGCGTGCCGCTCGACGCCGATTTTGTTTTCGACGTACGCACGCTGCCGAACCCGTACTACGATCATGAATTGCGGCCACTCACGGGCCTCGACAAACCGGTGATGGATTTTCTCGACGCGCTGCCGGTCGTGCATGAAATGATCGACGACATCGAAAAGTTTCTCGTCAAATGGCTGCCGCATTTCCGTGACGACAATCGCAGTTATCTGACGGTCGCGATCGGTTGCACGGGCGGCCAACACCGCTCGGTGTTCATTGCGGAGACGCTCGCCGCGCGTCTCGCAACTTCGGCGAATGTCATTGTGCGGCACCGCGATGCGCCGGTCGACATCGGCGAATCATCGAAGTTAGTGGCTTAACCGGCCGCGTCGCGCGGCCTCAACTCGAAGCGTTGCGCCATGTCTTCTACTACTGTGCTTGCCGATGTGCCGCTGTTTCCGCTGCATTCGGTGCTGTTTCCCGATGGACTGCTGCCACTGAAAATCTTCGAAGCGCGCTACCTCGATATGGCGCGCGACTGCCTGCGTGAAAAAACGCCGTTCGGCGTGTGTCTGCTGAAAAGCGGCGCGGAAGTGGCGCGTGAAGAAGAGCCTTCGGTGCCTGAAGCAATTGGCTGTCTTGCCGAAATCGAAGAGTGCGATGTCGAAGCCTTCGGCATGCTGCTGATTCGGGCGCGCGGCACGCGGCGGTTTCGCCTGCTGTCGCATCGCGTGGAGGCGAGCGGCTTGCTGGTCGGCATGGCGGAGCCGCTCGGAGACGACATACCGCTCGAGGGCAATGAGCAACTGGCCAAATTCGGCGCGTGCGCGGAAGTGCTCGAACGGATCATCGCAACGATCCGCGAACGCGATCCGGACAGCTTGCCGTTCGTGGAGCCGTTCAGGCTGGAAGATCCGTCATGGGTGTCGAACCGGCTCGCGGAAGTGTTGCCGATCGCCCTTCGTGCACGACAAAAGCTAATGGAATTGCAGGACGCCGGCGCGCGAATCGACGTGGTTCATCACTATATGCAGCAGCATCAGCTGCTTTGATTCGACGTGCTTTTTGCTCGGGGTTGGCTAGAGCAGTGAGCCGTGCAGACTATCCAGTAGTTTGCGCACTGGCGCGGGCACACCGAACGAGTCGAGATCGCTTAACGCGACCCATGCGGTGTCCGCGTCGTTTAGTGTAGCCAATGCGCCCACGCCGCGATCCAGCTCAGCGAGCCGCGGCTCGATATCCAGCTTGAAATGCGTGAAGACGTGCGTAAGCGGCGCGAGCGGCGAGACCGCTCCATCGCCACCGAAGGCGCGCGCACGCTCGGCGAGTGCGGCTTCGTCAGCGGCTTCGGGCAGGCTCCACAAGCCGCCCCAGATGCCTGACGGCGGACGCTTTTCCAGCATCACGGCGTTACCGTCGCGTAGCACCAGCATCCATGTGCGGCGCGTCGGCACAGCTTTCTTCGGTCGTGCCGTGGGCAGTTCACGCTGACGCCCGGTCACGTTGGCCACGCAGTCGGCGGCGAACGGGCAGCGCAGGCAGTCCGGCTTGCCGCGCACGCACAACGTTGCGCCGAGGTCCATCAGGCCTTGCGTGTACGCACTGACATCGTCGTCCGACGCGTTGGACGGCAGCAGCGATTCCGCCAGCGTCCACATCGCATTCTCGACTTTCTTTTCACCCGGGAAACCTTCGACGCCGAATACGCGTGCCAACACGCGCTTCACGTTGCCGTCGAGAATCGTCGCCCGCGCGCCGAATGCAAAAGAGGCGATCGCCGCTGCCGTCGAGCGGCCGATGCCCGGCAATTCAGCGAGTTCGTCGGCCGACGCGGGAAACGCGCCGCCATGCTGCTCGACGACCACCTGCGCGCAGCGATGCAGGTTGCGTGCGCGTGAGTAATAGCCGAGGCCGGCCCACAACGCCATCACATCGTCTGCCGGCGCGGCGGCGAGCGAGGCGGCATCCGGACAACGCGCAAGAAACTTGGCGTAGTACGGAATCACCGTCGATACCTGAGTCTGCTGCAGCATGATTTCCGACAGCCAGATGCGATACGGATCGCGCGTGTTCTGCCATGGCAGGTCATGACGGCCATGCTGGCGCTGCCACGCAATCAGCCGCGAGGAAAAATCAGACCTAACCGGGAAAGCAGGCGCAGCGGACGGAGCAGACGGGCTTAAACGAGATGGCATTGAAAATTTAGCGCTGGCAGGTGGGACAGAAATACGTAGAACGCTGCCCCTGCACGATCAGTTTGATCGGCGTTCCACACACGCGGCATGGCAGCCCCGCGCGATCATAGACGAAATAGTCGAGCTGGAAGTAACCGCTTTCGCCATCACTGCCGACGAAATCGCGCAACGTGCTGCCGCCCTTCTCGATCGCTGCGGCGAGCGTGACGCGCACCGCGTCCGCCAGCAAATCGTAGCGCGCGAGCGAGACGCGGCCCGCCGCGGTGGTGGGCCGGATACCGGCGCGAAAGAGGCTTTCGGATGCGTAGATATTCCCCACGCCGACCACGATCTCCCCCGCCAGCAACGCCTGCTTCACCGACACCTTGCGCCCGCGCGTGAGCCGGTGCATCAACGCGCCGGAAAACGCCGGCGAAAACGGCTCGACACCGAGGCTCGCGAGCAGCGGATGCTCGAGCACGTCGCCGGCTTCGCGCGGGTGCCACAGCACCGCACCGAAGCGCCGCGGATCGCGATAGCGCAAAATGAATTCGTCGAAAATCCAGTCGATGTGGTCGTGTTTCGCCGCGGCCGGCGGATGCGGCACATGGCGCAGCACACGCAGCGTGCCGGTCATGCCCAGATGCACAATGAACCAGCCGGCGTCGATTTCGAACAGCAGATACTTGCCCCGCCGCTCGACCTTGCGCACCACGCTGCCACGCAAGGTTTTCGCAAGGTCCGCCGGAATCGGCCAACGCAGCGCGGGCGTACGCACATCGACGCGTTCAACCTTGCGCCCGGACACATACGGTTCGATTCCCCTTCGGGTAACCTCAACTTCTGGCAACTCTGGCATGTCTAACTGGTCTGCAACTTGCGTCGTTGGTTGTGCGCGTATTGTAGCGAGCGCGTTACAATCGTCCGAAACATTGAACGGATTTCCATGAACTTGTCCTTCGTGAAGCTGTTTTCGAAGCGCCCGGCTAGCGCATCCCGCGTGCCGAACGCCGTGTCCGCTCGACGTATGCTCGGTGCCGCCGCGCTCGCTGTCTGGGCGCTGGCTGCCGTGCCTGCGCACGCGCAGGATCCATCGCCAGACTCGGATGACACGTCTGTCACCCTGCCGGACCCGCTCGGTCCGGCGACGGCAGAAGACCAGAAGTCTCTGCCGGGCGTACCGCTGTCCAGCCAGATCGTATTCCAGGTGCTCGCCGCTGAAGTCGCCTTGCAACGCGACCAGCCGGCGCCCGCCTACCAGACCTACCTCGCGCTTGCGCGCGACACGCACGATCCGCGCATGGCGCAACGCGCCACGGAAATCGCGCTGGCCGCGCAAAGCCCGTCGGACGCTTTGGCTGCCGCGCAATTGTGGCAGCAGTATGCGCCGAATTCGGAACGCGCCGCGCAACTTGACGCGTCCCTGCTCGTGTTGTCCGGCAAGCCTGATGACGCCGCGCCAATCCTCGCCGGTGAACTCGCGAAGGTCCCCGCCGACAATCGCGGCAGCGCGGTTCTGGCGCTGCAACTGCTGCTCTCGCGCGGTCCGAACCGGATCGGCGGCTTGCATGTGCTGCAAGACATGCTGAAGGACGACCTGAACCGGCCGGAGGCGCAACTGGCCATCGCACGCCAGCAACTCGTTTCCAACGACGCGCCGGGCGCGCGCAAGTCGCTCGAACAGGCGCTCACGCTCAAGCCGGACTATTTGCCGGCCGCGCTGACGCTGTCGCAGATGGGCCCGGAGGAGCGCAAGGAAGGTATCGCGTCGCTCGAAAAGTACGTGCAACAGAATCCGAAATCGCATGACGCGCGTCTCGCGCTCGCGCAGATGTATCTCGCAAGCGACCGCCTGGACGACGCGCAGAAGCAATTCGAGATCATGCACAAGAACAACGCGACCGATCTCACGCCGATGATGGCGCTCGCGTTGATCAAGATCCAGCAGAAGAATTTCAACGACGCGCAGACCTACCTGACCCAGTACGCCAAGCAGGCTGAAAAAACGCCGGGCGCCGATCCGGGCCAGGCGTATATCTATCTTGCGCAGCTGTCGCTCGAACAGAAGAACGAAGCGGCGGCAAGCGACTGGCTGAACAAGGTTTCGCCGTCGAGCCAGCAATTCATGCCAGCGCAGATTACGCGCGCCCAACTGCTCGCCAAGCAGGGCAAGACTGAAGACGCGCGCAAGCTGCTGGCCGGCCTGCAGGCGCCCGATCCGCGCGACCAGGCGCTGATTGCACGCACCGACGCGGCCATTCTGTTCGACGCGAAGCGCTATCCGGAGGCGGAAACAAGCCTGCAACAAGCAACGGCCGCCTTCCCTGACGACCCCGATCTCACCTACGACTACGCCATGGCCGCCGAAAAGACCGGCCACTACGATGTCATGGAAGCGCAACTGCGCAAGCTGATCCAGACGCAGCCGGACAATCCGCAGGCCTACAACGCGCTCGGCTATTCGCTGGCCGATCGCAATCAGCGCCTGTCGGAAGCGGATAAGCTCGTCGAGAAGGCCTCGTCGCTGGCGCCGAACGACGCCTTCATCATGGACAGTGTCGGCTGGGTCAAGTACCGGATGGGCGACACGTCGGATGCAATCAAGCTGCTGCGCAAAGCGTACGACCTCCAGCCGAACGCCGAAATCGGCGCACACCTCGGCGAAGTGTTGTGGAAAACCGGAGCGCAGGATCAGGCTCGCGCAGCTTTCCGCGATGCGCGCAAGCTCGAACCGGACAACGACACACTGGTTAAAACGCTGCAACGTCTTCAGGTAAACGATCTTTGATGCGTCTTTCCCGCTTGATCTCTTATCCCCGGGCGCCGCGTGGCGCGGCGCTCGGATTCGTAGCGGCAGCGGTTGTGGCGTTGGCCGGTTGTGCGTCGGTGAAGCCGCTGGGGCCGTCCATGTCGAATGCGGCGACATCCGTCTCTGCGCAGACCACCCGCGCTTATCAAGGCCGTTTCGCGGTCCAGTACAACGATCAGAACGGCCAGCAACGCAATGCCTATGGCAACTTCACCTGGCAGGAAACGGGTGACACGGTCACCCTGCAATTGCGCAATCCGCTCGGCCAGACACTGGCGATCGTGACCTCGTCGCCGGCTTCGGCTACGCTCGAACTGCCGAACCGCCAACCGCTCACCGCCGACAACGTCTCCACGCTGATGCAGAACGCGCTCGGCTTCGCGCTGCCGGTCGAAGGGCTCCGCTACTGGCTGCAGCCGTCGCCGGCGCCGACTTCGCGCGCCAGGACCGAGAAGGATCCGGAGCAGCCCTCGCGCCTGAAGCAGATCACGCAGGACGGCTGGACGATCGATTACCTGGCCTATGCCGAAGCGCCGGCCACCGGCGTGAAGCGCTTGAACCTGAGCCGCTCGGAACCGCCGCTCGACATCAAGCTCGTACTGGATCAGTAATCGCGCCTGTTCGCGCAACCCTTGCCGCCTCTTCGGCGCCGCTATGGCGAATGTAGCCCTGACTCATGATTGAAACGACCGATTCGCTGCGCGATTGCCTCGCGCCAGCGAAACTCAACCTCTTCCTGCACATCACTGGCCGCCGGCCGGATGGCTATCACACGCTTCAAACCGTTTTCCAGTTGCTCGACTGGGGCGACACCCTGCACTTCAAGCGGCGTGACGACGGCCTCATCACGCGCAGCACCGAAATCGCCGACGTGCCGCCGGAACACGACCTCACTGTCCGTGCAGCAACGCTCCTGAAGACCCATACGGGCTCGCCGGAAGGCGTCGACATCGAGATCGAGAAGCGCCTGCCGATGGGCGCGGGCCTCGGCGGCGGAAGCTCCGATGCGGCCACCACGCTGCTCGCGCTGAACCGTCTCTGGAAACTCGATTTGCCGCGACTGGAGTTGCAGGCGCTGGCGTTGAAACTCGGCGCGGACGTGCCATTTTTTATTTTTGGGAAAAATGCGTTCGCACAGGGTGTCGGAGAAGCTTTGGACGTTGTACAATTGCCGCCGCGTCATTTCCTGGTAGTGACGCCGAGGGTTCATGTTCCGACTGCAGCGATTTTCTCCGAAAAAGCGTTGACAAGAGATTCGAAACCCCTCATAATTACGGACTTTCCTGCAGAACTTAGCTGCAACACTGAATGGCCAGAAAGTTTCGGCCGGAATGACATGCAGCAAGTTGTCGTGGGAAAATACGCGGAAGTAGCGCAAGTGCTGCGATGGTTTGAAAACATCGCACCAGCGCGGATGTCTGGATCAGGTGCAAGTGTATTTGCAGCGTTCCGTAGTAAAGCTGAAGCAGAAGCGGCGCAAGCCAAACTGCCGAGCGAATGGAATAGCGCAGTAACTGCAAGTCTCGATCAGCATCCACTCTTTGCTTTCGCGTCATAAGTTTTGCCTCGTCGAACGTTCCCTCGTTCGGTGAAGCTCAAAGTTAGTGTAGGGGAGTCGCCAAGTTGGTTAAGGCACCGGATTTTGATTCCGGCATTCGAAGGTTCGACTCCTTCCTCCCCTGCCAAAAATTCTCGCATTTCCCTCGCCCCCAGCCTGAAGTAGGTGCACGATGAGCAGCCATGACGGCCTGATGGTTTTTACTGGCAACGCAAATCCCGCGCTTGCACAGGAAGTCGTCAAAATCCTCGGTATTCCCCTCGGCAAAGCAATGGTTAGCCGTTTCTCGGACGGTGAAATCCAGGTCGAGATTCAGGAAAACGTGCGCGGCAAGGATGTCTTCGTCCTGCAATCCACGTGCGCGCCGGCGAATGACAATCTGATGGAACTGATGATCATGGTCGATGCGCTCAAGCGCGCATCCGCCGGTCGGATCACCGCAGCCATCCCCTACTTCGGTTATGCCCGTCAAGATCGACGCCCGCGTTCGGCGCGCGTCGCCATCTCGGCGAAGATCGTGGCGAACATGCTGGAAATCGCCGGTGTCGAGCGGATCATTACGATGGATCTGCACGCCGACCAGATTCAAGGCTTCTTCGACATCCCGGTCGACAACATCTACGCTACGCCCGTGCTGCTCGGCGATCTGCGCAAGCAGAACTACGAGAACCTGCTGGTCGTTTCGCCGGACGTCGGCGGCGTGGTGCGTGCCCGTGCATTGGCCAAGCAACTGAATTGCGATCTCGCGATCATCGACAAACGCCGCCCGAAGGCGAACGTTGCCGAAGTGATGAACATCATCGGTGAAGTCGAAGGCCGCACCTGCGTGATCATGGACGACATGGTCGACACCGCAGGCACGCTTTGCAAGGCAGCTCAGGTTTTGAAGGAACGCGGTGCGAAACAGGTATTCGCTTACGCCACCCACCCGGTTTTGTCGGGCGGTGCAGGCGAGCGAATTGCAGCTTCGGCACTCGACGAACTCGTTGTCACCGATACGATCCCGCTCGGCGACGAAGCCCGCTCGTGCGCCAAGATCCGTTCGCTGACCAGCGCCGGCCTGCTCGCCGAAACGTTCTCGCGGATTCGCCGCGGCGATTCGGTGATGTCGCTGTTCGCTGAAAGTTAAGTATTTGCGAAGGCGCAGCGCGCATTGCAGTACCGCACGCCGCGCTTTTGCACAATTGGCATGAACGAACGAAGGTTCGTGCCATCGCTCTGGGGCCTCAGCCGTAACGGCTTGGAGGCCCCGTTTTTACTGCCTGGTCGCGGGCAGTGCATTGGAGATTCAACATGAAAGTAGTCGCTTTCGAGCGTTCCTTGCAAGGTACGGGTGCGAGCCGCCGCCTGCGTATCTCGGGTAAGACCCCGGGCATCGTATATGGCGCTGGTGCTGACACGCAATTGGTCGAACTGGACCACAACGCACTCTGGCACGCGCTGAAGAAAGAAGTTTTCCACTCGTCGATCCTCGACCTGGAAGTGGCAGGCAAGTCGCAACAGGTTCTGCTGCGCGACGTGCAATACCACCCGTTCCGTCAGCTCGTGCTGCACGTGGACTTCCAACGTGTCGACGCGAAGAAGAAGCTGCACACCAAGGTGCCGCTGCACTTCATGAACCAGGAAACCAACCCGGCAGTGAAGCTGTCGGGCGCGGTGATCTCGCACGTCCTCAACGAAATCGAAATCGAGTGCCTGCCGTCGGCACTGCCGGAATTCCTCGAAGTCGACCTGGTGAAGATCGAAGCGGGCCAGTCGCTGCACGCTAAGGACATCGTCCTGCCGGCAGGCGTGGCACTGGTTGCTCACATTGAAGCAGAAAACCCGGTCATCGCATTGGCAACGATCCCGGCTGGCGCAATCGCTGAAGGCGACGCCGCTGCTGCTGCAGGCGAAGGCGAAGGCGAAAAGCCGGCTGCTTAAGCTGCACTGAGCGAGCAATCCTCTCGATCCGTTTCAATGAAACGGTCGATGTGACCCGCCGAGGTTCGCCCCGGCGGGTTTTTTTTCGGTTTTTTTCGGCTCGGCCGCGTTCGGCGCCCGGGCCAGATGGACCTACGCAATCATGATCAAGCTGATCGTCGGGCTCGGCAATCCGGGCGCTGAATACACCGCGACGCGCCACAATGCCGGCTTCTGGCTGGTCGATCAACTGGCGCGCGAAGCAGGCACGACGCTGCGCGACGAGCGGCGCTTCCACGGTTTCTACGCGAAGGCCCGGCTTCACGGCGAAGAAGTGCATCTGCTGGAACCGCAGACGTATATGAACCGCTCGGGGCAGTCGGTCGTGGCGCTCGCGCAGTTCTTCAAGATTCTTCCGGACGAAATTCTGGTCGCGCACGACGAACTCGATATGCCGCCCGGCAGCGTCAAGCTGAAGCTCGGTGGCGGCAGCGGCGGCCATAATGGGCTGAAGGACATCACCGCGCATCTGTCGTCGCAACAGTATTGGCGGCTGCGGATCGGCATCGGTCATCCGCGCGACCTGATTCCCGAAAGCGCGCGAGCCGGCGCCAAGCCGGACGTCGCCAATTACGTGCTGAAACCGCCGCGGCGGGAAGAACAGGATGTGATCGATGCGTCGATCGAACGTGGGTTGGCCGTGATGCCGCAAATCATCAAAGGCGAGCTCGAGCGGGCGATGATGCAACTGCATCGCAACTCGTGAGCGACGGCTTGCCCGAGCCGTATCGCCGTATCGCCGTATCGCCGTATCGCCGTATCGCCGTATCGCCGTATCGCCGTATCGCCGTATCGCCGTATCGCCGTATCGCCGTATCGCCGTATCGCCATCGACTGGAGAATCGCTTGAGCCGCTACTGGAGTGACATCGTTCACCGTCTGACGCCGTATGTGCCGGGCGAGCAACCCGTGGTTGCGCATCCGGTGAAGCTGAACACCAACGAGAATCCTTATCCGCCGTCGCCGCGCGTGCTTGACGCGATCCGGCAGGAACTGGGCGACGCGAGCGAGTCGCTGCGGCGCTACCCCGACCCGACCGCGCGCAAGTTACGCGAAACGGTAGCCGCGTACCACGGCATCCGCCCGGAACAGGTGTTCGCGGGCAACGGCTCGGACGAAGTACTCGCGCTCACCTTTCAGGCCTTGCTGAAGCACGACAAGCCGTTGCTGTTTCCGGATATCACGTACAGCTTCTACCCGACCTACGCGCGGCTCTTTGAAGTCGACTTTCGGACCATCGCACTCGACGACAGCTTCGCCATCAATGTCGACGACTATCCAGCGCCTAACGGCGGCGTACTCTTCCCGAACCCGAACGCGCCGACTGGACGACCGCTGCCGCTCGCCGATATCGAGCGACTGGTGGCGAGAAACACCGAATCGGTCGTGGTCATCGATGAGGCCTATGTCGATTTCGGCGCCGAATCGGCCATCGCACTGATCGACCGCTATCCCAACCTGCTGGTGGTCCAAACGGTATCGAAGTCGCGTTCGCTGGCCGGCATGCGCGTCGGCTTCGCGTTCGGCAATCCAGAACTGATCGACGCACTGAACCGCGTGAAGGACAGCTTCAACTCGTATCCGCTCGACCGTCTGGCGCAAGTCGCGGCCGTCGCGGCATACGAGGACGATGCGTGGTTCCGCGACAACTGCGCCAAGGTGATTGCCAGCCGTGAGCGGTTGGCAGCAGGCTTGACTGCACTGGGCTTCAAGGTGGTGCCGTCAGCGGCGAATCTGCTGTTCGCGCGTCACGAAGGCTACGACGCGGCCACGCTCGTGGCACGGCTAAGGGAAAAGGAAATCTTCGTACGCCACTTCAAGGCGGCGCGAATCGACCAGCATTTGCGAATCTCGGTCGGCACCGACGCCGAATGCGGCATTCTGCTGGCTGCACTGCGCGACATTTTCAGCGCTTACGTCGGATAGCGATCGGGATAACCTCGCGCGCGACACAAAGCGTTGCTGCAATAAAAACGGCGAGGCAGACGCCTCGCCGTTCAACAATCATTCAGCTCTCACGCGCCCTTCGCAGCCTGCAGCGCGTGGTACTTCGCCATCAAACCTTCCGCCGTTTCCAGATGCTCAGGGTCGCGCGGAATGCACTCGACCGGGCACACCTGAATACACTGAGGCTCGTCGAAATGACCGACACACTCGGTGCATTTCTTCGGGTCGATCACGTAGATTTCCGGGCCCATCGAAATCGCGTCGTTCGGGCACTCAGGCTCGCACACGTCGCAATTGATGCACTCGTCGGTAATCATCAGGGCCATACTTCTCTCACTTCGCGCCGGCCGAAGCCAGCTTTGATCCGTCAAACCGACAGTTTACGCCGGTTACGGTTGCCCCGCCGAAGCGACGTCATCCGGATCCAGTGCTGCAACCTTCTCCTTGAGCCATTTTTCGACCGACGGGAACACGAACTTGCTGACATCGCCACCCAATTGCGCGATTTCACGCACGATGGTGCCGGAGATGAACTGGTATTGATCGGACGGTGTCATGAACATGGTTTCAACGTCCGGCAGCAGATAGCGGTTCATGCCGGCCATCTGGAACTCATATTCGAAATCCGAGACGGCACGCAGGCCACGCACGATCACCCGAGCGTTATTGCTGCGGACAAAGTCCTTCAATAGCCCTTTGAAGCTCATCACCTGAACGTTCGGGTAGTGCCCGAGCACTTCATGAGCGATATCGAGGCGCTCTTTCAGCGTGAAAAACGGCTTCTTGTTGCGGCTGTCGGCAACGCCCACCACCAGCGTGTCGAAAATGCTCGACGCGCGTCGAACGAGGTCTTCGTGACCGCGCGTCAGCGGGTCGAACGTGCCCGGGTACACGGCGACTACCATGAGACTTCTCCTCTCTTCAGACAAATGGGCACGTCAAAGCGTCCACGCGACGCATTTGGCACCGACCGCATGCGTGACGGTACCCGTCCGCTGCTTGTTTTGGAACGCGCATTATTCCTTATTTTCGCGCTGCAGCAAATGAAAGTGGACAGCACCCGCTTTGCCTTGCCGAACGATTTCCCAACCGGCGAGTGTCTCGTTCCCCTCGAGTTCGAGCGCAATGCCCGCCTCCACATACAGAAAACCTTCCGGACTCAGCAGCGGCACGGCTAGCGCGAGCGCCTTGTCGAGCAGATCGTCGCCGAACGGCGGATCGAGGAAAACCACGTCGAACGATCCCGGGGCGAGACTCGCCGCGAGACGCAAGCCGTCTGCTTCCGCGATTTCGATGGTACGTGCCGACAGGCGTACCTGGTTCGCGCGCAGCTGGCTGGCGGCCCGCGCGTTGCGCTCGACCATCAATACCCGCGCCGCGCCGCGCGAGGCGGCCTCGAAGCCGAGCGCGCCGCTGCCGGCGAACAGATCGAGGCAGCGCTGGCCGTCCAGCCGCTGGCCGAGCCAGTTGAACAGCGTTTCGCGCACGCGGTCGGGCGTGGGGCGCAGGCCGTCGAGGTCGAGCACGGGCAGCGGCGTGCGCTTCCAGTCGCCGCCGATGATACGGATGGCGTGCGGCTTGCCGCCTTTGGATGAAGCGCCGTGGGCGCGTGAAGGAGCAGAACGGGGCATGCAGTTTCGAATACGTTATAGGGATGCCCGCGACGCCGATGCGCGTGGGCTGGAGGGCCAACGTTACCACAGGGGCGCACGGCGTCCAGCCTGGCCGTTCGGCCAATACGACGGGTGGCGGCGCGCCTGATAAAATGTGCGGCTTCCAGCGCCTTGCATCCCGCATCGCAACGCTGCCTGCCGCTCCCACGGGCTTGTCCCGGCTGCGCGCATCGGCGCGCGCTCTCACCACGCCAGATCATGTTCAGCTTTTTCAAACGATTCAAGGGTTCGAAAGAGTCCGATAACGCGCCAGAAGAATCGCAGACTGCGCCGGAAGCCCTGGCGCCCGAGCCCGCCGCAAAGGCGCCGGCAGCGCCCGTCGCGCCACCAGCGCCGCGGCCGGTTGCTCCGGTTAGCGTCGATACGCACCCGGCTGCTGCTGTGTCCATCAATGAGCCCGAACCCGGAGCAACCGCGCTCGAAACCGTCGAAATCGTCCCGCCACCTACGCAGGATGAGAACGCCAAGCGCTCGTGGCTCACGCGCCTGAAGACAGGCCTGTCGAAAACGAGTTCGAGCCTGACCGGCATTTTCGTCGGCACGAAGATCGACGAAGATTTGTACGAAGAACTCGAGACCGCGCTGCTGATGTCGGATGCGGGCGTCGAAGCCACCGAGTTCCTGCTCGAATCGCTGCGCGAGAAAGTGCGCACCGAGCGCCTCACCGATCCTCAGCAGGTGAAAGCGGCGCTGCGCAAGCTGCTGATCGACCTGCTCAAACCGCTGGAAAAATCGCTGATGCTCGGCCGCGCGCAACCGCTGGTCATGATGATCGCGGGTGTCAACGGTGCGGGCAAGACCACCAGCATCGGCAAGCTCGCCAAGCATCTGCAGAGCTTCGACCAGTCGGTGCTGCTGGCTGCGGGCGACACCTTCCGCGCGGCCGCGCGCGAGCAACTCGGAATCTGGGGCCAGCGCAACAACGTGACGGTGGTGTCGCAGGAAAGCGGCGACCCGGCAGCGGTGATTTTCGACGCGGTTGGCGCCGCGCGTGCGCGCAAGATCGACGTCATGATGGCGGACACGGCCGGCCGTCTGCCGACCCAGCTGCATCTGATGGAAGAACTGCGCAAGGTGAAGCGCGTGATCGGCAAGGCGCAAGACGGCGCGCCGCATGAGGTGTTGCTGGTGATCGATGCGAACACCGGCCAGAATGCCCTCGCGCAAGTGAAAGCCTTCGACGACGCACTCGGCCTCACCGGCCTGATCGTCACCAAGCTCGACGGCACGGCGAAGGGCGGCATTCTCGCGGCGATCGCGCGTCAGCGTCCGATCCCGGTGTACTTCATCGGCGTCGGCGAAAAGGTGGAAGACTTGCAGCCGTTCAGCGCGGAAGAGTTTTCAGACGCGTTGCTGGGCGGTTAAACGGAAGTTCCGCCCATCTTGTAGTCTCGTTGATGGCGGCAAGTGCCTGTCGGGCCTCATGATTTGATCGGGCGAACGCTATTTTTTTAGTTAAATTTGTAGTCACTAAAATATTTGACTTTAGATGATTTTTAACTATATTTAGCCATATGCCAGCGCGAACCGGAACCGCCCACGTCGTC
>NZ_WOEZ01000209.1 GCF_013177735.1 Paraburkholderia elongata | reverse complement strand
AAGCCCGAAGCCTAGCGCCACATACAAAAAGGGACCTTTTTCTCGTTCGCCCGCGTCCGCTGTTTGATGCGGAGCCGCCGCTCCAATGGCGACGAGACGGTGATCGCAAACGGCGACTAATGGCCGATCTCTGTCCGCCGCAGCGGCCGCCTGACGGCGCCGATTCCACTTCGCACAGGACGGTGAAAGACTGTTCCGCATCGTCCAACCCCTACCTCGTATACCTTACCGTCCAACCTTCCGCTGCGCCATGTATGCAAGATAAGCGACGATCAGATCGATCTCGCGATCGCTCAGTTGATCCGGCGGGAAAGCGGGCATGGTCCGACCGGGCCAGTCTCGAACCGATGCCGGATTGCGAATGTAGCGGTGCAATGCGGCGGGCTGGAAGTACTCGACTGGATTCATCGGCACGTTGAGGTCGGGGCCGGTGTCCGCGCTGCCCGCGTGGTTGAGCCGATGACAGGCGAGACACTGAGTGATGAACAGGCTTTGGCCCGCGCGGACCGGATCGGTTGCCGGCAGTGCCGGATCGACGCCGAGCACCGGCCAACGCGCGGATGGAGACGGTTGCGTAGCAAGTTGCGCGATCTGGTAAGGCCACTGCTCGCTGCGCACGGATGCCGCTTCCCTGCCGACCCAGACCAGGTAGAACGGTCCCGCGCTGACCGGTTTGCCCGGCAGCTTCGGCCACGGCTGCGCCGGGTCTTCGACCGCGAGCCATGCGACGGCTGTCGCAGGATCACGGTTGCGCACGAGGTCCATCGGCAGTTGCGCGGCGAAGCCGTCGGTCGCACGTGCCTCGAGCACGCTGTCCGCAGGTAGCGCCGCACCGCCGAGCAGGTCGGCTAGCGGCACTGCGCGGTAGGTCGTCGACGTACCGTAGGCGACATCTCGTGGAACGTGAATCTCGGCGGCATCCGGGCGCGCAAGCAACGCCCCTTGGCTAAACGACTGGATCTTGCCGCCTATCCTGAGTTCAATCATGGGCTGCGCGGCCGCACAATGCGCGATCACACCAAGCGTCAGCAGCAAAACCGCAAACAGCACGCGTTTCGACATTTGTCCTCCGTGCATTGTTGTTGCCAGCGACGTCGGCGGCAACATCGCCAAAGCCGCCGGGAAAGAATAAGCCGCCAATTCATTCGGCACCGATGAACGGATTATGTCAGCGGTGGCGAATCGAAGGTGGCGCGCGCCGTCTGTGCGAGCCGATGGACGCATGGAGCCGTGGGTTGCGAATCCCGTCACGGGTCTATCTTGCTTCCCCCTTGCATGACATCACAGCAGCCTCAATCGCTTCACGTTCGCGGGCCGTACCCGACCCCTTCCGGACCGTCGCTTGGCACGCCGTCAAACGGCGGCTCTGAAACTCTTTGCGGTCAGTCGGCCTGTCGTATGTATCGTCGATAGACGTGCGTGTGCCGGGCCAAAAGTTGATCACAACGGTGGATGAGTGTGGACGGCACTCGGAGCCGCTTCAGCGGGCCTACGGCCAATCGATCAGGATCAATCATGCGCCCTGGAACAACCGGCCCGACTCGCCTGATGCGACTATCAGTTTCCCTCAGTGCGCTCGTAGCCTCTGCGCGCTTTCGACGTAGCGCTTGCATGATGCGAGCCACCACCGACGCTTGACTCCCTTACGACAAGCACGGGCACCGCGAAATATTGCACGGTGGGCTTCTCATCGTCAGCCGTTTCGCTCAGTCGGGCCAGCAGCGTCTCACTCGCAATGGTGCCAAGTTTGTCCGCACCCGCGGACAGCGTGGTTAACGGCGGATTCGTATGCTCCGCCGCCACCACGTTGTCACAGCCGACAACCGCCAAGGCCTTTCCCGCACGCTTACCCATCCTGTCCAGTTCATGCAACACGCCGATTGCCACCTGATCGTTGTAGCAAACGACTGCCGTCGGCCGAGGCTTCATCTCGAAAATCGAACGGACAGCCTTGCGCCCACCCTCGGGTGTCAATTCCACGTCGATGATCCACTCGTCCGCGACCGGCAATTCGTGTTTCGCCATGGCAGACACGAACCCCTCCCTGCGCTGGTTGGCGACCGCATAACCCTTGCGGTTGCCGGCAAATGCGATTCGTGTATGCCCCTGTTCGATGAGATGTTGGGTAGCCAGCGCGAATCCGTAGCCATTGTCCACGCCCACTGTGTCGACGTCGACGCCCATCGGGCGCATGACAAGCACAAGGGGAATCCCCCACGACTGAATCTCGCCAGGAAGCTCATCGTCGGTTCCCAATGCGGGCGACATGATCAGGCCAGCGACGTTCTGCTCGCGCATCGATCGCAGCACGCGCGTCTGCGTTGCAACGCTTTCAGCGGTGTGGGCCATCAGCGTGGTGTAGCCAGCGTGGGCGAGCACGCGTTCGATCGCGACAAGTAGTTCCACGAAGAACGGATTAGTCAGGTCATTGATCACCATGCCGATCGTGGTGCTGCGACGCCCTCTGAGCGCTGCGGCCCCGCGATTGTAGACATAGCCCAGACTTCGAGCGGCCTCGCGTACTTTTTCAGCCGTCTCCGCCTTAATCCTCGGGCTTTCCTGAAGGACAAGCGAGACCGTTGATTTTGAAACGCCGGCGCTCGCGGCGATGTCCTGAATTGTCGGACCGGATTTCATGTTGCTATGCACAATTGGAACGTTCCAAAAAGTGTTTGACATCGTGAATGCAGTCTACTACATTTGTTGGAACGATCCAACGACTGCTAATTGGAACGTTCCAACGGAGAGAGACATGTCGACGAAAATCAAGTGGGCGCTGATCGGTGCCAGCACGATCGCCGATGAATGGATGGTCAATGCCATTCGTTCACAACCCGACGCCGCTATCGACGCGGTCGTGAGCGGTGGCGCGGATCGCGCTCGCGAGTTTGCCGAAAAACACGGCATCCCGGCACAATCGACGGACCTCGATGCTGTCCTCGCTGATCCTGCAATCGATGCGGTCTACGTCAGCAGCACTAACGAGAAACACCTTCCCCAAGTGCTCGCCGCAGCGAAAGCGGGCAAGCACGTCCTTTGTGAAAAACCGCTCTCCCTATCGGCGGACGAGGCTGCGCAGATGATCGAAGCCTGCGCCGCGCAAGAGGTCGTTCTCGGCACCAACCATCATCTGCGTTGCGCGGCGACCCATCGCAAGATGCGCGAACTCGTCCGTGCGGGCGCAGTCGGTACTCCGCTGTTCGTTCGGGTCTTCCACGCGGTCTCGCTTCCTCCGCATCTCCGCGGCTGGCGGATCGAGCGTCCCGATGCCGGAGGGGGCGTCGTCCTGGATAT
>NZ_WOEZ01000208.1 GCF_013177735.1 Paraburkholderia elongata | reverse complement strand
GATGTGTATAAGGGGATGCTCTTAAGCGGGTCTCCTGGCTTGGAGGGGGCAGTGGTGCATCTGGAATCCGTGCCCTCGCACATTCGGCGTGAGTGACAAGGCAGTCATACTTCCGGCGGCGCTGCGCGCGCCGAAACGTAATTCACCTGTATTAGCCTGGACTTGATCTGACAGGTAGTCGGAGAGTGAAGTAACGAAGTCGATTCAGTGAGGGATCAGTTTCTCCCCGCCGCGCGCAATCGAACCATTAGGTTTCCCAGGCATACCCATCCGCGACGGACGCAGTGCGGAGTGGGAGCGGATGAGCCCTTTGTCACTAGCGCCGAAGGTGCGGCGGGTCGGATTCCACATGCACCACTACCGTGGCTGCGCGAGGGGCCCGCTTAAGAGTTGGCGGTTTGAGCCGCTTTCTCTTGCTTACTTCTCTTTGCGGCCGGCAAAGAGAAGTAAGTGCCGCCCCGCACAGGGGCGACGCTAATAATCCAATATCAATTCAAGGAAAGGCCAACACCGCGAGGCAAACAGACATAAAGCGCCGCGCAGGCAAAAAAGACAGTTAACTTTCCCCCCGATACCCCACAAGCACCTTATGCGCAACCATATCCACAGCAGGCTTAACCAACCCATTCTTGTCAGTCCAAACCTTAGGCGTCAACGCCCCACTAAGCGCAACGCTATCAGCATCACTCAGCGCAAGCAACGCAGCCTGCACCTCATCATCAAACGCAATCACATTGACGAAAATCGTATCTCCATCATTGGTGGTCGCCCGGACCTTGCAGGTCACAAAGCGCTTGCCATTCTGCCCCGTGCGAATCTGCGCCTCGCCGTATAAGCGCCCGCCCACCAGTCCATCGATCATCGTCCTGCTCCTGTTATCCCGTACCGTGCAAAAAAGCAATATCGCTCAGCACGACACGTATGATCCCACGATACGCAGCGCGGCTTGCACAAAAGCACGGACCGCTCGCGCATTACGCGCCAATCGCCATATCGACACCGCGCACCAAGTGCTTGGCTAACCGCGGTTGCCGCAATTTTTCAGGCCATCATTGCAACGCGCGCCATGCGCCATACGGCACACGCCCGCGGTGGACTGACACGTTCACCGCGAACCCGTCTGCCCCCCCGCCGCCTCGAAAATATCGCGCAACCACTGCGCAAACACACGCACACGCGACGACAACTGGCGATTCTGCGGATAGAGCACCGAAACCGGCATCGGCGGCGGCGGGAAATCCGCGAGGATGATCTTCAGCCGCCCCGACGCCAGTTCTCCCGCCACGCGGTATTGCGGCACTTGCACGATGCCGAGGCCGGCCACCGCCGAGCCTGTGTAGAGATCGGCGCCGGTCACCGATACCGCTGACGGCAGGTAGGTCGCCGTATCGCGGCCGTCGACTCTGAATTCGAGCGGCACCGGCTTGCCCGTCGCGCTGGACAGATAGTTAACCGCGCGATGCGTGGACAAGGCCGCCGGATCGGCCGGCTCGCCATACACCTCCAGATAAGCCGGACTCGCCACCGTCACTTGCGGCAACTGCGCAACGCGCCGCCCCACCATCGACGAATCCTGCAGATTGCCCGCCCGCAGCACGCAATCGATCCCCTCCCGCACCAGATCGACCAGCCGGTCATCCTCGCCGATCGTCAGCTCGATGTCGGGAAACCGCGCGAGAAACGCGGGTAACGCCGGCACGACGAAGTGCCGCGCCAGGGTGCCCTGCAAATTCACGCGCAATAGGCCCTTCGGCGCAATGTTGGAAAACGAGCCCTCCGCCTCCTCCATATCGGCGATCAGCCGCACGCAGCGGCGGTAGTACGCCTCGCCGTCGTGCGTGAGGCGTACCGAGCGCGTGGTGCGCTCGAGAAGCCGCGCGCCGAGCCGCTGCTCCATGCGCTTCATCAGGTTGGTGACGGTGGCGCGCGGAATCTGCAGGTCGTCCGAAGCGCGCGTGAAGCTTTGCCGCTCGGCGATCCGTATGAACACCCGCATTTCCTCGAAACGATCCATGGTTGATGCCTTTGTGCCGGGCCGGCGATCCGGCGGCCTGCCGGCCAATTGTTAAAGCGAATGGAATGATGATGGCAAGTCTAACCCGATTATCTCAGCGACGAAAGCGACCATGATTCATCTCACCAACCCACCACACAGAAGGAAACGAATCATGAACACAATCAAGAACGCTCAGGTCGCCATCGTTACCGGCGCATCCCGTGGCATCGGCGCAGCGGTTGCGCAACGCCTCGCTAACGACGGCTTCGCGGTTGCCGTCAACTACGCCTCGAGCTCATCGGAAGCCGATGCGCTGGTCGCACAACTCACGGCGGCGGGCACCAAGGCCATCGCCGTGAAGGCCGACGTTTCGAACGCCGACGACGTGCGCAGCATGTTCGAGATCACTGAACAGCAACTCGGCAAGGTGGACGTGCTGGTCAACAACGCCGGCGTGCTCAAGACGGTGCCGCTCGCCGACACCAGCGACGCGCTGTACGACCAGACCTTCGACATCAACGTGCGCGGCACCTTCAACACCCTGCGCGAAGCGGCCGCACGGATGAACAACGACGGACGCATCGTCAACTTCTCGAGCACGACGCTGGCGCTGAACATGCCGGGCTACGCGATCTATAACGGCACCAAGGCCGCCGTCGAAGCCTTCACGCACGTGTTCGCCAAGGAATTGCGCGGCCGCAACATCACGGTCAACGCCGTTGCGCCGGGTCCGATCGCGACCTCGCTGTTCCTCGACGGCAAGACCGAAGAACAGATCCAGACCTTCGCCAAGATGCCGCCGCTGCAACGCCTCGGCCAGCCGGACGACATCGCCTCGGTGGTGTCCTTCCTCGCCGGCCCGGATGCAGGCTGGGTCAACGGCCAGATCCTGCGCGCCAACGGCGGCGTGGCTTAACCCACTTAATCCAGCTTGAAAAAGCATTAAGAGCCTTTCTCATAGCGCGTTTAAACGTCGTATCACTTTCACGAATCGGAGAAGAAAAATGCAGAAGAACGTCATCCTGGTTACGGGCGCGGGTACGGGCATCGGCAAGCTCACCGCGCAATCGTTGGCCGAAGCCGGGCATATCGTCTACGCGACGATGCGCGATGTCGAAGGACGCAACAAGCCACGCGCCGACGAAATGCGGGCGCTCGCCAAAGCGAAGGACATCCAGTTGCATCCGCTCGAACTCGACGTGTTGTCGCAAGAGTCCGCCGATGCCGCCGCCGCAACAATCATCCGCGAGCAAGGACGGCTCGACGTGGTGATGCAGAACGCGGGCCACCTGGTGGTCGGTCCGACCGAAGCGTTCACGCCCGAAGAAATGGTGAAGGTGTTCGACACCAACCTGTTCGGTGCGCAGCGTGTGAACCGTGCGGTGCTGCCGTATCTGCGCCAGCAGGAAGCCGGCCTGATGTTGTGGATCAGCAGCACGACGACCAAGGGCGGTTTTCCTCCCTTCCTCGGCCCTTACGGTGCTGCAAAGGCCGCAATGGACTCCCTGGCGGTCACCCTCGCCTACGAAATCGCGCGCTTCGGAATCGAAACTTCGATCGTGGTGCCAGGCGCGTTCACTCGCGGCACTGCGCACTTTCCGAGCGCCGGCAAACCTGCCGATACCGAACGCGCCGCTGCGTATGCACGCTATGACGGCGTGATGGATCAGATCGGCGAGCGCCTGTCCGAACTCACACCGGACGACGCCGATCCGCAAGCCGTGGCCGATGAAATCGTGCGGATCGTCGCGTTGCCTTCGGGCGAGCGGCCGATGCGCTCGGTGATCGACTTCGTCGGTGACGGCGCGCGGGAAGTGCTTGATGTCTCGGAGCGCGTGCGCATCGAGTTCGCCAAGCGGATCGGCATGGGCGATCTGCTTGAAGCGAAGATCAAGCGTTAATCAGGCATGACAGCGGGGGACGTCAAGGGTGATTAGTGAACCTTGGCGTCCCGCCGTTCCTTTCCCGTTTTGAACCCACACGCTCATGAAACCCTCAATCCTGGTCGCCTGCGCCGTGCTGCTGCCGTTTCTGATCGCCGCTTGCGATGCAAAACCGCAGTCCCCGGACGCGTCCGCCACCACGCGGAGTACGGAAATGAAACCCTCAGTGACTTACCTTCATTTGTTGAAGCACACGCCCTTTTTCACGAGCCTGACAACCGACCAACTGCGTTGGGTGATTGGTCATTCGCATGAATGGGAAGCGCAACCCGGCACGGTGGTCGCGCAATGCAACGGCGGCGCACAGAGTGCCGCGAGCGATCAAGGCATGTGGATTCTTCTGGACGGCGGCTGGCAAATCGAATACGACCAACAGTCGTATCCGGCGGGCCATGCAGGTGCGGGGAAATGGTTTAGCGCGGCGCTGACCGATCGGCCATGCAGCCTCGTCACGACCGAACACAGCTATGTGATGAAGATCGAACGCGCCGACTTCGATGCGATGCTCGAACAAGGTTTCGCATTCGACTCACATCTCGATGCGGGCCGCCGCTACTACAGCGAGCTGTTCGCCGCTCCGGCCGAACTCGTCAATTAGCAGTCGAGCCGAAGCGGGTTGTTACTCTGTGCGAACATCAAAGAAGCGCGCTTAAACCGCGTTCGGATTACGCTCCGTAAATCCTTCCTGATGCCAGTACGGATACGCGGGACGTACAGCGCTGGCAGCGTCGAGTTTCGCCACCTGTTCGGGCGTCAGATTCCAGCCCACTGCGCCGAGGTTCTGCCGCAACTGCTCTTCGTTACGCGCACCGATCAGCACTGTCGATACGGTAGGCCGCTGTAGCAGCCAGTTCAGCGCGATTTGCGGCACGGTCTTGCCGGTTTCAACAGCAACCTCATCGATTGCATCGAGTACGCGGAACAGATACTCGTCCGGCACCGGCGGCCCCATGTCGGCGGTTTTATGCAGACGGCTCGTTTCCGGTAACGGCTGGCCGCGCTTGATCTTACCGGTGAGACGCCCCCAGCCGAGCGGACTCCACACCACCGCACCTACGCCTTGATCGACGCCGAGCGGCATCAACTCCCACTCGTAATCGCGGCCGATCAACGAGTAGTAAGTCTGATTCGCGACATAGCGCGGATAGCCGTAGCGATCCGCGGTGTCCTGCGATTTCATCAGATGCCAGCCGGAGAAATTCGACACGCCGGTGTAGCGGATCTTGCCGGCACGCACGAGATCGTCGAGCGTCGACATGACTTCGACAATCGGCGTCTTCGCGTCGAAACCGTGCAACTGGAACAGGTCGATGTAATCGGTTTGCAGGCGTTTGAGCGCCGCGTCCACCGCCTGAATCAGGTGAAAGCGCGACGAGCCGACATTGTTCGGACCGTCGTCGAAACGGAAGGTCGCCTTGGTGGAGATGATCGCTTTGTCGCGCTTGCCCTTGAGCGCTTCACCGAGCACCGACTCGGAAGCGCCGCTCGAATAGATGTCCGCGCTGTCGAACATCGTGACGCCCGCATCGAAACAGATGTCGATCAGGCGACGCGCTTCGGCCACGTCGGTGGCGCCCCAAGCTTCGAAAAATTCGCCCTTGCCGCCGAATGTGCCCGTACCGAAACTCAGTACCGGCACCTTGAAACCAGATGCACCCAGATGTCTGTATTCCATTGCTGAATCTCCGTGGCCTAGTCCTCGATAAACGGACAATCAGTCTACGCGCGTCCGGGCAAACGCGTCGAACGGCTCGCATTGTGGTGACAGATGCCGCGCCGATCAAAGCGCGCCGTCATGGCAACGTCACGGCAATGTCACCGCAACGAAGTGAAGCGTGCAGCGCCGATCTATCCGGCTAACGCACAGCCAGGGCTTTATCTTCAGTGCGCCGCAGGTTTTCCCGTGACGCTCAACGCGGCCAGCGCGTCACGTGCACTTCGAATCACGCTGTCCCAATCGCCCAATGCCGGCTGCCGGAACAACCTCGCTTGTGCATACCAGGGCGTATCGGCGCGTTCCAGCATCCACCGCCAGCATGTGTCGAAGCGGTTCAGAATCCATACCGGCTTATCCAGTGCACCGGCCAGATGCGCGGTGGACGTGTCCACCGATATCACCAAGTCGAGGTTGGCCACCAGCGCGGCCGTGTCGGCGAAGTCGTCGAGTTCTTCCGTGTAATCGAAAACGTTGGGGGACGAATCGTTGTGCGGTAATTGCTGCGCAGCCGGTCCTTTTTGCAGGCTGAAGAACTGCACGTTCGGTACATCGAGAATCGGTGCGAGACGCTCGAATGTAATCGAACGGCGCGAGTCGTTCTTGCGGAGTTCGGCGACATGCGGCCGGTTTCCGCCAGCCCAGACGAGTCCGACCTTCAAGCGCCCTTCCGCTTGTGTTGCGATACGCTCGTGCCACTTACGCGTTGCTTGCGGTTCGGCGAACAGATAAGGCGTCTTTGACGGAATACTCGCGAGATCGGTCTTGAACGCGAGCGGCAGACTCAGTAAGGGGCAGTGACAATCGAACGGCGGCACTGTGTGCCCCGCTTCGATCAATTGATCCACACCGTCGAGCGTCGACATTAGCCGCATCAACTCACGCGGTACTTCTAGCACGACTTTTGCGCCGAGCTTCGACACCATCCCGGCATAGCGGCAAAACTGCAGCGTGTCGCCGAGACCCTGCTCAGCCTGCAGCAGAATCGTTTTGCCTTCGATTGAAAAATCGCCCAGCCAAAGCGGTTGCGCAAAGGTGCGCCTGCCTGCTTTGATCCGGCTACGCTCCCAGCGCCGCTCGTATTCCTTCCATCCCGCTTCCAGCTGTCCCAGTTGCAGCAGACACAACGCCCGATTCCAATGTGTCTCGGCAGCGGCGGGATTCACGGCCAGCGCGCGCTCATAGCTCTGCAACGCTTGCGCGTGCTCGTCGAGATCGACCTGGGTCAGGCCAAGGTTGTTCCAGGCATCGGCAAACGCAGGGGCGAGTTCGAGCGCGCGCTGATAGCTTTGCCGCGCTTCGTGCGGCCGGTTCAGATCGCTGAGCGCATTACCGCGATTGCTCCATGCGTCGGGATAGTTCGGCTGCAATGCGAGCGCGTGATCGCAGCTTGCCAGGGCATCGGCGGGACGGCCCAGATCGCGCAGCACGCAGGCGCGATTGTTCCAGGCTTGCGCGAAATCCGGCATCAAGGCGATCGCCCGATCAAAGCTTCCGAGCGCTTCGAGCGCAAAGTTCAGACCGGCTTGCGCATTGCCGCGATTGTTCAGTGCGTCCGGGAATTTGGGCTGCAATGCGAGCGCGCGATCGGCGCTCCCGAGCGCTTCGTCGAAACGTTGCAAGGCATTGAGCGCATAGGCGAGATTCGAATGAAGCGGCGCCTGCTTCGCATTGATGGCAAGCGCCTTTTTGATGAACTCGATGCCCTCTTGTACACGACCCGCTTGCAGCGCGAGAGAACCCAACAATTGCAACGCCTCGAAATGGCGCGGCTTGAGTTCGAGAATCTCACGATAGAGTTCTTCTGCCTCGGCGAATGCGCCGTTCCGCTGAAGCGCGATGGCTTGCCGAAGCATATGGTCCAACTGTTGCGGGAGATTGGCAGGCTTGCTCATGCGGTGAGCTTTGATTGAATGCGCGTGGAATCGGGAAACGGCTTTCGAATTGCCTGAGTCGCGCTGGAAGCCGCGCAGGTCAGGCCCGAAAGAACGAAGCCGATTATCGCCGAAAAGAACGCATTCGGCCTGCTGTATGCAGGCAGCCTAGATTGTCCGCGAGCGGGAGGGTTGCTACTGGTTTTGGCGGCGTTTTTTGAAGGCGGCTTCTGAGGGCGTTTTTTGAAGGTTTTTTTGGTGGCGGTTTTTTATGCCGCCTGGTGGCGCGCGTCACGTCGCAACGTGACGCGCGCTTGATGCTCAGACTGCACCAGACTGTGCTTAGCGTGCCTGGTATGCGGCTTACTGAGCGGCCAGATGCTTACGCTTGGCGAGATCCTGAGCCATCGCGTAATGCTCCTGGATGGTCGGCAGTGCCTTCTTTGCTGCGTCCTTCAATTTTTCATCGCGGCCCGAGGCGATTTCCGCCTGGAATGCCGACAGCGCTTTCTGCTCGCCGGCGAGCGCGACCTGCTCGATATAGGTTTTGTCGAAGTCGGCGCCACGCAGGTTATTGATGCTCGCGAGCACTGCTGCGTCCGGATCGTTCTTCGGCACGTCGATGCCACGCGGACTTGCGGCGCGCAGCGCGTCCGAGATTTTCGCGTTGTCGTTCGACACGCGCTCGGCGAATGCCTTCACTTCCCGGTCGGTGGAGCGCGAGGTGGCGATGCGTGCGGCATCGCGTTGCGTAGCGACGGCCTTGGTGGCGTCGGTGATGAAGGCCTGGTCGGCGGCGTGAATACGAGCGGCGTCCGGAGCGGCCGGCGCGGTCTGGGCACTGGCTGCGGTAGCGACGGCCATAAGGCTGACCATGCAGGCACTGGTGATGGCGGCGAGAGGCAAGCGGATCATACGTTCTCCTTGAGGTGGAAGCGAAACGACAGCGATGCGTGTACGCCTTGGCCACTGCATGCGATTGCACTAATAGCTTGCAAGTCGCTTGCGACTGGCTAACGGCGCCGCGTTCTTATCGCTTTGCATTCTAGGAGGCGCATTACGCTGCATGTGAAACCATGCTGTCGCTTCTGTAACGTTAGGTAACCTTCATACGAATTACCTACTTTTGCTGTATGGCCGCGACCCTCTTCCCGCCCCGAATAGCGGCTGGATGTTAATCAGAAAGCATCAGTAAACCGCCTGAATTCACTGAACTTTCCTGCCGCTGCGCCGATAAGTAAAAGATAGGGTACGCGCCAGGGCAGAACGAACGGTATGCATGGCGCACCACTCGCACCGCAATCCCTGGGGAGTTTCGATGGCAGTAGATCACCGCGCGAACGACGAACGCAGCAATCTGACGAGTTCCAACAAATTCGAGTTGTTGCTGTATCGGCTGGGATCCGTTCCTGGCAGCGACGCGCATGAGCTTTACGGCATCAACGTCTTCAAGGTGCGTGAAATCTCGACGATGCCGCCGGTGACGCCGATTGCGGGTTCTTCGCCGTACGTCATGGGTGCTGTGGACATTCGCGGACAGATCATTCCCGTGATCGATTTGCCGCGCCTGATGGGGTGCGAGCCGACGCGCGGCTTGAACATATTGTTGGTGACGGAATTCGCGCGTTCGACGCAGGCTTTTGCGGTCGAGGAAGTGGATGACATCGTGCGGCTCGAGTGGAATCAGGTGCTGTCCGCCGAAGGCACGGCCGGTGGCAATCTGGTGACGAGCATTGCGCGTATCGACGGCAACAGCGGCGACTCGCGGCTCGCCCAGGTGATCGACGTGGAGCAGGTGTTGCGCGACGTGTTTCCGTCACAGCATCCGAGCGTCGACCCGACGTCCGTGGGTGAGGCGCTTGGCATCCGCCGTGGCGCGAAGATTCTCGCTGCTGACGATTCCGGTTTTGCACGCAAGCTGATCGAGCAGGCGTTGAGCGCGATCGGCGCGGACTACGTGATGACCAAGACCGGCGAGGAGGCGTGGAATACATTGCAGCAGGTTGCGCGTGAAGCGCAGGCTACCGGCGCGAGGGTGAAGGACAGTATTGCGCTGGTGTTGACCGATCTTGAGATGCCGGAGATGGATGGGTTTATGTTGACCCGTCAGATCAAGGCTGACGAGCGGACTCGGGATATTCCGGTGATTATTCATTCGTCGTTGACCGGCGCCGCTAATGAGGCGCATGTGAAGAATGCTGGGGCGAATGGATATGTGGCGAAGTTTGCAGCCGGTGAGCTGGCTGATGCTATTCGCAATGCGCTTGGGGGAGTGCCTGCGGCGCAGGTTGTTTGAAGTTGGGTTTTTGCCTTTGGCGGCGGCATTGTCTGTTGGCCTATGGCGTTGGCCTTTCCTTGATTTGTTATTGGATTATTAGCGTCGCCCCTGTGCGGGGCGGGCACTTACTTCTCTTTGCCGCCGCAAAGAGAAGTAAGCAAGAGAAAGCGGCTAAAAACCCCTGCTAAGTGGGTCCCGTGGCTTGCAACCGGTAGTGGTCCATCTGGAATCCGTGTCGTCGCACATTCGACGTTCGTGACCAAGCAGTCATTCTTCCGGCGGCGCTACGCGCGCCGAAGGGTCCTTCACAAACCGACCACTCCGTTTTCGTACTTGCACATCGCTCGGTAGCGTCCCGCGCTCTTTCTTCGCGAGGCGAACTCGGCGCGTATCGCCTCTGTCGCTTCGACACCTCGCCGAGGCAAGGCCGATGGCTCCCGCCGTCCCAACCGAAGCCGCTGGCCCCCACCACGCCCAACCGAAGCTCCTGGTTTCCCATGCAGACCCATCCGCGACGCACGCAGTGCGGAGTGGGAGCCGATGAGTGCTTTGTCACTCACGCTAAATGTGCGAGGACGCAGATTCCAGATGCTCCACTACCGATACTGCGCGGGGGACCCGCTTAGCAGGGGGTTCGAGCCGCTTTCTTTGCTTACTTTCTTTGCGGCGGCAAAGAAAGTAAGTGCCCGCCCCGCACAGGGGCGACGCTAATAAACCAATAAGAATTCAAGGAAAGGCCAACGCCGCAGGCATACAACCAAGCGCCGAGCAGGCAAAAAACCCCCATAAAAACCCAAATTTTATGTGACCATACCCAAACCCAACCCCGCACGGAGTGCAACCCAAAAATGCAACACCCTGACCCACTCCACCCCCTACGCCCCTTCCTGAAAAACTACGTGTGGGAACACGGCCACATCGGCACTCGCTACATCAACTGCGCCACCGGCGAAATCAGCTTCGACGACGGCAAAAAATCCCGCTTCGCAGCAGAAAAATACCTCTACATCCCGCTAGACAAAGACGCCACCGACGACCCACAAGCCACCGGCCCGTCAACCCAGGACGCCGCCCTCGCGCGCTTCCTCCGCGCCGCGCAACTCGGCAAACCCGAAGAAGCCGGCTCCGCCGCAGAAGTCCAACGCGCCGTTCACGATTGCGTCGACCTGGCGATCTTCAGCGCCTATCAGCACGACGCGCTGCAAGCAGTCGACCACTACACCAATGAAGCCATGTTCGACGACGAAATCCGCGCGGCGCTCGTCAGCGATATTCGCCGGGTCTATGGGCCAATGCGCGAACAACTCGCGCTCTATGACTTCACCGTGTTGCATGGCCTGCCCACGCCGCTTCTCTTCAGCGATTCGCCATTCATCGACTGGCGCGTGCGCGTCAAGCCGGCCATGCCGTTCGTCTCGTTGCCCCTCGGGCCCTACGCATTACTGGTCGGTACGCCGTCAGGAAGAACCAGTCGCGCCGCACCTGTCGCGTGGAAAACCGCCGTGTCGATGGGCGCGCTGAAGGATCACAATCGCCTCATGGTCGAGCGCGCCCGTCTGTGGATCGTGGCGACCAGCGACGATCAACTGGTGGCTATACAAGATCGCTTCAAGAAAGACGACGCATAACCGGCGCCGCCCTGCATACCCTCACGCCTCGCGGCGTGGATGCGCTTCGAGCGCAAGCGAAAATGCCAAGTGGCCGATTTCGATGCCCATGGTGTTGAACATCGGCGACGCACGGAACGCGCCCAGTTGCGCACGTTGCTCAGGGCTGCCGATATCAAGCCGCGCGAGCAGTTCGGCAACGGTCGCATACAGCACGCCGATGTTGCCGTCCTCCACCTTCACCGCAATGCCGAGTGCACCGTCGGCGCCGAGCCGCGCAGTCTGCCGCGAGGCCCGCACGCCGATTGCGTAGCTGCCGTCTGCGCCAACCTTGCCGA
Organism: Paraburkholderia elongata; assembly: GCF_013177735.1. Lineage (GTDB taxonomy): Bacteria > Pseudomonadota > Gammaproteobacteria > Burkholderiales > Burkholderiaceae > Paraburkholderia > Paraburkholderia elongata. The sequence goes on along the minus strand of NZ_WOEZ01000208.1, from coordinate 59,317 downwards.
TCAGCGCTCCATCGAATGCCCGCATCAACGCGGTACAGAAGCGCCCCTCGCCTGCCACCCACTCCGGATGCGCCGCAATCGCACGATAGATGCGTGCAAGCGCAGCAGTGCGTGGCGGAATAGAAGAAGGAATGGACGAAGAAGCGGCAGCGGAAGCCGAAGTCTCGTCCTCCGCGGCAGCGAGCTTCGCGAACAGTCGGGCGAGTCGATCGAGGGCGAACGCCGGCGTTGGCAGATTGCAACCGTCGATCGACCATTGCACCGCGTCGTCCGGCAAGTCGCATACGTCGGCGACGGTATGCTTCACGCGCACCTGCAGCGGGCGCTCCGGCAGTTCATAACCCCTTATCGCCGCGCCGATTGAACGCGCCCCGGCCAGCATGCCGGCGTGCTTGCCCGAACAATTGCTGCACACCGCATCCGGTTTGAAATCGCGCTTCAGCCAGTCGATATACACGGCGTCGGACAGCGGAGGATGGCCGCCGCAACGCAGGTCGGCTTCGCTGACCTGCGCCTTGGCCAGCATCTGCCGCGCGCGTTCGATGTGGCGCGGCTCGCTGCTGTGCGAGGCGCACATGAGTGCGAGATCGGTTTCGTCGAAACCGAAACGCTCGAGTGCGCCGGTTTCCAGCACCGCCAGGGCCTGTGCGGGCTTTGCCGCGGAGCGCGCCAGCGTGATGCGCGACGGATCGCCAAATGAATACAGCAGGCGGCCATCGGCCTGAACCACCGCGACATGGGCAATATGTGTGTTCTCGATTGCTTCGCCGCGATAGACAGTCGCCGCAATCGGCCCGGTTTCACGCAAGGTCATGTTCGTTCTCCTCCTGATCGCTTCAGTCGTTGCGATCGCTATGAATATCGCTGTGAATATCGCTATGAATCGTGGTGACGCGAGCGATTCTACGTTCGTCTTTCGCTCAATCCAAATCGTCGCTGTACGACCACCGTAAGCGAGCGAGTCGCACGACGAGTTGGACTGATGCTTAACAGGCTGTTGAAAAGTGCCCCCGTCATGATGACCGAAGCTATGTTCAGGAGGCTTGCGCGTGCGATTTTCCGCTGAATTACCGGTTCGCCGCGCAATCTGCGCGGGGCATGCGCACGAATGCAGCCCTTGTGGCGCGCAGTCTTCGAGCCGTGGCGGGTCATCGCGTCGCTCCTTGCGGCACCACACCTGGCATTCGGGCCATGCGGGTCAGATTGCTTGCAACCATCGTCAGCTTGAAGTGCTGGTCGACGCGCTTGATGCCGCGATAGACCGTCTGCCGGATCCGTCCGATGGTCTTGCCCCAGCCGAAATGCTCTTCGATTCGTTTGCGGATGATCTGGCTGATCCGGTAGCCCGCGTGCCGCGAAGTGCGAGCGTCGATTGCGCTGCCGCCCAAACGCTCATCGTTGCGCGCGACATGCGGTGTCACGTTGCGAGCGCGGCAATCGTTTACGAAGTCGCGGGTGTCATACGCCTTGTCGGCACCGACTGTCTTCGCATGACCGCCTGGCACGCAATCGAGCAATCGCAACGCGCTGGCCCGCTCGGCCAAACCATCCGCGTGACTGACCACGGCGCCGACCACCAGCCCCGAGCGGTTCTCCATCAGGATGTGCCCGTGGTAGCACAGGATGGCCGGGCTCTTGCGGCTCTTCTTGAACAGCCGCGCCTCCGGATCAGTAGTCGACTCATGTGTGGCATTGCTGCGTCGCTCGCCTTTCCAGTCAGTGTCGGCGTTGCGGCTACCGCCGGCCGGAGGACCATCGTCCGGGCCGTCCTTGCGGCGGAAGCTCTTGTGACTGGCCCACGCCTGAATCAGCGTGCCGTCCACCGAGAAATGGTCTCTCGACAGCAAGCCCCGCTTGTCCGCCAGGCTCATGACTTCGGTGAAGAACGCTTCCACGACTTCATGCTCCAGCAACCGGTCGCGGTTCTTCGAGAACACCGAGTGGTCCCACACGGCGTCCTCAATCGCCAGCCCGACGAACCAGCGGAACAGCAGGTTGTAGCGCATCTGCTCCATGAGCATGCGCTCGCTGCGCACCGAGTAGAACACCTGCAACAGCAGCGCCCGCATCAGCTTCTCAGGCGCAATCGAGGCCCGGCCAGTATCCGCATAGATGACGCTGAACAGCCCGTTGAGCCGTTTCAGCGCATCATTCACCAGCAACCGGATCGATCGCAACGGGTGATCCGCCGGAACAAAGTCCTCCAGCTTGACTGTCGTGAACAGGGGTTCCTGCATCTCATCCATTCCGCGCATCGTATCCGCTGCCAAAGATCATGAACACAATATCCATAACGCCTGTCCCTCAAACCCCGTTTACACGGGATCCAAATTCAACAGCCTGTTAAGCCGCTTCGTGAATATGCTCGACGAGATAGTCGATCAGCGCCCTCACCTTCGGCGGCAAAAAACGGTTCGGCGGATACAACAGCCACACCGACCCCACGTAAGCGCGCGCTTCGAGATTCCAGTCGGGCAGCACCTGCACGAGTTCACCGCTTAGCAATGCATCGGTGGCGGCAAATTCAGGCAGGCTCGCGATGCCGAAATCCTGCTGCGCGGCTTCGAGCCGCGCGCCGGCATGATTGGCGATGTAACGCCCTTTCACGTCCACGGTTTGCGTCTCCGTGCCACGGCGAAAGCGCCAGCGGTTATCGTCGGCAGTTTCGCCGAGGTAGATGCAATCGTGTTTGAGGAGATCGCGCGGTTGCACCGGCACTCCGCGCTCACGCAAATAAGCCGGCGATGCGCCCAGCAGCCAACGCACTGCGCCCAGCCTGCGTCCCGCAAGGCCTTGCGGTGGATGCTCGGTCAGACGGATCACCAGATCGATATCGTCGGCGAGCGGATCGACGTCGTGATCGGTGAAAAGCAGTTGCAGATCGACTTCGTCGTAGGCACGAAGAAAACCGGGAATCAGCGGGTGAATCACCGTCTTCGCGAACGCGGTCGGCGCGCTCACGCTCACCTTGCCTTGCGGCCTGCCGGCCAGTTGCCCGGCGGCATCCACCGCGCCCGATGCGGCGCTCACCATGTCGCGACAGAAACGGGCGACATGGGCACCCGATTCCGTGACCCGCACCGTGCGCGTGGACCGTTCGAGCAGGCGTGTCGCTAAGGCGTCCTCGAGCCGCTTGATCTGACGGCTGACCGTGGATGGCGTACTGCCGAGCTGACGCGCGGCTACCGAAAAATTGCCGGCATCGACGACGCGTGCGAAAACCGCCATGTCCGGCAGCAAGGCGAAAAGGTCAGTTGGGTTCATCGTCGAGCGCTCGCGGGATTGAGCCGATTAATGCATTTGCGACATAAATGCTATGCACAGCGACCCGATTATCGCCTCATAAGCAAAGTTCGACAATACGAGTTCATCTGCTCGAGGTCCGCCATGTCGAAACAAGAACGCCTGCTTCTGCTCTCCGATCTGATGCTGCTCGCGGTCGCCGTGGTCTGGGGCACCAGTTACGGCGTCGTCAAAAGCGCGTTGGTGTTCTATCCGGTGCTGGGCTTGCTGGCGATGCGCTTCGGCATCACCTTCGTGATCCTGTCGCCCACCTTGCGCCATTTGCGCGGCGCAGATGCCCGCACGCTGCGCGGCGTGCTGATCGCGAGCGCCCTGCTGCTCGGCATCTTTCTCTGCGAAACCTTCGGCATTCTGCTGACGCGCGCGGCCAATGCGGCGTTTCTGATCAGCCTGTGCGTGGTGTTGACGCCGCTCGTCGAATGGTGGCTGCTCAAGCGCAAGCCGACTGGCATCGAATGGGCGGCAGTCGCGCTTTCGCTGTTAGGCGCCTGGCTGCTGGCGGGCGGTGGCGCGCTGAGTTTCAATCCCGGCGACGCGCTCATTCTGCTCGCCGCGCTGCTGCGCGCGCTGAACGTGTGTGTGACTAAACGCGTGATGCGCGACTCCGCGTTGCCGCCTTTGTCGGTGACGGCGGTTCAGTCGGGTGTGGTGGCATTCGGCAGCGCGGCGGTGGCCGTGCTGTTTGCGCCGCAACAGTGGCAGCCGGTGCCGTCGCTCGCCGGGCACGCCATGTTCTGGGGCTACATCGGCTATCTGGTGATCGCGTGCACGCTGTTCGCGTTCTTCGCGCAAAACTTCGCGATCAAACGCAGCAGTCCGACGCGCGTGTCGCTGCTGATGGGCAGCGAGCCCGCTTTCGGCGCGCTGTTCGCGTGCATCTGGTTAGGTGAACGGATTTCAACGGCAGCCTGGATCGGCGGCGCGTTGATCGTCGTGGCATCGATTCTTGCGACGGTGCGATGGACAGCGTTGCGTGTGAGCGCGGCACGAGCTTAAAGAATTGACGCAACCCGCGCCGATCGCTGCACACACCTCCCGCTTAGCGCGACACGACCGTGCCCCGTTCGCTCACGACCTCGCCACGCTGCAAGACATACTCGAGGCGCTCGCCCTGCCCGGTCAACACACCGATATCCTTGAGCGGATTGCCGTCGACCACCAGTACGTCGGCGATAGCTCCTGCTTTGATGACGCCGAGCTTGCCGTTCCGATCGACGATATCGGCCGCGATTGTGGTGGCAGAACGCAACGCTTCCAGATTGCCGAGCACCTCTGCGCGAATGCGCAATTCGTCGCTCTGGAATGTGTGCATTTCGCCGAGGAGGTCCGAACCGAATCCCATTGGCACACCGGCGTTCGCATAGATCTGCAGCGAGTCGCGCCCCGCCTGCCGCACGGTTTCGACCTTGGCAATCGAATCGGCAGGCAAACCGTAATCGGCGCCGTGTTGGGCCAACGCGTCGTAGGTGACCAGCGTCGGCACGACGAATGCGCCGTGCTCGCGCATCAGTTTCGCGGCGGCTTCGTCGACCAGATTGCCGTGCTCGATCGTGCGCACGCCACAGCGAATCGCACGTGAAATCGCGCGGCCGGTATAGGCATGCGCCATCACGTAAGTATTGGCTGCCTCCGCTTCGGCGACGATTGCGCGAATTTCGTCCTCGGAGTATTGCGTGTTACTGATCGGATCGGTCGGCGAAGCGACGCCGCCGGACGCCATGATCTTGATCTGCGTGGCGCCCTTCTGAATCTCTTCACGCACCGCGAGGCGCACCGCATCGACACCGTCGACAACCCGTGCAATCGCCCCCGCACGAAAGGCGCATGAACACGGTTCGAGCACATCGCCGCGCGGACGAAAATCTCCGTGGCCACCGGTTTGCGATAACGCCTTGCCCGACGGGAAAATACGCGGCCCCGGAATCAATCCACTTTCCAGCGCCTGCGTCAAACCCCAATCCGCGCCGCCCGCGTCACGCACCGTCGTAAAGCCGCGGCCGAGCATCGCCTTCAGTATCGGCAGCGCGCGAATCGCGGTGAGAATATTCGGCTGCGTCGCATTCACACCGAGGTTCGCACGCGAAGCCAGTACGTGCACGTGACAATCGATCAGGCCGGGCATCACCGTCTTGCCGCGTGCGTCGATTACACGCGCATTCGGCAAATCGACAGGACGATTGGTGACTTCGACGATATGGCCGTTTTCGATCACAACGTGATGATGTTCGAGCAACGCGCCCTGGACCAGATCGAGTACGTTGCCGCCACTGATTACCGTAATGCTCATTGGTATTTTCCTGGCTTGATGAAGCAATCTATCCAGCTTCCGTTAGCCGGACGCGCTGCTTCAGGCGTGGCTACGGCGCGGATCGCGCACATAGAACGTGCCGACGAGGCTAATGGTCGCGGCGATCATCACGTAGATTGCGGGCGCCATATTGCTGCCTGTCGACGCGATCAGCCACGTGATGAAGAACGGCGCGAAGCCACCGAAAATCGTCACCGCGAAGTTGTACGCAACGGAGAGGCCCGTAGACAGCACTTTGGTCGGAAACAGCTCCGAGAATGCCGCGAGAATCGGACCGGTGTAGACGGCGATCAGCAAGCCGAACACGCCCTGAAATACGATCAGCGAAGCGAGCCCAGGCGCGCGGTTGATGTAGGCGAACATCGGCCATGCAAGCAGCAAAATCAAAGCAGCAGCGCCTGACAGAAAGCGGCGGCGGCCGAAGCGATCAGCGAGTATGCCGACCACCGGCGAGAAACACATAATCATCACGCCACCGAACATGCCGGCAAGAAAGCCCGTCGATTGCAGCAGATGAAGCGTACGCACCGAATACGTCGGCATATAGAACAGCAGCACGTAGGTGCACACCGTCCACAGAATCACCATCGAAAAGCTCGCGAACGTCTCACGCGGAAAGCGGCGGAACACTTCCGCGAGCGGTGAGTCGTTCCTGGCTTGCTCGGCAACCGCGCTGAACGCCGGCGTTTCGTCCATGCGGCTACGAATGAAATAGCCGACCGGCCCGATCAGAATGCCGATCAGGAAGGGCATTCTCCAGCCCCAAGAATGCAGCGCATCGGCGCTCAGACCTGCCGTCACGAATGTGCCGACCGCAGCGCCCAGCAGCACAGCGAAGCCAATGCTCGACTGAATCCAGCTCGAATAGAATGCGCGCTTGCCAGCCGGCGCATATTCGGTAAGAAACGCAGTGGCGGTGCCCATTTCGCCGCCGGCCGAAAAACCTTGCAGCAACCGGGCAACCACGATCAGCACCGGCGCCCACAGACCGATCTGGTCGTAGGTCGGTGCGAGGCCGATGAGTGCAGTGCCACCCGCCATCAGCAGAATGGTCAGCGAGAGCGCCGCCTTTCGTCCCACTTTATCCGCGTACACGCCGAGCACGATGCCGCCCACCGGCCGCATGAAAAAGCCGACGCCGAACGTCGCGACGGCAAGCAGCAGCGAAGTCAGTTCATTACCGGTCGGAAAGAACAGCTTGGCGATGATCACCGCGAAAAAGCTATAGACAGTGAAGTCGAACCACTCGAGCCCGTTGCCGAGCACAGTGGCGATAATGGCGCGGCGGCGCTGCCGCGCGAGTGTATCCACGGATATCGCGACGTTGGATGAAAGCGTTCCTTGCATGGTCTCTTTCCTCATCAGGCTGCGTGTACGACCGCTCGTGCGGCCGTTGCGTGGCTACGGGGCCGGCGGATCTGCCAGCAAGGCGACGCATCGGCATCGAGCGGCGCTTTCGCCTGCATCAAGCCGATCGTAGAGAGACCTGATTTGTTTTCGAAACGAAAGATTCGCATGCATGCATGCGCGTGGCGCATGCGAAATGCAGTCAGGCGCGGGGCGCGTTGCTCGTCTCTGCGATCGTTTGCCCGCCGGTCTGCACGCTTGCCTGCGCCTCAGCCTGCTCGAAAAGCCAGCGTGTAAAGAGGCGCGCCGCCTGATTCTCCGCGCGATCGTTCGGCGATACGACGTAGTAGCCGCCACCGTGGCTCGCCGACGCTCGCGTGGCGCGCACCAGCAGACCCTCGTCCAGACACGCATCGATCATGTGACGCCAGCCGAGCACGACGCCCTGGCCGAGAATCGCCATCTGCACGAGTTGCGGATAATGATTAACGACAACCGACTGCGGCGAGCCAGGCATCTGCACATTGTTGAGACGGAACCATTCGGACCACGACATCCATTGCCGCTGACCGTCTTCCTGCATCAGCAAGGTTTCGTGCGCGAGATCGGCGGGTTCCAGCACACGGCCGGCGAGATATCCGGGTGAACATACCGGGTACACGTCTTCGTCGAAAATGCGGCGGGCGGTGAAATGCGGCTCGGCGCGCTGGCGGATGTAGTACAGACCGACGTCGAATTCCGCGGGCGACAGCGACGCGAGGCCGTCGCGTACGATCATCCGGATCTTCACGTTCGGATGGGCGGCACGAAACGCGCCCAGGCGCGGCGTGAGCCACAACACCACCACCCCCGACGAACACGCAATCGTCAGTTCCAGATCGCCGTATCGCTTCATCACATCGAGCGTGGCTTCCGAGCAATTGGCGAGCAGCCACTGCACGTGCTTCGCGTAACGTTCGCCGGCGATCGTCAAACGTAGGGCGCGGTGCTCGCGCACGAAGAGCGAGCGGCCGAGGAAGTCTTCGAGCTGCGCGATCTGGCGGCTGACCGCGCTTTGCGTCAGATACAGTTCTACGGCCGCTTTAGTGAAGCTGGCATGGCGCACGGCCGATTCGAATGCAATCAGGCATTGAAGCGGGGGTAAAGGGGCGATCCGCATGATGAGGGTGGCCGAGTGAGGATGCCACCATCATAGCGGGTCGAAACGCGCGTCAAATCATGCGTGCGATGTAGCCCGTAACCGCGCGATTTCAGCCTCCAGCGCCTCGATGCGCCGATCCCGTTCTTCGAGCGCGGCGGCAACGTCCGCTGCTTCGAAACGCTGCGGAATATGCTTCGAGCAGTTCACATCCCACGCACTGACGGTCATCACGATCGCCCGCTCGCCGCGCGCTTTATATCCTTGCGGCATCAGCTTTGCCAGCAGTTCAGGATCGTCTTCGACCACGCGCGCGTCGCCCCAGAGCTTGATGCGCTGCCGGTGCGCGTAGTCGATGAGGAAGAGATAGGCCTTCGAATTGTCGGCGAGATTGCCCAGCGTGATGTATTGGCGATTGCCGGCGAAATCGGCGAACGCGATTGTGTGGTCGTCGAGTACGTGCAGAAAACCCGCAGGGCCGCCGCGATGCTGAATATAGGGCTGGCCTTCATTGTTCGCGGTGGCGAAGAACACGCTCGTCTGCTGCTCGATGAAGCTCGCGATGCCTGGCGTGATACGTGTCTCCCAGCCGCGTTCGGCTTCCATACGCGCATACGCATCACGCGAGCCGTTGCGGGTCTGGATAGCCTTCACCGTTGGCGTGAAGGCGATGTCGCTCGGGTACGGGTGTGGGTGATTCATTGAACGGCTCCTGGCTCGCGGATAACCCCGCAGGTGGCACCTTCAACGTTACCGGCTTCCATCTTTAAAGAGAACTGGGCAAAATCGCGAACCGGCATTTCAGAAACTGAGAGGATGGGTATGGCGTCTCGTCACGCATGATGCCCCGAATGCCACGATCAATGGCTCGCCGCCAGCTCCGCTTCTCGCTCCAATCAGGCGGCCGCCATCTGCCGACGAGTTAATGCTGACCGGCATTCACCAGCATCCAGATTTGCGTTCGCGGCTCGCCTGCAAGGATGCGAACAAACGCCGCACCGCATCGCGTGCAGGTGAAATGCTGCTCCACTCTCGCATCCTTCACCGCACCGGCTCCGACCAGAGTCAGCGTGTCGTGTGGGTCAACCGTCGAGGACTGTCCGTAAAGGTCGGCGCATGGCGTGCAGGGCTGAATCCAGAGTTCCATTTTGATTAACTTGAGCGATAGTCAGCCGCCACTGGCAGCCCACCCGCCTACGGGAATCATATCGACGCGACGCTTGCCTTCGACATACCCAGCCTCGCGGGCTTCTTCTTCACTGCGAAAAGTGGCGGCAAGTTCCTCGAAGCGAATGCTCTGCCCAGCAACGTGGGCATCGGCATTATGGCGACAAATGTACGCCGAGTAATGCCATAAGGTGGTTGGAGCCCGCGGGCCGAATGCAAGGATCGGAAGGACCCAGACTTCGTATCCGTTGTGCTCGATCTTGTCCCACATGGCAGTCTCCATCCGGAATTTGAAGGAATCGTATGCAGGCGGTGCGGCATGAAAGTCGAGAGCGCTCGACCATACCGGCGCTTCGTCAAACCTGCGGAAGATCGTCGATGGACTTTTCGACACTCCCGTCGGGGTCCTCTGTGTCGATTCCATCAGGACCGTTGGTGTGCGCAACGATCTTTATTTTCGGACCCAGAAATCTCACACCGCCGAGGGTAAAAAGGGACCAACCTGCGTCTCCCGCATGGATCGCTTTAACCACCTCGGACACCTCGACAATCGCGGTCGGGGACAGCCACTCATGCGTCCTCAGGTCGACGGGAGCCCAGCGCACGTGCGTGACACGATCGGTTGCAGGGTTAATCCGTACGCCGTCGATAGCAAACGTAGTCATATCTACCTCCATCTTCCTGACAAACGAATTTCAGTATTATGCGCCGCTTCTTTTCTGGTTTTCCGCCCCATTGCGTTGCGGGATCATCCGGCCGAAAACCGTCAATGCATCCGGAATGAATCGGCCGCAATTTTTTTCTGCACTCAGTGTCAAAGTTAAGTGCTTGATCTGATGTATGCAGTCCGACATGACATCCCGCCGATCGACAATAAACAGCGCCCCACGGCGTCTGGCCCCGCGTCTAGCCCATAGCACGCGCATCGCGCTGGCCTGCACGGCAGCGCTCGCGCTGGGCGCCTGCGCGCAGCCATGGCAGGGCTTCCAGGCTGGCGAACCGGAATCCGTGGTCATCGCGAGGCTTGGCCCGCCCCGCGAAGCCTACGACCTGCCGGGCGGCTCGAAGCGGCTGATGTGGCCGACACAGCCGATGGGTGAAGTCACCACGGCCGCGGACATCGACGCGACCGGTAAGGTGATCAGCGTGCGGCAGGTGCTGCAGCCAAGCGAGTTCTATCGCGCGGAACCCGGCAAATGGACAAAAAATGACGTCCTGGTCAACTTCGGCCGCCCCGAGGAAACGGCTTATTTCCCATTAATGAAGCGCGAAGTGTGGAGCTATCGCTATCTGGAAGACAACGTGTGGTATCAGCTCTTCCACTTCTATTTTGACGATGCCGGCGTGCTGCGCTCCACCCAGAAGAGCCCTGACCCGCTGCATGAACACGAGGACAACGACCACCAGTTCTGATTGCGCCCAGGTCACGCACGTTATCTCCGATCAAAGCGCGAACAACCTCCCCAGATGCGGCTCGCAATCCTCCACACCTGCGAGGCGCAACGCGTGCCAGGCCATCGCGAAGTTGCTCGATATCACTGGCTTGCCGATCCTTGCTTCGAGCTCCGGAATCACTTCGGCAATGCGCAAACTCGTGCAAGACACGAAAACAGCGTCCACGTCGGCGTTTTGTGCAAGGCGCTCGACGGCGGCTCGCAGCGACGCGGCGTCAATCCGCGCCACTTCGTTGTCGTTCGCATGCTCGAACGACGCCATACGTGTGACGCCGACACCCCGCGCCTCGATGTAGTCGCGCATAGTGTCGTTGATCGCACGCACATAGGGCGTCAACAGTGCGGCTCGCTGCGCGCCGAGCGCGCGCAACGCGGCGAGCGCAGCGGTGATCGGCGTGGTGCAGGCGACCCCGGGACGCGCTTCGTGAATGCGCGCGAACACGTTTTCCTCGCCGATCACCATCGATGCCGACGTGCAGCCAAACGCCACAACATCGATCCGCTCGCCAGGGCGAATCAGCGCCACTGCCGCTGCAATGCGCGCGTCCATTTCCATCAGCCGTTCGGGCGTGATATCCGCCGAGTTGTACACGCGGCTTTCGTAGAACGCCACGCCATCCTGCGTCAGCAGCTTGCGCCATTCGTATTCGATCGTATGATCGGTGGCGAGCACCACGAGGCCAATGGCGGCACGCCGGCAGATGCCGTCGTCCAGCACGAAATCGAGTCTTGCGTAGGCGTCGTCCTGCAGTGCATCTGTGCTCATTTCAGTGTCATCCCTGTCATGTCGATCTCGGGTTGGCGACCGGCCATGATGTCGGCCAGCAGTTTCGCGGTGCCGCACGACATCGTCCACCCCATGTGTCCGTGGCCGGTGTTCAGATACAGGTTCCTGTGGCGCGTGCGGCCGATCAACGGCGTACCTTCGGGCGTCATCGGGCGCAGGCCGGCCCAGTAGGTCGGGCTGTCATAGTCGGCGCCGCCGGGGAACAGTTCACGTGCGGCCTGCAGCATGGTCGTGAAATCGGCGGGTGTGTGGCGGGTGTCGTAGCCGGCGAATTCCGCGGTTGCAGTAAAGCGCAGCCGCTGGCCAAAACGCGCCCACGCCACGAGGTTGTTCTCATCGACGCCGCCAAGATCCGGTGGACGGTGATCCGGCCCGACCGGAAAAGTGGCCGAGTAGCCCTTTACCGGATACACCGGCAGCCGATAACCCAAGCGACGCGCAACAATTGGCGACCAGGAACCGAGCGCCAGGACGAACTCGTCACCTCGCACGAGTCCTGCCGGCGTATGCACGCCGACTATCTGGTCGCCTGACGCCTCGATTGCGCTGATCGGCGTGTCGAATTCGAAACGCACGCCAAGGCGTTCGCACGCCGTCTTCAAGGCGCGGGTGAACAGGTGCGCATCGCCGCTTTCGTCGGTGGGGCAATAGATCGCTCCGGCAATCCGGTCACGCGCAGCCCCAAGCGCGGGTTCCCGTTCGACGACCTGCGCCGCATTGAGCGTTTTGAGCGGCAGGCCGTTGTCTTTGAGGATCGACATGTTTTGCGTGCCGCGCGCAAAGGACGCTTCGTCGCGATAGAGATACAGCAGGCCGCGGCTAATGCGGTCGTATTGCAGGTGCTCGGCGGCAGTCAGCTGTTGCAGTTGCGTCTGCGCGTAGCGGCAGAGCGTGACCTTGCGCGTCGTGTTCACGCGGGAGCGCTCCGCCGTGCAGTTTCGCAGGAACCGGAGGCACCAGATCCACATGTGCGGGTCCGCGTTGAGCTTGAGCCGCAGCGCCTGCCCTTCGACGAAGAGCGACTTCAGCAGGATTTTCGGCGCACGCGGAGACGCCCAGGTATATGAATGTCCCGGCGCGACCAACCCGGCGTTGGCAAAGCTGGTCTCGAGCGCGACGCCCGGCTGGCGGTCGATCACCGTGACCTCGCGGCCCTCTTTCGCGAGGTACCAGGCGGCCGTGACGCCTGCGATTCCGCCCCCCAGCACGACGCTTTTCATGCGTTTCTCCCGTACCTATCGTTCAAATATAGCGCTGCCAGCACGTTGGATGGTGGTTTATACGCGGATACCCTAGCCCGTCCAATCTGCGGCGAGACCTATCATGAAAGGAGCACTTTCCTAACGGCGCCGCGCTGAGCCTGCCAGACAGGCCATTGCTCCAGCAGATCATGCATTGCACTCGAACGCACGTTTTCGTCCGCTTTCTGATGTCACCGGTCTATCCGCGTGGCGGATCGCTTCGATCCCTTTCACAATAAGGAGTCACTAACATGATTGCTCAGAAGAATGGTACGCCCGACGCAGCTCGCGTCTTGCGGCGAACGACAATCGCGGCCGTGGCCGCTCTGGCCGTGCTCGCCGGCACGGTCCCCGGTTCGGCGCGAAGCCAGGGCGCCACGCTCAAGATCGGCGTGCCCGTGCCGCTGTCGGGCAGCAGCGCCAATGCCGGCCAGGACATCGTCAACGGCGCCAAGCTGGCCGCCGCCAAAATCAACGCGGCCGGCGGCGTGCTCGGCAAGCAGATCGAACTAGTACCGGAAGACGACGCCTGCGACGCGCAGACAGCGGTGCAAGCGGCGCAGAAACTGGTCGATGCGGGTGTCGTCGCGGTAGCAGGCGGTTACTGCTCAAGCGCCGCGCTGCCGGAATTGACGACCTTTCACCGCGTCGGTATTCCCTACGTGCTGGACGCGTCGACCAATCCGAAACTGACCGAGATGGGCTACGAGAACGTGTTCCGCACGATCGGCCGTGACGACGAGCAGGGCCCGTTTGCAGCCAACTTCATCAAGAACTTCCTGCATGCAAAACGTGCGGCGGTCATCAACGACAACACGACCTATTCCAAGGGCCTCGCCGACAACACGGTGGAAGCGCTGAAGAAAAACGGCGTCGATGTCGTCTACGACGATGCGATCACGCCCGGCCAGATGGACTACTCGCCGACGCTGACCCACGTCGCCGCACTGAAGCCGGACGTCATCTATTACACCGGCTATTTTGCCGAAGCCGGCCTGATGGTGAAGGAGGCGCGGCAACTCGGCCTGAAGATGACGCTGATGGGCGGCGACGCCACCAACGACCCCACGCTGATGAAAACAGCCGGCCCCGCGGCCGACGACATGGTCATCACCACGGCGCCGCTGGCGCAGTTCCTGAGCGCCGCGCACGGCTATATCGACGACTATACGAAGGCCTACGGGCAAGCTCCCGGCCCCTATTCGGTCTACGAATACGATGCCGTCGGAGTCACCGCAAAAGCGATCGCGAACGCAAAATCGACGGCGCCCGCAGCGATCAGTGCTGCCTTGCACAAAATCTCGGGCTACCAGGGCGCGACTGGGACGATCGGCTTCAACCCGAAAGGTGACCGCAGCAACGCGGTGTATATCGTCATCACCGTGCGCGGCGGCAATTTCACGCCCTACCAGCGGCTCGACGCAAGCGGACACTGGGTGGCGATGAAGTAGGCCCTCTCGCGCGCCGCGCCCGCCCATGAGCACCTTTTTCCAGTTCGTCGTCGAAGGGCTGACGACCGGCTCCTTCTATGCCCTCGTCGCCCTCGGCTACACGATGGTCTACGGGATCATCCGGCTGATCAACTTCGCGCACGGCGACTTGTTCATGGTCGGTGCGTTCGTCGGCTGGACCGGTTTGACGGTGCTTGCGGCGGCGCACCTGCCACTCGCCCTGGCTCTGCTGATTGCTCTCGTCGCCTCGATGGCAGTCACCGGCGCACTTGGGCTCGCAATCGAGCGGCTTGCCTACCAGCCGCTGTTGCGCGCGCCGCGGCTGTCGATTCTGATCACCGCGCTCGGCGTTTCCCTCGCGCTGGAGAACGGCGTGCTGCTGCTCTACGGCGCCGGCTTCAACACCTATCCGCACGTACTCAGCCAGGCAGGATTCGATCTCCTCGGCGTGCGGGTCAGCTTCACCCAGATAGGCATCATTGTGGCGAGCCTCGCGCTGATGCTGGCGCTGTATTTCTTCGTCCATCACACGTTCCTCGGCACGGCAATGCGCGCGCTGGCGATCGATCAGGACGCGGCACGTCTGATGGGCGTCAATGTCGAGCGACTGATCCAGCTGACCTTCCTGCTAGGTTCGGTGCTGGCCGCCGTCGCAGGGGTCATGGAGGGGCTCTACTACACGCAGATCAATTTCTTCATGGGTTTCGTGCTGGGTCTGCGTGCTTTCACCGCCGCGGTTCTCGGCGGCATCGGCAATATCCCGGGTGCGATGGCCGGCGGCATCCTGATCGGCCTGCTTGAAGCCTTCGGCGCCGGCTATGTCTCGTCGCAGTGGACCGATGTGCTGGTGTTCGGTGTGCTCATCGGTGTGCTCGTGATCAAGCCGACTGGCTTGTTCGGCGAACGCGTCGTCGAGAGGATGTAGGCCATGGGCGCGACGCAAGCTTCCGCGCGTTGGCGCCGCCCTGCGGCCGGCGCCGGTCTACTTGTCGCTGCCGTGGCACTGCCGGCTGTCGCCAGCAGCTATGTCGTCGATGTCGGCCTGACGATCGCCACCTATTCGATCCTCGGCCTCGGGCTGAATATCGTGGTCGGTTATGCCGGGCTGCTGGATCTGGGCTATGCAGCCTTCTTTGCCATCGGCGCCTATACGACAGCGCTGCTGGAAACACTGCTGCACTTCTCGTTCTGGGAAACGCTGCCGTTCAGCCTCGCGTTTGCCGGCGCTTCGGGCATTGTTATCGGCTACCCCACTCTGCGCCTGCGCAGCGACTACCTGGCGATCGTCACGCTCGGATTCGGCGAGATCACGCGCATCATTGCCACCAACCTTCGGATTACGGGCGGCCCGAACGGCATCTACGGTATCGACAGCCCCCGCCTGTTCGGTTACGAGATCAGTTCGCCCCATGCGGTTTACGAACTGGGCATCGCGTTCCTGGTGGTGGTGCTCGTGTTCGCGATCCGGCTCGGCCAGTCGAGGCTCGGCCGCGCCTGGACCAGCATCCGCGAGGACGAGGCGGCTGCCGAGGCCGTCGGCGTGCCGACGCTACGCGTCAAACTGCTTGCCTATGTGATGGGCGCGTTGATCGGCGGTTTTGGCGGCAGCCTGTTCGCTGCTCGCTTCGGGACGATCGACCCGACCGGTTTCACCTATCTGCAGTCCGTAACGATCCTGATCATCGTCGTGCTTGGCGGTCGAGGGAGCATTCCTGGTGTGATACTCGGCGCCGTCATCGTCGCCGGCCTGCCCGAGATGCTGCGCTTCCTCAACCTGTGGCGCATCTTCGGTTTCGCGATCGGGCTGGTGATTCTGATGCTGCTGCGGCCGCAAGGGCTATGGCCGGCGCCACTGCGCCGCGTGGCGCCGCCACGCGAGGGCGCCGGCGCTGCAAAGCCCGTGCCCCGGGAGACCGTCACCGATGAAATCCTGCTCGACGTGCTCAACATGCAGCGCCGCTTTGGCGGGGTGCTGGCGGTCGGCGGCGTTAGCTTCACGGTGAAGAGCGGTGAGATTCTCAGCCTGATCGGCCCGAACGGCGCCGGCAAGACGACGGTGTTCAACTGTCTCACCGGCGTGACCCGTCCGACCGGCGGTCAGGTTCTCTGGCGCGGCGCCTCGCTGGTTGGCGGAGCGCCGCATCGCATCGTTCACCGCGGCATGGCGCGCACT
Source organism: Paraburkholderia elongata (assembly GCF_013177735.1). Lineage (GTDB taxonomy): Bacteria > Pseudomonadota > Gammaproteobacteria > Burkholderiales > Burkholderiaceae > Paraburkholderia > Paraburkholderia elongata. Next base: position 42,948 of record NZ_WOEZ01000208.1, on the reverse strand, counting down.
TTTCAGGGCATCCGCCTGTTTGCCAACATGACCGCCTTCGAGAACGTGCTGATCGGCATGGACCATCGGCTCCGAACGCAGCTAATGGCCGAGCTGCTTGCGCTGCCGTCCGCGCGTTCCGAGGCGGCCGATCACGCGACAGAGGGCCTCGGCTGGCTCAGCTTCGTCGGCCTCGGCGCGCGGGCGGGAGAACGCGCGGCCGACCTGCCCTATGGCGACCAGCGCCGGCTGGAGATCGCTCGCGCGCTCGCCAGCAACCCGCATCTGCTGCTGCTGGACGAGCCGGCAGCGGGGATGAATCCGACCGAGAAGCACGCGCTGATGGAATTGATCCGGCGTATCCGGGATCTTGGCGTGACGGTGCTGCTGATCGAACACGACATGATGCTGGTGATGGGCGTGTCGGACCGGATCATCGTCATGGACCATGGCGTCATCATCGCCGAGGGTCCGCCAACCGAGATTCAGGCCGACCCGCGTGTGATCGACGCCTATCTTGGTACGGCGGGAATAGACGAAGCGGCCGACGACGCCGCCGGGGAGAAATCGCTGTGGGACTCCTAGAAATCCGCGATCTGCATGTGAGCTATGGGAACGTAGAGGTTCTGCATGGCATCTCGCTGGACGTCGCGGAAGGTGAGATCGTCGCCTTGCTCGGCAGCAACGGGGCGGGCAAGACCACTACGCTACGCGCCATTTCCGGCCTGATTCGCCCACGTGCGGGACAGATCGTGATGGCCGGGCGCCAGCTCACCGGACTGCGGGCCCACCAGATCGTGGCGCTGGGTCTCGGGCATGTGCCGGAAGGCCGTCGCATGTTCGGGGCGCTGACAGTCGAGGAAAATCTGCGGCTCGGCGGTTATCTGATTCGGGCCGACGGCGCGTTGCTTGAACAGCGAATGACTGAGGTCTATCAGACTTTCCCGCGGCTCGGGGAGCGACGCAGCCAGTTGGCGGGCACGCTCAGCGGTGGCGAACAACAGATGCTGGCAATCGCACGCGCTTTGATGCTGCGGCCTCGCGTTGTCGTGCTGGACGAACCGTCCATGGGACTGGCGCCGAAGCTGGTCCGGGTGATCTTCGGCATGATTGCCGACATCTGCAAGGAAGGCACCTCGATCCTTCTCGTCGAGCAGAACGCACGGCAGGCACTGCGTATTGCTCATCGGGCCTATGTGCTGGAAAGCGGCCAAATCGCGCTCGCCGGCCCTGCCCACGAACTGGCGCAGGATAGCCGGGTTCGCGCAGCGTATCTGGGTGGGAGTGCGGTCGCGACGGAGTGATAAAGCAAAACTGCGACATGGGGAATGGGGCATTGCGCTCGGTCGACGCGCGAAAACTGCCAGGCGTGATTACTAGATCGGGCGGATGCTGTACCAAACCAGGGCAGGCACTTCACGCGCAATAGAATAGAGATCCCGCACTTCCCAGAATGGGGGATACGCACCACTAACGCTACGCACACCAAAACGCCGAAGCGCGAGTATCGTTCTCGGAAGATGAAAATACTGCGTCACCACCACCGCACTCGTCCATCCATGGTTCCGCATGAACTCGCTTGCATTACGTGCGGTAGACCAAGTGTCGTTTCCCGCTCGATCAACTACGATGCTGTCGGACGGAACGCCAAGACGCACAAGATAGGCACGCATCGCCATCGCTTCATCCGCGCCGGATGCCTCAATGCCGCCGCTCACAAAGAGGATTCTGCATTGCCGTTGCTCATAGCACTGGTAGGCCCTGTCCAGCCTTGCCGCTAACCTCGGTGACGGCCTGCCATCACGATCTACCGTGTTTCCCAGCACGACGGCAACGTCTGCCGGATGTGGCTGCAAAAATAGCCCCGCCGAAGCCAGCACTGCGCCTGCCAGCAACCACAGGCACGCAATGATCTTCAAATATTTCAAATGAGAATCCTCGTCACTTGCCGGGTCGGTCCATCATCAAAGGCGGGCCACTTAACTGCAGGGTTATCAGGTATCGCTCGTCGGTTGGGCGATTCCGTGGATGAAACGGCGAACGTCGAGAATAATTTGATATTTGTTGTCGGCTAACCAATAGGTTATCGGATCAGCACGCGACCGGATTTTAGCCCGCATGGCGGGCGTGTCTGTAATTGGTGGATTATCAGCCGGACGGATCAATCGCCAGCCCCCACGCCGAAGCTGATTTTGCAAGTCAGTGAGGACCGCCATCGTGTCGTCGAGCGGCAACGTTTCGACTTGGGGCGACAAGGTAACCGACCAGACATCGCCATGCCTGTCGTAGCTTACCGTTAGAAATTTCGCAGCAGGCGTCACAAAACCATAGCGGGGGTCGTTGAAGCGCAATCTTGCCGGACGACTGACGTACCCGCCCCAATTCGCGTTCGGTTCAGCCGGAGGCAGGGTTGAGCGCGATTGCTGCCGTACCTGCTCATACGGTTCACCTATCGTAAGTACGACTTCATCAACTGGCCGGACCGTTGCATAGACACCCCACGCGGCGACAAATCCAAGCAACACGCAAGTAGCACGCCAGCGCCAACTAAGTTTCCTGATCACCATTACCGGCCTCCATGCGCAAGCAGGAACAGGGAGTTTTCGACAGAGTGGTGCTCGATTGGATCGCGTAGCAGTTCGTCGAACCGATGTGCGGCACGCAGCACAAACGCCATTCGCTAACCGACGTCGGCAAGATTGGCTAGCGGATGTTTGCTGAATGTCTCGTATCTGGCATTGGCACCCGTGACCGTGCACTGATTGGAGAGCGCCATCTGGATTTCTCGCGCCGATCCGGTTGGGATGTTCAGCGCCCACGCAAACTGGTTGGCCCGCATCAACATGGCAAACTCCGCATCGTTGTACATGGCTGGTTGCAGGATGTTGATTTGCTCATGCCGAGCCAGTATTTCGACGCCGCTTGCAATATCCCCTACATCGATCGCCTTAAACCCTCTCCGAATTTCCGGAGTGGGAACGCCAAACCTCACGGAATCCGCAATCGGCCAAACGATGCTCCCGCTCAATAGCGCACGCTCCTCAAGGCAGCGCTCAAAACGCTTCAACCCGAACTCCTTGTAAAACATGTGCAGCGGCCATATGTCGAGGAACAACGCGGTGTTGCCCTTCGCCAGCATCTCATAGACTTTGCGTGCGCCTTCGCCGGACGCCTGATCGGGCACCGGCATACGCGGCGAGGCATAAGGCGACACGCGTTCAAGCGGCGAACTGGTTTTGTCCCATTGCTGATAGGCATCCCGCTGCCGGTTCGACTTGCCGATCATCTCTGCGGCGTTGAGCAGGCCGCAGCCGACCTGTTTGGACGCAAATGCAGCGAGCCCCGCCCATTGGAACCGATGATCGTCCAGCCACAATTGCGCGTAGGCAGCATTGATGCGCCGGTTGCGCGCGATTGGATCGTCAACGGATACGATGGCCTCAGCCTTCTTTTGATAGAAGCGCCAGCAGTTGATGCAGTCCTGCTTGTCGTCTTCCGCCCGTTTTTTCGCGGCCGCCTCTTCCTCTTTCCAGTTCGGGTAACAAATCGGAAACCTTGGGTTGTCGCACTCTTGCATGAAACCCGCTCATTGTTATCAGCTTCGTTTTCATCACGCACGGCGACGTTCGTTTGCGGCGCACACCCACATATAAGGGTAGCCGCATCGAACGTCGGGCGGCCATTCTCAGCGAGAGGTAAACGTAGCAGATTGCTAAACGCCTATGTTTTTGGGATATTCGCCGTTTTTTGGGCCGGAAAATTGCCATCTAACCGCGTAAACGTAGCGTCACGAAGTGGTAAGTCGACGCTGGCGGTGCGAGCTTACGGGACTGGCACGAAACGCTTGCCGCCTTCCGTATCAGCGAGTTGCGGGCCGTACGGGAGCGAACTTTTGCCAGTTGTCGGTCGCAGTCGATCGTTGGTGAAGGGGCCGGTGCTGTAGGCGCGCGAATCGACACACGTAAGCGCAGCGCAGGCGCGAAGATGGCATCCGTCGGTGAGACTGGATACATGTCAACACTCGACCGCAACATGCCGCTAGAGATTCGGCAACGACTCTATGCAGACGGTCATGCGGCCGCGAAGGCCGCACTTATTCAGGTGCGCGCGGCCTCATAGAGGCCATTTGAATAACCCAAATAGAAAAGGCCCCCATGCTGGGAGCCTTATGTATCCTTGGCGGAGAGACGGGGATTCGAACCCCGGATAGGTTATTAACCTATACACGCTTTCCAGGCGTGCGACTTAAACCGCTCATCCATCTCTCCGGCGGGGAGCCGAATTATAGCAAACTTCGCGCCCTACGCCACACCCATGCGCAAACCCGCCTAAGGATGCCGGATGTAGTCCACCAGCGCCCTCGTGTAAGCGTCCGGTTTCCGGTCGATCAGACTCACCCCGATCGCCACCAGAAACCCCGCCGGCACGCCGAACACGCCTGAGCTGATCGGCTCGATTCCAAACCACCGTGCGCCCGCGAAGCCCGTCATCTGCGTGAAGAACGGATACGTCGACACGATGTAGTAAATGCACACCACCAGCCCCGCCACCATGCCCGCCACCGCCCCCAGCCGCGTGGTGCGCTTCCAGAACACGCCCAGCACCAGCACCGGAAACAGGCTCGAAGCCGCCAGCGAAAACGCCGCGCCCACCAGAAACAGAATATTCCCCGTATTGAGCGAAGCCACATACGACGCGAACAGCGCCACCCCCAGCAACAGAATCTTCGAGATCGTCACGCGCCGCTGGCTCGATGCCGCCGGATCGACCATGTGATAGTAGACGTCGTGCGATAACGCGTTGGCGATCGTCAGCAGCAAACCGTCCGCGGTCGAGAGCGCCGCGGCCAGCGCACCAGCCGCGATCAGCCCCGACATCACATACGGCAGCCCCGCGATCTCCGGCGCGGCAAGCACGACCATATCCGGCTGCATCTGGATCTCACTCCAACGCACAATGCCGTCGCCATTCGTATCGGCAAGGCTGATCAGACTCGGCTCGACCTTGCGCCACTGCGTGAGCCACTGCGGCAAATCGGCAAAGTGATGGCCGACCAGGTTGGTCAATATCTCGTACTTGATCAGCACGGCCAGCACGGGCACCGTCAGATAGAACAGCGCGACGAAGAACAGCGTCCAGCCGACCGAGCGTCGCGCGGACGCCACCGAGGTCGTCGTGTTGTAGCGCGTCAGAATGTGCGGCAGGCTCGCGGTGCCAAGCGACAGGCACAGCAGCAGTGACAGAAAATTGCGCTCATGCGTACGCCGGTCTTCTTCGCTCGTCACGGGAAACGGCTCGTGCATGGGCACCGGCGCAGCCGCGCGCATCAGCATCTCGTCGCGGCGTTGGGTCCAAACGATCTGTGCAGCGGCGGCATCGCGTGGAAACTGTTCCAGCGCCCGCTCCTGCTCCTTGATCTCGCGCAGCGGGCCATTGTGGCGGCGCATGTCCGCGACTTCCTGCGTGAGGCGCAGCTTCTCGTCAACGAACGATTGCGGCAACGTATCGAGCCGCATCTGCATCAGCGCGGCGCGCCGCCGATAGTCATCGCGTACGGTCTGCTCGAGCGGTGCCTCACGCACCTGCTTCTCCAGGCCTTCGACGCGTTCCATCAAGCGTCCGTAATTGAACTGCGGCACCCAGCCGAGGCCATCCTTATGCGCGATCATTGACACGGGAATCAGAATCGCTGCGATCAGGATGATGTATTGCGCGACCTGGGTCCACGTCACCGCACGCATGCCACCAAGAAACGAGCACACGAGAATACCCGCGAGCCCGCAGAAAATGCCAACCGCGAAATCCACGCCGATAAAACGCGTCGCAATCAAGCCGACGCCCTGAATCTGCGCAACCAGATAAACGAATGAGCACAAGATCGCCGCTAACGCAGCGAGTCCACGCACCGCGTTACTCGAAAAGCGCGTGCCGAGAAAGTCGGGAATCGTGTAGCGCGCGAGCTTGCGCACGTACGGCGCGAGTAGAAATGCAACGAGGCAATAGCCGCCGGTCCAGCCCATCAGATACGCGAGACCGTCGTATCCGGTTGCATAGATCGACCCGGCAAGGCCGATGAACGATGCGGCGGACAACCAGTCGGCCGCAGTCGCCATGCCGTTAAAGAAGGACGGCACGCGCCGCCCGGCTACGTAATATTCGACCAGGTCGGACGTGCGCGACAGCAACCCAATCACCGCATACACCGCGATCGGCACGAACAGGAACACGTAGCCGATCCACACACCCGGGCCGGTGGTCCGCTCGATGCGCCACATCACGTAGATGAAAAGCAGGAAGCCGAGCGTATAGAGCGCGTATGAGCGGATCAGCCGGTTCGTAAGCTTCATCGGCTCAGCTTCCGCGCGCAGTGGGCGCGGTGGACTCGGCACTGACACTGCTGGCATTGCTGGCGCGGCTAGCACTAGCATCGGCATCGAAATCGCGTTGCAGACGGCGGTCGGCACGCTGCATCAGCACGATATAAACGACGATCAACGCGACGTAGATCAGAATCGCCCCTTGCGCACCGAAGTAGAACGGCAACCTGAAGCCGATAAAGCGCACCTGCTCCAACGCCGGCGCCACTAGCGGCAAAACGAACGACACCACGAAGCCCACCGTCATCAACGTCGCGATCAACGCAAGATTGAAACGCCAGTACTTCTGATGCGCGCGCGCCATCGCTGCCGAGACCGCGGGCGGTTCGGGCGCGGGATTGAGCGTAGCGTGAGAGGTGTGGTGCGGCGCGGCCATGCGCCTATGTATCAAAAAGCCACCGGGCAGGCAATCGGGATTGTCCGCGCGGTGGCTTTAACTGCCTGACCTAAGTGGTCTAAATTGGTCGATACCTGGGTCCGGTCAAGGGCACATCATCGACATACCCTTGCTACAAACCCAGGCAAACCTAAGCTCAGAGCGACTCGCCGAGCTGATCGAGAATCGCCGGGTTCTCCAGCGTGGACACGTCCTGTGTGATCTCTTCGCCCTTCGCGAGCGAGCGCAACAGGCGGCGCATGATCTTGCCCGAACGCGTCTTCGGCAGGTTCTCGCCGAAGCGGATGTCCTTCGGCTTGGCGATCGGACCGATCTCCTTGGCGACCCAGTTGCGCAGTTCGTTGGCGAGCTTCACCGCTTCTTCGCCTTCAGGACGCGCGCGCTTGAGCACCACGAATGCGCACACGGCTTCGCCAGTCGTCGCATCAGGACGGCCCACCACGGCCGCTTCAGCCACGATCGGGTTCGACACCAGCGCCGATTCGATCTCCATCGTGCCGAGGCGGTGGCCGGACACATTGAGCACATCGTCGATGCGGCCCATGATCGTGAAGTAGCCGGTGTCCTTGTCGCGCACCGCGCCGTCGCCGGCGAGATAGAGTCTGCCGCCGAGTTCTTCGGGGAAGTAGCTCTTCTGGTAGCGGTCCGGATCGCCCCACACGTTGCGCAGCATCGACGGCCACGGACGCTTCATCACCAGAATGCCGCCCTGCCCGTTCGGCACGTCCTGGCCGGTTTCATCGACCACAGCCGCCATGATGCCTGGCAGCGGCAGCGTGCACGAACCCGGCACCAAAGGCGTCGCGCCAGGCAACGGCGTGATCATGTGGCCGCCGGTTTCGGTTTGCCACCACGTATCGACGATCGGGCAACGGCCGCCGCCGACGTTCTCGTGATACCACATCCACGCTTCCGGATTGATCGGCTCGCCGACCGTGCCGATGACGCGCAGCGACGACAGGTCGTAGCTCTTCGGATGAATCTTCGCATCGGCTTCGGCGGCCTTGATCAGCGAGCGGATCGCGGTCGGCGCCGTATAGAACAGCGAGACCTTGTGCTTCGCGATCATGTCCCAGAAGCGGCCGGCGTTCGGATAGGTCGGCACGCCTTCGAACACGACCTGGGTGCCGCCGAGCGTCAACGGTCCGTACGCGATATAGCTATGGCCGGTGATCCAGCCGATGTCGGCGGTACACCAGAACACATCCGTGGGCTTCCAGTCGAAGGTCCACTTCAGGGTCTGCGCGGCCCACAGCAGAAAGCCGCCGGTGCTGTGCTGCACGCCCTTCGGCTTGCCCGTCGAACCCGACGTATAGAGGATGAAGAGCGGATGCTCGGCGCCGACCCACTCGGGTGCGCATTGATCCGATTCGGCCTGCGTGAGTTCGTGCATCCACAGATCGCGGCTATCGTTCCATGCGATCTTGCCACCGGTGCGCTTGTAGACGATCACGCTCTTCACTGCATCGCAGCCGCCCATGGCAATGGCTTCGTCGGCGATGTTCTTCAACGGCAATGCTTTGCCGCCGCGCATCTGTTCGTCGGACGTGACGAGCGCAACAGCGCCCACATCCACCAACCGCTCATTGAGCGACTTCGACGAGAAGCCGCCGAACACCACCGAATGCGTTGCGCCAATCCGCGCGCACGCCTGCATCGCGACAACGCCTTCGATCGACATCGGCATATAGATCACGACGCGATCGCCCTTCTTCACGCCGCGTTTTTTCAACGCGTTCGCAAAGCGCGAGACGCGTTGCAGCAGATCGTTATAGGTGACGTTGGTAACGGTGCCGTCATCGGCTTCGAAGATGATCGCGACGCGCTCGCCGTTGCCGGCTTCGACGTGACGGTCGATGCTGTTATACGAGGCGTTTAGCTGACCGTCTTCGAACCACGTGTAGAACGGCGCGTTCGATTCGTCGAGCACCTTGGTGAAGGGCTTGTGCCAGCTAAGCGTCTCGCGGGCGAGGCGCCCCCAGAAACCCTCGTAATCGCGCTCCGCTTCGGCGGCCAGCGCCCGGTACGCGTCCATGCCGGAGATCGTCGCGCCAGCCGCTGCTTCAGCGGAGGGCGGGAAAACACGGCGTTCCTGAAGAACCGATTCAATCGCAGACATCGACAACCCCTTGGTGAAGATGAAACGTAAAACCTGTGCCGGCACGCCTATGGCGCGCCATGTGATGGTGCCGCCGCCATCCGTGATCGAAAGGCGGCGCGCTGTCTCCAACCCTCGCGCTGCGATCGCCGATCGCTGCGCCGCGGCCCGCTCGCCTTTCATTTTCATTCATGTGGCATTGCAACATGAATGCATGAAGGACCAACGTTCCGCTCTCGCGTTCAAACATAAACTTTGCAACTTACCGGCCACTTACGCGAACCGCATCGCGTGACGAGCGAAAACCCTTACGCGGTTCAGACCAGTCAGGCACGGCATGCTACGCGCTATGTTCCGTTAATGTGTCCGGATCGACATACCGATCTCGGGTACATGGCAAGCATCGCGCATGCCGCACTGGCGCCGCGCCTTTACGCTGGCTCGCACGCCCTCTCACAATGCTAACTGAACTAGCCGTATCGATTCCAGCTTGAATCACTACTCCCTGCTTCTCATTGCCTCGATGCTGCTGGTCGGCACCTTCGGGTTTACCCTGTTGATACTTCCGTGACCTCGTAAGCGCCGCACTGCCCGCCGCGCCGCAGCAAATTCAGCCGACGCTGTACAATAGCGCGCCTGACGCGAGCTCTTCCGGTCTCCCTTGGCCGCGACCCGCGCCGTCTGCGCCCTGGTTTGCGTGCTCGATCCGCGCGTTTGGTTTGCGCTGCGGGTCAGCGCATTTAGTCCGTGTTCCGTCACCTGCGTTTCATCTGACTCTTGCCTATGTCCGCCTCGCGACCCGACTCAGCTCGTCAGCGCCGCCCGATGCACCCGCTGCCCGCCATCATCTTCATGAGCCGGTGGCTGCAAGTGCCGCTTTACCTAGGCCCTGGTCGACCGTCTGACCACCCATACGCATCCGAAACATTTTCAGGAACCCACGGCGCTGCATGTCGTGAGTTCGACCGGTTCCACTCCCCTGAAGGCGCACGACTGACCGCACAGCCAATCGCGATCGGATAACAAGCGCCACTGTCCCCACTGAGCTAGCCATGACCGTCATCAAACAGGAAGATCTGATTCAGAGCATTGCTGATTCGCTTCAGTACATCAGCTATTACCACCCGCTCGATTACATCCAGGCCTTGGGCCGCGCTTACGAGCTCGAAGAGAGCCCGGCAGCGAAGGATGCGATCGCGCAGATTCTCACCAACAGCCGCATGTGTGCGGAAGGCAAGCGCCCGATCTGCCAGGACACCGGCATCGTTACAGTGTTCGTGAAGGTCGGCATGGATGTCCGTTGGGACGGTGCGACGATGGGCGTCACCGAGATGATCAACGAAGGCGTGCGCCGCGGTTACCTGAACCCGGACAACGTGCTGCGCGCGTCGATCGTGAGCCCTCCGGAAGGCGCGCGCAAGAACACGAAAGACAACACGCCGGCCGTGATCCACTACGAGATCGTGCCGGGCGACAAGGTCGACGTGCAGGTTGCCGCCAAGGGAGGCGGCTCGGAAAACAAATCGAAGTTCGCAATGCTGAACCCGTCGGACTCGATCGTCGACTGGATTCTGAAGACCGTGCCGACCATGGGCGCAGGCTGGTGCCCGCCGGGCATGCTCGGTATCGGCATTGGCGGCACCGCTGAGAAAGCGATGGTGATGGCGAAGGAATCGCTGATGGATCCGATCGACATTCAGGACGTGATCGCACGCGGCCCGAAGGACTGGATCGAAGAACTGCGTGTCGAACTGCACGAGAAGGTCAACGCGCTCGGCATCGGTGCACAAGGTCTCGGCGGTCTCGCCACCGTGCTCGACGTGAAGATCATGGCTGCGCCGACGCACGCTGCAAGCAAGCCGATCGCGATCATCCCGAACTGCGCAGCGACCCGTCACGCGCATTTCACGCTGGATGGCTCGGGCGTGGCGAAGCTCGAAGCGCCGTCGCTCGACGCATGGCCGAAAGTCCAGTGGGAACCGGACACGGAAAAGAGCCAGCGCGTCGATTTGAACACGCTGACTCCGGAAGAAGTCGCAGCCTGGAAGCCAGGCCAGACATTGCTGCTGTCGGGCAAGATGTTGACGGGCCGCGACGCGGCGCACAAGCGCATCGCTGACATGCTCGCGAAGGGCGAAAAGCTGCCGGTCGACTTCACGAATCGCGTGATCTATTACGTCGGCCCGGTCGATCCGGTGCGCGACGAAGCAGTCGGCCCAGCAGGCCCGACCACCGCCACGCGCATGGACAAGTTCACCGAGACGATGTTGTCGCAAACCGGCCTCATTTCGATGATCGGCAAGGCCGAGCGCGGCCCGGTTGCGATCGAGGCGATCAAGAAGCACAAGGCCGCGTACCTGATGGCCGTGGGCGGTGCTGCTTACCTCGTGTCGAAGGCAATTCGCAGCGCGAAGGTTCTCGCGTTCGAAGACCTTGGCATGGAAGCGATCTACGAATTCGACGTGCAGGATATGCCGGTGACGGTTGCCGTCGATTCGAACGGCACCTCGGTGCACCAGATCGGCCCGAAGGAATGGCAAGCGAAGATCGGCAAAATTCCGGTCGCGACGGTTTAATTCGCCGCTAACGCCTGTCACGTGTGTCAAAAGCCGGGGCTGCGGTCCCGGCTTTTTTCATTTCGGCGCGAGCCGCTGCGCGTGAAGCCGGAAAGAATGTCAAATGATGCGTCTGTTGTCTTGGCTTTTTCAGGCCCGGCGTTTATTGTTGTTGAAAATTCAAAGCCCCCATAAGGAATCATCATGCAAGGCGACAAAAAAGTTATCGAGTATCTGAACTCGCAACTGAAGAACGAGCTCACCGCCATCAACCAGTACTTCCTGCATGCGCGGATGTACAAGCACTGGGGCCTCGAGAAACTTGGCAAGCATGAATACGACGAATCGATCGGCGAAATGAAGCACGCCGACTGGCTGATCGAACGCATTTTCATGCTCGATGGCCTGCCGAACCTGCAAGACCTGCACAAGCTGCTGATCGGCGAAGAAACCAAAGAAATCCTCGAATGCGATCTGAAGCTCGAACAGATTTCGCAAAGCACCTGCAAAGAAGCGATCGTGTATTGCGAGTCGGTTCGCGACTTCATCTCGCGCGAAATCTTCGTGAAGATTCTCGACGACACGGAAGAACACATCGACTGGCTCGAAACGCAACTGGACCTGATCGACAAGGTCGGCATCCAGAACTACCAGCAAACTGCAATGGGTTCGGTCGAGTCCTGATCGAACCAGGTTGGAAAAACCCGCGCACCGCGCGGGCGATATACTTGCGCACTTTCCCGTTTTCGTGAGTTTCCCGTGACCGCTATGCCGCGCGTCTCCTTATCGCCTATGCCCGCAGAATCGCCGTCTTCGAGTGCCCCGATTGCCACCTCAGGTGGCGGATCGCGGGCGCCGGTCGGCATTTTCGACTCGGGGCTGGGCGGTTTGTCGGTGCTGCGGGCGGTCCGGGCGCAACTGCCCGGCGAAGTGCTCATCTACGTCGCCGACTCGCTCTACGCCCCCTATGGCGAACGCGACGACGACTTCATCGCCGACCGCACCCTCGCAATCGGGGAATGGCTCGCGAGGCAAGGCGCGAAGGCGCTGGTGGTTGCATGCAACACGGCGACCGCGCAATCCATCGCACTGGTCCGCGAAAAGCTGTCCATTCCGCTGATCGGCGTCGAGCCGGGCGTCAAACCGGCCGCACTGCAGTCGAAAACGCGTGTCGCCGGCGTGCTCGCCACGCAAGTGACCTTGCGCAGCGCCCGCTTTCAGGCCCTGCTGGAGCGCTACGCCGCTGATTGCCGCTTTCTTTGCCAACCGGGCCACGGGCTCGTGCAGGCGGTGGAACGCTGCGACGTCGGGTCCGCTGAATTGCGCGCGCTGCTGCGCAGCTACCTGCAGCCCATGCTCGATGCCGGCGCCGACACTCTGGTGCTCGGCTGCACCCACTACCCGTTTCTCGATGCGGCGATCCGCGATATCGTCGGCGACCGGCTGACGCTGATCGATACGAGCGTGGCCATCGCGCGCCAGCTGGAGCGGGTACTCGACCAGCACGGGCTGCGCGCTGCACCGGAAAGCACCGGTGCTGTTCTGCCCCGCTTTTATTCAACCGGCGACGGCACGCATCAGCAGCAGCTCGCCGCTACCCTGCTGCAAATCGACGCGGCAGTCGATCAGGTCGTGATCCCGTCGCGCCGCACGGCAGCGCCCGATTCCCAAGCCGCATAAAACCCTCGCCCGCTGCGTTTTAGGGCCGCCACCCGGCCTTTCTGCGTGTTTTTTAGGCGTTTTTGCACCCTTCCCGCCGCCCGCGACGAATCCCACCCCGTAGGCGAAACCCTTCCAACAGTCTGGTTTTGTTACAAAAAATCATGCAGGACGCTTGCCAAATGGGCCAATCAAAATGATAATAGTTCGCATTAACGTTAGCTATGACGCCCTGCCATGATTGTCTGTGTCTGCAAGTCTGTTTCTGACCGAAAGATCCGTGCCTCGATCGCGGAAGGCGTCGATTCGTTCGACGAACTCCAGTTCGAACTCGGCGTCGCCTCCTGTTGTGGCAAGTGCGCGGATTCCGTGCGCGACGTCATGATGGAAAGCGGCGTGTGCGCGAGCCGCTGCGGCTTTGAGCACCACCCGCAAGCGGTGCCGCTGACGTTTTACGAACGCAAGGCCGCCTGAGGCCGGTTTTAGGCCGCGGCCCATGCCGCGCCTCGGGGGCTCACCGCCTTACTGCTGCATGCGCGGCTTCACGCCCAGCTTCACGTCCTGCTTCTCGTCTTTTCCCACTGCCGTCAGCAAGCCAGTATCCGTACCAGCCAGCTACCCGCTCACCCGTTACAAGGAGTTCGAGATGGAATTGCTGATTGGTTTCGTGACTACTTTGTTCATTTCGCTGCTGATCTTCCGAACATGACGATGTCTTGCCTGACGTGCCGCATCGACGGCGCGTCGCCACGCTAATATGCAGGCCTCGCATACCGTTTCAGCCGGTGCCACGCCGGCTTCGTCCGTCCGAATGAATTCCCGTGCCTTGACCGCGACTGCCGCGGTCGCAGCGATTCACGTCGCGTTGCTTGCGAAGGTCCTGACGTTGCGTCATGAACCCGTGCAACCGTCACTCGAATCGCGTGTCATGACCGCGCAGTTGCTGGCGCCAGCGCCGGTCGCCGCGCCCGTCGCGTTGCAATCGATCGCGCCGCCGCCCAAGCCGGTGCCGCCGGTCCATACCAAGCCCAAAGTCCAGCCAAAACCGACACCGACGCCCAGGCCGACGCCTACGCCGTTGCCCGAGGCCGCCGCGCCGTCGCCCACGCCTGTCGCAGCGGCTGATCCAACGCCGCCCGCGCCGGCTGCACCGCCCGCTCAGGCTGCTCCGGCGGTCGGCCGTCCGACGATGGAAATCACCGCGCCGAAAAATGTTTCGCACCTCGACTGCAACATGGTCACGCCGGAGTACCCATCGCTTTCCAAGCGACGCGGTGAAACTGGCACCGCCTATGTGAAGTTCGTGGTCGGACTGACGGGCAAGCTCGAGAACATCGAACTGAAAAAGAGCAGCGGCTTCAACCGCCTGGACGATGCCGCGGTTGCCGCAGCGCACGCGAGTGCCTGCAAGCCCTATCTCGAGAACGGCCAGCCGATTCGGGCCGCGTACACCCAGCCTTACAACTTCAATCTGAACGATTGAGGCAGATTTTAAAAAAAGGAATTGCAATGCAAAACTACGGATTGGCGCACGTGTGGGCGCAAGGGGATTTCGTGACGCGGGGAATCGCGCTCGCGCTGTTGATCATGTCGGTGATGTCGTGGAGCGTGATCGTCATCAAGGGCTGGAATGTGATGCGCCTGAAACGGCTCACGAAGAACGCCGAACAGCAGTTCTGGCATTCAGACGATCTCGCCGATGGCGTGAAGAAGCTCGGCGCCGAATCGTCGACGCCGCAGGACAATCCGTTCCTCGCACTTGCACTGTCGGGCCAGGAAGCCGCCGATCACCATCATCAGACGCAGCCGCATCTGCACGACCGCATGGACGTGTCGGATTGGGTGACGCGCTGCCTGAAAGACACGATGGATGAAAGCGTCGCGCGTATGCAAAGCGGTCTGGCGATTCTCGCCTCGATCGGCAGCACGGCGCCGTTCGTCGGCCTGTTCGGCACGGTGTGGGGCATCTATCACGCACTGCTGGCGATCGGCGCGAGCGGCCAGTCGTCGATCGATCAGGTCGCGGGCCCGGTTGGCGAAGCGCTGATCATGACCGCGTTCGGCCTGTTCGTCGCGATTCCGGCCGTGCTCGGCTACAACGCACTGACGCGCGCCAACAAGGCGATCGTCGCCAAGCTGAGCCGCTTTGCGCACGGTCTGCACGCATTCTTCGTGACGGGTGCCCGTCTGTCGTCGTCCAAGCGCGGCGACGGATTGCGCCTCGCTACGCGCGCCCACTGATCGACGAGGCATTCCGATGGCAATGAGCCCCTTCGCCGGCGGCGATGACGACGGCCTGATGAACGAAATCAACATGACGCCGCTCGTCGACGTGATGTTGGTTCTCCTGATCGTCTTCATGGTGACGATCCCGGTGATCCGTCACGCGGTCAAAATCGATCTGCCGCATGCAAGCAGTCAGAAGGAAGACACCAAGCCCGCGCAAGTGACGGTCATCGTCGATGCGGACGGCAACGTGTTGTGGGACGACAAGAAGGTCGACGACGCGGCGCTGCGCGCGAAGATTGCAGAGGCTGCGCAAACGAATCCGCAGCCGGAGCTGCACCTGGATGCGGACCGCAAGGTCGCGTACGAGAAAGTGGCGGAAGTGATGTCGGCGGCGCAGGCCGGCGGCCTTACGAAGATCGGCTTCGTCACGCAGCCTAAAGGTAAATGAAGGAAAATGAGGGCAAGTGATCCGCGCGTAGCAACGCACCGCTGTTAAGCAGCGCCTGCCGAATAAGCGGAAACACCCTTGAAACAAGGGCTAAAAGTAAAAGGCCCTCATCGTCAGATGAAGGCCTTTTTTTGTGCGCACTCGGCGCTTTCGGGCGGCGGGATTATTTGCCATCGGTCGAAGAAGATTGATAGCTCGAATCACCGCATGCGACAGCCGTGATCGACACGGACAGCGCGGTCAGCCCTATCAGGCCCACTATCATAGAGGCCATGAGTTTTCGCATAAGAGACTCCTTAGCGAAGGGATTTCACTATAGGCCCGCTAGAGCGCGCATTCAAGCAAACTGTCATTGAAAGTACTCATGACAGGCGGCGCTTAAATGCTAAAAGCGATGTTGCCGCCCGTAATAAGTGCTATAACGCGACCGCGAAAGCGGGCTGCGCAGCGTCTTGCTCGGCGCGCGTCGGACACTCGCCCATGATGTGCTTACCTTCGTCCGGATCGAGCATTTCGACCAGATAATCGACGAACGCCCGCACAGCCGGCACCATCCCCTGCCGCGACACGAATACCGCGTACAACTGCGGCGTCGGAAAAGTCCAGCCCGGCATCACCGGCGATAACTGCCCCGCGCGCAACGCGCTGCCGTACATCATTTCCGGCAACGCGGCGATGCCCACGCCGGACAGCGTCGCTTCACGAATCGTCATCAGATCGGCAGTCACAAGGCGCGGCTCGTGTTCGTGCGCGTGGCGCGTGCCGTCGGGGGCGATCAGATCGAAGACGTGGCGACCGTCGCCGGTCGGCACGTCGAGCGTTTCGAAACGGCTCAGATCGGCAGGCAACAGCGGCGGCGCATTCTGCTGCAACAGGCTCGGTGCGCCGACCAGCATCTGCTGCGTGCGCCACAACGGGCGCACGACGATGTTGGCGTTTTCCGGCGGATCGGAGCGCACGCGCAACGCGATGTCGATCGAATCCTCGAACAGATCGACCACGCGGTTCGTCACACGCATCACCACCCGCACTTCCGGGTAGCGATGCATGAATTCCGGCAGGATCTGCGACAGGATGGTCTGCGAAATCGTCACCGGCACACTCACACGCACCGTGCCGCGCGGCGACGACCGCAGTTGCTGCACCACGTTGACGGCCGCCTGCGCTTCGCTCAGCATCGCCTGACAGTGCTGGTAGAAGAGTTGGCCGGCTTCAGTGAGCGCCAGCTTGCGGGTGGAGCGCTGCAGCAAACGCACGCCCAGCGACGCTTCCAGCTCGGTCAGCCGGCGCGACAGGCGCGACTTGGAAATGCCCAGCACACGCTCGGCGGCGGAAAAGCCGCCATGTTCGACGACCTGCGAAAAGTACATCAGGTCGTTCAGATTGTGTGAATCGATCTTCATCTCATCGTTCCAGTAATAGAACAATCCATTGCGTGACGGCGTCTGGCGCCTAGGAAAACGGTCCCTATAATAGCCCTATGTTTCAAAAATAATGCTATTCCCCATTTTTTGAGGTGACTTTGATGAGCACGACGCGCACGATCGAACGCACGTTTCCCGCCGTTCGCACGACCGAAGGTGGCGGCTTTGTCGTCCACCGCCCGTTTCCGACCCGCCTGCTGATGGATTTCGATCCGTTCCTGCTGCTCGACGAAATGGGTCCGATCGACTACGCGCCGGGTGAGGCCGTAGGCGCGCCGGATCATCCGCATCGGGGCTTCGAAACAGTCACGTACGCGCTCGAGGGCCAATTCGGCCACAAGGATTCGGCAGGCCATTCGGGCACGCTGCATCCCGGCGACGTGCAATGGATGACTGCGGGCGCGGGCGTCGTGCACAGTGAGATGCCGGACCCGTCGTTCGTGCGCACCGGTGGGCGCGTGCATGGCGTGCAACTGTGGGTGAATCTGCCGCGCCGCGACAAGATGATCGAGCCGCGCTATCAGGAGATACCGTCAGCCAGCATTCCGGTCGCCACGTCCGCGGACGGCAAGGTGCGCGTCAAGGTAATCGCGGGCGAAGCACTCGGCGTGAAGGCGGCGATCGAAACGCGCACGCCGATTCTGTATCAGCATTTCTCGCTGCAACCGGGTGCGACGATCCAGCAGCCGGTGCCGGCCGACTATCGCGTGTTCGCTTACAGCCTGTCGGGCAAGGGCTTTTACGGCGAAGGCGACGCGCGCCAGGAAATCGACGCGCAGAAGATGGTCGTATTCCAGAACGACGGCGAGTCCGTCACGCTGACGGCCGGCGCCGAGCCGCTCGAAGTGCTTCTGCTCGGCGGCGTGCCGCTGAAAGAACCGGTGGTGCGCTACGGCCCGTTCGTGATGAACACCGAAGATGAGATCCGCCAGGCCGTGACTGATTATCAGGCGGGACGCATGGGCGCGATCACGCACTGATTGGCCGTGCCGGCGCGCGTTGCCGCTTGTGATTGCGCTCACGACTGCGGCGGCGCGGCGCTCACCAAGCCGCCCGCGCCGCGGCACATCGGCGCGAAGGCAGGTAAATTCGTTCACAATAGCAATTTGTGCCATGCACCACACCGTCTAGCCATGACGGACCGTGGCGCACGGCGATTTCCGTCCCTGTTCAGGAGCGCGCATGGCAGAGTCCACCGTCACCGCCCACATCGGCTCGACGAATTTCCAGGTCCGTTTCGACGACGGCAAGCACACGTGGCTCGCCGACGAACCCGAGTCGCTTGGCGGCGGTGATCGCGGGCCGACGCCCGTCGCGCTGTTGCTGTCGAGCCTCGGTGCCTGTACGTCGATCACGCTGAAGATGTACGCTCAGCGTAAGGGCTGGCCGCTCGCCGACGTGCGCGTGGCGCTGTCGTTTGAAACCGGCGACGCGGGCTCGACCATCGACCGCAAGATCATGCTGGAAGGCGATCTGTCCGACGAGCAGCGGGAACGGCTCTTGCAAATTGCCAATGCGTGCCCAGTTCACAAGATCCTCACGCATTCGATCACGATCCGTTCAGGTCTCGCCGTCGCCTGAAGCCATGCGAGCCTCGCGCGCCGGCACATTGGCGCGATAGCTCGCCGAGCGCGACAATGATGGAATTGGCTCAGCCGGGCTGAACGTTGTGCAACGCTTTCAGAGGAAGCTGCCGTTTTGAATTTCGAACACCTTATCCAGATCAACGATCCGTTGAATCCGTTTGTCGACTCGATGACCCGCGAGCAGTTATGGGAGGGTCTCGTGCTGCGCGCCGAACAGCCGCAACTGTTCGTGATCGGACTCGACAGCTGCACCATCCTTTCGCGCGAAGGCGACACGCTCGAACGGGAACTGCACTACGGCCAGGCCACCGTGCGCGACCGTGTCACGCTGCAGGATCGCCAGAGCGTGCGCTACGACATTCTGCCGACGGCGGACTATGTCGGCGGGTCGCTGACGATGACCATCGAGCAGCCTGACGAACTGCAGTTGTTCCTGCGCTTCGAATACGCGACCACGCTGCCCGTGTCCAACGACCAGGACGCCGTGCAGACGCAGGAAATCGTGAAATCGGCGTATCGCGAGAACGATATCGATACCGTGCGGCTGATCCGCCAGTACGTGCAGGCCAAGCAGGAACCCGGTTCGTTGCATTGAATCTTGTGCGGGCGCTCTGCCCGCACCGTAGCCGGCGGCCGCGGACCTATGTATCGCTGGCCGTCATGCTCCTTGCGCGGCCGTGCCGGAACGGTCGACCGGAAGCACCCTGCTTCGCCGCCCTCTCTCGCCGTCCTGTTCCCCGCCATTCAGCTATCGGAAATCAGATCCGATGAATTTCCCTTTCTTGTAAATGGGAATGGTTATCATTTAGAATTGATCCATCGAATCGACCAACAGCAAAAACGAATGACCGATCTCACGCGCTCTTCAACACTCAGCCTGCGCCGCCCAGCGGCCGCGCTGACCAGCCGTCCGAAAGCATCGACGGCGACGGCAACCGCCGCGAAGCCCGCAGCGGATCGCACCAACGGTACGAGCGAGAAGTCGGATCGGGTCGTGCGCAGCGACGCACTGCTGCAAGGACATAGCCACGTCAGCATCGTGCATAACGGCGAGACCTACCAGTTGCGTGCAACGCGCTTAGGCAAGCTGATCCTGACGAAGTAAGAGCGAATAGAGAGGTAAGTACCGGGTATTGTGGGGACCACCTCCTCGAGAGGTGTTGGGCATTAGCCAGCCACGACGGCTTGCACGTGAGAACTAGACCCCTTCGTGCAGACACCAAGCCAGCCGTCGCAGCCAGCCAGGCCGCTTTTTTGGTTCTCACCTAATGCGGATGCACGAAACGACGTGTGTCGCACATACAGAAAATTGAAAAGCCGTGGGATGTGATCATCTCCACGGCTTTCTGTTTTTGCACGGCGCCGATCGGGTCTCGACAGCGCGTCGAAGCGTTAAGACTTACTTCGAAGCCCAGCCCCAGAACATCAGCCACCATGCGCTATCGACCACAGCCAGCGCCGCGGCGAACCACACCATCGCGAGGCCGCGTTGAACGAAGCGCTCGCTATAGCGACGTGTGACGAGCCAGGCGAGCCACGCGCTCCACAGGTTGGCAATCGCCAGAATCGCGATACGCATATCCGACGCCCACCACAACGACAAATGTTCCGCGCGCAGCAGCGACAGCGTGGTCGCCGACAAGCCGAGGAACACACCTGCGCCGGCAATCGGAATCAGGCCTTGCGTCAAATGATGCAGACGCACGGTGTTGAAGCGTCCCAGCATGCGCGTCGCGCCCATCAGCAGCACCAGCAATGCTGTGCCGTACACCAGCGCCGTAGCGAGGATGTAGCCGATCACCATCGTGCCGTCGAGCCACGAGAATACGTCGTTCTGCTCAGGGTAATGCGTGAACAGGAACCACGGCGCGTTGGTGTCGAGCGGCCAGGTGATGTCGTGATCGACCAGCCAGGTCGCAAAGAACATCTTCAGGTCGATGAACCAGCGCGAAGCGGTCCAATGGAACGCGCCGATCGCGATGCCGAGCAGGCCGTACAGGATCAACGCGGTGTCCCAGGGGTTCGCCTGCTTGTCGCCGAGCTGCACGACTTCCGACGACGGCGCACGCCACGTCAGCGCGATCGCGTCGCGATGCCCGCTGCAACGGCCGCACATATGGCAATCCGACGCGCCCTTCATATTGCGCAGCGGCACCAGCGGCGCGCAATTGATCGGAATCACGCGATGCCCATGTTCGCCGTTCTTGTACGAACGGCGCCACGCGTCTTCATCGACTTTGTAGTGGAACGGCGCGAGACGCGACAGAAGCGAAAAAACCCCGTTGACGGGGCACAGATACTTGCACCAGACGCGCTTCTCGCGCCCGTACAGCAAGCCGATGATCATCGCCGCGAAGGTCGAGCCGCCGAGCACCAGCAGCACCGCTTTCGGATACTGGTAGACGCTGACCATCTGACCGTAGATAGTAGTCATGCCGAACGCGACGAACGGCCAGCCGCCCCAGCGCATCCAGCGCGGAATCGCCAAGCCGCGACCATACTTGCTGGCGAATTCCGCGAGCGCGCCCTCCGGGCACAACACGCCGCACCAGACGCGGCCGAGCATCACCATCGATAGCAGCACGAACGGCCACCAGATGCCCCAGAACACGAACCGCGCGGCCAGCGTCAGGTTGGTCCATAGATGCGCGGTGTCGTCCGGCAGCGACATCACCGCCGGCACGAGAATCAGGAACGCGTACACCGCCACCACGACCCACTGAATGCCGCGGATCAGGCCGCCGTGACGCTGCATCCACTGCCCGGCCGCGGCGAGGCGGCCCGGGCGGGTCATGACGGCACTCATGCTGCGCGCCCTGCGGCCTGCTGCACCGGCTTGCGATTCGCGCGACGCACCAGCAGATAGACGACCAACCAGTACACGGCGTAGGCGATCAGATTCATCAACGCCGGATGGGCGCGATAACCGGTGAGCGTCGCAACCAGCGAACCGAAGGTGCTCGAGTCGTCGAGGATGGCTGACGAGTTCCACATCTGGTCGATGATCGTCGGCAGGATTTCCTTGTCGATCAACTTGTCGACACCGGTCTGGAACAGGCCCGCGCCGAGGAACAACAGCATGATTTCAGTGGCGCGAAAGAAGAGCCGCCACGAGAAGTATTTGCCACCCAACTGCAGCACGAAGAAGGTCAGGAAGGCGAGACCGAGGCCGATCGCCACCGCGAGCATCTGGCTGCCGTCCACGCGACCCGATTGGCCAAAGCCGAGACCGTACAGGAAGATCACCGTTTCACTGCCTTCGCGCGCGATCGCCAATGCGACCAGCAACGCGACGCCCCACCAGTTCGAATCGTGCTTGCTCTTTTGCAGCGACTGTTCCATGTCGCGCTTAAGCGACCGGCCGTGCTGCTTCATCCACAGCACCATCTGCACGATCAGCACACACGCGACCAGCACCATTGCGGTCTGGAAATAATCCTGCGCGTCACCGGAGAGCACTTCCGTGAAACCGACCAGCACCGCACCGAGCGCGACTGCCGCGATCACACCGGCCGCGACGCCGCCCCACAGGTACGGCAAACCGCGGCGCGCATCGTCGTCGCCATTTTTCAGCCACGCGTACAGGATGCCGACGACCAGCAAGGCCTCGACACTTTCTCGCCACACGATGAATAGAATCTGACCCATCCAAGCTCTCCCTTCTATCATGCTACTGCTTCGGCGAACGCGTAATCCGTTTGTTCAAGGCATGCGCTCGCGCCCCAAGCCGCTACTTCGCGACGATCACGCCCTGCGCCTGCTGATGGAAATCGTCGAAGAACTTGTACTCGCCCGGCTCCAGCGGAGCGATCACGACAAACGAATCCGCGCCAGGCGCCAACACCTTCTCTTTACGTAGCTGCACACTTTCGAACTCGGCTGCGCCCTTGCCGGTGTTGCGCACTTCGATCTTGATGCGCTGCCCCGCCGGCACTTCGATACGTGCGGGATTGAGCTTGCCGTCGGTCATTTCCAGCTTGAAGGTGGGCAGATCCGCTGCGTGCGCGGCGCCCGCCAGCACCGTGGTCATGGCGAGGATCACGATCTTTCGGTTAATTCTCATTAGCCTTTCCGGAAAACGCGGCGTGGCGGATTTTGCGGTCCGCACGCCGGCTGTATTGACTGCTGCATTCATTCACTCACGCGTGGCGACGCAGACGATGCGTGACCACGCGTGATGATCCGCGTCTGCGGCGATCAGTAACCGCCCTTCTTGCCGATGCCCGCGAACGTGAAGTCGTATTCGAGCGTGATCGGCTTGAACCACGCGCCCACGCCGGTTTCCTTGTCGACGTGGCGGCCGAAAGCCATATGGCCGGTTTGCATCGGCGCTTCAACGATCATCTTCAGGTGGTACTTGCCCGGGCCTTGCAGCTTGACGTTGTCGCCGTAGTGCGGACCGTCGTTGGCGACCATCGCCATCATGTCGCCCTTCTGAGTCTGATTCGAACCGGCTTTCGTCAATTCATAACGAACTTGCAGATACGGCATCCAGTCGCCTTCGGCGAAACCCGTCGGATTGTTCTTGACCGCGTGGATGTCGGCTTCCAGGTGGATATCCGAATCCGATGCCTTGCGCATCATGCCTTCGGGTTCCATCGTGATCGGCTGCAGATAGACCGCGCCGATTTCCATGCCGCCCTGGATCTGCTGCTTGCCGATCGGGTATTCCGCTGCCGTTGCGGAAAGCGCCGCTACTGCGGCCACCGCTGCTGCGCCACCGCGCACGAATGAAGAAATCCGCATTGAAACTCCTTGTTTTTATCAGACTGGAATCGAATCCATTGGAACGGTGCGCTGCGTTTGCTTCGATGTGGCCATGCCTGCGGGCTCTGTTAGCAAACGCAGCGAACTGTAAACTGCATTACGAAAGTTAATGCGAACCATTCTCAATATTGGTCGAGTTTATCATTGATCGACAAGGAGAACAAACGAGGACGCACGCAAAGCCTTATGGGAACAGGGTCTTAAGGCGGTCTTAAGGAAAGCGCGGGCGTAGGTGTTGGCGGGTTGTAAGGCGAGGAGAGACAAGGCGCGGCACATTGCCGCGCCCTGAACGTAAGGAAGGGTCGATTAGACGCCGGGCACGTGATCGCCGACGTTCGCGCCGAACACGCGCTGCCGCAGCAGCGCCAGCTGGTCGCGGGTTTGTGCGGCCTTTTCGAACTCGAGATTCTTGGCGTGCTCCATCATCTGCTTTTCGAGACGCTTGAGCTCCTTGGCGAGCTGCTTCTCGGACATGTCCTCGAATTTCGCCCGAGTCTGCTGTTCCTTCAGTTCGGCGCGGGCGTCGTCGACGTTGTACACCCCGTCGATGATGTCGCGAATCCGCTTGACCACGCCGCGCGGGGTAATGCCGTGCTCCAGGTTGTAGGCGATCTGCTTGGCGCGCCGCCGCTCGGTTTCGTCGATGGCGCGGCGCATCGAGTCGGTCACCCTGTCCGCGTAGAGAATCGCCTTGCCGTTCACGTTACGCGCCGCCCGGCCGATGGTCTGGATCAGCGAGCGCTCGGCACGCAGGAAGCCTTCCTTGTCCGCGTCGAGAATCGCGACGAGCGAGACTTCGGGGATATCCAGCCCCTCGCGCAGCAGGTTGATCCCGACCAGCACGTCGAACGTGCCCAGCCGCAGATCGCGGATGATTTCCACCCGCTCCACCGTATCGATGTCGCTGTGCAGGTAGCGCACCTTGACGCCATGGTCGGCCAGAAATTCGGTCAGCTGCTCGGCCATCCGCTTGGTCAGCACCGTGACCAGCACGCGGTCGCCCACTTTGACGCGCTCGTTGATCTCGGCGAGCACGTCGTCGACCTGCGTACGCGCCGGGCGCACCTCGATTTCCGGATCGACGAGGCCGGTTGGACGCACCAGCTGCTCGGCCACTTGCCCCGCCGTTTTCTTCTCGTAATCCGCCGGCGTGGCCGACACGAACACCACCTGGCGCATCTTGCGCTCGAACTCGTTGAACTTGAGCGGGCGATTATCGAGCGCCGACGGCAAGCGAAAACCATAGTCGACCAGATTCTCTTTACGTGCCCGGTCGCCGTTATACATGCCGTTCAGCTGGCCGATCAGCACGTGTGACTCGTCAAGCAGCATCAGGGCGTCGGACGGCAAATAGTCGACCAGCGTCGGTGGCGGCTCGCCGGGCGCGGCGCCCGAGAAGTGCCGCGAGTAGTTCTCGATGCCCTTGCAGAAGCCCAGCTCCTGCAGCATTTCCAGATCGAAGCGGGTGCGCTGCTCGAGCCGCTGCGCTTCGACGAGCTTGCCGTTGCTGTAGAAGAACTCGAGCCGGTCGCGCAGTTCGGTCTTGATCGTTTCGACCGCGCGCACCACGGTGTCGCGCGGCGTCACATAGTGCGACGACGGGTACACGGTGAAGCGCGAAATCTTCTGCCGCACGCGGCCGGTGAGCGGATCGAACAATTGCAGCGTCTCGACCTCGTCGTCGAACAACTCGATGCGCACCGCCATTTCGGCGTGCTCAGCCGGAAAAATATCGATCGTGTCGCCGCGCACGCGGAACGAACCGCGCTGGAAGTCGGATTCATTGCGGTTGTACTGCATCGCGATCAGCCGGGCGATGATGTCGCGCTGGCCGAGCTTGTCACCGGTGCGCAGCGTCAGAATCATCTTGTGATATTCCGACGGGTTACCGATACCGTAAATCGCCGACACCGTGCCGACGATGATCACGTCGCGCCGCTCCATCAGGCTCTTGGTGGCCGACAGCCGCATCTGCTCGATGTGCTCGTTGATCGACGAATCTTTCTCGATGAACAGGTCGCGCTGCGGAACGTACGCTTCCGGCTGGTAGTAGTCGTAGTACGAGACGAAGTACTCGACCGCATTGCGCGGAAAAAACTCGCGGAACTCCGAGTAGAGCTGCGCGGCGAGCGTCTTGTTCGGCGCGAACACGATCGCCGGCCGGCCGAGCCGTGCGATGGTGTTGGCCATCGTGAAGGTTTTGCCGGAGCCGGTCACGCCGAGCAGCGTCTGGAACGACAAACCGTCCTCAATGCCTTCGACGAGCGTGTCGATCGCGGTCGGCTGGTCGCCGGCGGGCGGATACGGCTGGTAAAGCTGGAACGGCGAGCCTTCGAACGCGACGAATTTGGACTCGTCGAGCGTCTCGTCGGCTTCAGTCAGATGGTGTTCGGACATGGGGAGCGGCACCGGGCCTTGGGCAAAGAACTATTCTAACGGGTTGCGGGAACCCGAGCCGAGCGGGTCTGCGTAGAGGACAGGCCGGCTGCGGAGAAAAGGCAAATGGCGCCTTGGTGCCTGTTTTTCAAGCAAATAATTCAGATCAGCGGGCTTTGTCGACCGAAAAATGCCCGCGGATTCGCTACAATGCCAAGTTGCGCTCGCTCGTCGATGCCCGCCCGCCGTCTGAATCGTCCGTCAGACACCTTTGGCCGGGCCGCCCACGCTCGAAGCCGCCCTCTTTTCACTACTGCTGCCCACCCATCATGTCTCTGTTCTCCGCCGTCGAACTTGCTCCCCGCGACCCGATTCTGGGCCTGAACGAAGCCTTCAACGCCGATGCGCGCGCCACCAAGGTCAACCTTGGCGTTGGTGTGTACTTCAATGAAGAGGGCAAGATTCCGCTGCTGCGCGCCGTGCGCGAAGCGGAAAAGGCACGCGTCGAAGCCGCGCTGCCGCGTGGCTATCTGCCGATCGAAGGCATCGCTGCCTACGACGCCGCTGTGCAAAAGCTGCTGCTCGGCAACGACTCGCCGCTGATCGCCGCGGGCCGCGTCGTGACGGCGCAAGCACTGGGCGGTACGGGCGCGCTGAAAATCGGCGCCGATTTCCTGAAGCGTCTGAACCCGAACACCAAGGTCGCGATCAGCGATCCGAGCTGGGAAAACCACCGCGCGCTGTTCGAAGCCGCCGGCTTTGAAGTCGTGTCCTATCCGTACTATGACGCGCACACGCACGGCGTGAACTTCGAGGGCATGCTGAACGCGCTGAATAGCTATGCGGCCGGCACGGTTGTCGTGCTGCACGCGTGCTGCCACAACCCGACCGGCGTCGACCTGACTGTCGACCAATGGAAGCAGATCGTCGAAGTCGTCAAGGCGCGCAATCTGGTGCCGTTCCTCGACATCGCTTACCAGGGTTTCGGCGACAACATCGAATCCGACGCTGCAGCAGTCCGTCTGTTCGCGGCATCGGAACTGAACGTGTTCGTGTCGTCGTCGTTCTCGAAGTCATTCTCGCTGTACGGCGAGCGCGTCGGCGCGCTGTCGATCATCACGTCAAGCAAGGAAGAGTCTGCTCGCGTGCTGTCGCAACTGAAGCGCGTGATCCGCACGAACTACTCGAACCCGCCCACGCACGGCGGCTCGGTGGTCGCGGCGGTGCTCGCATCGGCTGAACTGCGCACCACGTGGGAAACGGAACTCGCCGAAATGCGCGACCGCATCCGCGCAATGCGCAACGGTCTGGTCGAACGTCTGAAGGCAAGCGGCGTGGATCGCGATTTCAGCTTCGTGAACGCGCAACGCGGCATGTTCTCGTACTCGGGTCTGACGGCGCCGCAAGTGGACCGTCTGCGTGAAGAGTTCGGCATCTACGCTGTGAGCACGGGCCGCATCTGCGTGGCTGCGCTGAATACGCGCAACCTCGACGTGGTGGCTAGCGCGATTGCTCACGTGCTGAAGTAAGGCATTTCGGAGCGCGGGCGTTCATTGCGCGCGCTTTGCTTGGCTGTTGCTGCTTGAGCTACTTGTAGAAACGGCGCCCTTTCGGGCGCCGTTTTTTATTGGCCGGCTGCTGCTGGACGTGTGATTGTCACCTGCCGACGCGCCCCACCGCCGTCAACTGCTGACGTGACCTACTTCTGTCACCCACGGCCGTTTCCGCGCGCATCCCGATGGATATCGTGCGTAACGAACCCTGCGTCGTTATCAGGCATGTCGAGCCAATCGGGTTGAGCAAGCGATTGGCGGATATCTTCCAGGCCGCTTTTCCAATGTTCACGCATTGTAGAAAGGCCGAACTGGAAGTCTTTGAAGTGCCCTTCGTATTCCTTCTGCCGATAGATGAGATGGATCACGTTGTAGCGCTTCGAACACGATAGCTCATCCGCCAGCTTGCACCACGGATCGTCGCGCTGGTCAGACGGCACTCGATCGAGCACCTCACGCAGCACATGCCGGAAACGCTGCGAACGTTGCAGCATATCGGTCACGAGACGTGTGCGGCTCGAATACTGGATGTCTTTCACGCGCCCTTGAACGTCGGTGATGTTGTCCGGCACCGGTCCGATCGCGCTCCATAGATCGACCTGGAACGCGAGCGTATCGCGACGCGGCGTGGTCTGAATCACCTCATAGAGCGGCGTGTTCGACATCAAACCACCGTCCCAGTAGTACTGGCCGTCGATTTCGACCGCCGCGAAACCCGGCGGCAACGCCCCTGACGCCATGAAATGCTCAGGCCTCAGTTTCGTATGCGTGTTATCGAAGTAGGCGAAATTGCCTGTTCCGCAATTCACCGCCCCCACCGACACACGCGTCTCACCGGAATTGATGCGGTCGAAATCACAGAGCGCTTCCAGCGTGGCCTTGAGCGGCGTGGTGTCGTAGTAGCTCGCCATTTGCGGCAGTCCGGAGACGGTGGGCAGCGGCGGTGGGAAACGCGGCACGAAAAAGCCCTTTTGCCCTTCTACGATCGCGCCCATCGCCTGGGTCGCCGTGAAGGCCTTGCGAACGGCTTCACTGGAATTGAACAGCGCGTGCTCGATAAAGGCCGGCAACGGCGGCCCGAACGCCGGCTGGCAGATCGTCTCCCAGAATTGCAGCAACCGCTCGACGCGTTTCTCCGGCGGATTGCCGGCAATGATGGCCGTATTCAGCGCGCCGATCGAAATGCCGGCGAGCCAGTTCGGCTCGATGCCGGCTTCGTAAAGCCCCTGAAAGACGCCAGCCTGATAGGCGCCCAGCGCGCCGCCGCCTTGCAGCATCAACGCGACGGTTTCGTAGTTGGGCAATTGGAGAGGCTGATCGGGATGCGTGGCGGGCGCCGAACCGGCGCCCGCGCCTTCCCCGCCGCCGGGCGCGCCGACGCGCGCCCGTTTGAGATTGCGTTGCGCCATGGGCGCCTCCTTATTGCATATACCAGCCGTGGCTCACAATAAAGGACTGGCCGGTCAGCGCCGCAGTCGGGAAAGTTGACAGGAACAGCACCGTCTGCGCAACGTCTTCCACCGTGGTGAAGATGCCGTCGACCGTGCCGCCCAGCATCACGCGCTTGATCACGTCTTCTTCGCTGATGCCGAGCTCCTTGGCCTGCTCGGGAATCTGCTTGTCGACAAGCGGCGTACGTACGAAACCCGGACACACGACATGCGAGCGCACATTGTGTTTCGCGCCTTCCTTGGCCAGTACGCGCGAGAGCCCCAGCAGCGCATGCTTGGCCGTCACGTAGGCGGACTTTAGCGGCGACGCTTCGTGCGAATGGACCGAGCCCATGTAGATCACGATGCCACCGCGATCGTCTTTGTACATGTGCTTGAGCGCGGCCTTGGTGGTGAGGAAGGCGCCGTCCACGTGGATTGCCTGCATCTTCTTCCAGTCGGAAAACGAGTAGTTTTCGATCGGATTGACGATCTGGATGCCGGCGTTGGAAATCAGAATGTCGATCGAGCCGAGTTCGGCCGCGACTTTGTCGATACCCTGGTTGACGGCGTCTTCGTTCGTGACGTCCATCGCCACGCCGATTGCCTTTCCGCCGGCACTTTTGATTTCTTCAGCGACAGCGTTCGCGCCGTCCTGGTTCAGGTCGGCGATCGCGACCGCGGCGCCCGCGGCGGAAAGCGTGAGCGCAATTTGCTT
This sequence comes from Paraburkholderia elongata, assembly GCF_013177735.1. Classification (GTDB taxonomy): domain Bacteria; phylum Pseudomonadota; class Gammaproteobacteria; order Burkholderiales; family Burkholderiaceae; genus Paraburkholderia; species Paraburkholderia elongata. The sequence goes on along the minus strand of NZ_WOEZ01000208.1, from coordinate 13,352 downwards.
GCCGATGCCGCTCGCGGCACCGGTAACCACTGCGACCTTGCCATTCAGATTCGTGTTCAGTGACGACATCCAGAACCTCCATGCAGTTGATGAGCAATGAGACCACGGGCCGCAGGCGGCGTGAAGTCAGCCAAACGGCATAGGCCGTTCGGCCGAATGTTGCACTGCGGCCAACGCTGCTATTGTGCATGAACCGCGTGAACTACATCCGTAAAACGCACATCGAGTCTTATCTCTTTAAACTAGACGTTTCAGCGGGATTCCAGCGGCATCACTACCAAGGAGGAATGCATGAATTATCGACGTCTGGGCCGCTCCGGCCTGCAAGTCAGCGAACTGTCCATCGGCTCATGGGTCACGTACGGCAATCAGGTGGATCATCGTGCGGCGCGCGAGTCGCTTGCGGCCGCACGCGACGCGGGAGTCAACTTCTTCGACAACGCGGAGGTGTACGCCGCCGGCCAATCCGAAGAGATCATGGGCCAGGCGCTCAAGGAACTGGCGTGGCCGCGCGTGAGCTATGTGGTGTCGACGAAATTTTTCTGGGGACTCAACGAAGCACCGAACCAGTACCACACGCTGAACCGCAAATATTTGCTGAACGCGATCGACACGTCGCTAAAACGCTTACAGCTCGATTATGTCGATCTGGTGTTCTGTCATCGTCCTGACCCGAACACGCCGGTCGAAGAAACCGTCTGGGCCATGAGCGACATGATCACGCGCGGCAAGGCACTGTACTGGGGCACGTCTGAATGGAGCGCCGACGAAATCCGCGCTGCTTACGAGATCGCTGAGCGGCATCATCTGCACAAACCGGTCATGGAGCAGCCGCAGTACAACCTGTTCCACCGCAAGCGCGTCGAGCAGGAATACAAGCGGCTTTACGAGGACATCGGCCTTGGGCTCACCACCTGGAGTCCGCTCGCGTCCGGCCTGCTCACCGGCAAGTACCGCGACGGCGTACCTGCCGATAGCCGCGCGCAGTTGCAAGGTTACGACTGGCTGCGCAAGCAGCTCACCGATGCCGGCAAGAACAACGTGGTCGGCAAGCTGGGCGAAGTGGCCGACGAGTTGGACTGCACGGTCGGCCAGTTGGCGATTGGGTGGATTCTGAAGAATCCCCATGTGAGCACGGTCATCACCGGCGCGTCGCGCGTCGAACAGATCGGTGAGAACATGAAATCCGCCGAGGTGGCCGAGCGGATCACGCCGGAGATCAAGCAGCGGATCGAGGAGATCATCGGCGACGCCTACGACTGAGCGGCCGCGCGCCAGAACCCGGGACCGCGGAGCATGGCCCGCGCACCATCAGGGCCCTGTCACGCGTAACGCACTACGGGGTGCAACGCGGCGTCGCGTACAATACGCGACCGCGCTGCACTTCAGTTGTGCTGCCGCATTGCACTCACATCGCCGAATCCGCCCTGGACCGGCACGCCCTCTTTCAGCGTCTCCTCATCATGCTCAGCTACCGCCACGCCTTTCATGCAGGCAATCACGCCGACGTTCTGAAACACGCCGTCGTGTTGCAGCTACTGCGCTACCTCGGCCAGAAGGACAAAGCCTACTGGTATATCGACACGCACGCGGGCGCCGGCGTCTATTCGCTGAAGGAAGGCTACGCGACCAAAACCGGCGAGTTCCAGACCGGCATCGCCAAACTATGGGAGCGTAACGACCTGCCGTCGATCTTCGCGGACTACGTCGACGAAGTGAGCGCGCTGAATCCGGACGGCCAGTTGCGCTTCTACCCGGGTTCGCCGTATATCGCATGGCGGCAGATGCGCGAGCAGGACCGCATGCGCCTGTTCGAGCTGCACACCACTGAAATCGACGTGCTGCGCCATAACTTCCGCGACGCAGGCCGCCGCGCGATGCTTTATGCGGGCGACGGCTTCGACGGCATCCTCGCGTTGCTGCCGCCGGCGCCGCGCCGCGCGTTGGTGCTGGTCGATCCGTCGTACGAAGACAAGCGCGACTACACGCGCACGCTGCGCTGCGTCGAAGAAAGCCTGAAGCGCTTTCCGACCGGCACCTACGCGGTCTGGTATCCGCAGGTAAAACGCCTTGAATCGCAGCGCTTTCCCGATCAGCTGAAGAAGCTGCAAGAGCGCAACTGGCTGCATGTGAGCCTGACCGTCAGCAATCCGCCGACCGACGGCTTCGGGTTGTTCGGCAGCGGCATGTTCATCCTGAATCCGCCGTACACGCTGGCAAAGACGCTGAAAGACCAGATGCCCTGGCTGGTCCAAACGCTCGGCGAGGACAAGGCCGCGCAGTTCAAGGTCGAATATCGCGGCGATTGAGCCTCGTTGCAGGCTCCGCGCGAACTTGTATCGTGGCGGTCGGGCAGCGTCCCCGGTCGCACACGCGCGCGACCGGGTAAATCATCCGCCACCAGACCGCTTACTTGAGTTGCGCCGCTGCCTTGCGGGCGAAGTCGTTGGTATAGGTTGCGTTCAGATCGATCTTTTTCGGATCGAGGCGGCTATCGAACGACGACAAGGCGCGTAATGAAGTCGCCGGACCATCCGCGGGCATCAAGCCATCCGGCGAATACGCGTCGCGCACGTTGTGGAAGGCATCCACATAGAGTGCCGAGTCGTTGAGCAAATAGGCCGGCGGCACCATCTTCAGCAAGTCGGCATCGCTCGCGGTCTGCAGCCAGTGGTCCGCGCGCACGATCGCATTGGCGAGCGCCTGCGTCGTCTTCGGATACTTCTGGATGAAAGTCTCCGATGCATAGAGTGTCGCCGCCGGCATCGTCCCGCCGAATACCTCCTGCGTGCCCTTCACCGTGCGCGTATCGACCAGCACTTTGATCGCGCCACTACGCGTCAGTTTGGTCATCATCGGATCGACATTGGACAGCGCGTCGATCTGACCGCCGCTCACCGCGGCCAGTACCGTGGCACCGCTGCCCACACCGATCGCCGAAATCTCGTTGCGCTGTACGCCGGCCTTGCGCAAAGCCACGGTGAGTACCAGATCCGTCGACGAACCTGGCGCGCTCACGCCAACTTTGGCCCCCTTGAAGTCCGCCAATGTCTTGATTTGATCCGCCTTCGATTTCAGCACCGCGACGACGATCTGCGGCGCGCGGCCCATCAGCACGAACGCGCGGTAGTGTTGCCCCTTTGCCTGCATGAACAGCGTGTGCTCGAATGCGCCGGCTCCCACGTCGGCGCTGCCCCCCACGACCGCTTCCAACGCCTTCGACCCGCCCGCGAAATCTTCGAGCGTTACGTCGAGCCCTTCGTCCTTGAAGTAGCCCAACTGCTGTGCGGCGAGTACCGGCAAATAGTAAAGGCCCGGCAAACCGCCGACGGCCATCGTCAACGTGGGCTTTTCCGGTGTGTCTTTGGCAAGCGCGACACCGGGCAGCGCCGCGGGTACGATCAGCGCGATCAACGTGGCGCAGGTGCCGGCGGTACGCCGCATCCAGTGAGTAGGCATTTGATGTCTCCTTGTTCTGTTTTCATTCGATGCGATGGCGCTGCACACTGTGCACGGCCCACAGCGTGGCGAGCGCGCGCAACGATTGTCGTCGGACGGTTTCGCACACGCCATGCGCCGAAACCCGAATGGCGTATGCGGTGCCTCGCGCATTAGCCGAAGGCGTACGTGCACATGCGGCGGCACGACGGAGGCGCCAATGCTCGAAGCGTCAACGGATGGAAAAGAAACGACTAGGAGATATCGCGCCGGAGACGCTTATTGCGCACGAAGCACGGGACGAGGTTGCGGCTGCGGTTGTGGAGACGGCGTGCCGCCGCCGACCGGCACCGGGATGTAGGGCGCGACAACGATCGGTATCGACGAATTCGGCGCCAACTCCGTGGGCGTGGCAATGGGCTGCGCCCCTACGATCGGCTGCCGCGAGAGCGGCGCGGTCTGCAACACGGTGCCGCTTTGGCCGTCGCTAATACCGCTCTGCGAGTCGAGTATCACGGGTTTGCGGGTGTTGTTGTCCGACGCGGCGAAAGTTGCCGGTACTGCGAAAACCGTTGTCAGCGAGACTGCGACGGCCATGGCCGGGACGGATTGGAGCAAGCGGACAGAGAGCATGGGCGGACCGGTTGAGTTTGAGAATGCCGGATAGCGCAGAAAACGCTTTACCTTACCGCTGCTGCGCCCGTCAGGCTAGTCGTTATTGGCCATGAGTCTGGCCATGAGTCGCTTTGAAGCGCTACCTGCCGTGAAATTCTCGCGGCCCAGATGTGACAAAGCCCCGTCTATACGGGGCTCAACACTTTACTGCAATGGCCGCGCACGCGCGCTGCCGGGTCAAACTTGATGCAGTTGAAACTTACAGCGAGTAGCCGTTGGTTTCGAGCGAGCGGATGCGCTGTTCGAGCTGAACGATATCCGACGACGACGCCAGATAGGCTTCACGACGGCTGCGTTCTGCAGTTTCAAACCAGGTGCTCAGCTTTTCAAGTACGTATGCAAACATGATGTTCTCCAAGGATCAGATTGAATCCCCGGTGAGTTTTGCATCAGGGATTTCCCGTAAAAGGGTTAACCCTTATTATAACCCTATGGTGCAACCTTGCTAGTGAAATGCCCGCATGACGTGCATTCCGTTTTGGAATGGTGCACGCCCGTGGTGCACTTAAGTCATTGATTTATCTAAATTCAAGATGACTTTTTCGGGACGATCGATATTACCCCAAATTATTTTGCATCATTATGGTGCTTTTTGACGTTCGGTTGCGACAAATCCTACGACAGGTTGCACCCGACGCCTTCAAATCGGATGACATCCCTTCCCCGACACCAGATCGGTGTCGGCTAGCCGCTCGATAATCGGGCAATCCGGGCGCTCGTCGCCGTGGCAATGGTCCGCCAGATGCGCCAATGTGTCGCGCATGTCGGTCAGCTCGGCAATGCGGCGATCGAGCTCCGCGACGTGCTCCAGCGCAATCGTCTTCACCTCGGCGCTGGCGCGCGACCGGTCATGCCACAGCGCCAGCAACCGGCGGATGTCCTCGACCAGAAAACCGAGACGGCGCGCCTGCCGGATGAAACGCAGCGAATGAACCTCTTGCGGCCCGTATACTCGGTAACCAGCGCTCGTGCGTGCCTTCGCCGCCAGCAAGTCCACGCTTTCGTAGTAGCGAATCATCTTCGCCGTGACGCCCGACGCGCGGGCCGCTTCACCGATATTCATGACTGTTTCCCCAGTGTGTGCGTCGATCGTACACCTTCCCATAGTGGGAAGGTCAGCTACTCGACTGCGCATCGGCAGGCATAATTCAATCATCGCAACATTCATTTTTCCGAGGCAATTCCGATGACAATCGAATTCCAGGTAGAAGGTATGAGCTGCCAGCATTGCGTGGCGGCGGTTACGAATGCGATCCATGAACACGATGAAGCCGCTCAGGTCCAGATCGATCTGGCGTCCGGTCGCGTGGCGGTCGAATCGGCGCAGCCGACTGACACGCTAAAAGCCGCAATCGACGAGGCCGGTTACACGGTTACCAGCGTGACCAGCGTGACCAGCGGCTCGACCCGCTAAACGAGCGACCGTCATGTTCAAAGTTGCCGTCACTGGTGCTTCCGGGCTGCTCGGCCGGGCTCTCGTCGACGAACTGGCACAACAAGCCGGTTGGCAAGTTGTCGCCACGGCGTTCAGCCGGCCGGGTCCGAACACCGTTGCGCTGGATATTCGCGATGCACGGGCGGTCGAGCAGTTTGTCGAGCGCGAAGCGCCGGACGCGCTCGTGATTGCCGCTGCGGAACGCCGGCCGGATGTCTGCGAGCACGATCCGGCGCTTGCCCGGGCGTTGAACGTCGATGCGGTGCGCACCTTGGCCGCGGCGGCAAAGCGGCGCGGCGCATGGACGCTCTCGATCTCAACCGATTACGTGTTCGACGGCGCCCACCCACCCTATCAGCACGATTCCGCGCCCGCACCGCTCAATGCCTATGGGCGCAGCAAACTCGAAGGCGAGCGAGCGCTAACAGAATCCACCGATCTCGGCTGCGTGCTGCGTTTGCCGCTGCTGTATGGGCCGATCGTCGATTGGGCAGAATCGGCGGTGACGAGTCTCGTGCCGGCGATTGCCGCGTCGGCATCACGCGAGGGCAAGGCCGCCGTCATGGATGCCTGGGCAATTCGCTACCCGACCTTTACGCCGGACGTCGCGTTCGTGATCCGGCAGATGCTCGAACGGCACGCACGTGGCGATACGATCCGCGGCATCGTGCAATGGTCGGGCGACGAGCCGATGAACAAGTATGAAATCGCCGTGCGGCTGGCCGTTGCGCTGCAACTCGAGGCGCAAGTAACGCCGCAACACACGCCCACCGACGCGACGCCGCGTCCGCATAATTGTCATCTGGCGTCGGACCGGCTCGAGGCGCTCGGCATCGGTCGCCGCACGCCGTTCGACGTTGCGATCCGGCAAGTGCTTGCCGAATTTCCATGGCGGGGCGAGACAGCGGCGTAGTGTCCGGCAACGAGCTTAACCACGGCAGGTGCTGCCCGCGTTTCCACGGCCCGGCGACACGCCAGCCTGGGGTCGGGCCTGCAAGCTTGGCCACGGCAGGTCGGCATCAATGAAAATCGCGGCTCGCCGTGGCCAGTTCGCCGAGCCATTCGCTGTGATCTTCGAGTCGATGCGCGACGAGATGGATCACCTCGCCCTTCTGTTTCTGTTTCGCCTTGCCCGCTTTATTTGCGTTCACCCCGTTGCCGGCGCTGTCACCGCCGGTAGAAACGCCGTCATCACGCTGCAAGACGCCATACACCGCCAGCAACGATGAACCCAGCAGCACCTTGCGCTGCTTTTCCACCAACGATGGCCAGACGATCACGTTGATCGAACCGGTTTCATCTTCGATGGAAACGAACACGGTGCCGTTTGCCGTGCCCGGCCGCTGCCGCACGGTGACGATGCCGCAGGCGCGCGCCAGCGTGCCGTGCTGACACGCGGCGAGTTCGGCCGCTGTGCGAAAACGCTGCCGGGCAAGACGCTCGCGCAATAGCGCGAGCGGATGACGATTGAGCGTGAGGCCGATGCTCGCGTAATCGTCGACGATCTCGCGACTTTCGGCTGCCTGCGGCAATGCCAACGGCGCTTCGGCGATCGGTGCATCGCGCAGCAGCTTGGGCACCGCGTGCTGCGCGGTCACCGCCCACCACGCTTCACGCCGATGACCCGCGATGCTGACCAGCGCGTTCGCAGCGGCGAGCGCTTCAAGATCGCGCCGCGTCAATGCTGCGCGACGCGTCAGATCGTCGACGTCGGCAAACTGCGCGTCGCTACGAGCCGCCATGATGCGTTCGGCAGCCACCTGTGAAAGACCTTTGATCAGATGCATGCCGATGCGTACTGCCGGACCACGTGCACCATAGGTTTTCGACGATTGGAATACGCGTGCGGTCAGCCGTCTTGCCGCGCGCCGGATCGTCCGGGCCACCGTGAGGTGCCGCAACGACAGATCGCGTAATTGCTGCGCGGATAATACGCCCTGCTGACGATGCAAACAGGTCTCGCTCGATGAAATCCGCTGCCCTTCATGACCGCGTCTTTCGAAGGTCGACTCCCAATCGCTCAAGGTCACGTCGGGAGGCAATACCTGGACGCCGTGACGCCGGGCATCCTGCACGAGTTGCGACGGCGAATAAAACCCCAACGGCTGACTGTTCAGCAACCCCGCCAGAAAAGCGGCCGGCTCATACCGTTTCAACCATGCGCTGAGATAAACGAGCAATGCAAAGCTTGCCGCATGGCTTTCAGGAAAGCCATATTCGCCGAAGCCTTCGATCTGTTTGCAGATGCGCTCGATAAACTCCTTTTCGTAGCCGCGCGCGGACATGCGGTCGGTCAGATCCTGCTGATACTTCGCCAGATTGCCGCTACGCCGCCACGCGGCCATCGCGCGCCTCAATTGATCGGCCTGCTCACCGGTGTATTTCGCCGCAACCATCGCAAGGTGCATCACCTGCTCCTGGAAAATCGGCACACCGAGCGTGCGCTCCAGCACAGGCCGCAACTCATCCTTCGCGTAGTCCACCGTCTCCAGACCTTGCTTGCGGCGCAGATACGGATGCACCATGCCGCCCTGAATCGGCCCGGGCCGCACGATCGCGACTTCGATCACGAGATCGTAGTACTTGTTCGGTTTCAGCCGCGGCAACATGCTTTGCTGCGCACGCGATTCGATCTGGAATACACCGATCGTGTCGGCATGGCCGCACATTTCGTAGACAGCTCGATCCTCGCGCGGAATATCCTGCACCCTGAATGTCGGAAAGCCGCGCCGCAATGCGACGAACTCCAGCGCGCGCCGGATAGCCGACAACATGCCGAGCGCCAGCACGTCGACTTTCAATAGCTTGAGCGCATCAATATCGTCCTTGTCCCACTCGATTACGCTACGGTCTTTCATCGTCGCGTTCTCAATCGGCACGAGTCGCGACAGCTTGTCTTTCGCGATCACAAAGCCGCCGACGTGTTGCGACAGATGACGCGGAAAGTTGCGTAACTCTTTGGTGAGGCGAATCAGATCCTGCGTGATGTGCGAGCTGGCAGCGAAGCCCGCTTCGGCCAGATATTTGGCGACCGCATCCGTGCCGTCCCACCATTGCTGCGATTTACTGATCCGCTCAATCAGCGACGCTTCGAGTCCCAACGCCTTGCCGACGTCCTTCACCGCACTGCGTGCGTGATACGTGATCAGCGATGCAGTGAGCGCCGCGCGATGACGGCCGTACTTCCCATAGATATATTGAATCACCTCTTCCCGGCGCTGATGCTCGAAATCGACGTCGATATCAGGCGGTTCGTTACGCGCGCGCGAGATGAACCGTTCGATCAGCATGTTCATGTGGACCGGATCGATCTCCGTCACATGCAGGCAGTAGCACACGATCGAATTTGCCGCCGAGCCGCGGCCTTGGCACAGAATGTTTCTGGAGCGTGCGAAGCTCACGATATCGTGCACCGTCAAGAAGTACTTTTCGTATTTCAGCTCGGCGATCAGCAGCAGCTCTTTCTCGATCTGACCGATTCGCTTCAGATCCATGCCATTCGGCCAGCGCTCCACTGCGCCGGACATAACCAGCTTGCGCAGATAACTCGACGGCGATTCGCCGGCGGGCACCAGTTCTTCCGGATACTCGTACTTGAGTTCGTCGAGCGAGAAGCGGCATAGGGCGGCGATGCGCAGCGTTTCTTCAAGCGTGTCGCGCGGATACAGTTTGCCGAGCCACACACGCGTGCGCATATGCCGTTCGGCATTGGCCTCGAGCGCGTGGCCGCATGCCGATAGCGGCGTGACGAGACCGATCGCGGTCAGGGTGTCCTGCAATGGCTTGCGCGATCGCGCATGCATCAGGACGCCACCTGCCGCCACCAGAGGCAAACCGCTCGCTTTTGAAATCATCCGCAACGCGTCAATCTGAAGATCGTCGCTGCCGGTTTGCCAGAGTTCGAGTGCGATCCATGAGCGTTGCGGAGCCAATGAGGCAAGCCAATGCGCGCAGCGCAGCGTGTGTGTGAGCGTCGCCGTGCGTTGCGGCACGAGGATCAGGACGCAATCGGGTAAGGTCTTGAGATGTTCGAGATGCGGCAACGCATCGGTGAAATCGGACGGACTGAGGCGATAGCTGCCCTTGTCGGCACGCGAGCGGGCGAGCGTGATCAGTTCGGAAAGATTGCCGTAGCCATTGCGGTTGGTTGCGAGCGCAACCAGTGTGCAAAACGGTTCGCCTGCATCGTCCGTCAGATTCAATTCGCTGCCGATGATGAGGTGAGGGATTGGTTTTAGCGCCTCTTGCTCTGAGGTTTCTTGCTCTGAGGCTTCTTGTTGCGAGGCTTCTTGTTGCGAGGCTTCTTGTTGCCAGGCTTCCTGTTGTGAGGATTCCTGTTGCGAGCCCGCTGGATTTGCGGCCGTCGACTTTGTTGCTTCTTCTAGAGACGTTCCTGCTTGGGCGGCTTTCGCCTTGTCTTCGCGCTCCTTCTGTTGGCGGTCCCGCTCCTGTTTGATTTCTCTCACCGCCGTATGCGCGCGCACGACACCCGCTAGCGAGCATTCATCGGTGATCGCGAGCGCGCTATAGCCGCGCGACATCGCCTGCTCGACCAGTTCATGCGGATGCGACGCACCGCGCAGAAACGAGAAATTAGTCAGGCAATGCAGTTCCGCATACGGCGGCAGTTGGGCCGCAAGCGCCTGCTCGAACAAGAATGAGGGCCGGGAATTTTCCATGATGCTCAGCCGAACAAACCCTGCAAATACCACTCGCCGCTAAGACGTTCCCGGTACACCCAGAACATATGGCCACGATCATCTGCCGCAACGTAGTAATCCCGCTCGACACGGTTGCCGTCCCACCACCCTGCTTCAATCCGTTCGGTACGCGTGAGCATTTTCAGCGGCCGACGATAGATTGGTCGCTGCTCGCGCATCATCAGGCGCAGCGGCTTGTCGAGCATCCAGACGGGGCGAGGCTGCGATGGCAATGCACTGTCGGGCAGATCGAGTGATGCTTGGGCATCGGCCGGTTGTGTGACGAATAGACGGCTACTTTTAGCGTCGCTCGTTTTGTCAGACTGTTGTGATAGGTGCAGTGGGTGTGCTGCGCGTTCTGCCTCTACCTGTTCTACTTGTTCTACCTGTGTCGCCGCATCGCCGTCTACGCGCACACTCTCCAATGCCGCGTGCTGCAACTCATCGGTCAGCCAGGTTTTATCCGCTTTGATTTTTGTCTTAGCTTTCGCAGACGAACGCTTCTTGCGCGAAAACGCTTGCGCCTGGTAGGCCTCGACGCGCATTGCCCGCTCAGGCCGATGATCGTCCTGCACCGACATCTGCAACACGTTCTCCGGCCCCAAACGCGCGCTCAAGCGTTCAAGCAGACGTGCAATCGAATCGCCGTCTGATTCGGGCATTGGGAACAAGGTCTCCGACCGCCCTGCATACTCGCCGATCTGATCCGCAACCAGCTTCAACTCGATCACGGGGGCCACCAGAACCGTCTGATTCAACTTCTCACGCAACAGCCAGATCAGATGCTCGGCATCGCGCGACGGTATGGCCCATGCGACTTTCAGACTCGACGTCTTCGGCGCATGACGGGATGCCAATTCATGTTCGAGCAACAACGTATAACCACTGAGCGCTGCATGATGCGCGCTCAACCATCCGGCCAGTTGCACAATCAGCCGACGCGCGGCGAACAGTAGTGCATCGGCGTTATCGACCCGCGACGGCAACTCCAACTGCGCATGAAACGATGCCGGCGCACGAAACGATTCGCGCGGATCCGGACGCGTGCCATATGCTTGTGCCAGCAGATCCAGAATGCCACTGCCGAAACGCCGCACGACACCCGACCTTGGCAACTGACGCAAATCGGCCAGCGTCGTGCAACCGAGATGCGTAAGCGCATCGCGATGCGCCTGCGCAACCGGCAGCAACAACACAGATATGCGGTCGAGGACCCTCGCAAGCGACGTTTCCTTTATCACATGCCAACGATGCCCCTGCCGATCAGCATGCGCCTGCGCCAACAGCCACGCGCCCCATGCTGTCGGTGCGCACGCGATGCGCGCCGTATAGCCGAATTCAGCCACCGTCGCGGATACCCGTGACAACAACGCGCGCAAGCCGCCAAACAAACGCAAACCGGAGCCGACTTCCAGCAACAAGGTGTGCGCGTGCGCGAGCGACACCTTCGGTGTGTACGTCAGCAAAGCGAGCGCCATCGCTTCGAACGCCTGGGTTTCTCGGGCTGTGTCTGCGGCAAGCATCTTGAGACCGGGAGCCAAAGCCAATGCGTATGAGCGCGAATGACCCGCATGCACCCCAGCACGCAATGCGTCGAAATCCGGCATCAGGATGTGCGCGTGATCGGCCAGCGCATAGCAGCGCACCTCGGCGACGTCTTCGGCGCCGGGAGGTTGGCTTGCCTCGTCGCCGGGCTCACGCAGATTCGGCTTCGCGGGCGAACCATCCGGGAGCGACTCGAGAGGCTTCACGGCTTCCAGCGACAAGAGTGGCAATGTGACTGCGATCCACAACATGTTTAATCTCTCGTCCTTGATTGCTGCCGACTCCGCTTTCCGGCAACGCGACGCTTTGTAACGGCAAAATGAGACGCAAAGGCTCCGCTAGCGGCGGACCGCGGCGCTTGAAGATGTCGATCGAGATACCAATCTCCTGCAACCATTGACGACGGTTAATCGTCTGCGCATTAACCGGCAAGAGCGGCTCGCAGATCATTCGCAACGGTGCCGGCGAAGATTGCGTGGCTGCCTCGACAGGCCGGATCAAAAATGCCAGCGCGGCCGACTCCTGAGCCGCCACCTGCAGACGCCGAACCTTATCGGCGCGCGCATTCGGCAGCCATACCAGCACGGCACCCATGCCATCCTGCTTCAATGCCTGAGCAGCGGCCCACAGGGCCTGGTCTTCACTCGAGCGCACCCATAAGACGCGCTCGACATCGATACCCCAAGCCCTCAGTGCCGAAGCACAGGGCTGGTAAGGGGGCGCCACGAGCATGACGTGCCGTTCGACTTGTGCCGTAAGATGCCGAAGCGCGTGGGCCAGCAAACGCAGCTCGCCGACTCCTCCGTGTTCAATCAATAACTCCGTCAGGCCGCCGGCCGACCAGCCCTGTCCAGGTAGCAGTTGATCCAGCGCGGCATAGCCGCTGGAAATCACCCGCGAGTCCGCCTCGGCAAGCTCATTGCCCTGCCACACCTGACGCCGCAATTGCGACGACAGCGCTGTCGTCGCCAGATGAATCGCTGCTGCCATAGACACGCTCGTTCAATAGGGAATACTCCGCCCTGCCCGGCATCGGGCAGCAAGCATGGGGCGACGAGTTTTTACTGTATATTTATACAGTATTCTGAGGCGAATGTTAAGGCAAGCCGATGCGACGAAACGCGTGCAGAAAGGAAATGAAGAGGGGTGGTAAAGCTGTTTTGGTTGCAGGTTTTCGCCTGCAGGAGCGGTTGTCCGTTGGCGCTGCAGTTAAGCGAACAAAGCCAGAGCTAGCGTGTTCTGGGAAGGATAAGGGCAGAGAGCCCGTGCATGCATGCCGCGGATATGGGCAAGAACTGACGGGTTACGCGAACGCGCTGCGGATCGGGAAGGAGTGAGACCGGAAGAACCGGAGCGCGTCGGGCAAAGTCTCACGGCGGCGATGCTTCCAGATGCGCGTTTCTGCGCCGTAAACGCAGAAACCCCACCTTTGCGGGGTGGGGTTTCTGTTGCTGCTGGGGAGCCTGACGATTACCTACTTTCACACGGGAATCCGCACTATCATCGGCGTGGAGTCGTTTCACGGTCCTGTTCGGGATGGGAAGGGGTGGGACCGACTC
>NZ_WOEZ01000021.1 GCF_013177735.1 Paraburkholderia elongata | reverse complement strand
AGCGTCATTGCAACGCAGCTTCCGCATCGCCCAACAGGCCGTCAACACATGGTGCGACGAAGCGAAGATTGCTGCGTAGAAAAACCTGACTCAATCGCATCCCAATCAATTCAGTCAAGGAATCTAGTTCTGCACCGTTACCGGCAAGCACCTGCTGGCTTGGAATATCCTCCATCGGCATCATGCGGCCCTGCGGATTCTTGACCGCTCGCGATGCGAACATTTCTGGATGCATATAGGTTGGGACAAGCTTTCCACCGTTTGCCAAAGTTATCATCTGCAGTGCCCTTGGCATCGCTGCTGCATGATCCCAATGTCCATGTGAAAGCACCGTCGCGCCGACCTTGCCGAGGTCGAGGACGAGCCTGACGATGTTACGTTCGAATACCCACTCGTCAGGCCCCGTATCAAACAGAAGTGAGTGCGACGTGTCGCCAATTCGGGCTGTAATCAGGCAAGACAAGCCGTGAGCGGCGCAACAAAGACATTTTCCACCAAGCCATTTCATCCCGCGCTGCCAGGCCCCGGCAACCTCTGTTTCCACATACTTTGGATTTGATGAAAGGTTATCGGTAACGTTATCGACTATGACCGTAATCTCCAGGCTGTCGATCGGCTCAATCATATCTGCCTCCTTAGTGCCGCTGTTTCCAGGTAGATTCCAAGCTCAGAAGTTTGTCGTTGCTGCTTGCTACCTAACGCTGACTACCCTTGAACTCCGAATTGATTTCGGTACGTGGCACCTCGCGTGGCGAACAGTCGCCGCGAGGGCTCTTACCTGATCAGTCCCGCAGCAAACCTTCCACCAAAAGTGCTTCCCGGACTTGCGGGCGACCAGCCACGCGTTGCTGAAACGCAGTGATAGCGGGCAGCTGCGATAAATCCAGCCCAACGTGCCTTGCCCAATTTGTTATCGTGAAAAGATAGGCGTCGGCTACCGAGAAATGCGCTCCCATCAGCCATTGCTGGGGCGTCAGGGTTCGCTCCAGTAATGCGTAATATTTGAAGAGTACTTCTTGCTTTGTGCTGCGGATCAGTTCGGGCGTCGCGGGATTGAAGAGCGGGGAGTAACTCGTGTGCACATCAGAATTTATGAAACCAAGCCATTCCTGCAGGCGGTACCGCGGCATCGTCCCATTGCGAGGAACGAGATTGCGTTCTGGCTTCAAGTCCGCGAGGAACTGCATGATTGCATGACCTTCCGTAAGAAAACTCCCGTCCTCGAGCTCGAGCACTGGCACGTTTCCCTTTGGATTGATTGTGAAAAAGTCGATTTCGCCTTGCGTGCGCTTCGACGAAATGTCCACTTTTTCGAGTTCAATTGCGATACCGGCTTCGCGTGCGACGATATGTGACGCAAGCGAGCATGCGCCCGGCGAGTAATAGAGCTTCATGTTTGATCCTGACAAGGAGTTAGAACGATTGCGCTACGATCGATCCCACCTTAATCGTCACGCGCAGCAGATGGTGACGGGCCATAGGACGCCATGAGCAGTCCGCGCCGATATAATCCGGTAACTTCCAGGTTACTAAACCACAACGGCGCGATAGTCCGCCCGCGTTGCCGGTTTCTCCAGGAAAACCGGCGGCGCAGCAACCCAATACGCTCTAGCGCTTTCTACTGGGGAGACGGCGGATTCAAAAGCTTACTCAACGGCTTCAGTGGGCCGATTGGGAGCAGCGAGAATGTCATTAAGTGCGCTTTCCCCAAGGGAAGTGCCTCAAGCATTTCATGCGCTTGACTGACGTCCGTAACGTTCAGGATGAACGCCACCCCAGCCCGGTCTTGCAGCGAATACCACTGGTCAATCTTGCCCTCGAGGTAGAGCTGCGCTGTCTCGCGAACTTCGGTCGGAAGAATGTGTTGGACAAGTTGCATGTCCGTGCCTGGCGGAAAGGTACCAATCGCCAATATCTTCGTGGTTGGCGTGGTTGGCATCGGAGTGGTTGGCATAGGAGTGGTTTGCGCCATGGAAACTCCAGCAGAAGCGACCAGCACAGAGGCTGTTGTCAAATTAAGAAGAAAGCGTTTCATGCAACACCCAGCACCGACATGTCGGCAGAGATTCCGGCCAGTTGGGCAAGATCGGCGGTGGCAGCAAGCCCACGCGGGTGAAAGTGGTCGAGGGCGCCCAGTTGCTGTGGTGTGAGCGGTTGATCCTCCGGCCCAGGGACCGTGAGTGCGATCTTCAGCTGCCCGGTCAGGCCGGTCGCGCGATAGTGTTCGCGTACGCCATCAAGTGCATCAGTCATTGCAAAATCCTCACTGCTTCGATCGAAAGATCGTTCGTTACGGCAACTCTTCAATACAAGGAGGCTGGCGCGAGGCCACACCAGGTGCCGTATGCAGCGCTGCGGCTTCTGGTCCCGTCAGGTAGCAATCGCGGAAGCGCTCATCGACGCATTCCCACATCCGTTTCGAAAACAGCAGCGCTGCGTTGAGCGGGCGATGATTGATGACCACGGAATCCGTCTCGCCCTGTTCGTTCAGATGCGCGACGACCACCGTTTCGATCGGCACGCCCTGGATCTGCGACCGATAGGATTCCATGTACAAACCGTTGCCGATCTCGCCCTTGTAGCTGTGATGCTGGAATTCGTAGAGCGAAACCGCGTGTTTGATCACGGAGAGAATATCGGCTCGTCCCTCGATCGGACGCTTCAGGACGGTGGCTTCGAGCGTCGCGCTTTCGGCGAGCCTCGCCAGCCAGAGCGGCGGACCGTCTGCGGGCGCCAGCACGGGGGCTGTGTCGTTGAATTTCATGCTGGGCGCTCCAGTTACGGTTTGCTCGTCATGCCTGCGCTAGCGGCATCGAGCGCTGCTTCGAGCGTGATGCGCGCCTTTTCGAGGCGGCGTCGCGCGAGGCGTCCAACGCCCGCGCCGCGCTCAGACTCGCCCGCCAGCAGCGCATGAATATCGGGCAGCATCCAGATCGCGCCGCGCGTCCCCCAGGCGCCATCCGGAATCTCGGTCGGGAAGACCCAGACGCGCGACGCGACGTCATCGGACGGCCGGTTCTCCGCGCGCGCCACCGCTTCCGTGACGTTTCTGACGAGCGAGCGACGCGATTCGTCGGTGTATTGCCCTTCGGGTGCAGACGGAATGATCCGGTAGCGTATCGTGTTCGTGCGTTCGCCGCCGATGTAGATCGCAGCAGGCCGATGAAGATGGAACACGGTGACTCGCTGTGCGATCGGATTGGCGGGATCGTACCCTTCCGCCTTGATGAGGATGTCAGTCAGTTCCTTGACGAGGCGCGCTTCGGCCTCGGGCGTCAAGGCGTCTTCGGGCCACAGTGCATCGATCATTGGCATGGTGCTGCTCCTGCTTTCAGGTCATTGGATGTGGCCATGATCGGGGTTTACTCGTGCTGCCGGAAGTGGCAGCATCGCCATTATTCAGGGAATTTCAGACACGCAATGGCCATCGTCCGCATCTGGGTCTATGACGGAATCCTCGCGTCCGGCGTCGCGGGCCCTGTTGACGTCTTCAGCGCGGCCAATCAGTTCCATGCGCGCAAGGCTGCACCGGGCACGACATCCGCGCCGGTGTTTGCATGGCGCGTGGAATCTCTCGACGGGCAACCCGTCACGGCTGCGTCGGACCAGACCATTCACGTCGATGGCAAGATCGACCCGCGCAAACGGGCGGACGCCGTTCTGCTGACGGCACCGTTTTTCTCGAACATCGACGAGTTCATCGGGCGCCGCGAGCAGTTGAACGCGCTGTCTTCCGCACTGCGGCGTCAACGCAAGGCAGGTGCCGTGCTGGCGGCTTATTGCACGGCCAACTACCTGCTCGCCGAGGCGGGCCTGCTGGATGGCCGCGCCGCAACGACGCACTGGGCGAGAGCCGCGGACTTCGCGCGCCGCTATCCGCGTGTCGAAGTTCGCGCACAGGAACTGCTGATCGCGCAAGACGGCATCATCTCGGGCGGTTCCGTGACGTCGTATCTGAATCTCGCGGTGCGGCTCGTCGAAACATTCGCCGGCGAAGAACTCGCCACGATGACCGCGAAGGCGCTGTTGATCGACATGAACCGGACTTCGCAGGCTTCCTTTGCAACGCTTCTCGACGAACATGGGCATACCGACACGCTCGTCGCGCGCGCCCAGCAGCAGATGGAGGCTACGTTGCAGCAGGGATTCCGGTTGAGCGATCTGGCGGCGTCGCTTGCTGTCAGCGAACGCACGCTCAATCGCCGTTTCAAGGAAGCCGTCGGGCTCGCACCGTTGACGTATCTGCAGAATCTGCGCATCGAGGTCGCGAAAAGGTTGCTGGAAACGCGGCCAATTGGGCTTGAGGCGGTGAGTCAGCGGGTCGGTTATGGCGATATCAGCACATTTCGGCAATTGTTCAAGCGCAAGACCGGGTTGTCGCCGAGTGAATATCAAATGCGGTTCTCGCGTGCCGCGGCTGAGAATATAGAAGCCGAGTCAGGCCGCAACGGCGGCTGAGGCCTCGCGAGATCATCACGCCGCAGCCCTCGTCATTTCCCTCCCTCTTTCCCCGCACTGCCCTTTTGTATCTCAACGTATCTACAACAGATAGGGATACGCACGCTTACACACAGGCGACTTTCGGACACAAGCGGGATACGTTCATCCGCTCAAATACGCCCATCGCGAGCAAAACACCGCACCGCAAAAACTGGGCTTACCGAGGTAGTGCATATGCAACACGAGTCGAACGGAACCGTTGAACTGGACCGCACCGCGGATGAACCGCTGAGCAGCCAGATCGCGCGCAATTGTCTGCTGACGCGCGCCCGGCAGATCTCCCGCGTCTTGACTTCCGTCTATGACGATGCGTTGCGTCCGTTCGGCATCGTGGCGCCGCAGTTCTCATTGCTCGTGCTGATCGCGGAGTTCGGGCCTATCAGCCGCTCAGATCTGGGCCGACGGAATCATCACGAGCGCTCGACGCTGACAAGGAATCTGCAGCCACTGATCGCGCAGGGCTGGGTTGCCGAGGGCGTCCTGGCAAGCGATGGTCGAAGCCGCCCTCTCTCGCTCACGCACGAAGGCAAGGCGCTGCTCAAAAACGCCGCGAGCGCGTGGTCGGCTGCACAGAGCCACGCGACGCGCTTCCTCGGCGAAGGCGGCGCCCATGAGCTCATGAATATCGCGCGCAAATTGCCGCTGCGCATGGTCTGAAGTTTTTCGGTCGATGTTGCATATGCAAGATTGACCAACGCCTGGTACCCCTCCCCCCTCGTCAAGGAGTTTGTCATGAAAGTCGTCAAAGCCGCCGCCGTCCAGTTCAGCCCGGTGCTCTATAGCCGTGAAGCAACCGTCGCCAAGGTCGTGCAGAAGATCCACGAACTCGGCCAGAAAGGCGTGCAGTTCGCCACCTTCCCCGAAACGGTCGTGCCTTATTACCCTTACTTTGCGGCCGTCCAGACGGGCATCGAGCTTCTGTCGGGCACCGAACATCTGCGCCTGCTCGAACAGGCTGTGACGGTGCCGTCCGCTGCTACCGACGCGATCGGCGAAGCCGCGCGAAAGGCCGGCATGGTCGTGTCCATTGGCGTCAATGAGCGCGATGGCGGCACGCTGTACAACACACAATTGCTCTTCGATGCTGACGGTACGCTGATCCAGCGCCGCCGCAAGATCACGCCGACGCATTTCGAACGCATGATCTGGGGCCAGGGAGATGGCTCGGGCTTGCGTGCAGTCGACAGCGCAGTCGGCCGCATCGGCCAGCTCGCATGCTTCGAGCACAACAACCCGCTCGCCCGCTACGCGATGATCGCCGACGGCGAGCAGATCCACTCGGCGATGTACCCGGGCTCCGCCTTTGGCGAGGGCTTTACCCAGCGCATGGAAATCAACATCCGCCAGCATGCGCTCGAATCCGGCGCGTTCGTCGTCAATGCAACGGCGTGGCTGGACGCGGACCAGCAGGCGCAAATCATGAAAGATACCGGTTGTGGAATCGGTCCGATCTCGGGCGGCTGCTTCACCACGATCGTCGCTCCTGACGGCGTGCTGATGGCCGAGCCGCTTCGCTCGGGTGAAGGCGAAGTGATCGTCGATCTCGACTTCACGCAAATCGACCGCCGCAAGATGCTGATGGACTCGGCCGGCCACTACAACCGCCCCGAATTGCTGAGTCTGATGATCGACCGTACGCCGACCGCGCATGTTCACGAACGCGCTTCGCACGCGATGATCGTCAACGACCAGGGTTCCGACGATCTGCGCACCCAGGCTGCATGACCTGCGAACTTCGAATTGCCCCCTATGGAAGGAGGATTTGCTTTGAAAGCAATGATCAGGACCGGCTGCGCGAGCATCGTCGTTGCGGCGCTGATGGCGGCCGCCTCGCCCGGCTACACGCAGACGTCCGCAACGGATGCACCCGTCGCAACGCATGCGCGCAAGCCCGCGGCCGCAAAGACCGACATTTCGGACGGTACGCTGGTGAAGTCGCTGCCCGGATTCAGAAATGGCTATGCAACCGTGAACGGCGTACGGCTGCATTATGTGGTCGGCGGCAAGGGCGAGCCGCTCGTGTTGCTGCCCGGTTGGCCCGAAACGTGGTGGACCTTCCACAAGATCATGCCGGCGCTCGCAGAGCATTACACCGTGATCGTGGTGGATCTGCGCGGCATGGGCGCGTCGTCGAAACCCGCTGATGGCTATGACAAGAAAACGATGGCCGCTGATATCCATGAACTGACGCAATCGCTTGGATACGACAAGGTTGCGATCGCGGGACACGACATCGGCTCGGCTGTGGCGTTCGCCTACGCGGAGAACTATCCGGAAGCCACCGACAAGCTGGTGATGATGGAGTTTCCGCATCCCGACGATAGCCTGCAGACTTTACCGCTTCTACCCGCCCAAGGCGCATACGGTGACAGGCTGGGTTCGGCGCGCCCGAACCTGTGGTGGTTCGCGTTCAATCAGGTCAGAGGTTTGCCGGAGCAGCTGCTGGCAGGCCGCGTCCGGCTTGAACAGGACTGGCTCTTCCACTACTTTCTTGTGAATGAGAATGCAGTCGACGCGCGCGACCGCGCCGTGTACGAGCACGCCTATGACAGCGCCGCCGCGATCCGCGCAGGCAACGCGTGGTATCAGGCCTTCCCTCAGGACGTCAGCGACAACAAGGATTATGGCCAGCTGCAAATGCCCGTTCTCGTGATGGGCGGTCCCGCATACAAGTGGATGAAAATGGTCGTCGGAGAAAAGGCGGTCAATATGAGCGCCGTCGACGTAGAAAACAGTGGACACTTTATCCAGGAGGAGCAGCCCGAGCTGGTTACGAAGACAATGCTCGGCTTTCTGCAAGGCGCCCGCGAATGATGACCCGATCGTCGCGTTGATCGACGTATGCACGCGCACATTTTCATACACAGGTGTGTATATGCAGACATAAATGAAGTGAAGTTTTTCCTTGAAAGGATGTGATATGACAACGAAACCTGCCCATGATCGGCCCATTCTCGTGACGGGTGCCGGAGGCGCAATTGGCGGCATTGGCCGCAACGTGACAACGTCATTGCTCGCGAAGGGCTATAAAGTGCGGGCGCTGGTCCGCAAAGAAGACGAACGCGCGGACGAGTTGCGCCGCCTTGGCGCCGAAGTCATGGTCGGCGACCTGACCGATCTCGCCTCGATGCACCGCGCAATCGAAGGCTGTTCGCGCGTCTATTTCGGCATGTCCGTCTCTGCGGCCTATCTCGAAGCAACCGTGAATTTTGCTGCCGTGGCGCGTCATCATGGCGTCGATGCCATCGTGAACATGTCGCAGATGACAGTCACGGAAATGAGCATCACGGAGACGACCGACAGCCCCCAGCATAAGCTGCACTGGCTTGCCGAGCAGGTTTTGCAGTGGTCGGGGCTGCCCGTCGTCACGGTACGGCCCACGGCGTTTCTCGAGAGCTTCTTCCTGACGCTTGGCGCAGCCGGCGTGCGCGACAACGACGAACTCGCACTGCCGCTCGGCAATAGCAAGACGTCGCCCATTTCAGCCGTTGACGTCGCAAATGCGGTTTCGGTGATTCTCGATGACCCGGCGCCGCATATCGGCAAGATCTATAACCTGACGGGCCTCGAATCAAATGATCTCGAACAGGCCGCGCGCGTCTTTTCGGACGCGCTCGGCCGGCCCATCCGTTACCGCAATGTGCCTGTCGCGCCTTGGTCGGACAAATTGCGCGAACTCGGCATTCCCGCTCACGTCGTCGATCATCTGGCCGTGATGGCCGACCTGCACGCTCAGGGACGATACGACCGCATGACGAACGACCTGTTCGAACTCACGGGCCGCAAACCCATGAGCATGTACGACTTCGTGAGACTGCACATCGCAGACTTCACGCGCAACGCAACACGCTGATCCAAGGCAGGAGACCGATCCCATGTCAAAAGACACGCCCCAATCCTCATCGCGCCGGCACTTTGTCGGTATGGCCGCCGCGGCGCTCGCGGCAGGCTCGCTGAGCCGGCTCGCCTTCGCGGACACGAGCCCGGCAATCGGCAAGATCACCGAACCCGCGAACGGCGACAAGACGGCGATCCGGCCATTCCGCGTTCACGTCCCCGACTCGCAGCTCGTCGACATGCGGCGCCGCATCAAGGCCACGCGCTGGCCGGATCGCGAGACGGTGCCCGACGAATCGCAGGGCATCCAGCTCGCCACCATTCAGGGGCTCGCGCAATATTGGGCAACCGGCTACGACTGGCGCAAATGCGAAGCGCGGCTGAATTCGTATCCGCAGTTCATCACTGAGATTGACGGACTCGATATCCATTTCATCCACGTGCGGTCGAAGCACGAAAACGCGATGCCGTTGATCGTGACCCACGGCTGGCCCGGCTCGGTCATCGAACAGTTCAAGATCATCGACCCGCTCGTCAATCCGACTGCGTACGGCGCGCCGGCTTCGGATGCGTTTCATCTCGTGATTCCATCATTGCCCGGTTACGGCTTTTCGGCGAGACCTACCACAACGGGCTGGGGACCGGAGCGCACCGCGCGCGCGTGGGTCACATTGATGAAACGCCTCGGCTATGAGCGCTTTGCTTCGCAGGGCGGCGATCTCGGCGGGATTGTCACGAACATCATGGCCAAACAGGCGCGCCCGAACTGATCGGCATTCATGTGAACTTCCCTGCCTCCGTTCCGGCGGAGATTCTGAAGTCGCTGGCCGCGGGCGACGCGATGCCTGCCGGCTTATCGGACGAGGAAAAGCACGCGTATGAGCAGTTGAGTGCCAACTTCAAAAAGAAGCGCGGCTACGCTTTCGAAATGGGCACGCGCCCGCAGACGCTGTACGGACTCGCCGACTCGCCCGTCGCGCTGGCTTCCTGGCTACTCGACCACGGCGACGGCTACGGCCAGCCCGCAGCGGCGTTGAGCGCAGCCGTGCTCGGTCATCCCGTCAACGGTCATTCAGCAGGCGCGCTGACGCGAGACGACATACTCGACGACATCACGCTTTACTGGCTGACCAACACCGGCATCTCGGCGGCGCGCTTCTATTGGGAGTCGCACGCGAATTTCTTCCTCGCGGCCGACGTCAACGTGCCTGCCGCTGTGAGCGCTTTTCCGGGAGAAAACTACCAGGCGCCGAAGACCTGGACCGAAAAGGCCTATCACAACCTGATTTACTTCAACAAACCCGAAACGGGCGGGCACTTCGCGGCATGGGAAGAACCGATGATCTTCGCGAACGAAGTGCGCACGGGACTAAGGCCCTTGCGCGCCTAAAGTGCGAAGCGCTCCTCGATGTAATCGTGCTAGTCGGGTCCATGCGATGTTGTTTGCATTGATCTGCTGTTTGGTTCGGCCCCGGGTCCGCTTGCGAAACACGGGTTTTCGACGAAACAGGTCGGACTGAGGCATTCGTGAAGGCGGCCCGGGCGTTTGACTTGCTTCGGGCATGCGGCGCCATCCGCCCGTCTCGTTCGACGAACACTGGCGTGCATGTCTGATATTCCTCGAAAGATGGCAATATTGCCACTCCCGCTCGTTTCTGCAAAGCCCGATAATTAGGCGACTTTCGATTTCTGGAACCCAAACATGACTGGAAACGCCTATTTCTCGACAAACCTGCTGCTTGCCTATGCAGCGTATTTCGTTGGCACCGCGAGTCCAGGGCCGAGCAACCTTGCAATTATGTCCATAGCGGCCAGTCACGGCCGGAAAGCGGCGTTGATGTTCGCACTCGGTGTCATCTCGGGCTCAATGTTTTGGGCGACGGTGGCAACGCTAGGCGTGTCGGCTGCCCTGATCGCCTATTCGCAATTCATCATTGCAGTCAAGATTTTTGGTGGTCTATATCTCCTGTGGCTAGCCTTCAAATCCGGACGCAATGCGCTTGCGACAGCAGCTGAATCCGTACTGAAGGTAGAGCGAACACCGACATTGACGGGCGTCTACGCCCGCGGAGTGATGCTCCATCTCACTAATCCAAAAGCTATCCTCGTGTGGGTTTCAATTGTTGCTCTATCGTCGAACAGCACGGGATCAGCCCATAGTGCTGTAATTGCAGGTTGTGCGGCCATCGGATGTCTGGTGTTCGGCGGTTATGCAGTATTGTTTTCAACGGACTCGGCTCGCAGGTTGTACGTGCGGACCCGTCGTGCCCTGGAAGGATGCCTGGCCGTAGTATT
>NZ_WOEZ01000207.1 GCF_013177735.1 Paraburkholderia elongata | reverse complement strand
GACGTTCAACTGGTACTGGCTCGTCGACGGACTGATGACCGCCGGCTTTTCCGTCCATCTGGCCAACACGGCGGCTATCAAGCAGTACGAGGGCCTGAAGTATGCCGGCGACGAGCGCGACGCCGTCTTCCTCGCTCACATCTTCCGGCTCGGACTGCTACCTGAAGGCTACATCTATCCGCCGCAGGAGCGCGGGTTGCGTGACCTCGCGCGCAAGCGCATGCAGCTTGTACAGCAACGCACCCTGCACATCCTGAGTATCGAAAGCCTGCTGGCTAGGCAGCTCAACCTGCGCATGAACGGCGACCATGTCCAACGTCTCGACGACGCGGCGGTACACGCACTTGCGCTGCCCCCGCATGTCGAGCGCTCGTTAATGGCGAACCTGGCGGTGCTGCGCACGCTGCGTGTGGAGATTGCTTGCCTCGAAACCATCCTCCATCAGGAAGTGAAATTGCGCGCGGAGTTCCAGATCCTGAAGACCACTCCCGGAATCGGCGATGTGCTTGCCGCAACGATCATGCTCGAGACAGGGACGATCAACCGATTTCCGGGCGTCGGTCACTTTAGCTCTTACTGCCGGTGCGTCGAGAGCAAGCGGATCTCCAACGGGAAGAAAAAGGGCGAAGGCAATGCGAAGAACGGCAACAAGTATCTCGCCTGGGCGTTCATTGAAGCCGCCGCAGTGGCGCTACGCTGCTGCCCACAGGCTAGACTGTTTTATGAACGAAAGAAGGCAAAGCGGCTGCCGGTCGTCGCGATGAAGGCACTTGCGCACAAGCTGGCGCGCGCGGCCTATTACATGATGCGTGATGGCAAACCCTTCGAGGTTAAACGATGCTTTAGCTAAGTTTGGCGGGGGGGCCGCGAGCCCGGTAATTGTGTTGGTTTGAACCCAGTGGATTGATTGGGCGCAGCCCCCGGCCATCCCGATGCAGCGAACCCTGAGACGCCCAGACCATGAGCCGATAACAGTCTGGTGCCCGCACATGGGTAACCCTGGAATTGTCATGTACTCCTGGACATTGGCCTGGTACCGACGGTTTTCTGGAGCTCGATATGAGCCAGGGGCAAACGCCAGCTCAACGACGCTTGCCTTGATCCCGATGGGTGACTGGTGCGGATCAGTTCCCCAACCGCACAGACGAGAAACCGGACGCGTCATCAAGCTTCGCATCACCAGGATGACCAAAAGGAATACAACAATGCAAGGCCTGACCCTTGAGGAGAGAGATATACCCCTTTACTCCGGCCTTTCAATGGGTGACAC
>NZ_WOEZ01000206.1 GCF_013177735.1 Paraburkholderia elongata | reverse complement strand
TCTCCACGCCGCTCAGGTAGCCCATGCCGAGCGCCTCAGCGGCGCTGCGCGCTTCGTGCTGGCCGCCCACTTCGTCGTGGTCGGTCAACGCCCACAGCGTCACGCCGCCCGCGTGCGCGCGGCGCGCGACATCGGCCGGCGCGAACTGGCCGTCAGAAACGGTGGAGTGACAGTGGAGGTCAGCGTTCATCTTTGTCTTGAGAAGGTTCTGCACTCATTTTACTGCAACGCAGTAAGTGACCGCAGAGCTATCTCACGATAGTGGACCTCGCATCGAAACCTCGCATCGAAACCTTTTCGCAAGGTTCAGGCGCAGAAGCCCTCGATCAGCGCGGCAACCTGCTCCGGCTGGTCGTGATGCACCATGTGCCCCGCTTCGTCGATGATTTTCTCGCGCCAGTTCGGAAAGGCCTCGAAACGCGCCTTGAATTCGTCGAGCGGAATCTCGCCGGCGATCCGTGCGAGCGTAGGCGAGTCAGCGGCCTCGACGTGCAGCACTTTGGCGGTCACCTTGCGCCACACGGCCATCACTTCGTCGAGGCGGTACAGCGTCGGCCCGCGCAGTTTGTGCGCCGGATCGGCGAGCAGCATGAAGCGCCCTTCTCCGTCCGGCTTGGACCAATGCTGCGCGAGGAACTGCGCGCGCTGCGGAGCGAGGCGCGGATTGGTCTTGATGAGGCGTCCGGCGACATCGTCCTGCGACGCGTAGCGCTTCAACTGCGGCGGATCGCGCAACTCGTCAAGCCAGTTGCGCAAACGCTTGGGCGCTTGCGCCGAGTGCGACGGCGCGAGACCGAAGCCTTCCAGATCGACCACGCGCCGCACCCGCTCCGGCCGCACCCCCGCATACAGGCAGACAATGTTCGCGCCCATGCTGTGACCGACCAGATTGACTTCGCCGGCCGGCGCATAGTGGTCAAGCAGCGCGTCGAGATCGGCGAGGTAGTCCTGGATCCAGTAGTTGCCGCCGCCGCGCTCGGCGACCGGCCAGTCCGACAGGCCAAAGCCCCGCATATCGGGCGCAATCACCTGCCAGTCGCCGCCCAATGCGTCGACGACGAACTGGAACGACGCCGCCACGTCCATCCAGCCGTGCAGCATGAACAGTATCGGCGCATCCGGATTGCCCCAGCGCCGCACGTGCAAACGGATGCCGCGCACGGCAACGAATTCAGACTTGGAGGTATTCATGAACGGCGCGCCTGAAAAAAGAATGGTCGTTCGATTATAACGAGATAGCCGGGCGATGCGTGGGGTCGGGCTATGGAATAAGGCTTCAGTCGCTCGTGGCCGGAGCGGCCGGCGGGACCGGCTGCTCAGCGTCAAGGCCAGCCAGGGCGACCAGCGCGGCCAGTTCGGTTTCGTCAAAGCCGGCATCGCGGCGTGCCTCGAAATTGAACGGACCACGTAATTTCGGTGCGTGATACTGGTCGGCGAGGCGCGTGTAGGTGACGTGCGGATCGAGGCCGCTTTCGTCGCACAGATGGCGAAACCAGCGGTTGCCGATCAGCACATGGCCGATTTCATCGCGCAGGATCACGTCCAGAATCGCTGCGGACGCCTGGTCGCCCGCCTGTTGCAGGCGTGCGCGGATCGGCGGCGAGGCGTCGAGGCCGCGCGCTTCGAGGGTGCGCGGCACCAGCGCCATGCGCGCCAGCACGTCGGCACGGGTGCGCTCGCACATGTCCCAAAGGCCGTCGTGTGCGGGGAAATCGCCGTAGGCATGGCCGAATTCCGCGAGCCGCGCGACCAGCAGCGAGAAGTGATGGGCCTCTTCGGCGGCAACTTTGAGCCAGTCGGTGTAGAACGCGGCGGGCATGCCGGCGAAACGCCAGACGGCGTCGAGCGCGAGATTGATGGCGTTGAATTCGATGTGGGCGAGCGCATGCAGCAAGACGGCTCGCCCCTCGGGCGATTGCATGCTGCGGCGCTTCAGCTTGCGCGGATCGACCAGCTCGGGGCGTGCCGGACGGCCTGGCAAGTCTGCCGGCTCGGCGAGTTCGAGGTCTGCGGCACATGCGAGGCTACCGTCGAGCACTGCGGCATATAACGCGCGGGCCGCGGCTGCCTTGGTTGCCGGGTCGACTTCGCGCAATGTGGCCAGCGCCGCGGTACGCGCGCAATTCGCGCGATTCGAGCAATTCTCAGGATTCGATATCGGCAGAGCCGGCGAAATAGACGGAGCAGCGGAATTCATGGCAACCAGGTTGGCAAAGGGCACGGCAAGAGGCAAGACGGGAGGCGCGGCGTTCGCCAAGGCTTGGTTTGGTGTCGGACGGCTTGCGGCACCGTCAAGCGGCCTAACCACACAACCGTTTACAATACGCGATTCGACCATCTCGCGTGCCTATTGCACAGGGCCGACGGGACAACCGGGTCCGGCGGGGCGTTTTCGGGTGCTTTGCAACCCCGTGTTGCAACCCCCGCTTGCAGCCCGCTCTAAAGCCCGTCTCGCCGCCCCAGCCAGCCCGCGCAGCGCATAGCGACCGATCAAGAGGAGACACCGTGACAATTTATAAGCTTGGCGAAGCCGCCCCGACCATCCATGAAAGCGTATTCGTCGCGGATTCGGCGAACATTATCGGCAATGTGACGCTCGAGGAAAATTCGAGCGTCTGGTTCGGCGCGACGCTTCGCGGCGACAACGAGCCGATCACCCTCGGCGCCGGCAGCAACGTGCAGGAAAACGCGGTGCTGCACACCGACCCGGGCTTCCCGCTGACGATCGAGCCGAATGTGACGATCGGCCACCAGGTCATGCTGCACGGCTGCACGATCAAGGAAGGCTCGCTGATCGGAATTCAGGCCGTGGTCTTGAATGGTGCGGTGATCGGCCGCAACTGTCTGGTCGGAGCGGGCGCCATCGTCACTGAAGGCAAAGTGTTTCCCGACAATTCGCTGATTCTCGGCGCGCCCGCCAAAGTGGTGCGCGAACTGACCGAGACGGATATCGCCAATATGCAGCGCGGCACGGCAAGCTATGCCGAGCGCCGCGAATATTTCAAGGCGCAGCTCGTGCGCATCGGCTAATCAGCCGGAGCACGCGGCGCGCACGGCGCAGCATCAGGCTGCGTCATTCGACCGAGGAAAAGTTGTGAGCGACCAGTTGCAAAAATTCATGTTCAGCGCGGCGCCGGTGCGCGGCGAGATCGTTTCGCTGCGCAATACGTGGCAGGAAGTGCTGACACGCCGGGACTATCCGGCGCCCGTACGGACGATTCTGGGCGAGATGATGGCCGCGTGCGCGCTGCTTTCGGCGAACCTCAAGTTCGACGGCACGCTTGTCATGCAGATTTTCGGCGACGGACCGGCCAAGATGCTGGTGGTGCAGTGCAGCTCCGACCTGTCGATGCGCGCCACCGCCAAGCTCTCCGGCGAAGCGGGCAATACGATCGACGACACCACCTCCATGATCGAACTGGTCAACGCGAGCGGCCATGGCCGTTGCGTGATCACGCTCGACCCGCGCGACAAACAGCCCGGTCAGCAGCCGTATCAAAGTATCGTGCCGCTGTCGGGTGTGGACGGCCCGCTCAAGTCGATGTCCGAAGTGCTCGAGCACTACATGCATCACTCCGAGCAACTCGACACGCGCCTGTGGCTCGCGGCGAACACCGAACGCGCAGTCGGCATGCTGCTGCAAAAGCTGCCGGGCGACGGCGGCATCGTCCCGCATCCGGGAGATCTGGATGCGGACACGTGGGAGCGCGTCTGCACGCTCGGCGGCACGATGTCGCAAGACGAGCTGCTGAAGGAAGAACCGGCAACGATTTTCCGCCGTCTGTTCTGGCAGGAGAATGTCCAGCATTTCGAACCGGCCACGACGCGCTTCGAATGCAGCTGTTCACGCGAAAAAGTCGGGGCCATGCTAAAGATGCTGGGCCGCGAGGAAGTGGATGGTGTGATCGAAGAACGCGGTCAGGTCGAGATTCATTGCGAATTCTGTAATCAACGGTACGAATTCGATCCGGTCGACGTGACGCAACTTTTTGTCGCCAATGCGCTCTCCCAAGGCGTGACTCCGGCTGCCGACCAGCGGCACTGAAGCGGCCAGGCGGCGGCCCACTAAACCTGTGTTACGGCAGTAAAATGACGCGTCGCCTGCTGCTTTTTTGGGCTCGGGCGGCGCGTTATCGTCGATCGTTGCGTTGGATCGTGGGCGGTGCGCGCTGCGCATGTTTTGCTTAGGCATCCGACCGATGGAGATCAAGATGAACATCCCTACTTCGCTCAAGCATTACATGCGCACGTTCACCGTGCTGACGGTCATCGCCGGCAGCGCCGCGCTCACGGGCTGCGTGATGGACCCGCCTGGCCCATCGCCGATTTATAGCCGTCTGCCGGCCGACCAGTCGGGCATGGCCAACACCGCCCGGCCGCTCACGCCAGAAGAACGCGAGCGCTACGATGCAATCGACCGTCAGGTGCTGTCCGATCAGAATCAGGCCATTGACGCCGAGAACGCCGCTCAGGCGTATTCCCGTTATTACTCGCCGCCTGTCAGCGTGTACGGCAGTTATTACGGCGGCGGTTGGGGGCACGGCTGGGGTACGGGTGTCGGCGTAGGCTACTCACCGTACTGGGGCTGGTAAGCCGAAACAAGCACTCCTGGATAGCAGCCATACCGATACGGCAACCCGGCGGAAACGCTGGCATCGTCACAAGCTCAATCGGGATAGGGGCAGGCCTCGCGGCCCGACCCCTCCCACACCACCGTGCGTACGGGTCCGTACACGGCGGTTCGGATCAGTTGATCGGCGAGGGACCCACCGACGGAAGACCCAACGAGCGGAAG
>NZ_WOEZ01000205.1 GCF_013177735.1 Paraburkholderia elongata | reverse complement strand
CTTTGTTCCACGCTTCTTTCAGACCCCGCCTCGCGACGACGCCCTTACGCTTCACTAATCCTTCGCCACCATCAGGCTGGATAGGGGACTTTCACCCCCGAGCTGTTGAGCATGCTCGGCACACAAGAAAAAGGCGCGGTTTTCACCGCGCCTTTGTTCGTCTTCCTGAGCGCTTTTTACGTTCGTTCCAGCAGCTTGCTTCGCGTTCGTCTGCGAGTTCAACCAACCTGATTAAACTCAGTGCGTGGCCTTCTTGTCTTTCGCCACCTTCCCGCCATGCTTGCGATCCGGCTTCGCGCGCGACTCCGGATTCGGCACCACATGCAGCGGCGCCGCCGACACCTCACCGCGCGTAGACGTGGTGACCGAAGGCGTGTTCGCATTCGGCAACGGCGCGTTCGGCGCGACGAACTGAACGAACACTTCGCTGTCTTTCACCATGCCCATTTCGTAACGCGCCCGCTCTTCCACCGCGGCCGTACCGCTCTGCAAATCCTGGACTTCGCCCTGGATCCGCTCGTTGCGCAGCTTCGAATCAGTGTTCTTCTGAAGTTGCTGCGCCAGTTGCTGCTGCAACTCGTGCACGCGCAACCAGCCGCCGTGCCCCCACCAGAGCGGGTACTGAATCAGCGCCAGCAGAACGATCAGGACAGCAGTGACAAGCCGCATGAAGTAAGCACAATAAATACGCGCCGCCCTGCGCTATACGCAGGGCGGCGAGGTCAATCAGAAACGAAGGATAACCGGCTCATCGGTCGGCGCTAGCAGCCAAGCCATTAGCGCAGATTGTAGAACGCCGACTTGCCCGGGTAGCTGGCGATATCACCGAGGTCTTCTTCGATGCGCAGCAGCTGGTTGTATTTCGAGATACGATCCGAACGCGACAGCGAACCCGTCTTGATCTGACCGGCGTTCAGGCCGACCGCGATGTCCGCAATCGTCGAATCTTCGGTTTCACCCGAGCGGTGCGAGATCACAGCCGTGTAGCCGGCGCGCTTCGCCATTTCGATAGCCGCGAAGGTTTCCGTCAACGTACCGATCTGGTTGATCTTGATGAGGATCGAGTTGGCGATGCCCTTCTCGATGCCTTCCTTCAGGATGCGCGTGTTGGTGACGAACAGGTCGTCGCCCACCAGTTGCACCTTCTTGCCGAGCTTGTCGGTCAGCGTCTTCCAGCCTGCCCAGTCGCTTTCGTGCATGCCGTCTTCGATCGAGACGATCGGGAACTTGTCGGCCAGGTTCGCCAGGTAGTCGGCAAATTCCGTCGACGACAGTTGCAGGCCTTCGCCAGCCAACTGGTACTTACCGTCGTGGTAGAACTCGCTTGCTGCGCAGTCGAGCGCGAGCAGCACGTCTTCACCCGCGCGGTAGCCGGCCTTTTCAATAGCTTGCAGGATGGTCGACAGGCATTCGTCGTTGCTGCCGAAGTTCGGCGCAAAGCCGCCTTCGTCGCCCACGGCCGTGCTCATGCCACGGTCCGACAGGATCTTCTTCAGCGCGTGGAACACCTCGGCGCCGCAGCGCAGTGCTTCGCGGAAGGTCGGCTGGCTGACCGGCACAATCATGAATTCCTGGATGTCCAGGCTGTTGTTCGCGTGCGCGCCGCCGTTGACGATGTTCATCATCGGCACCGGCAGTTGCATGGCGCCCGAACCACCGAAGTAGCGGTACAGCGGCAGGCCGGCTTCTTCAGCCGCGGCCTTCGCGACAGCCATCGACACGGCCAGCATCGCGTTCGCGCCGAGACGCGACTTGTTGTCCGTGCCGTCGAGTTCCAGCAGGGTCTTGTCGAGGAAAGCCTGCTCGGAAGCGTCGAGGCCCATGATCGCTTCGGAGATTTCGGTGTTGATGTGCTCGACAGCCTTCAGCACGCCCTTGCCGCCGTAACGGCCGGCTTCGCCGTCGCGCAGTTCGATCGCTTCGCGCGAACCCGTCGATGCACCCGACGGGACCGCAGCGCGGCCCATCGTGCCCGACTCGAGCAGCACGTCGCATTCGACGGTGGGGTTGCCTCGCGAATCGAGAATCTCTCGACCGATGATATCTACGATAGCACTCATGGTTTCCTCAAGAAATGACGTTGAATTCTTTACTGTGAAACTGCACCGGGCACCTGTGTCGATCCGGAGTTAGTGCTTTAGCACTTACTCCGGCCCCATGCAGAGCACCGGTCTCCCCAGCACACTATGCGCGCCCTGACGCTTTCGACGACCATTGCGTGCATTCGCCGCGTGCCGATGCTGCCGACTGAGCCGATTATGCGACCCAATCGTGACACGCCGCGCACGCCTGAATCAGTTGAAATCGCTTTCGAGGAACGGCGCGCGCTTGACGGCCTGATCGAGCGTAACAAGCGTTTCGAGCAGATCGGCCATGCGATGCAACGGCACCGCGTTCGGGCCGTCCGACTTGGCTTCCGAAGGCTTCGGATGGGTTTCCATGAAGAGACCCGAGACGCCGACAGCGACCGCGGCACGCGCCAGCACCGGCACGAATTCGCGCTGACCGCCCGAGCTCGTGCCCTGCCCGCCCGGCAACTGCACCGAGTGGGTGGCGTCGAACACGACCGGCGCGTTGGTTTCGCGCATGATCGCAAGCGATCGCATGTCCGACACGAGGTTGTTATAGCCGAACGACACGCCGCGCTCGCACGCCATGAAGCGGTCTTCCGAGAGACCGGCTTCACGCGCCGCATCACGCGCCTTGTCGATCACGTTCTTCATGTCGTGCGGTGCGAGAAACTGGCCTTTCTTGATGTTGACCGGTTTGCCCGAACGCGCGCAAGCATGGATGAAGTCCGTTTGACGGCACAGGAAAGCAGGCGTTTGCAGGACGTCGACCACCGACGCAACCTGCTCGATCTCGTGCTCGGCGTGCACGTCGGTCAGCACCGGCAAACCGAGTTGACGCTTCACTTCCGACAGGATGCGCAAACCTTCGTCCATGCCCAGACCGCGGAACGACTTGCCGCTGCTGCGGTTGGCCTTGTCGTACGACGATTTGTAGATGAACGGAATGTTCAGCTTCGCGCAGATTTCCTTCAGCCGGCCGGCCGTGTCGATCGTCATCTGTTCCGATTCGACGACACAGGTGCCCGCGATCAGGAAAAACGGCTTGTCGAGCCCGATTTCGAAATCGCCCAGTTTCATGCTTTCTCCTCGACGCCCGACAGCTGATGATGATGGGCGAGCGCCGCTTCGACGAACGACTTGAACAGCGGATGGCCGTCACGCGGCGTGGACGTGAATTCCGGGTGGAACTGCACGCCGACAAACCACGGGTGCATGCTGCGCGGCAATTCCATCATTTCCGGCAGATCTTCACTCGGGGTACGGGCGCTGATGATAAGGCCACCGGCTTCGAGCTGGGGCACGAAACGGTTATTGACTTCATAACGGTGACGATGGCGTTCGTTCACATCCTTGCCATAGATCTCTTCGGCCATCGTGCCGGGCTTGATCGGGCAACGTTGCGACCCGAGGCGCATCGTGCCGCCCAGATCCGATTCTTCGGTGCGCTTCTCGACACGGCCTTCACGGTCGTACCACTCGGTGATCAGCGCGACCACGCGGTTCTCGGTGTTCTGATCGAACTCGGTGCTGTTCGCATCTTTCAGGCCGACCACGTCGCGGGCGAATTCGATCACGGCCAGTTGCATGCCGAGGCAGATGCCGAGATACGGCACCTTCGCTTCGCGTGCATAGCGGATCGCGGCCATCTTGCCTTCGGTGCCGCGACGGCCGAAGCCACCCGGCACGAGCACGGCATCCAGATGCTTGAGGCTCTCGACGCCTTGCGTCTCGATCTCTTCCGAATCGATGTACTCGATGTTGACCTTGGTCGACGTATGCATCGACGCATGGCGCAGCGCTTCGATCAGCGACTTGTACGACTCGGTCAGATCGACATACTTGCCGACCATGCCGATCGTGACTTCGTGCTTCGGATGCTCGAGTTTTTCGACGAGATCCGACCACATCGTCAGATCGGCCGGCTTCGGCGTGAGCTTGAGCTCTTCGCAGATGATCGCGTCCAGACCCTGGTCGTGCAGCATCTGCGGAATCTTGTAGATGCTGTCGGCGTCCCACACGGAAATCACCGCGTCTTCGGGCACGTTCGAGAACATCGAAATCTTTGCGCGCTCGTCGTCCGGAATGCGGCGGTCGGCGCGGCACAGCAGCACGTGCGGCGAGATACCGATTTCACGCAGCTTCTGCACGCTGTGCTGGGTAGGCTTGGTTTTCAGCTCGCCTGCGGTCGCGACCCAAGGCACCAGCGTGAGGTGTACGAAGCACGCGCTGTTGCGGCCCATGCGCAGGCTCATCTGACGTGCGGCCTCGAGGAACGGCAGCGATTCGATGTCGCCAACGGTGCCGCCCACTTCGACGATTGCGACGTCCGGCTCACCGCACGTCGCGGAAGCCGCGCCGCGTTCGATGAACGCCTGGATTTCGTTGGTAATGTGCGGGATGACCTGCACCGTCTTGCCGAGATAGTCGCCGCGGCGTTCCTTGCGGATCACCGATTCGTAAATCTGACCTGTGGTGAAGTTATTGGCCTTGCGCATCTTCGTGCTGATGAAGCGCTCATAGTGGCCGAGGTCGAGGTCAGTCTCCGCTCCATCTTCCGTCACGAACACTTCGCCGTGTTGAAACGGACTCATCGTGCCGGGGTCGACGTTGATGTAGGGATCGAGCTTGAGGAGGGTGACTTTAAGACCGCGCGATTCGAGGATCGCGGCGAGGGAAGCGGCGGCAATACCCTTGCCGAGGGAAGATACTACGCCGCCGGTGACGAAAACATATTTGGTCATCGCTGGATGCTCGCGGGAAAAACGGATTATACCGTAAAGCAGGGTCTCAACCCAGCAAAATCCTGGCGACATCGGTACGAAAGTGTGCCGCGGCGATGGCAATCGCCGTTCGCCGATCATGCACCGTTTCTCGCGGCGGTGGCCACCCGCACTAGCGGGCCGCGCCGTCACCACGGCGGCCCCGGCGCCTCTTATGAGCAGGCCGCCGCGCAGGTGAACGCGCGCGCCGCGCCACGCATGGCCTTAAGCCGGCCGCTCCAGTTCGCGCAACATCCGCTGCACCGCGCGCGCGGTTTCGAGCGGTTTTTCCATCGGATACAGATGGCTGCCTTCGATCCATTCCACATGACCGCCTGTCGCACGGCGGGTGGCGTCCAGCCCCGCCTGGCGCACCTCCTTTGAATGCGTGCCGGCGATGAACCCCACCGGCACCGGGGCGCCGCGCGCGAGGCGGGGCCCAAGTGTATGCGGCAAGGTCTTATAGATCTGATACTCGGTGCGCCGGTCGAAAGCGAGCGAGCGGCCGCCGTCAGGTGAGCTCTGCGGGATGCCGAAGTCGATGTAGTCGGACAGCATGCGTTCGTCCCACCGCGCGAACGCCGGCTTCGAATGAAAGTGCCGCCACGCCTCGTCGCGGCTTGCCCACTGCGTGCGGCGCGTGCGGGTGGCAGCCGCGGGCGACAGGCGTTCGTCGAGCCCGGTCCATTGCGATACCCGCAGCATGCTGCTGCGCCAACCGGCGATCACAGGCGAATCGAGCATCACCACGCCCCTCACCCACTGCGGCTTTTTCAGCGCTGCCATCAGCGACAGATAGCCGCCGAGCGAATGGCCGACCAGCCACACCGGCTGCTCGTACGACCGGCCCACGTCGTCGAGCAGCTGCTCGACCAGATGCGGCCAGTCCTGCGTGACCGGATAACGCGCGTCGTGACCGATGCGCTCGATGGAGCGCAGTTCATAGTCGTCGGCGAGTTCGGCGAAGATCGTCCGGTAGGTCGACGCCGGAAACCCGTTCGCATGCGAGAAGTGGATGATGTTTTTCAACTGCGGCTATCTCCGTTCTGTTTTAGCGCGCGGGCCTCGAGCCTGACTTTTCGTGCAGGCTCCGGGCCCAGCGGCGCATTTGTTCTATCTGTGCGGCCGGCAATCCATCAGCGATCCATCCAGTAGCGGCGCTGCGTGTCGCGATAGCGCTCGAGCGTCAGTGCGGCGCCGTTCAGGGCCGGGGCGCTTCTTGGGGCGCTTGTCGGATCGCTTCCCGGACCGACTCCCGCGTTGATTCCCACGCGTCTCTCGGGGCCGACGTCCGGGGTGAGACCCAAGTTGAGACCCGGGCCGAAATCCGGGTTGACGTCGACCCGCACCGCTCCGTGCGTATCGCTGCGTGCCAGCTCGATGTGCCGCGCCTTGTAACGCTCGAACACACCCGCGTTCGGATGATGAAATCGGTTGCGATAGCCTACCTGAAATAGCGCAACGAGCGGCTCGATAGAGTCGAGGAACGGCTCGGTCGAAGAGGTCTTGCT
The DNA here is from genome assembly GCF_013177735.1 of Paraburkholderia elongata. Classification (GTDB taxonomy): domain Bacteria; phylum Pseudomonadota; class Gammaproteobacteria; order Burkholderiales; family Burkholderiaceae; genus Paraburkholderia; species Paraburkholderia elongata. Next base: position 12,563 of record NZ_WOEZ01000205.1, on the reverse strand, counting down.
CCCATGATGCGGGACGACCAGCACCTGGGCACGCAACGCGTCGCGATCGCGTGCGAGCAGGATGCGTTCGACCGGCGCTTCGATGTCCGCAGCCAGCAAGGCTGCCATGCGCGGCGCAGCCATTTGAACGTCGCCGGCCGAAGCACTGCCCTCCGTCGGCACACTCGCCCTGGCAGGCAACGTACTCACCCGCAACACGCAGCAATGCGCATTCGGCTTGCCTTGTAGCGACCCGGCATCCGGCCAGAGCATCGCGAACTCGACACCATCCCACTGCCAGCGCTGCCCCGCCGCACAGGGCAGCGTATCCGCGCCGCGTTGCCTGGCGTTCGACCACAGTGGATTCGCGGGTGCCAATGCGGCCACCATTTGACGCACCTCGATCGCGTCCAGCACAGCCGGCGCACCGCCCGAGTGGTCGGAATCGGCGTGACTGATGATCAGCGTGTCGAGCACCGTGACGCCGTGCGCCTGCAAAAACGGCACGACCACCCGTTCGCCCGCATGCGTCGACTCCGGCCCCGGCCCGGTGTCGAACAACAGCGTGTGATGCGCCGTTTCGACCAGCACCGAGGTGCCTTGACCGATATCCAGCGCCGTCAGTCGAAAGCTGCCATGCGGCGGCCCGGGCGGCGCCGGGATCAGCAGCGGCAGCCACGTGAGGGGTGCCGCCCAGCGCAGCGGCCAGCCACGCGGCGCCAGACACCAGAGAACCCCGACCGCCGCCGCGGTGAGCGTCCACGCGTCCGGCTGCGGCAGCCGCCAGAGCGTCCATGCCGGACCGGACAGCATCTGCAAGCCCGCGGCCAGCAGGTCGAGCAAGGTGTGCGCGGCGCGAAAGGCGTAGGCATCGAATGGCGCCGGCAACGCGACGCCCGCCAATACCGCCGGCGTGACCAGCAGACTCACCCATGGAATCGCGAAGGCATTCGCGAGTGGGCCGACCAACGGAATCTGCGAGAACCAATAGACGGTGAGCGGTGCAAGCGCGACGGTCACCGCGAACTGCACATGCACGGCGCTGCGCAGACGTTCACCGAAAGCGCGAGCGCGGCGGCACAGGCCGGACCACAGGCGCGAGAGCCTCGTCGGCGTGACGCCGCCCTCACCCTCGTCGTCGTGACGCTGCTCATGATCCTGCACACGGGGCCGTCCCGACATTGCGAACAGAATCGCCGCCACCGCGCAAAACGACAGCCAGAATCCCGCCGATACGACCGCCCACGGATCGATCAGCAGCACCAACCCCAACGCCCACGCCAGCACCACCGATCGCGCGACGTTGCGCCCGCTGATAAACGCGAGCGCCACTACGCCCGCCATCCATAGCGCGCGCTGCGCCGGCACGTTGAAACCGGCCAACGCCGCATGCAGCGCCGCGAACAACGCGCCGCCCGTCACCGCGACGACCTGCGCGGACAGCAGCAGCGGCCAGTTGCGACCGATGAACCCCGAGCGCCGCCACACTGCACCGGCGAGCCACGCCGCAAGGCCCGCGACAAAGCCAATATGCAAGCCCGAAATCGCCACCAGATGACTTGTGCCGGTGCCGCGCATCAGCAGCCAGTCAGCCGCGCTGACTTCGTCCTGTGCGCCGATGGCGAGCGCCACCACGATCCCACGGTGCGGTGCGCCGGCAAGCACCGTGCCGATGCGCGCACGCAGCGCGGCGCGCCAGCGATCGACCGTCACGCTCACGCCACGCGCGTTCCCTGGCAAACGCACAGCGTGAGCCGGGGCGCTCACATAGCCGGTAGCGCGCACATTGCGCGCCAGCAAACTGGCTTCGGCATCGCGCACCCCGAAGTTCGCATTGCCATGCGGGCGTTTGAGCCGCACGGTCAGACGCCAGCGTGCGCCCGGTTCGAGCAACGGCGGCGGCGCATCTTCGGCAATCCACGATAGTTGAATCACCCGTGGGAAAGCGGCGATCGGCGCATCCGCCGAATCGACTGCGAAAAGGAAGCGCGCGCCCTTGTCGTCGCGCGACGGCAGACCCTTGATACTGCCGACGACGTCGATATCGCGCCCTTCCCAGGCGCTCGGCAAGCTCACCGCGAGCCGGGTTTCCGCGCGCCAGGCGGCGTAGCCAAAGCCCACGCATAAGGCCGCGATCCACACCGCGCCCCAGCCGACGCCCGAACGCAAGCGTGCGCTGAACAAGGCGTGGCACATGCGCGAATTTGCAACTGCCGCCTGCGCGTCCGCGACGACTGAAGCGCCGCTGCACGATCCGCCCGAGGTCCCGCCGCACTCTTCGCCCGAAGTCCCACTACACCGTTCGCCCGAACAGCCGCCGCTCCATTCGCCCGAAGAACCACGGCGCAGTCCCCACGCCGCGACAAGAATCGCAACGCACCCGAGCAACACCAGCGCACACCATCCACGCCAGTCCGGCAACACCGCCTGCCGCTGCAGCCCAATCACCCCCAACGCAAACCCGCACCACCATGCCCGCATCCACCCTCCGCCCCTTCCGCCCAGCCATCGCCGGACGGCGCAACGCACAGCGAGCAGGCGTCAGCAGGCCCGCCGGGCGTGTGTTCCGCCCGGCGCGAACCACTCAAACCATCGCGTTCAATTATGCAGAGGAAAGTACGAGCCGCGGCAGCGCGGCGAGCGCGTTAGCCGTTGTGCCTAGGGCGGCTTGGTCGGCAGTCATCCCGCGCAGTTGCGCGAGGCCTGCGCCGATGCCTGGAATCTGCTCCGGCGAGTTGCGCTGCTTGTATATCCAGGAAGGGGGAATGTCCGGCGCGTCGGTCTCGACGACCAGCGCGTCGAACGGTAATTGCTCCGCAAGGCGGCGAATTTGCCGCGCCCGCTCGAAAGTCAGATTGCCGCCGAAACCGAGATGCATACCCTGGTCGATATACGCCTCAGCCTGCTGGAAACTGCCGTTGAATGCATGGGCGATCCCGCGATGAATCTGATGCCGCCGCAGCCCTTTGATCACCTGATCCTGCGATTTGCGCACGTGGCAAATCACCGGCAGATCGAATTCGCGAGCCAGTTGAAGCTGACCGTTGTAGAAAAACTGCTGGCGTGCATCGTCGAGACCTTCGACGAAATAATCGAGGCCGATCTCGCCGATGCCGACAAACAGCGGATCATCGAGACTCGCCTCGATTTCCATGCGCAATAGTTCGAGATCGCGCTCCTGCGCGCCTGGCGTGAAGAGCGGATGGATGCCGAGCGCATACGCCCCGCCGTCGATGCGATGCGCGAGTTCACGCACCGCCGTGAAATTCTCGCGGCCGATCGCGGGAATCACGATACGCCCTACGCCGGCTTGGCGCGCCGCATTGGCAACTTCATCGCGATCGGCGTTGAATTCCGAAGCGTCGAGATGGCAGTGCGTATCGATCCACATGGCGCGCCTCGTTAGTGGCAGAGGTGGCAGAGCATCGCTCACGTTCCGCGCGGTGATTAAACCGGCACCGGCGGCTCTTCGTGCAATACGCCGTCGCGCAGCCGCATGATCCGGTCGCAACGTCCGGCCAGTTCCGGATCGTGCGTGACGATCACGAAGCTGGTGTCGAGCGTTTGCGACAGTTCGAGCATCAGGTTGAACACGGTGTCGGCGGTGCCGCCGTCCAGATTGCCGGTGGGTTCGTCGGCGAGTACGCAGGCGGGCTTCGTCACCAACGCCCGCGCGATTGCCACACGCTGGCGCTCGCCGCCCGACAGTTCACCCGGACGATGCTTCGCCCGATGCCCCATGCCGACCCGCTCCAGCACCGCGAGCGCTTCGCGCCGAGCGGCTTCGGTCGTCATGCGGCGAATCCGCAGCGGCATCGCGACGTTATCGAGCGCGGTGAATTCCGGCAGCAGATGGTGGAACTGATATACGAAACCGAGCGCGCGATTGCGCAGGTCGTTGCGTTCGCGCTCGGAGAGCTTCGTAAAAGGCTTGCCCATCACCGAGACATGGCCGGCGCTCGGATCGTCGAGGCCGCCGAGCACATGCAGCAGCGTGCTCTTGCCGGAACCCGACGCGCCGACGATCGCCAGTTTTTCGCCGCGCCGCACGTTCAATTGCGCGTTGTTGAGCACCTGCACATTGAGGCCGCCCTGCACGAACGACTTCGAAATGCCGGTTGCTTCCAGCACATAGGGATGCAGCGCGGTGTCTTCAGAGGCCATGGATAAACTAGCGGAACGGTCATTCATAGCGCAGTGCCTCCGCAGGACGGACTTTCGCACCACGCCAGCTCGGATAAAGGGTCGCCAGCGCCGACATCAGGAACGCGATGATGCCGATCCGCGCGACGTCGGCGGGAATCAGTTCTGACGGCAGTTCGCTGATGAAATACACGGATGGCGGCAGGAACTGCACGCCGAGCAGATGCTCGATCATCGGCACGAGCCACGGAATGCTCCACGCAATCAGGCAGCCGAGCGCGACGCCGGTCGCCGTGCCGATAAAGCCAATCGTCACGCCCTGCACCACGAAAATCTTCATGATCGAGCCAGGCTGCGCCCCGAGCGTGCGCAGAATCGCGATGTCGGCCTGCTTGTTGGTCACCGTCATCACCAGCGACGACACCAGATTGAACGCCGCCACCGCGATGATCAGCGTAAGGATGATGAACATCATGCGTTTTTCGATCTGCACCGCCGAGAACCAGGTCTTGTTCTGCTGGGTCCAGTCGCGGATGTACAAATCGCCGGACAAGCTGCGCGCCAGTTGATGCGCGACCTCCGGCGCCCGCTGCATGTCGGTCAGGCGCAGCCGCACGCCGGTCGGCGCGGGTAGCCGGAACAGCGCCTGCGCGTCCTTGATGTTGATCAGCGCGAGCGTGCTGTCGTATTCGTAATGCCCCGACTCGAAGATGCCCACCACCGTGAACTGTTTCAGCCGTGGCAGCATGCCGGCGGGCGTGATGGTGCCTTCGGGCGCGACCAGAGTAATCTTGTCGTTGACCGTCACCCCGAGATTGGTGGCGAGGTCCGCGCCCAGCACGATGCCGAAGTCGCCCGGCACGAGGTCGGTCAGCTTGCCGCCCTTCATTTCCTTGCCGATATCGGACACTTCAGGCTCGAGCGTCGGTTCGACGCCGCGCAGCGCCACACCGCTCACAGCGTCCTGGCGCGTAAGCAGCGCCTGCGCTTCGACATACGGCGCCGCGCCGATCACTTCTTTGTTCTGGCGCGCTTCCTGGGCGGTCAATTGCCAGTTAGGCATCGAGCCGGTCGGCGAAAAGATTTCGACGTGCGCCAGCACCGACAGCATCCGGTCGCGCACCTCTTTCTGGAAACCGTTCATCACGGATAACACGACGATCAGCGCGGCGACGCCGAGCGCGATGCCCGACATCGACACGAGCGCGATGAAGGAAATGAAGCCGTTACCGGTCGTGCGTTTGCCGGCGCGGGTGTAGCGCCAGCCAATCTGCCATTCGTAGGGAAATTTCAAGCGAATCCTTTTCTGCGTTCTTCGTCTGCTCCGGGGCCTTTTGCTGCACATCATGGCGACAACTTGCAGCTGTCGTGCCTGTCATGCGGCCTGAGCATCGTGATCATTGGTGTCGCGGCAACCCGGATGGTTCCGGTATGACGTTCCGGTGCCGTCCGGCGCGCCTAGCAAACCCCGCGCCACCGAAGCCGGCACCCCGTCGCTGCTGCCACTGCCGTCAATCAAGCGCGAAGTTTGCCATACAATGCCGCGGACTCGCGCAAAGGCGTGGCGCACAGGGCGCGCGGCCCCGCCCCCTAACGCAGGTTGTAGCGGCTCCTCAGATCATTGATGATCCCGGCCGCCTCGCTGGTCGCGACTTCGCGCACGTCCGCGTCCTTACGGTCACGATGCAGATGGGTAATATCCCAGTTGCAGCCATCCTCGTCCTCGACGGTCTCGTGGAATCCGGTTGGAATCCAGCCAGCCGTGGCCGGATTGGCGTCGAGCGCTTTCACGACCAATGCAAGCAGTTCCTGCTCGGTTTTCAGTTCACGCGACATGTCGGTCTCCCTCGTCATGGGCGCGGTGCCGCCGCGCTCGGCTGCTGCCATCGGCGGGGCTCGGTGCGGTGCCCGAATCCGCCGATATGGTCTGAATACTCGCACTCTTTGCCCTACAATGCGCAGCATCATGCACGCCAACCGTCTTCATCTTCTTCTGCCCTTCGCGCTGCCCGCCGCAGCGGACGCCTCCACCGCCCTGCACGACATCCAGAGTCAGGCCCTCGACCGGCTGATCGCCCGCGCGACGTTGGTCGAACGGGTGATCGGCGAAGATTTTCAGCGCACGCTGCCGCACGAGCGCTGGGTGGCGCGCCAGTTCGGCGCGCTGCCGAGTGGAGCTGCGGCCGCCGACGAAGCGCCGCTTGCCCCGTACATGCTGCGCGCCGACGGTGGCGACCCCGGCAGCGCCACGTGGGCCTGCGTGCAGCCGGTGCACGTGCGCATCGCGCACGACCATCTGGTGCTGATCGATCCGGCCTCGCTCGAATTGTCCGACGACGAGGCCAGCGTGCTGCTGGCGGTCGCCCGGCCGTTGATCGAGGAACTCGGCGTGCGTATCGAAGCGCCGAAGCCCGCACGCTGGTACTTGTCGGGAGATGACTTCGGCACGCTGGCAGGGGCGTCGCCGTTGCGCGCGAGCGGCCGCAACATCGAAATCTGGCTGCCGCACGAGGCGCATTCCGGCGAGCGTTCGCGCGCCTGGATGAAGCTGCAGAACGAAGTGCAGATGGCGTGGTTCGAGCATCCGGTCAATGAAGCGCGCGAGGCGCGTGGCCTACCGTCCGTCAACTCGATCTGGTTTCACGCACAGGGTGCGGAGCAACCGGTAAAGAGCCCGTTTGCGCGGGTGCTTTCCGACGCAGCGGCCACGCGCGGTCTCGCCATTAAAGCAGGTGTCGATGTGGGCGCACCGCCGACGTCCTTCGCGGCACTGACGGCGGCTAGCGCTACGGGCGGTGCCTCAGGTAACGCCTCGGGTCGCATGCCTGGCGGCGCATCCGCAAGCGCACCCGCGAACGCAAAAACCAGCGCCAATGCCAACGGCGCCACGCTGGTCGAACTCGATCCCTTCTCTGCGCCCTACATCGAGCAGGACTGGGCGCGCTGGAACGACGCCTTCGCCGCGTTGCAAACCGACTGGTTCGAACCGGCGCTGGAAGCGCTTCAGTCGGGCCAGCTCCGCGAACTCGGCCTGACGCTGTGCGGCGACACCGGCTCGGTGACGCTCACGGTCACGCGCGGCGATCTGCGCAAATTCTGGCGGCGGCGCGTGCTCGCCTCGCTCTTCATCGAATGACTTATCGACTGATCCACGGCCTTTCCGAATGACTCGAATCGTTACGCGCGCAGGCTCGCCTGTCGACGCCGAAGTCCTCACCCGCCACGGCCTGCACCCGGTGCTCGCACGCCTGTATGCCGCGCGCGGCGTGTGCATGCCCGATGAAATCGAAACCGGTCTCGCGCGGCTCGTGCCGCCCGCCGGGCTCAAAGGCTGCGAAGACGCCGCGGCGCTGCTCGCCGATGCGATCCAGAACAAGCGCCGCATGCTGGTGGTCGCCGACTACGACTGCGACGGCGCCACCGCGTGCGCGGTCGCGGTGCGCGGGCTGCGCATGTTCGGCGGCCAGATCGAGTATCTGGTGCCGAACCGCTTCGAATACGGCTATGGCCTGACGCCCGAGATCGTCGCGCTGGCCGCCCGCAGCGCGTCCGGCAAGCCAGAACTGCTGATTACGGTCGATAACGGCATCGCGAGCGTCGACGGCGTGGAAGCGGCCAATGCGCTCGGCATCGACGTGCTGGTCACCGACCATCACCTCCCCGGCGACGAACTGCCCGCTGCACGCGCCATCGTCAATCCGAACCAGCCGGGCTGCACGTTCCCGAGCAAGTGCATTGCAGGTGTCGGCGTGATGTTTTATGTGCTGCTGGCATTGCGCGCGGAATTGCGCCGCCGCGGCGCCTTCAACGACAATTTCCCCGAGCCGCGTCTGGACGGCCTGCTCGATCTGGTCGCGCTCGGCACGGTCGCCGACGTGGTCAAGCTCGACGGCAATAACCGCGTGCTGGTCGCGCAAGGTTTGCAGCGGATTCGCAAAGGCAAGATGCAGCCGGGCATCGCCGCCCTCTTTCGCGCTGCCGCGCGCGACGCCCGCAGCGCCTCGGGTTTCGACCTCGGTTTCGCGCTCGGCCCGCGCCTGAACGCGGCCGGCCGCCTGTCGGACATGTCGCTCGGCATCGAGTGCCTGACCACCGACGACATCGGCCGCGCATGGGATCTCGCGCAGCAGCTCGACACGATGAACCGCGAGCGCCGCGAAATCGAAGCCGGCATGCAGCAGCAGGCGCTCGAAGACCTCTCGGCGATCAATCCCGACGGCGCGACCACCATCACGCTGTTCAATCCGAGCTGGCACCAGGGTGTGATCGGCATCGTCGCCGGACGGTTGAAGGAGAAATTCCACCGGCCGTCGTTCACGTTCGCGCTCGCCGACGACAGCGGCCAGCTCGTAAAAGGCTCGGGCCGTTCGATCTCGGGCTTCCATCTGCGTGACGCGCTCGATCTGATCTCGAAGCGCGAGCCGGGTCTGATCGTCAAATTCGGCGGCCACGCGATGGCCGCGGGCCTGACGATCGCCGCCGCCGACGTGCCGCGCTTTACTGCCGCGTTCGAAGCAGTCGGCCGCGAATGGCTCTCCGAAGAGGCGCTATCGCGCACGGTCGAAACCGACGGCGAACTCGAAGACGCCTATTTCACGCCGCAATTCGTCGAAATGCTCGACGCCGCCGTATGGGGCCAGGGCTTCCCGGCGCCGGTGTTTTCCGGCGAATTCGACATCGCCTCGCAGGCGCTGGTCAAAGACAAACATCTGAAACTGCAACTCGTGCGCGGCCGCCAGCGCTTCAACGCGATCTGGTTCAATCACACCGATACGCTGCCCGCGCGCGCCACCGTCGCATACCGGTTGGCCAGCGACACGTGGAATGGCGTGTCGCGTGTGCAATTGATCGTGGAGCACGCGGCGAGCTGAAGCGGCTGCCGGGTTCCCGCGCGAGCGGCTCTCGTGTACGGCTTGCGCGCAGCCGACGTTCTGCCCGCCTTGCGCGCAAAGCCCCAAAAATCACCGCAAAATCAACCCCAAACCCGCGCCGGATCGCTCACAAGCATCCGGCACGGGGCGCCGATCGGCTATAATTTCACCTTTTTACGAAGCTATAAAAGATCGACATGGAAGCGGAACGTCTCAACGCGATCGAAGCCTCTCTGGCGGACCTGCGCACGCGCGCGGCCGACCTACGGGGGTATCTTTGACTACGACGACAAAGCACTGCGTCTAATTGAAGTCAACCGGGAACTCGAAGATCCGGACGTCTGGAACGACTCGAAGCACGCCCAGGCCCTCGGCCGGGAAAAGAAACTGCTCGATGACGTCGTCGGCAAACTCACGTCGCTCGACAACGACCTGCGCGACGCGCAGGACCTGTTCGGCATGGCCCACGAAGAAGACGACGAGGAAACACTCCTCGCCTGCGAAGCGGATGCGCAAGGGCTCGAGCAGCGCGTCGCCGACATGGAATTCCGCCGGATGTTCGCCAACCCGGCCGATCCGAACAACGCCTTCCTGGATATCCAGGCCGGCGCCGGCGGCACCGAGGCGTGCGACTGGGCGTCCATGCTGCTGCGCCAATACCTGCGCTACTGCGAGCGCAAGGGCTTCAAGACCGAAGTGCTGGAACAGACCGAAGGCGACGTCGCGGGCATCAAGAACGCCACGATCAAGATCGAAGGCGAATACGCGTACGGCTTTTTGCGCACCGAAACCGGCGTGCACCGCCTCGTGCGCAAGTCGCCGTTCGATTCGTCGGGCGGGCGCCATACGTCGTTCTCGTCGGTGTTCGTGTACCCGGAAATCGACGATTCGATCGAAGTCGACATCAACCCGGCCGATCTGCGCATCGACACGTACCGCGCGTCCGGCGCGGGCGGTCAGCACATCAACAAGACCGATTCGGCCGTGCGGATTACGCACATGCCGTCGGGCATCGTCGTGCAGTGCCAGAACGACCGCTCGCAGCACCGCAACCGTGCCGAAGCCATGGCCATGCTGAAATCGCGCCTGTACGAAGCGGAAATCCGCAAACGTCAGGCCGAGCAGGACAAGCTCGAAGCCGGCAAGACCGATGTGGGCTGGGGTCATCAGATCCGCTCGTACGTGCTGGACAACAGTCGTATCAAGGATCTGCGCACCAACGTCGAAATCAGCAATACCAAGAGCGTGCTCGACGGCGACCTCGATCCGTTCATCAGCGCCAGCCTGAAACAGGGCGTCTAAGCGCAACCGGCGCGGTATGCATCGCATCGCCGCGCCGCATCTTTGTCATAGCGCCTGAGGTTTTTTTCACTGACTGGCCACCCGCATGTGGGGCACCCCGATGCGGGCCACCGAATACCAAATCATCATGACCGAATCGACCCAGCCTAATGCGGCCCAGCCGAATGTCGTACCCGAGGTGGACGACAACAAGATCATGGCCGAACGCCGCGAAAAGCTCCGCGAACTGCGTGAGCAAGGCGTCGCCTATCCGAACGATTTCCGCCCCACGCATCACGCCGAGGATCTGCAAACGCAGTACGCCGAGGCCGACAAGGAAGCACTCGAAGCCAATCCGCTCGAAGTCGCGATTGCTGGCCGTATGATGCTCAAGCGCGTGATGGGCAAGGCGAGCTTTGCGACCGTGCGCGACGGTTCGGGTCAGATCCAGTTTTTCATCACGCCGGCGGACATCGGCCAGGAAACGTACGACGCCTTCAAGAAGTGGGATATGGGTGACATCGTCGCGGCGCGCGGCGTGCTGTTCCGCACCAACAAGGGCGAGCTCTCGGTGCGTTGTACCGAACTGCGTTTGCTGTCGAAGTCGCTGCGTCCGTTGCCGGACAAGTTCCACGGTTTGGCCGACCAGGAAATGAAGTACCGCCAGCGCTATGTCGACCTGATCGTCACGCCGGAAACGCGCAAGACGTTCGTCGCGCGCACCAAGGCGATTTCGTCGATCCGCAAGTTCATGGCGGACGCCGACTTCATGGAAGTCGAAACGCCGATGCTGCACCCGATTCCAGGCGGCGCGGCGGCCAAGCCGTTCAAAACGCACCACAACGCGCTCGATATGCAGATGTTCCTGCGCATCGCGCCGGAGCTGTATCTGAAGCGCCTCGTAGTCGGCGGCTTCGAGCGCGTGTTCGAGATCAACCGTAACTTCCGCAATGAGGGCGTGTCAGTACGCCACAATCCGGAATTCACGATGATCGAGTTCTACGCGGCGTACACCGATTACAAATGGCTGATGGATTTCACCGAGCAGTTGATCCGCCAGGCGGCGATCGACGCATTGGGCACCGCCACGATCAGCTACCAGGGTCGCGAGCTGGATCTGGCCAAGCCGTTCCATCGCTTGACGATCAGCCAGGCGATCCAGAAGTACGCACCGCAATACACAGACGCACAAATCGGCGACGACGCATTCCTGCGCACGGAACTGAAAAAGTTCGGCGTGGACGCATCGAAGCCGCAGTTCCTGAACGCGGGCGTGGGCGCGTTGCAACTGGCACTGTTCGAAGAGACCGCCGAGTCGCAACTGTGGGAGCCGACCTACATCATCGACTACCCGATCGAGGTGTCGCCGCTGGCGCGCGCGTCGGACAAGTTCGCCGGCATCACCGAGCGTTTCGAGCTGTTCATCACGGGCCGCGAAATCGCCAACGGCTTCTCCGAACTGAACGATCCGGAAGACCAGGCTGCCCGCTTCAAGAAGCAGGTCGACCAGAAAGAGGCCGGCGACGAAGAAGCGATGTTCTACGACGCCGACTACATCCGCGCGCTGGAATACGGCATGCCGCCGGCCGGCGGTTGCGGCATCGGCATCGACCGTCTGGTGATGATGCTGACCGACAGCCCGAGCATTCGCGACGTGATTCTGTTCCCGCATCTGCGCCGCGAAGATTGATTGTTACGCTACTCGCAATAGAAAAACCGCCCGGCTCGATGCCGGGCGTTTTTTCTTGCGGCGCGTGAAAACCACCGTGCACCGAAACCTGACAGTTTGTAACTATCGGTAAAAGGCGCGTACCCGCCGCTGAGCCGCCGTTTTCTTAACTTGCTGCGAACCCGCAAGAAATCAGGCACCCCGCCGCGCTGGACGCGCTTTGACGCGAAAGAGCCGCGATGATTGCCCGGAAATGGTTACAAATTGAAACTTTCCCGGGATCGATTTGCCCGACACTCAGTCTCAATAACAGTCGACTCTGCTCCAGACGGAGGCCAATATGGATAATCCAGATACCAAACCTACGCAACAACGTCGTCTTCACCCGCTCGTCGCTACTGCTGCGGGTGCAGTGATCATCGCAAGTCTTGCCGCGACAGCGGCCGTCACGGGGCTGTTCCCGAAGGCGTCGAGCAGCGGCGCGCAAACGGATCAGACCCAAGCTGCGCAAGTGACCACCCAACCGGGTGTGGTCGATTCGGCGGCGCCGGCCAATCTGTCGGCGCAACAGGCAGCGCAGCAACAGGCTGAACAGCAGGCCCAACAGCAAGCCCAACAAC
>NZ_WOEZ01000204.1 GCF_013177735.1 Paraburkholderia elongata | reverse complement strand
CGTTGACCGCAGCCGCCATCCGGCCGTTCATGGTCGGCCTCATCGCGCGGATCGGCCAGCGCAAGACGATCGTGATCGCGCTCCTCATGCTGATCGCGTCGATGGTCCTGTTCAATCGCCTGCTGACGACGGACACGCCGGGCTACTACTATGTCGCTCCGCTGATCCTTTACGCCTGCTGCCTGTCCCCGTTGTTGCCGGCGGTGGGCAGCGGCACGGTGGCCAGGATCGAGCAGAACAAGCTGCTCGACGGCGTCTCGCTGTACATGACCTTCCGGCAGTTCGGCGCTTCGCTTGGCGTCGCGCTGCTGACCATTCTCATCGGGCATCGCGAGACGCTTCATTCATCGCGTCTGTTCGAGCACCTTAGGCACAACAATCCGGTCACGCAAGACTGGCTCGCGTCGGTGAGTGCCACACTAGTCGCGCGCGGCGGTTATACCCCTATCGAGGGCCAGCGCGCCGCGTTGAAAATTCTCGCCGAAGCAGGCGCGCGCCAGGCTGCCACGCTGAGCAACGCGGACGCGTTCGCCTTCATGGCAGTGGTCGGCGTGGTCGCGCTGTGCCTCGTTCCCATCATCCCGCCGACCCCGGTGGTCAAAAAATAAGGAGCGCGGCCGTGAAAACGATGACTGTTCCCACCTCGATCCATCCGCGCGGCCGGAGGCAGCGATGAGCGAAGTACCACCGGTTCAAAAACCGGCCACCACGCCGCCGCCCGTCATGGCTCCTGCGGCGCCCCCGCCACCGCAGCCAGGCGATCGGCGGTGGTTGATCCTGGGCATTCTCGCGCTGATTGTCCTGTTGACGATCGCCGCGTATTTCCTGGTGCCGGACCTGTACGAGAAGCAGACGGACGACGCCTACATCGACGCGCATCTCGTCTCGGTCATCCCCAAGGTGCCGGCTTACGTGCAGACGCTTCATGTGAACGACAATAGCAAGGTGACGGCCGGCGATCTCCTCGTCGAACTCGACCCGCGCGACTATGCCGTTCAGGTGGATGTCGCGCGTGCCAATGTCGCGGCGGCCGTCGGCAAGCTGGAAGAAGCGCGCAATCAGGTTGCGGTGGCCGACGCCAATATCGGCCAGCAGCAGGCGGAACTCGACGTTTCCAAAGCCAATGCGAAGCTTGCCGTCGTCAATCTTGCGCGGCTGCAATCCGTCGCCGATGTGCGGGCCGTGTCGTCGGAGCGGGTCGATGAGGCGAAGGCGGCCGCCGATGGTACACGCGCCTCCGTTACCGCGGCCCAGGTCAAGGTCGACGCATTACAAGCGCAGGCGAAGCTCACGCGCTCCCAGGTCAAAACGGCAGAGGCCGCAGTCGCCCAGGCGCACGCGATGCTCGAGCAGGCGACGCTCAACCTGTCGTACACCAAAATCTACGCGACCGAGTCCGGCAGTGTCGCGAACAAGAGCGTCGAGCAGGGCAACTTTGTGCAGCCCGGGCAGACGTTGTTGTCGGTCGTTCCGGACAAGCTCTACGTGATCGCCAACTACAAGGAAACGCAGTTGACCCACGTCCGACCGGGCCAGCAGGTCACGGTCCTCGTCGACGCGTTTCCGGACCTGCGGCTGCGCGGTCACGTCGACAGTATCCAGCGCGGGACCGGTTCGCACTTTGCGCTCCTGCCGCCGGAGAACGCAACGGGCAATTTCGTGAAGGTGGTGCAACGGGTGCCGGTGAAAATCGAGCTCGACAATCCTGGAGAAGCCCTTAAATTGATCTCGCCGGGCATGTCCGTCGAAACGGAAATCTTCGTGAGGGAGCGCCCGGCATGGCTCGGCTTTCGGAACTAGCGGCAGCTTGGCCGCCAAGCCTTCGTCATAGCCGCCGACGGCGTGTCACCGCCATCGCCGCTAGCGTCGCGGTATGGTCTGGACTCCTTGCGGGTTGCACCGTGGGGCCCGACTATGTGCCGCCGAAGCCAGTGATGCCGGCGAGCTACACGGAACCTATCAGCTCGACATCCAGCGCGGCGAAACAACCGCAGACGTCGGATGACGCCTGGTGGAAAGGTTTTGGTGACGCGACTCTCGACTCACTTATCGCAGACGCGCTGCATTCCGCGCCCGACCTGGCTGTCGCCGAAGCCCGCATACGCGAAGCGCGAGCCTTGCGCGGTATCGCTGGAGCAGATCAATACCCGAGTGCCGACGCAGGTGCCCAATACGACCGGACCCATGGCAGCGCCAACGTGCCGGTCGGCGTACCGCCCGGCGGTCTCGGCCCGGGTGCCAACGGCAATCTATGGCAGGCCGGGTTCGACGCATCGTGGGAGATCGACGTGTTCGGCGGCAAGCGGCGCGGCGTCGAGGCCGCTGACGCGTCGTATCAGGCGATCGTGGCGGACCGCGGGGATGTCGAGTTGACGTTGCTCGCGGAGATTGCGCGCAACTACATCGAATTGCGCGGCGTGCAGCGGCAACTCGCCGTGGCACGCAGCAATCTGTCGATCCAGCAGGACTCGCTTTCGCTGACCCGCTCGCAATTCGATGCGGGGCTGGCCTCGCGTCTCGATGTGCTGCGTGCGCAAGCGCAAGTCTCGGATACCGAAGCCGCCATTCCGACATTCGAGGCGAATGAACGCGCGTCCATTTATCGAATCGGTGCGCTGATCGGTCATCCACCGGAGCAACTGCTCGCGCAACTGGATACCCCGCAAGCGATTCCAGCGCCGGTCGCGGACGTGCCGGTGGGACTGCCGTCCGACCTGCTGCGCCGCCGGCCGGATATCCGCGCGGCCGAACGCCGGATTGCCGCCGCGAACGCCCGCATTGGCGTCGCTCAAGCCGATCTCTATCCGCACTTCTCGCTGACCGGGGTTGCGGGTCTGGAGAGCCTGAACGCGTCGACTTTTCTAACCGCGCCGAGCCGCTATTTCTCGATCGGCCCGAGCATCAACTGGCTGATCTTCGATGCCGGCAAGGTTCGCTTCGAAATGCACGCTGAAGAAGCGCGGACCGATCAAGCCGCGGCAGCGTACCAGCGGATAGTTCTCGGTGCCCTGAGGGATGTCGAGACTGCGCTCGTGTCTTATGCGCAGTCCAAGGTACGGCATGAGAGGCTTGCGGCCGAGGTCACTGCCGACCGGGAAGCCGTGACCATCGCGACGCGGCTCTACAAGCAAGGCCTCAATGACTTCCTCTCCGTGCTCGATGCCGAACGCTCGCTGTACGCCGCCGACGACAAATTGGCGCAGAGCGAGCGTGATACGGCGCTTTCGCTCGTCGCACTCTATAAGGCGCTGGGCGGCGGCTGGCACGCAAGCGACAGCCTGCGAATGTTTGAGCACAACATCAATAACGTCGGCCAGAACTTCCAATGACATAAACCGGTCGGGCAGCAAGTTTCGCACCGTAACGGAATGACGTCACGCTACGTCGTCAGCTCGTGCAACTTGCGCATGCCTTCACGCAACCAGTCGAACACAGTTCGCTCTGTATCCTTTAACGCGTCGGGCGCAGGGTTGAGCTTGTGCAGGGAGTCCTGTCGTTCGGATAGAAGGCGGCACATTTGCTGGCCGATTTCCGGCCGGCGCTTCAAGAAGGGCGTCAGGTCCATCTTGTCCAGACGATAAATGACGGTCCGCGTCACAGTCGTAATTTGCGCCTGGACAGGCAGGCCTGCCAGTACGCCCGCCTCGCCGATTGCGTCGCCCGGCCCTAAACGGGTGGATTCGACCAGACCGGCGGGCCCGTCGATGGCAACGGAAAGAACGCCGGATTCGACGATCATCAGGTAGTCCGTAACGGCCTCGGACCCGATCACGGTCTGGTCGGCCTCGTATTCGTGACGGGACAACCGCATTGAGAGAGCATCGAGTTCTTCCCCTTGCAAGGTGCTGAACAGTTCGACTTGTGACAGAAGCCGCTGCCGGCTGCTGACAATGTCCCGCTTTGGCGGCGCTGGCACGCTTAAAGGATGGAGTTCAATTCCGGCAGCGGCGAGATGGCGGTGACACAGATCATAGAGCGCGTTATTGACGGAGGTCTTCCTGGACATGTCATCGATATACGCAGTGACCTGGTATTCGATTGAATTGCTCGAAGCCTTCTTGACGAGTGCGTAAGGTGGAGGATCTTTCATCACCGTACTGATTCCCGCTATCGCGCGCTCGAGTGCACCCAGGACGTTGGCTGGCCGCTCCTCAGGGGATATCTCGAGCGAAATGGAAACGCCGTGCAGGGACGACGGCCGGCTGTTATTGGTGATTTTCGCTTTTGCCGCGACGCTATTGGGGACAATGACGATGTTGCCTTGGGAAGTGAGCAGATGCGTTGCCCGCCAGTTCATTTCGAGAACCTTGCCTTCGACGCCGTCGACCGAAATCCAGTTTCCAATGTGATAGGGTTCGGTCGTGTTCAGCACGATGCCGGCGAACACATCACTAAGCGTGCTCTGTATCGCCATACCGAGTACGATCGCCAGGGCACCCGATGTCGCGACAAGTCCGGTTACTGGCAGGCCGAGTACGAACGCAAGCGATGCGACGATGGCGGCGAGAAATACGACCGCGCCCAGCACGTCCTGGAACAGCCGCTCCCGGTGCCAGTCGCGTCGCC
The DNA here is from genome assembly GCF_013177735.1 of Paraburkholderia elongata. Taxonomy (GTDB): domain Bacteria; phylum Pseudomonadota; class Gammaproteobacteria; order Burkholderiales; family Burkholderiaceae; genus Paraburkholderia; species Paraburkholderia elongata. Next base: position 41,741 of record NZ_WOEZ01000204.1, on the reverse strand, counting down.
GGAAGAGTAAATCCAGTGTCAGTGTGAGTAGTCGCGCACCGTTGAGCCACCAAACAATGCCGAGGAACTGGGCGGCGAGATGGCGCGGCGGAGACTCTGGCCATGGCGCTGTGGCGAGGGGGCTCAGGCCGGAGCCGAACAGCAGCGCGGTCAGCAGGCCAAAGATCACTAATCTGAGCAGCAGGCGAAGGGTATCGTCGCGTGGCAACATCAGGCGCCAGAGTGCAACGTCCAACGCCACTAATACCAGTCCAGAAACGAGCGGATCTTTCACGAGACGATTCCCAATGGAGACGCAGCACCAGTGATGCACGGGCTATACCGGCGTCACTGGTCTTGTATTCTACGGTTATTGAAGCGCGTGAACCGGAAGTTCCACCGCCACATAGCCACACTCGAAATAAGGAGTGCGTGTATGTGCTGGAGGGCATACTCCGGTACTCGGTCGATGGGCTAGCCCGAGACCTGCAGCTAGGAGAATGGATGTTTTACCCCGCGTGGATCCGCCCACAACTTCACCACAATCGCTCGACTTTCGTCAGCTTAGCGTCCTATACCGGCCGCTGACGTGTTGATGAGCCAACGGCAGCGACGGCCGACGAGTTGTCAACGGCACCAGCAAACCGGGTGGCCGTTCTACCTTGAAAGCCGCGTACGCTGAGTCTGCACTGGGTCGACTGGCTGGCGCTCAACGCGCACCGCTTTTGCCTATCGAGGAGATCTTCGCGTCGCTCTACCACGGGGAGCCATGCTATTCGACTGGCGCGCAGGCGATGCAGTCGCGCGCGGCGACAGCGGTACCGCAGTCGTCGACTCCCCGGACATTGCGCCACCGGAAGTCCGGCTGCCCAGCCAAGGCACAGGCGCCCCACGCGATAGCTCGCCGCCTCACGTACTCATCCACTTGATCGAGCATCCGAGCGCCGGATACTGCATTTCGGGGCCGGCGCCGGTTTGCGCGATCTGCTGCATCGCCTCGAACAGTTCCCGGCGCGCGTCGGGAACCGGATCCTTGCGTGACGCATCCAGCCTGCCGCGGTAGCGCAACAGCAAGTTGGCGTCGAAGCCGTAGAACTCCGGCGTGCACACCGCGCCGTACGCCCGCGCAACCTGCTGCGTCTCGTCATGCAGATACGGGAAAGGCAACTGCCGCTCGGCCGCGAGCGCCACCATGCGTTTGAACGAATCCTCCGGATAGGCGCTGGCGTCGTTCGAGTTGATCCCCACGGTGCCGATACCCAGTGCCGCCAATTCGCGCGCTTCGCGCACGATCCGCGGTAATGCAGCCTGCACGTACGGACAATGGTTGCACATGAAGATCACGACGAGCCCCTTCTTGCCGCGCACGTCGTCAAGCGTATAGGTTCGCCCGTCAGTTGCGGGCAGCGAAAACGCGGGCGCGGCAAGGCCGAGTTCGCCTGCGGGAGATTCGGTAGCCATCGATTGCTCCTTGAATCACGGGGTCGAACAATTCATCATGCTTTGCGCGCCAATAGCCTTCCAGCAGCCGAAACGCTACCGAGCCATGGCCGGCGCGATGTCTTCGGCCACTGCCGCAGCCACCGGCGCAACATCAGGCGCAACATGGGACAGCTTCATCATGCGTGGCTGGAGCAGCAGTGCGACAAGCCCGCTCCAGCCGGTCTGATGCGAAGCGCCGACGCCGCGTCCATTGTCGCCGTGAAAGTACTCATGGAACAGTAAGAGATCCTGCGAACGTGGGTCGGCTTGCAGCATCGGATAAGCCGCCATCACGGGCCGCACGCCTTGCGCATCTTTGAGAAAAAGCGTGGTGACGCGCCGTGCAAGGTCGTCGGCAATCTCGCTCAGCGAAAAATTGTTGCCCGATCCCGTCGGATATTCGACGCGAAACTCATCGCCATAGTAGCGATGGAACTCATACAGCGATTCAATCAGCAGGTAGTTGACCGGTATCCAGACCGGCCCGCGCCAGTTCGAATTGCCGCCGAACACGCGCGAGTCCGATTCGGCTGGCTGGTATTGAATGCGCAAGCTCACGCCGTCACGGTCGAAGACGTACGGTGCATCGCGATGCACACGGGACAGCGCCCGCACGCCGTGCTCCGAGAGAAACTCGTTTTCATCGAGCGCGCGGCGCAGCAGCGCTGTCATCCGGTGTCCGCGCAACAACGACAGCAGCGTGGTGTTGCCCTTGCCGGGTTCGGTCCAGCGCGACACCAGCTTTGCCAGATTCGGCCGATGATCGAGAAACCACGCCAGCCGTTCGCGCAATCCCGGCAGATGGCCGTACACCCGCTCCTCGAGCACGTGAACGGCGAAGAGTGGAATCAGCCCGACGATCGAACGAATGCACATCGGCACACGGGTACCGTCCGGAAGGTGCAGCACGTCGTAGAAGAATTCGTCGTGTCCGTCCCATAACCCCGTGCTGCAGCCTTCGCTGCAACTGACCGCTTCCGCGATATACAGAAAGTGCTCGAAGAACTTCACTGCGATTTCGACGTACGCGCTGTTCGTCATCGCCAGTTCGAGGCCGATCTGCATCAGGTCGAGCGCGTACGAGGCCATCCATGCAGTGCCATCGGCCTGATCGATGCGGCCGCCGGTCGGCAGCGGCGAAGACCGGTCGAAGATGCCCACGTTGTCGAGTCCAAGAAAGCCGCCCTGAAAGATGTTGCGGTCATCGGCATCCTTGCGGTTGACCCACCACGAGAAGTTGAGCAGCAGCTTGTGGAACATGACTTCAAGAAACTCGTGATCGCCAACGCCCGTCACTTCGCGGTCGAGTTCATACACACGCCATGTTGCCCACGCATGAACGGGCGGATTCGCATCGCCGAACGCCCACTCGTAGGCGGGCAATTGCCCGTTCGGATGCATGTAGCGCTCCTTCACGAGCAGCAGCAATTGCTTCTTCGCGAAGTCGGGATCGATCATGGCGAACGCGACCGCATGAAATGCGAGGTCCCACGACGCGTACCATGGGTACTCCCACTTGTCGGGCATCGACACGATGTCGCCATTGCACATATGCCGCCAGTCCGCGTTGCGGCCGTGCCTCCGCGCTCTTGGCGGCTTCGGTTGGCCGGGGTCACCGTCGTGCCAGCGCGTCACGTCGAACTGGTAGTACTGCTTCGACCACAGCATGCCGGCGAGCGCCTGACGCTGCACGAGCCGCGCATCGGCGTCGGGGATGTCGTGCTGAAGCGCCGCATAGAATTCGTCGGCTTCGGCTTGCCGACGCGCGAAGAGTTCTTTCATGTCGAGAGGCACGGCATCCGGAGCCGCAGCCGGAGACGATTCTGGACGCCAGCGCAGATACAGCACCGAGCGCTCATGAGGCGCGAACTGCAGGTACACATGCGCAGCGGCCCTGGTGCCCCTGTCGCGCCGGATTGCCTGCTCGTCGCCGTCAACGAGGTAGTCATTGAAGCCGTCCTTGAACGGCCCCACTCCATCGTTGCCGAAAATGCGGCGCACATTCGTTTCGTTTTCGCAGAAGAGCCACTCGATCTGCTGTTGCGCCGACGCCGTCACGACCATCGTTCCGAGCGAGGGATTGTGTGCAACCACGCACACGCCTTCCTCTGTATTCGACTCCAGCGTGAGCGACGGCTTTCCGGGCTTGCTCGACCACGCCCATCTGTTGCGCGCCCAGAATTGCGGCAACACATGAAGCGCCGCGCGCTGATCCGCGCGGTTTTCGACGCTAACGCGCATCACGATATCGTCGGGTGTGTGCTTCGCATACTCGACGCAGACGTCGAAGTAGCGGTTATCGTCGAACACGCCCGTATCGAGGATTTCATATTCGGGCTGTTCGGCGCCGCGCCGCAGGTTTTCGTCGATCAGATCCTGGTATGGGTACGCGTCGTGAGGATACTTGTACAGCATCTTCATGTACGAATGCGTCGGTGTGCCGTCGAGATAGAAGTAGAGCTCCTTCACGTCCTCGCCGTGATTGCCTTCTTCATTCGTCAACCCGAAGAGCCGTTCCTTGATGATCGGATCGTGCCCGTTCCAGAGCGCGAGCGAGACGCACCAGTCGAGCGGGTCGTTGCCGAACCCGGCAATGCCGTCCTCGCCCCAGCGGTACATGCGGCTGCGCGCATGATCGTGCGGAAAGTAGTCCCATGCGGTGCCGTATTCGCTGTAGTCTTCGCGTACTGTGCCCCATTGCCGCTCGCTCAGATAAGGCCCCCAGCGGCGCCAGCGGTCGAGTTCCGGACCATGGAGACGGGCACCTTCGTTCGACTGGAGCAGATTGATTGCGCGTAGCGGTGGCATGGAACCTCCCGACCCGACATCGACCATCCAACGCGTTCAGTGCGTGAATGTCGTTCCTTTTCCATCACGAGCGCCGTGTGCGCGATGCACATCAGGCGCTCAACATCCTCTCGACGGCATCTTAATGATAAGCGCCATCGCGCTGCAGCGCGCGAGCCGTGGACTTGCCTTGTGTTGCATACTTAAGCGAATCACATCGCCGAAAACATCGACATGATTGCGGACCTTGCACACTCGTGGTTGACCTGCAGCGCACCTGTGGCCGCGGCACGGGCCGCCGGCCGCCCGCTCGTGGCGCTGGAATCGACCATCATCGCTCACGGTATGCCCTATCCAGAGAACGTTCGCACTGCGCGCGAAGTGGAGGCCTTGATCCGTGACCTTGGAGCCGAGCCCGCGACTATCGCACTGATCGGCGGGCGAATCCGCATCGGCCTTTCGGACGACGAGCTGGAATTGCTCGGCCGCTCGGACCAGGTACACAAGGTCAGCCGCCGCGACTTGCCGGCAGTGCTGGCCGGCGGCGGGCTTGGCGCGACGACAGTGGCTGGCACGATGATATGTGCCGCCCTGGCCGGCATCGAAGTCTTCGTGACCGGAGGCATTGGCGGCGTGCACCGGGGCGCGCCGGAAACCTTTGACATTTCGGCTGACCTGCAGGAACTGGCGAAGACCTCGGTGGCGGTGGTCTGTGCCGGCGCGAAGTCCATCCTGGACATCGGGCTCACGTTGGAATACCTGGAAACGCACGGCGTGCCGGTGCTCAGTTGCGAGCAAGACAATTTCGCTGCGTTTTATACGCGCGACAGCGGTTTTCGCGCGGACTTCAGGCTGGACGACGCGGCGCAGCAGGCACGCTTCATCCGCACCAAGTGGGACTTGGGCCTCGTGGGCGGCGTGGTGTTAAGCACGCCGGTGCCGGAAGCGGCGGCGATGAGGTTCGAAGAGATCGACGCGCTGACTCAACAGGCGCTTGCCGAGGCCGCGGCTAAGGGAATCACCGGTAAGGCCGTGACACCCTTCCTGCTGGCTCGCATCAAGGCACTGACGAGTGGACGCAGCCTGACGACAAACATCGCGCTCGTGAAACACAATGCCGAGGTGGGGGCAAGGCTGGCGCTGGCGTTGGCACACGCCGGACGCGGGGCGGGCGCCGATATTGCGTGCACAAGACGCTTTCCTGGAGGCGATAGCCGACGAGCAGCCGATTCCAATCGCGACATGGAAGGCGGTTGAACGACCATTGCGGCCGGCAGCCGGTGCGCTGGCCGTGAGCGGACGATGGCTGCACCAGTGAGACAACCCGGTATTTGAATACCAATCAACGTTAACCCGAAGGCGGGAAACAACGGTGCTGGTGGCTGTGGCGACGGCCATAACAGCGGTTGTTGGCAACCCCGAACGGGCGATTGGCGTGAAACGAATGAAACGCTTCCGGAAGAAGCTTGAGCATCGCATCCGACAATTTCCTGGGACACTACGCGCCAGCGCACATACCGCGTGTTCATGTCAATACGATGATAGTCGTTACCGGCCATCGAGCGCTTCACCGCGTAGCCGGGCAACAACGATGCTTGCGATACGGCGTCGTGACAACGGCTGCGGCCAACAAAGAAATTATGTCGATTGCCGCACATAAGGGAGCAGAGACAAATGAACGTCATCGATACCTGGCTCATCGCGTCCATAAGTAACGTGCCCATTCACTCTCAAGGCTTCACCCATATAGTCGAAGCGATCGTGAGCGCGTACTTGTCCAAGGGCGTGGTGTTGGTTGCACTGCTGTGGTGGGTCTGGTTCAGACCCGAAGGTGCGGAAGGTCCTGACGGCGAGGCCGTCCGGCGACACAATCGCGAACTCGTCGTGATCGCCATCGCGAGCGGCCTTATCGCGCTGGCGGCCGGCCGCCTGCTTGCGCACAACCTGCCGTTTCGCCTGCGGCCGATGTATGAACCGGCGTTGCGTGCGTTCTATCCGGAGGCCAACGTGGAGGAGCCGGTGCTGCGAACGTGGAGTGCGTTTCCGAGCGATCACTCCATGCTCTGGTGCGCGATCGCTATGGGCATTTTCCTCGCCTCGCGGCCCGTGGGGATCTACGCGCTATTCCACGCCGTGGTGCTGATCGGCCTGCCCCGCATCTATCTCGGCTTGCACTACCCGACGGACGTGCTGGCCGGTTCGGCGCTCGGCATCGGCATCACATGCGTGATGAACGCCAGGGCGATACGCACGCGCATCGCCGCACCGATACTGGCGTTCGCGCAGCGCTATCCCGGGGTGTTTTATGGCGCCGCGTTCTTGCTTAGTTTCGAGTTGGCGACGCAGTTCGATGAGCTGCGCGTGTTGGCGCATGGCCTGATACATGGGATGTCCCACGCGTTGTAGCTGGTCGGCAAGGTGTGGAGGGGGCGGCGCTCATCGCCCCCTCTTTCTGGCGCCCAAGAGAATTTTGTGGATATTAGCCGGATACACCCAGTCGCGAGCCTGGCGCTCGATGAGATCCATAAATGCGGGGGGACCACTGCAGTAGATCTGAGTGTTCGCATGTGCTGGGCTCATCGCGTGAGAAGTTGCCTGCTCCAATCGGTCAGCATCCAGGCCAAAATGGTGATAGACCCTACCTTCGCTTTTAAGCGCGTCAAGTTCTTCCCGAAAGACCGCACGTTCAGGTGATCGAGCGAAGTTGTGCAGCTCGAATTTTTGACCTGCCAAGGCAAGCCGTTTCGCGATTCCCGCGATCGATGCAGCGCCAACACCTCCGGCAAAAAGTATCGATTGCGTGCGACCGTCTAAAATAACTGTAGGACTCCGAGGCGTCACGATAAACGCCTCGTCTCCTTGACTCAACGAGATGTCTGCTGTTTTTGTGTCCGTGTCGCCATCATCTTGTCTCACAGCGATTACATATGCACCCGGCCGAGACGTAAAACAGCACAGGGGATATATTCTCTCCTTGCAGATGACGTTGTCGAGAACAAGTGTGACGCAAGATCCATCGTCAAACGACGGAAGCTCCGATCTGGACCTGGTTTGAAGTTCAACGGCATGGTAACTCTCGGCAAGTTGCCATTTCCGTGTAACGACGACTGAGAGAAGGTTGTCGTGCATGTCTACTCCAATAGGACCTTCGTCTTCCTGAATCGGGAGTTCGTCGGTGCTTGGATTGCATGAGATGGCCAATCCAGGAAACTGTTGGAAGGGCGGCTGAATGTCAGATTCAGGTTAGGGCGGAAGAAATCCACCAGCAAGGCGTTCAACGCGAATACCACGTATATAACTACGCTGATAAAGGGTGGCCGTTGGCTGGGTGCCGCAAGTGGTCCCGCTGGTCGACCTGGCGAAAGCTCGTGGTTAGTAACGCTTCCGTTCATGCAAGACCGGAAGCTCGCGGCGAATGGGGATGCTCCCTAGATTGAATCATTCAAAGCTGCAGCGCCCAGAGGCAACTCCGGGGATTCCCGCTGCAGCTTGGCCTGCCGCCTTGCCCGGTCGTTAATCACCTGATGGCGCCGATGGTCGGTCATCTTCTTCCACCCTCGAATTTCATCGAGGGTACGAAAACATCCAACGCACAGTTTGGTCTTGCCATCGAAGGCGCACACATCGATGCACGGTGACTTGACTGCCATGGATCACGCCAGCGCTTGAGCAGGCTGGACCTCGACCGTGACATGCGAGAGTCCCTTGAAGCGCTCGAGCACTGCGTGATAGAAACGTGAATCCCGCTGTGACTCGCTGGTCGCGACAGATACGACCGCGCTCATGTGGCCAGGACCCACCCGCCATACATGCAGGTCGACCACCTTGTCGCCACGATCCTCGATAGCGTGGCGAACGTTCTCCGCCATGCGCCGGTCCGGATTCATGTCGAGCAGGATTGCACCGGTGTCACGCATCAACCCGTACGACCAGTTTGCAATCACCAGTGCGCCGACGACGCCCGCGAGCGGGTCCATCCAGAGCCAACCGAACGCGCGCGCAAGTACAAGGCCAATGATTGCCAGCACTGAGACCGCCGCATCAGCCATGACGTGGATGTAGGCCGACCGGATGTTGTGGTCCCGGGTCGCTGCATCATGAGCGTCGTGGCCGTGCTCGTGCTCTTCGAATTCCACCTCATGCTCGCCGTCCGGCATCCGCACGATGGCCTTGAAGGCGTGCGGCTCAGGAATGTCTTCCTTCGATTCCAGATAGCCGCCACGGTCCGCCAGCGCGAATACCTGTTGTGTCCCATCGGGTCGCACCGTCGTAACGGACACCGCAGACGCGTCAAGTCGTGAACCCTCCGTCGCCGGCGTAATCCGGAAAACGGGTGGCACCCCATCTTCGAAGATAGACACCGCAAACACGCCTGACGGGGCGAAAATCTTTTGCACTTCGTCTTCGTGAGCATGGTCGTCGTGACCATGACCGTGGCCGTGACTATGACCATGGCTGTGTCCGTGGTCGCCGCCGCTCAGCAGCCACACGCTCGCCAGATTGACCAGCAGGCCGACCACGGCAATGGGAATCGCTTCGCCGAAATGAATCGGCACCGGCGACAGAAAGCGCGAGACCGCCTCGTAGCCAATCAGCACCGCAATCATTGCGAGCACGATAGCACTCGTGAATCCCGCGAGGTCACCCAGTTTGCCAGTACCAAACACGAAGCGCGAATCAGAGGCGTGTTTGCGCGCATACGTATAGGCGAGAGCCGCAATCAGCATTGCCCCTGCGTGCGTCGACATATGCAAGCCGTCGGCGACAAGTGCAAGCGAGCCGAACATGCTGCCGCCGACGATTTCAACCAGCATCATCGCGCTGCACAGCGCAATCACGGCCCACGTCTTGCGCTCATTCTTTTCATGACCGGCGCCCAGAAAGATGTGGTCATGTCCTGCGCCGAACGCGGCGTCTTTGAAATCACTCATTTTTGACTCTACTTGAAATAGCTGTGAACGACTTCGATGAGCTGGTCGGTCGCACTGCCAGCCTGCTCTTCGTGAGTTTCCGCATCGACGAGATGGGTGCGGATATGGTCCTCCAGCACCACGGCCAGCAGGCCGTTCATCGCGCCGCGGCAGCTGGTTATCTGCTGCAGAACGTCGATGCACCCACGCTCATCCTCGAGCGCTCGCTCGATGGCTTCGACCTGCCCCTTGATGCGCCGGACGCGGTTGAGCAGTTTTTGTTTCTCGCGAATGGTGTGGCTCATTGATGACCTCCGATATACCGTGGGGGAGTATATGTCAGATAGGGTGGAGGGGTATATCAAATTCACCGAAACGGAAAGCATATTGAAAGATGCCGATTACGTTCGACTCTGCTGCTTCTTTCGGGGAGTAGCCTTCGCGGAGATAATTTTTTGCGCGAAAACAGCACGTGCGAACGAATCCACGATAAGTGGTTGGGTACGGGGTACGGTTGAGGCATGGCACAAACTGACGTTCAAGTCGTTGCGCTGTGTTTCCTTCGGGCAAGCGTCTTGCTCATGCGTACGGCATCCAGCCGACTACCCGTTCGGGTGGTGTGCGTCCGCTGTCGTCCTGTCATTCTGAATGCACTCGCCGGCACCTTGCTGGCGAAGCATCGCGCGCATAGGAGCGCGAGACACGAGCAGATCGCGTTCCAACTGGCAGGAGAAATCACATGGAAACGTCAACATCCAGCGGAAATCCATTGCAGGACCTTTCCGACAGCCTGGCGGGCATCGTCGAGCGCGTGGGACAGAGCGTCGTCGCGGTGCACGGTCGGCATCGCATTCCTTCAAGTGGCGTAATCTGGCGGCATGGCGTCGTCGTCACGGCGGCGCATACGCTCAGACACGAAGACGGGATCAACGTCACGCTGGCCGATAACCGGACCGTTGCCGCGGTTCTCGCGGGGCAGGACACGGGCACCGACCTCGCCGTGCTCAAACTGGACGGCGTGGACCTCGACCCGGTCGAGTCCGGCGATGCCGGCTCGCTCAAGGCAGGCCATCTGGTGCTCGCGGTTGCGCGGGCTGATGGGCTCGGCGCCAGTGCGGATTTCGGCGTGGTCGGCGCCGTCGGCGGTCCTTGGCGCACATGGCGGGGCGGACAGCTGGATGCGTTCGTGCGGCTCGACGGCGGCCTGCGTCCGGGTTTCTCGGGCGCGGCCCTCGCGGATATGCGCGGACAGGTCATGGGCATCTGCACATCGGCACTCGCACGTGGCGCCGGCATCCTGATTCCCGCGGCGACCGTGGCGCGCATCACCGACGAACTGCTGACCAAAGGACATGTCTCGCGCGGCTACCTCGGCGTTGGCACGCAGCCAGTGAATCTGTCGGAGGCATGGATGAAGAAAATGACCCTGTCGTCCGATCGCGGCTTGCTGATCGTTTCGCTCGCGGCGAACGGTCCTGCAGAAAAGGCAGGCGTGCTCATCGGCGACGTGCTGATCGAACTGGATGGCGAGCCGTGCCGGGACATCGACGACCTGCACGCCGCGCTCGGCGCCGAGCGCATCGGACAGCCGTTGAAAATCGCGCTGATTCGCGGTGGGGAGCGTCAAGAGTGTGCCGTCATCCTCGGCGAACGCCCACAACGGAATTCGTGCCGGTGAGGTTAAGGCAACCGGTCAAGCGTCGGGTGGACAGATGGCACCGATGAGCCCGGTCCGGGTCGCCGTTATCGCCGATGCGCCGCAGGTGCGCGCGCGCCTGCAAGCGCTTGTCGACGCGACTCCGGCACTCGGGTTCGTGGGCAGCGCAACCGATGGTGAAACGCTCGCCGACTGCTTTGCCGGTTCGTTGCCGGACGTGATCGTAATCGACCTGGACCCGGAGGCGAGCGACGCGCTCAGGTCCAGATTCGACGCAGATCAAGCGCTGCCGGTGCTCGTCCTGTTGACCGACGAGGCGGACAGCGACTGGATCCAAGAGGCGTTGCCAGGCAACGTCATGGCGATCCTGTCGCGAGACGCGACGCCAGGCGAAATCGTCGCCGCGATCGAAGCTGCGGCCGCGGGTCTTTGCGTGCTGCCGCCGGAGATCCTCGCGAGGCTGCTGACCGGGCGGAAGCCGCCTCGCCCGATGGCGTCCGCAGTGCACGTCGAAGCCTTGACCCCACGCGAGATCGAAGTGCTGGCGATGCTCGCCGAAGGGCTCGGCAACAAGGAGATCGCGCGCCAACTCACCATCTCCGACAACACCGTGAAATTCCACCTCTCTTCCATTTTCGGCAAGCTGGGCGCAACAAGCCGCACCGAAGCGGTGATGCTGGGCATGCGGCACGGATTCATCATGGTGTAGCGGCTCGACGCAACGTCGATGCGGCTCGTCGATGGCCGGCATGGGCTCTTCAGGCCCTCTGTAGAATGTCCATCGCCTTTTCGGCATCGTCCAACGAATCGACCGCGAGATAAGCAATGAACTGTGTGCCAAGTACAGCGGCGGAAACGCCGCGGAGGTTGATCCCCCCTTCTGCCAACATCTGGGTCAATTGCGCGATGATCCCCAGCTGGTCCAGACCCATTACACGGACGGAGTGAAGGCTCGGGGTGACGGTGAACCCCACTTGTGTCGCGGCATGGATCTCCCTCTCCCCTTGCAGCGGTGCGACAAACACGACCCCCTTGCCCGATGCTTCCGGCGTGCGACGTGCGATGACGAACTGCAAGTCTATGCCAGCATCCCGCAAAGCGCTTAATACTTGCGCAAGCCCACCCGGTTTGTCCTCGATGGTAGCGGCCCAAACATCGACGCGTTCTACGCTCAGTTCCATGACAGTCCCTCCCGCCTGATGCATCTCCCAATAAAAATCTACTTCATTAACGACACGCGAGCAAGGCCGGCAGCGTAAACGACACACGGGAATGCCCGGAATCCCCGAGCCGGCACTGCCGGGTTTCATGCTATGCAACGCCAGCACTGTGCGCCCAGGAAACTACCCGTTAACGCAAGAACGGCCACGCGTCTGAGAGCGTGGCCGACATGCCTGTTGATCCACATATAAAGGAATCCTTCATATTGAGCGGCATTGCCCTTGCGTGGGCACCGTGTTTCTGCAAGCGCATACATGGTCTGGTCGCACTCCTGCAAGCCCTATACCACGGTAATGGAGGGGCGGATGCCGCGTGATGAACCGGCATCCGTAACGAATTGTTCACACAAATGCGGCTGCCGCGACCTAGTGTGTTTCTGTAGACGTATCTCTCGGCGGGCGCCACCGATTGGTGGTTTTATGGTGGGGCCAGTCGTTTTCGCACATGGATCGACCGATCACAGTGCGAGAGTCATGGTGCCGGTGATGTACGGCCGGTTGTACCAAGGCGTTTTATTCTTTTCGCGAGGAACAAGAATGAAATCCATTTCCAGACGCCTATCCCGTTTTGTTTCCCAGAGTCTCGCAGGCAGCGGCGTCATCGCGCTCGCTTGCGCGATCGGCCCAGGCGCCCAGGCGCAAACGCTTGGTTCGCTCGTCCAGGTGGCCGCGGGCGATCCATTCATCGGATGCACTGCCGACCAGGTGCACGCGCAGGAGTCCGCATTCGGGAGCATCCTTTTTCCATCCACGTCGATCGAGCCATGGTTGGCGGCCGATCCGACCACGACCAACATCAGCACGGCTCGCCTGCTCGTCGGCCACCAGCAGGACCGCTGGGACGACGGTGGCTCGCGCGGACTCGTCGGCGTCGTCTCCACGGATGGGGGCGGCAGCTGGACCAATTCGATCCCGTCCGGCGTTACCGACTGCACGGGGGGCAAGTTCCGTCGCGCCTCCGATCCATGGGTAGACTTTGCGCAAGACGGAACGGCCTTCTTCATGTCGCTGGTGGTGGACCCCATGCAGCCGACGACTGCGTTTGGCGCACGCAATAGCGGGATGCTGGTCAGCCGCTCCGTCGACCACGGCACAACGTGGCAAGCTCCGGTTACGCTGATCCGTAACACTTCGCCGCACGTGCTCAATGACAAGAACTCGCTCACTGCCGATCCGACCGCGAACGGTAACGTCTATGCGGTGTGGGACCAGCTGAGCGTTTTCCCGTCAACCAAGGATGGCGCCCAGTTGCTCGCGGAAAACGATGGTGTCGAAATCGCGCGCAAATTGCTTAATTCGACTGCGGGCGCATCTTCGGTGTGTGAGCCCTTCACGAAGCCGCCGTGCAAGGGCGGTGCGCCGTTCTTCAAGTTCAACTTTACCGGCCCAAGCTTTTTCTCGCGATCCCTCGACAACGGCGTGACCTGGAGCACGGCCACCCCGATCTACCAGCCGGGCACGAACAAACAGACGATCGACAACATCGTGCGGGTCTTGCCCGATGGAACCCTGCTCGATTTCTTCACCGCGGTCAATGTCATGAAGCCGGGGAGTCTCAACATCGGCTATATCAAGTCCGCGAATAAGGGCGGGAGCTGGTTGGGGCCCGCATTCGCCAGCGACATTCAGGTGGTCGGAGTAGTCTCTCCGGACACCGGCCAGCCGTTACGCGACGCGGCCATTCTCTACAGTGTCGCTGTGAACCCGGTCACGGGGGCGATCTATCTCGCCTGGCAGGACGATCGCTTTGTGACGGCCATGTGCACTACGCCCACTGGAACAATCCCGATCGACGGGATCGCTTTCAGCGAGTCGGATGACTTCGGGAAAACCTGGTCAATGCCGGTGATGATCAACAAGACCCCGGCCAATGCCACGAACGCGTGCCGACAGCAGGCTTTCATCCCGGCGGTGGTCGCGTCGGGGGACGGCAAGACCGTCGTGGTGACCTACTACGACTTTCGTAACGACACGAACACACCCGCCGGCGGCGAGGGCACCGACTATTTCGCGGTCTTCTGCACTACCGGGTGCACGAGCCCTGGCAACTGGGGCAATGAGCAGCGACTGACCACAGCCTCGTTCAACATACTGAACGCTCCGGTGGCACGTGGCCATTTCCTCGGCGATTACATGGGCCTGGCTGCTAGCGGACTCAAGACCGTGTACCCGCTATTCGGCATAGCCACGGCTCCCAACGTTACGGCCGAATACACCCGCCAGATCTCGTTGCCGTAAGCACAACGGGCGGCGACTGGAGGTCGCCGCCCGATCCTCCGGGACGCGCCTTTCCTTTATTACAAAAGATCCGACCGCATTTGAATGCCAATCAGCCGATTCAATGACCGCGCGCCTTCAGTGCGGTACGTTCACCACCCCATGGCTCACCCCGATCGCATTGCTACCAGGGTTCGCCACAATGGCCGGGAGGTTCGCCACGCTTAACGCCGGTGCAGCGCCCGGGCTGCCGCCGCGCGGCAATGTGCGGATCACCTGCGACGGCGGGAGCGGCGTGCCGTTCTTCAAGTGGCTCCACATCAGATTGAGCGCCTGGATGTTGTAGTAATGGACCGGCATGAAGCGTGTATCGAATCCCGGCACGCCGAGGAACGCGTCGAAATGCTGTCCGTTCGTCACCTCGTAGATCGACAGATGGCTGCGCGAGCCTTCCCTCACGCTATTCGCCGCAAGATACGCACGTGAAGCATGATTGATCGGCACAAGTGCGTCGCTGCGGCCCTGAACGATGATCGCGGGCTTTCCATGAAGGTTCGCATTCACGCGGATTGCCTCGACGCTAGCCCTCATGCGCGGGTCTCTCCCTGTCCACAACGCGCGCACGCATGCCGCACCCGCGAAGCTTGCATCGGGTGTGGCGAGCCGATGATCGGCTCCCCCTTGTGGCGAGACGTTATAGACGAGATTGATGCCGTTGGTCGGCGGCACACCGTTGCCCAGTCCGAACAAAGTCAACATCGGCGAGACAGCAGGTGTAACACCAGCAGCGCCCGATGCCGGGTTCGTCGTGCCGAAACTGAAACCGCACAGGTTGTCGATTACGCTCGACTTCGTGTACGCGTTGGCGTACGTCACTGCGACGGCCGGCACGGCCTGCGAGTCCCACATCGGTGCGTGCAGGAGGTCGGAATCGGCTTCATAGCCAGCCTCGTGCAGTTGCGCAAGCGCGTCATTCGCCTGCGTTTGCGTGTCGCTACCGTGCACGTATCCGGCCGCGGCGAGCGACGTGCAGCGGGCCTGGCGGATCGCCGTCGTCGTCGCGACGGGCAGCGCCGTGAGATACGGCGCGCCGGTGGCCGCCTCCGCGAGGGCAGCGCACGGCTGGAGCAGGTTGGCAAGCGTCGTGTAATCCGCCAGCGGCTTGCCGGCCGCCGTGATGCGCTGGCCACCCTCGTTCACTCGCGCACTATCTGGCATGCGGACGTTGACCTGTGGTTCGCCAACCACCACCGCCGTAATCCACCCCTTCGTATCCTGCTCGGCGGCCGCGAGCGACGCACCGCCGCCGTTGCTCACGGACGCCGCGATCGTCGTGATATCGCCTGGGCCGTAGCGCACTCCGTGTTTCGATGAGCCGGCAGGCAATGCGAACTGCCGGTTCAAGGCCCAATATGCAAACTGCACAGCCTCGAGCGTGTCCTTGCCCCAGTCCTCTTCAGGGTTCTGCTGGGAATGCGCGTGCTTGAACGCATAGCGGTTCGGGAACTTCTGGTTGTGGGCCGACAGCGTGCTCCCAGGCACGTTGGCGGTGAAAAGACTGCTGTGTCCGGCCGTGGCGGCGTCCGCGAGGCGGCCGTCGATCAGTGTGACGAGACCGGTCATCAGCTCGTGTGCCCCGTTGCCGGTGCCCTTGTCCGTATAGGCGACCGCGCAACCGCGCTTGAGCCCCCACTCGCCCGCCGCCGAAATTGCGCCATAGACCCCGCGCGAGCCCGATGACGTGGCCGTGACGATGCACGGGTTCGCCGCATCAAAGGTCGCCGGTACCTGAACGAGGAGGCTGACGTTGCGCCGATCGCTGCCGTCGTCGGCATAGGCAAGGTATTCCGT
Source organism: Paraburkholderia elongata (assembly GCF_013177735.1). Classification (GTDB taxonomy): domain Bacteria; phylum Pseudomonadota; class Gammaproteobacteria; order Burkholderiales; family Burkholderiaceae; genus Paraburkholderia; species Paraburkholderia elongata. The sequence continues at coordinate 25,638 of NZ_WOEZ01000204.1, read as the reverse complement.
GCCGGGGATTTTGCCTTCGCCAAGGGTGTCGTTGCCGGATAGGTCGACATTGGGCCCCCAGAAGCGACCGTACCCGCCGTTCGCCGTCATGTCGACGAGCGCGCGGTAATTTGCCCAGATTGCGAGCCGCCGCAATTCGGCTGCGGTCGGGCTCACCGCATTGGCGATAGCGGGCGCTGGGCCTGCGAGTCCGGTTTTGCCGAGACCGGCGGTTAGCAGGTCGTCGCTGACGCCGTCATAGATGGTGGTCCTGAGGCTGTCTGCCACGACAAACCACGGCAGGCCATTCGGGCCTGGGCGGCCGCCGTCGTGATCGTCGGCCCGTGCAACGGGGACGAGTACTGCGCTCACGATCGCGGCGCTGAGCAGCACTACTTTATTCCAGGTTGCGATTCGCATGTCTCTCATCGATGTCTCCTTGTGTGCTGTTGGATTTCGATGCGCCGCGCACTGCGAAAGTCCTTGTGCAGCCTTGAATCACGGCGTCACAAGACCTTAGGACATCAGGACCGCAGATACAATGAAGTTTTGCACGCCTGTAGGCGGCCGGCGTGGCTGTCACTCGTGCCGGATTACTTCATGTACTTCGCGAACGGTTTCGTCCACGGAGCGGAACGCGATGCTCGGAGTCGATCCCGAAAGAGACAGTCGCTCCGGCAGAAAGCGGACGTTGAGGGTGCAAATACGCCTTTCGCCTAGCCGGCGCTTCAAGGCCGTAGCCGCCGCTCTTACACTTCATTGGACGGATCGTACGGTAAAACCTGCTCGTGTTCGTCGGGCTGGTTGCGTGCGACGATTGCTCTCGCGGGTGTCGTCGCACTCAAGTTAAATGGCTGGTGCGGCACGCCGGGTGGAATAAACAGAAAGTCACCTGCTTCGGTTACGACCGACTGGCGCAGTCCGGGCCCGTATCGAGTCTCGACACGCCCCTCCAGCACGTAGATTCCTGTCTCATAGCCGCAGTGCACGTGAGGTTCGGCGTGTCCACCTGGCGGGACGACGACGAGGTACATTGACAAGCTTTTGGCGCCTGCGGAGATTGCAGAAATGCCCACGAAGTAGGGCAAGCGCTGGCTCGTTGAGATTTCCCGATCGGGGTGCACCGTGACCAAGGTCGCTTCCCCATCATTTGAATCGTCCTGCATGTGTGCTCCTCCGGAAATCCCGAGAAGGTGCTGCTTCTTGCGCTCGCTTCGATTCAACGCTTGACGAAGCATATCGAAGCCCGGATTCCCCGACGTGAAATTCTACGCCGAACGGTCTGCAGGACAGCGGATAGGAAGCTTGTGCTCAGCGCTTCGCGCGGCATGCTACTCAATGTCAGAGTAGGCATGAATCATTTGGCGAGCACTTGAAGGCGGTTAGCTTGGTTATCCGAAGCCCCTTTTTGTGCCATTACTCCTGCTCAGTGCAATGTCATACCCCCGTAGAGGCCGAGCGACCGCTTTCAGGATAGGTCGCGGTCGGCCGATGAGCGGAAAGCGAATTTCAATGGTGGCTGCGATGGCCAAGAATCGGGTGATCGGTGCGGCTAACGACATCCCATGGCAAGTGCCCGGAGAGCAGCAGCGCTTTCGTCAATTGACTGAGGGGCACCTGGTCGTGATGGGACGACGCACATACGAGTCGATAGGTAGACCGTTGCCAAATCGGGACGTGCTTGTAATTGGCAAGCATGCTGTCGCCGCCGAACGGGTGTCGACGTGCAGTACGCTCCATGACGCGATCGAAACCATCGCGAACGATTCGCGTGAAGAGATCTTTATCGCGGGCGGCGAACAGATTTACCGCCTGTTTTTGCCGTACGCGGATACGGTCTACCTCACAGAAATCGATGTGGAGCCGGCGGGCGACACGACGTTTCCGGATCTGCCCTCCGACTTCCATTGCACAGAAAAGGTCGACGTCAATGGTTCTACTCGTTATACATTTTTTACCTATCGCCGCATCGCCGGTCACGGCGACAAGCTGCGTTGAGAGGTAGTTGTCACACATTTTCAGAGCTGACGCGACAGTATCCGTAACTGACTACCTTGGCAGAGTCGCGCTCCTGGCGAGCAGAGCTATCCTTTCCCGCGTGCGGTTGACGCCGGCTCAGCCGTGCGAGAAGTACTGCCTCAGGCCGTACACGAGGCCGCCGAAGGGCATGCCGAGCGCGGCGTAGACGGCGTCGGCTTCCGGTGCGGCGTTGTCGGCCAGAATCTCGATAGCGACGTTCGAGTAACCGACGGGGATCACCCCGGCCTGCTGCATGCGCAAGACGCCCATCTCAACCTGAGTCCTGCTGAAGCCCCCGGAGGCATCGATCACTGCGTAGCTGTTGTAGCCGTCGGCAATTGCCGAGATCGCCGGGAAGGCGAGGCAAACGTCGGTCGAGATGCCGGTGACAATCAGCTTCTTGCGCCCGGTCGCCTTGACCGCATCGACGACACGGCGTTCGTCCCAACTGTTGACGGTGGTGCGCTCGATGCGCTCAACGCCGTGGAGCGCTTCCGCGAGTTCCGGGATCAACGGACCCCACATCTTTTCGGTCGTCGTGGTGACGATGACCGGCACCTTCAGCGCCAGCGCCGCCTTGGCCAGGCCGACGACGTTGTGCTTGAGCTCCAGTGTTTCGATGTCGCGCACGCCGGTGTAAAGGCCAACCTGATGGTCGACCAGCAGCAGGACGGCGTTGTCGCGAGTGAGGCGTTCGTAGAGATGGGGCGAGTTCATGGCAAAGGTCTCCTTGGTGGGCTACGACGTGGTTATTGCCGCGGTGGCGGCGGCACCGGCACCGAGCGCGGCCATCGCGACTGCGGCGTTGGACTGGTTCGGAAACGGGCGATGGTTCATCTATCGCTCCTATCAGCGGCGCATTGACGGATCGCGTATCGGCTTGGAACTAAATCTACAATTGGGACGATAGAAGATCAATCTGGCAAATGGGAACAATGTCCACGGAATGGAACGATCAGCCGGCGGAACTCAAGAACTCGCCGTCCGAAAGCGCCCTCTCGCTACCGTGTGCACATGCGGTGCAATCGATAGCGTTGCCAATCGCGAAGGATTGTCATAGCATTTTTTGCAGTCAGCGCCGCAGCGTGCACATAGCGCATACGAATCGAAGCGAGCACTTCGAGCCAGACTACCGGGTAAACACACATGACAGATGCATCGAAATTTCAGTTTACCGGTCCCTCGGTTCCGCAAGCTTACGAGGAGTTTCTCGTCCCACGCGTATTCGAGCCTTGGGCCAGACTATTGCTCGATGAGGCCAAGCTGGTACAGGCGCAGGTCGTCATCGATGTAGCGACGGGCCCTGGCACTGTCGCACGACTCGCCGCGCCAATGCTCGGTCCCAAGGGGCGAATCGTTGCCACGGATATAGCCCGCCCTATGCTGGACGTCGCTAGAGCGAAGCCCTCGTTGACCGGGGCGGCTCCGATTGAGTATGTCGAGTCGCCAGCTGCACCGCTCTCGGCCCCGACTGGCGCATTTGATGTAGTGCTTTGCCAGCAAGGGATGCAATTCTTCCCTGACCGACCCAGCGCACTGCGTGAAATGAGACGTGTCCTAAAACCTGGCGGACGGGCAGTCATTGCGGTGTGGGCAGCGATTGAGCGCAATCCGTTGTTTGTAGCGATCCACACTGCGCTGCGCGCGACGACGACGCCCGAATTGGCTGAGCTGATTACGGCACCGTTCAGTTGGAATAGCACCACCGAACTGAAAATGGCCGCCGAGGAGGCGGGCTTCCACGACGTTCGGATTCTGACTCGCAGCCTTCCGATGGTGTTCGAACAAGGGGTGGAACAGGCCGTGCGCTCCTTAAGTGCCACCCCTGTTTATCCCGGCGTGATCGCCCTTTCACAAGCCGTGCAAGATGCCTTCTTCCGCCGGTTGAGAAGCGAATTGACTCCCCTCATAGTGGACGGAAAGGTGATCGGCGAGATGGTGTCCAACATCATTGTGGCCCACGCCTGAAGTGCCTGAAGAAGACCCTCAGGCCTGGTGCAAGACCGGCCAATCGTCTTGCATGGCGGACTCAAGATTTGTGTCAGCCTTGCTTGCCAGTCATCTGCACCAACTGAATGTAGATTCGCATAACGTTCCTTTCCAACGATTGTGATTGATCGAAAGACTTCCCTTAGCGACCAGGTCCTCAGCTCACTGCTTTCTTTACGAGCGCGCCGATCTTCGCCTCTTCGTCGGCGGTCAGTTCCTTCAGCGCGAAGGCTGTCGGCCACATATTGCCTTCGTCGAGGTTCGCCTTGTCGCTGAAACCGAGCGTCGCATACCTCGTCTTGAACTTCTGCGCACTTTGGAAGAAGCAGACAACATTGCCGTCCTTCGCATACGCAGGCATTCCGTACCAGGTTTTCGGCGAGAGGGCTGGTGCATTGGCCTTGATGATGGCATGAAGCCGCTCGGCCATCGCACGATCTGGTTGAGGTAGTGCGGCGATCTTCGCTAGCACAGCGCTTTCCCCGTCTGCCTTGTCCGCGCGCCGGCCGGGGCGCGCTTCCTCCTTCAACTCCTCGAGGTGTTCCCTCATCGCGGCTCGTTCCTTGTCCGTGAATCCTTTGGACTTCTTACCGGTCGCGTTGGTGCTTGTGGAGGACTTCTGCGTGTCTTTCTTTGCAGGATCTTTCTTCGCAGGATTCATCGTGCTTTCGTCTCAAGGTTGGGATCTCACCGGCGAACTGCTGTGTGTACCTGGCCGCAAACCGCTCCGTCGCCCATTCGATGAAGACGCACCACCGTGAACTTAAATTGCAGCCGGAGCCGGCGAGGCCGAATGAGTCGGCGCGGCGACGGCTACAGATAAGTGCAACAATAAAAAGCCTTCAGCGCCCTTTGAAACTCATCCTGTGACACGGAGGCGAACATGTTGGCGATCGCGAGAAAACGGCTTGTGGCAACGGTGAACAAGATTCTCGAAGCACGGCTGGCGCCGTGGTTTGCGTCGGCCGTGGCGAGCGCTGCACTCACCATCGGCCCGGCGCAAGTGCAGGCGGAGCCGCCGTCGTTCGAGAGCTTCGCCGTCCCGACCGGCAGTGCGCCACATGACGTAGCACCGTCGCCGGACGGCGCCGTGTGGTACACCGCGCAGGCGCAGGGCGCGGTCGGACGGCTGGACCCGCGAAGCGGCAGGATCGACAAGATTGCGCTCGGCGCCGGATCGGCGCCGCACGGCGTGATCGTGGGTCCCGATCGCGCGGCGTGGGTGACTGACGGCGGCCAGAACGCGATTGTGCGCATCGATCCGAAGACACTCGCCGTCACGCGTTTTCCGCTGCCGAAGGACCGGCCAGACGCCAATCTGAACACCGCCGTGTTCGACAAACAAGGGCATCTCTGGTTTACCGGGCAAAACGGCATCTATGGCGAACTGGATCCGCAGCGCGCCCACATGCGCGTCTTCGATGCGCCGCGCGGACCCGGGCCCTACGGCATCTGCGTGACTCCGAGCGGTGGCTTGTATTTCGCGTCACTGGCTGGGAGTTATCTCGGTCGCATCGATCCCGCGAGTGGCGCGGCGCAGGTCATCGAGCCGCCAACGCCGAATCAGGGCGCGCGCCGCGTATGGTCCGATTCGACGGGGCGCGTCTGGGTCAGCGAGTGGAACGCAGGAAAAGTCGGCGTATTCGATCCCGTGACGCATCAATGGCGCGAATGGCGATTGCCCGGCAACGATCCGCACGCGTACGCAATTTTTGTAGATGACCAGGATATCGTCTGGCTCAGTGAATGGAGCGCCAACGCGCTAGTGCGCTTTGACCCGCGTGCCGAGCGGTTCGACGTGTTTCCGCTGCCGCGCCCGCACGCAAACGTACGTGAGATGATGGGCCGCCCGGGCGAAGTCTGGCTGTCCGAATCCGGCACCGATCATCTGCTGCTCTACCGGTCCCGCGCAGCCGATGCGAGCGGGAATTGACGACACACCGTGCTGACACTGAAATTCCGAAGTCCGCACCACCACGCGCGCCGGTGCAGCGCAAAAACGGCCTAGAGCAGTTGCAGAGTTTGCGGATCGCCTTCACCGCCAAAATACTTGCGCAGCGCTTCCACAAATACGTCGTTGTCGCTCGTGGCGCGCGCGAACAGGCTGATCGACGATCGAAACTTCAGGAAATCCGGATATCCGAAAATTTCCTCGATGGAGCGCTCTTCGACGAGGTTGACCAGCTGCGTCGATTCGCGCAGCCGTGGGCCGAGTAACGGGTGGCGCAGATAGGCTTCGGCCTCGGCCAACGACGAGATCGCGAACCGCCGCGCCATCGCGCTTGACCCAAGGCCCTGGATTTGCGGAAACACGAACCACATCCAGTGGCTTCGCTTACGTCCATCCTTCAATTCATCGCATACCTGTGCGTACACCGGGTCTTGGGCGTCGACAAAGCGCTGAAGGTCATATAGGTCGTCCATTTCGTACTCCCTTGATGCGGGCGTGGAAATCCACCCTTGAACGCCGATTCTCGCGCCTGTTTCACACCTCGTCCGCAGCCGGCCGCCCGCCGTCTGCCGAAGCCGTTGCCTGCGGCCCAATGCGGCATCGAGCGTTGCGTTTTTAACGATAGCGCATCGGCGGCCTGCGCGCTCCCGCAAGGATGAGCATCTCCTGATGTGGGGTAACAAGGTGGATAAAGCGACGGGATGTTACGGGAACATCAACAAATTTCGCATTCATCGAGTTGCCAACTGTGCAGAAGTCGCGCGCACCAGGTCACTTGGGCGCGCACTCATTTTGCTGCCATTGTCCAACTAGCAGGTGCCGCCTAGCTGACCGAAAAAATCCTTGGTCAGGACGGGTGGATTTCATTCGGGCACATTTTTTGCTGTTACCCCTGCTATAAAATTATCGGGGGTGTGGTGATCAGGCATCTGACAGACCGCAAGCAGTGGGTAGATATCCTCAAGGGAATCGGGATCATATGTGTTGTGATTGGGCACACGATTCCTGGTTACCCAAAAGCCTTCGTTTACCTTTTCCATATGCCGCTCTTTTTCTTTCTAAGCGGCCAACTGTTCAGGCCGGGCGCTCATGCCGGGGCATACTTCCAGAAGGGAATTCGGCGTCTACTCGTCCCGTATGCCTGTTTCCTTTTGCTGTTTTACATACCCACTCTCGTCGCCTATGTCAGTCCGATCACAGCCTATAACGCGCTAGGGCTGGCGGGCCGGTTTGTTTTTGGTGGACCGTTGCTGTTTGGAATCGAAGGGACTTTCTGGTTCGCGACCTGTCTGTTTGCAACCCAGCAAGCGTGCAACATCTTGATTTCCCGCCCTCAGTGGAAACTGCTGGCCTGTCTGGCTGCGCTAGCAATAGCCGCGTACGCGAACCAGTCATTTGCGCCGCACCGCCATGTGCCACTTGCACTCAATGTAACGTTGGCGGCAGCACCCCTCTTCTGCATCGGCTTTGCCCTGCGTCGCTTCGAACCTCGCAACGGCTGTCTCTACCTCTGTGCGGCGGTATCGTTGTGTTCGATGTGGGCGGCGACTCGTCTGCCGTTAAGCTGGGACATGAAGAATACGAACTACGGAATCCCAATTCTCTCGGTACTTGTTGCGCTAGCGTGGTTTCTGTTGCTGTCCCGCCTCGCAAAGACACTCAGCCGCATGCCCTATATCAGTCGGATACTGGGTTCGATCGGACGCGTGTCTTTGGGGATCATGTTCACACATCAGATAGTTCAGATTGCGCTGGAAGACCTTTTCGGCATCTCCAGTCCTTGGCCACGCTGCTTGATAGCCCTGATGTTGAGCTACGCTTTATCTCAGGCATTTGATCGCTTTGATATCACCCGGGTGCTGCTGTTGGGCGGTGACCGCCGCCGGGTTCCAGCAAACGCCCCACTTACGGATCGGCCGGTTACCGCCTGAAGCGGATCGGTGGCTCGCCACAGTGAGCATCCACCATTGCAAAAGAAAGCCGGTAAGCATGCTGAGGTAATAGCGTCGGATGTATCAGGAGAGAAAAATGAAAAAGTTCGGGGGAATTGACGGCCTTCGCGGCTGGCTCGCGTGGGCCGTCGTCGCAAGTCACGTCATATTGTTCACTGGAACCGCGGCAGTGGTGCCGCGCGCATACAGAATCACCCAGTTTCTCGCTGACAACGCGGTCTTACTTTTTGTCATCATCAGCGGGTTTGTGATTACCCATCTACTGATCTCCCGCCGGGAGCGATACGCTCTCTATATCAAGCGTCGCGCACTGCGTCTCTATCCGGTCTACATAGTGGCATTGGCGGTCGGGATTATCGGCACGTACCTGGCGTTCAACACATTCCTTGCTCAACCTTGGGGTCCGCTGTCGCCGCCCATCGCGCGGATGGCAAGTCAACGAGCAGAGCTGGTCGGCGGACATCTCATCGCGCATTTGATCGCTCACCTCACTCTATTGCACGGTGCGATTCCTAATAACGTTTTATTCGAATCGCAATACATGTTTTTGGCGCCAGCATGGAGCTTGTCACTCGAATGGCAGTTCTATCTGGTGGCCCCGTTCGTTATCGCTGCCGCACTCGACAGGCGATGGCGCTGGGCATTGGGCGCAATGGCCCTTGCTTTTTTCGAACTCTACATTCATGGGCGGCTCGGATCGTTCGTTCTACCGAGTTTCCTGCCCGGTGCAGTCTGGTATTTTGCGACGGGCATCGTCAGCCGGATCGCGATGCAGCCGAGGCGTCGTGGTTGGGTCGCGGCCGGCTGCATGCTGGTTGTGTTCGTCGCATGGCGCGGCGTAGGCGCGGCATTGCCGATGTTTATATGGGCAATCTTCGTTGCCTTGATGCTGGCATCAGGCGGTCCGGCGCGCCGGATATTTGCTGCGCTATTCGAATCGCGTATCGCCCGCTGGTTCGGTGACCACTCATACCCCACCTACCTCATTCATGTTCCGCTAGTGCAGATCGGAACGTGGGTGGCGGTGACTCAAATGCATTTATCACCTCTGCGTACGCTTGCCGGCGTGGCCCCTGTCACGGTTGTGCTCGTTGCTGGAGCAGCCATGCTGCTTCGTCGATACATTGAGGAGCCAGGTATGGCATTGGGCAAGCGCCTGTCGCAACCATCGTCTGCGCCCCCGGAGCATCCTGATGTAACTTTCAAAACCCAGCGGCCTGCTTCCTGACCCTTCTGCTGGTCTGCCCCGGAATGTTTGGGATAAGCGGCTCCGTTGGATATCCGCGGTCCGTAGCGGGTCGCGGATGAGCCTAAAGCCGACATTCAAACAAACAGGAACCGACCCAATCACAATGACCGCTTTGCCGATGATGCGACGCACACGCGCGGCGAGCGAATGACCGGTGGCGGCCGGTGGGCCTAAACCGCCTCGCGGTCGGCTTCGGCCTGTGGGTCGATCCCGCGGCGGCGAAGGCCGCCGCCGAAGCGCTTGCCTGATGACGGACGCCGACGTGAGCCTGCATGCGGACGGAGGCGGCAAACGGTCGGCGGCTGGCCGGCCGGTGCTCGGCTTCGACAAGGTGATGAAGGTGCACACGTACCTGTCCGAACTGTTCCGGCAGAACGGCTCGACGCTCGTGCGCGCGGGCTTCATCAACGGGCCGCCCGGCTTCGTCACGCTCGAAGCCGACGGCGAACTACAAACCACGGCCCTCGAGATCGAGGACGGCAAGGTCACAGCCATTTATGTCGTGCGCAATCCGGACAAGCTGCGGCATTTGCACTAGGCCAGTGTCCACGCCGCGCAGCCGAAAACGAACTGCCGTCTTGACGCAACACACATGGGTTGACATGCGTTCCAATTGCAAAGAAACTTGATGCCATGCTGACGCTAAACATCTTCTCTTTCGCGATTCAACGCCACATGGCAGTCCGTTCGGACATGCCATCGGAGGCCAATGCGCGTTAGATAAGTAGGAACGCAGCTCGAAGGCCTCGCCGGAAACACGGATGAGGCCTTTTTTGTTTGTGGCATCTCCGTGACCGGCATCACCAGCGGAGATGACCATGGACGAAAGAAGCCCAAAGTTGGCCCAATCAGGTTTACCTGCAACCGACGATTGCAGCAAAGACAGCTTGGCAAGTACTGCGCTCTACCCAACCCGGGGCCCTGTGTCGGCAATGCGTTGGGAAACCGCCGTCGAATGGCACGATGGTGGGTGCGATGCGCATTTTCACCACGCCCGGATGCTGTACCCATACGAGTACTGGAGTCTTCCGACGCAGGAAGGCCACTTCGGCCGGGCGATCATTTCGATGGTTTCAGACGATGACTCACCGGCAACGACAGGGCCACCCCTTCTCGGCATTCTTGCGGCTGTGGGCCGTTTCTGGCAGCTGGCGACCCGTAGCGCCCGGGCTACCGGGAGAGCCGTATCTGCGCTCTCCGGCAGGCGGTCGCAGGATTGACTAACGTGTTGAAGTTCCGCGCGACGGTGCTGCGCTGCCGCTCGGGACTTCATCCGCACCGTTCGTAACTTGATCGCACGCGCACGCTTCCCGCCGATACACCCATCTTACCCACTGAGTCGTCACGCCCTACCGCATCGCTACAGCGGAAACAACTATGCACAGCGCATAAAAGGTACTGAAGAAGCGATACATCGACAGCAGGTTGCGCAAGCCAACGCGGCTGGCGACCGTCGACTACGGCATCTATCATTTCAGAAGGCAACTGCACGGAATATCAGGAGTCGATTGCACGACCCATGTGTCGCTCGCGCGACACAGTCCGTTATTTGTCGCACACTGTCGCCCAAGTGCCTGCTGCGCGGTATGCTTGGCTCTGCACGACGGCATGGTGTCGTGTCCGAGTCGGCCAATTCACGCGTCAATCGCTTGGCGATGCGAAAAACCGCAGTAATCTTGTCGGAGACGGGCACATGAACACGACCATCTCAATCGAAGAGCCGCCCCGCATCATCGGGATCGTGACCAAGATCTACTCGCGTTTGTTGATCATTGGTTTTGCGCTCATTCCCGCCTACCTGATTGCTTATCTGGCTTTCTTTCAAGACCCGAGCCTGAAGTTCGAAAACCACGGGTTCCACGAAATCGCGATCGCCGCGGCGACGCTCGAGGGGCTGTTTGTCACTTATGTGAGCTGGCGTTGTTATCTGTCGTCGGGTGAGCCGCTATTGCGGTGGCTGACTTTAGGCTTTCTGGGCTTCGTGCTGGTCTATGCGCTGCACGGCGCGTTCACCGGCATGGCTCACCACAATATCTGGCTATTCCTGCTCTATGGACCGGCATCGCGTCTGGTGATGTCGGTGCTGCTATTCGTCGGGCTTCTCTCCTACCACCGCGCGCCGGACGCGGTCGAGCGGCGCCCGAAGCCGCGCCCGTGGCTGATGTGGGTCGCCGTGTTCGTCCTGATCGACGTGGTCGTCGGAATCATTGCGAACTCGCCCATCGCGGGCAACCTCGCAGTGCGACTTTCGATGGAGGGCGGCGCGCTCGTCTTCTCGACGCTGAACGTCATGGCGCTGATGCTGCGTCGCATTCGCTCGCCGCTGATGGTCATCTACGGCATCTCGATCACCTCCTTCGCGCTTGCGTCGCTCGCGTTCATTCTCGGTAAGCCTTGGAATCATATGTGGTGGCTGGCGCACGCGATCTTCGCCGCCGGCTTTTTCCTGCTGAGTTATGGCGTCGTTCAAGCGTTTCGCACAACACGATCTTTTTCGACGATCTACAGCCAGGAAGAACTGATGGCTCGCCTCGCCGAGGCGATGGCGCGCACGGAAAGCGCGCTGCAGGAACTCCAACGCACCAATCACCAGCTTGAGCATCTCGCCGCGACCGATCCGCTGACGGGTGCCTCGAACCGGCGCGAGTTCATCCAGCAAGTGACGGCGGAAATCGCACGGGCGAGGCGAGAAGGTGCGCCGTTCTCGCTGCTGGCACTGGATCTCGACAACTTCAAATTGATCAACGACAACTACGGCCATCAGGTGGGTGACGAGGTGTTGCAGCGATTCGTGCAGAAATGCATTGACGCCATTCGACCTTATGACGGCGTGGCGCGGGTTGGTGGCGAAGAGTTTATGGTGCTGCTGCCTAAAGCCGCGCTAGACGTGGCACGTTCGATCGCGGAGCGCGTCCGGGGCGCCGTGGCTACCGAGGAGTTCTATACCGGAACCGGGCGGACCGTCGCCGTTACCGTCAGTGTTGGCGTCTCCGAGTTCGGCCGCGACGGCGACACGATCGACACTCTCTTACGAGTTGCCGATGAGCGGCTTTACCAGGCCAAGCACGATGGCCGCAACCGCGTGGTGGCCGGATAGAAGCGTTCAACTATCCATAGCTGTTCGGTAGGCGGCTGCCTCGCGACAGGCACGTAAAAAGAGCACTGCCCTCGCCGATCCCACCCGGCGCAAGCTGCTGGACTTGCTGCACGCGCACGACGGCTTTACCCTAAAGGAGTAATTTATGCGGCTACATGCTGGCGTTTTCGACGACGCGGCCTTCTGCACGCCAGCGGAGCATACCGCCGGCAAGGTTGGCAACCCGCTCGAATCCGGCCTGTCGCAGCATGGTCGTGGCTTGTGCCGAGCGCCCGCCGGCCCGGCAGACAGTGACGATCGGACGGTCCTTCGTGAGCTCAGCGGCGCGCCTCGCCAGATCGCCCAATGAAATGAGCGTGGCTGCGGGGATGCGCCCCAGCGGTCCGTCGAACTCGTCGGGCTCGCGCACGTCGACGATCTCGACGGCATGCAGATTTTCCTCGAGCCACTGGGCATTGATTTCCCAGATGCCCGCAAAGCTGCACGTCAGTGGCGCCCAATCGGGCTCCGCCATCTGCGCGGGGTAGCTCGTCGCCAGACCGCATTTCAGGTTCGCAGGCACCGCTACGTCGATCTGCTTCGGATGCGGCAGGTGCAGGTTCGTCATGTATCCGGTGAAATCGTCTTCACACAGTTCACCGCCAAGACGTGGATTGAAGCGCCGCTCCTCGCCCACACTGGTGACCGTCAACCCGCGATAGTCGTGGGCCGGATAAAGCAGGCACGCGGCGGGCAGCGTAAAAATGTGGTTGTGGACCGCACGAAACATTGCGTGCGCGTCGCCGCGCTGGAAATCCGTGCGGCCAGTGCCCCTGATCAACAGGCAATCGCCGGTAAACGCCATGGTTTCGTTGTCGAGTACGAGGGTGATGCATCCATCGGTATGACCCGGTGTCGCACGTACTACCAGGTACCTCGCGCCGAACTCGACCCTGTCCCCATGGCTCAGATAGCGGTCCGCGCCTTCGGCACCGCTCGCAGCCGATATCGCAATCCGGCTGCCTATGCGGCGATTCAGCATCCATGCACCGGTCACGTGATCGGCGTGGACGTGAGTGTCGATCGTGTAACGCAGTTGCAATCCAAGCTCTTCGATCAAGGCAGCATCCCGGCGCACCTGTTCAAATACCGGATCGATCAGTACAGCCTCTTGCGTTGTGCTATCGGCAAGAAGATAGGTGTACGTTGACGATTGCTGATCGAATAGCTGCCTGAAGGTCAACACGATTTCCCTCCGCGGCCCGCTTTTGCGAGCGCTTTACTTTGGTTGCGCAACGTACCGCAGGTACGGCTTCACGGTTTTGAAACCCTGCGGATATTTTTGCATCGCGGCGTCGTTGGAAACGGATGTTGGAATGATCACGTCTTCACCCGGTTTCCAGTTCACCGGCGTTGCCACCGTGTGTTTCGCGTTGAGCTGCAGCGCATCGAGCAGCCGCAGCACTTCGTCGAAATTGCGGCCTGCACTCATCGGATAGACGAGCATGGCTTTGACCTTCTTGTCCGGCCCGATGAGAAACACCGAGCGTACAGTCGCGTTGTCTACCGCGGTGCGCGGGCCGCCGCCGCTCGCCTCGGGATGAATCATGTCATAGAGCTTCGCGACAGTCAGGTCCGCATCGCCGATCAGCGGGTAGCTGACCTCGTGGCCCTGCGTCTCGGCGATATCCTTGACCCACTCCTTGTGGTCACTGACGGGATCGACGCTGAGCCCGATAATTTTCGTGTTGCGCTTATCGAACTCTGGTTTGAGGCCCGCCAGGTATCCGAGTTCCGTGGTGCACACGGGGGTGAAATCCTTCGGATGCGAAAACAGGACCACCCAATTGTCGCCGATCCATTCGTGAAAATGGATCGTTCCTTCGGTGGTTTCAGCAGTGAAATCGGGAGCGTCTTCTCCTAGTCGAATCGACATCATCAGTCTCCATAGGGTGGGTGCACCAAGGTACCAGTGCCGCGGTCGGAACGACCTCCCGCGGGCTGCCTGGGTGTTTAGTCAGGCGATTGGTCTGACTTGAGATCATCGTCCAGCTGGTTGCACAATATCGCGCTGGATGACTATCTGCGGGCGCAGCAGATTCAGAGCCTCTCCACAATAGCATGATGCGGGACAGGCATCGGGACGCGCTGCGGGTCGCACATATAGCGTAGAACAAAAAAAGACGCCGCCCCAGATTCCTTCGCCGCAAGTAGCGCAGCGCTGACGCAAGCGCTCGCAGAAACGCATCTTCGGCGTATGGCCGATCCATACACATCGTGCGGTTTTTGCGCCCAAAACACCTCGGCGTGTTCCTGCAAGCGCTTGCGGCAACCGTCTACGAAAAGAACGCGAACGGTAAGATTGCGGCGACAGAGATAGCGACCCCGGCCGTAGCAAAGCCCAAGCTAATCCTTTGAGATTCTGTCATCAACCGTATAACGAATTTATAAAACCGAAGGGCGTTTACCGTAAATGCAGCATATCTGAGCGCACGGCGAAGACTTTCGCCCAATTCGCATGCCTCCTTTATCAAAAAGCTCGCGCTTTATACAAGGGATTTAGATACAGGTCGATATCATCGCTCCGCTTGACGCCACTGCTTTACAGCCAGGCGTCATTCTTGGGAGAAAAATCATGTTTGAAACTGGAAAAGAGTATTCTCGGGAAGACATTCATAGGGTGACGGGGGGATGCAAACAGGCGTTCTTGCCTGTGAAGGGCGGAAGGGTCGTCGCCGCGAGGTTGCGTCAGGATCTCAATCCGTATGCCCCGGATGTGATCGTCTGCGACGGCAGCGCCGCCGCACGTGCGGCCGGCCGAACGCTCGCGCGACAGACCGACCCACTTCCTGTTTTTGTACGAACAGCAACTGACCGATTCCGTTACATGGGCGAGTACGTTACCGACGAATCGTTTACTGCTCCGGCCGACTACGCGAAGTACGTGAAGAACTCTGGATTTACGCTTGGTCAGATTTCGCGCGTGATCAAGATGAAACGCCGTTGATCCATCTCCTCCGCTAGCCTTGTGTGGAACGTCCGGTTTCATCAAGCCACCGAACGATGTTACGCACAGTATCGTCGTAGAAGGTGCGATACAACTCCTTCGACACATAGCCGATATGAGGCGTCGCAAGCACGTTGGGCAATTCGCGCAGAGGGTGCGGATTGTCCAACGGTTCGACGTCGTAAACGTCCAGCGCAGCGCCGGCAATCTGACCGGTCGTGAGTGCCCGAAGCAGCGCGACAGAGTCGACGATCGCTCCTCTCGACGTATTGATCAGCCGGCTTGTGGGTTTCATTTGCGCGAGTTCCGTCGCGCCCACCAGACCTTGGGTTCGCTCGCTAAACCGCACGTGGATCGACAAGAAATCTGCCGTGGAGAACAGCACATCCTTGCTGACTCGCTGCACGCCCTTTTCCGCGGCGCGCTCCTCGGTGAGGTTCTGACTCCACGCAATGACGTTCATTCTGAATGCCCGCCCGATGATGCCGACAGCCGAGCCAATATGGCCAAGACCAAGCAATCCGAGCGTCTTGCCAGCGAGCTCATCACCAAGCGAAAGCTGCCAGCCGCCCTGACGCAGTGACTGATTCTCGAGGGGAATATTGCGGGCCATCGCGAGAATCAGCGCCCACGTGAACTCGATCGTCGGAGTGGACGAATAGCCCGTATGACGAATTTCGATGCCGCGTTCCGCAGCCGCATCCTGATCGATCGACGCATTCCCTGCACCGGTCGAGGCAATCAGCTTCAGTTTCGGCAGGCTTTCGATGACCGCGCGGGACAGCGGTGTGCGTTCTCGCATCACGCATACGACGTCGAATGGCTGCAGGCGTCGAATCAGGCTCCCGATATCGGCGACGTGGTCGTTGAACACGGCAACCTCTGCCCGGCTCTCAAGGGGCGACCAGTCGGCCATGCTCAGCGCGACGTTCTGATAGTCGTCGAGGACTGCCACCTTGATCGGGAGTTTGGGGTTCATGTTGCGCGCTCCATGAGTTGATGATGTTGCTGCCCACTGAATGCTAAGAAACCCTGCCCGCGACGTAAATCAATAAGTAGCGACGCCACCCATCGCGAACCGCGATGCCTCGCCATCGACTTGCAAAACCCCTCATGACACGTTGCCTCGCTGCTTATCGAGGTGGTCGACCAGCATGCGTGCAGGAAGCGGCAGCGTGTCAAAATGGCGCGCGATGATTAACAGCGGCCGCAGCGACCACGGTTCGTCAAGCTCAACAACGCGAAACGGCACCGAATGCATATAAGGTGTCACGCTTCCCTTGGGAAGCACACCAATGCCGAGACCCGCGCTGACCATGTTGCGCACGCCCTCGAAGCTTGTCACCTCGATGCGCACGCGAAGCCGCCTGCCGGCACGCTCAGCGGCGGCGCGACACAATTTCGAAATGGACGTGCCATACGGCATGCTGACGACGTCGTCCTCCAGAACTTCCGCGAAGGTCACGCTTGCGCGCTCGGCGAGCCGATGGTCCGACGGCACGATCACGACCAGCTTATCGATACTGTACGGACGCCACTGCAGATCGCCGAGGGAATCCTCGGTGGCCGAGCAGATGCCGAGATCGGCGACGCCGCTTGCGATCGCCTGCACCACTTCATCGCTCGATTTCTCGACCATATCGATCCGCACTTTCGGGTTGGTGCGCAGGAAGGAGCGCAGCACACCCGGCAGATACTGGACCATGGCGGTAAAGTTCACATAAATCCGGGTATGTCCCCTCAATCCTGCCGAATATTCAGACAGTTCGTCCGAAATTTGCTGCAAGTGCTCGCTCAGCCGCTTCGCATGATGATAGAGCGCCTCGCCCGCAGGCGTCGCTTGAACACCCCGGCTGTGCCGATATAACAGCGGCGTGCCGGCGTCGTCTTCGAGATCCGATACGCGCTTACTGACGGCCGACGCCACGATGTGCGTGCGGGCGGCCGCCGCAGCAATGCTGCCCTCCTCGATGACGGCCACGAAAATGCGCAGGGACTCCATGTCGAGTCGCAACGGCCGATCTGCTGAAACACGCATCCTTGCTCCTTCGGGTTGAGTATCCGGTCGGCTAGCACCCATCGCGTTTGGCGATGCCTCTATTGAACATTGAGAAGTTCTCAATACGCCCGGCGACCGGCATCCTGTGTGCCATAGCGTTCGATCCTCGCAGGACCATCGGTCAAGACGCGAGGCCGGGTAGCGGGCATCACGCATCGCGATTCTATGTCGAGGAGGCGGCGTTGTCCTGGCCGCCGGAACATTAGCCTTTTCAGAAGCACAAGCCGATGCACGGCCGGAACGCACGAAAACGCTGTTGAAAATGTGAAGGAGACGAAAGATGGAACACGAACAACTTGCTTTGAACTCGCGAACTCACTGGTACGAGGGTCTCACAGCAATGCACTGGCGTGTGCTGAAGGCTAGCTTTCTCGGCTGGATTTTCGATGGCTACGAAGCACTGGCACTCGTCGTTGTGCTTGGGCCGATGCTGCATTCGGTGCTGTCGCCAGCGCAAGCCGCGTCCCCCACGACGTACGCGGGTCTGGTCATCAGCATCACGTTGCTTGGCTGGGGGGCGGGCGGTCTGATCGGCGGGATTCTCGCGGACTATGTCGGACGCAAGCGGATGATGCTCTGGTCCGTATTCCTCTATGCGGTGTTTTCCGGTTTGACCGCGTTCTCGCAAACCTTCTGGGTGTTGTGCGGGCTGCGTTTCCTGACTGGCCTCGCCATGGGCAGCGAATGGAGCACGGGTGTCGCGCTGCTGTCGGAAACCTGGCCAGAGCGGGCCCGTGCGAAAGGGGCGGGCTTCCTGCAATCGGGCTTCGGCTGGGGCACGCTGATCGCTGCGGTCGTGTGGTACGCGCTTTCGTCGACGCATCCACTCGGTGCCGAAACCTGGCGGGTGATGTTCGTGCTTGGCGCGGTCCCGGCATTCTTTGTGCTGTACATCCGCCGCGGGGTCAGCGAGTCGGAGAAATGGCAACGCGCGGTGCGCGAGAAACGCTGGAGCGCGACGAGCACGACGAACACGCAGCCGGTTGCGGGCGACGCGCCTGCATCCGAAAAGCGCCCCTTCACGCTCACGCAACTGTTCAGTGAACCCGAAGCGCTGCGCCGCACGTTGCTTCTGCTCGTGCTGTCGATCGTCACGACCGTCGGCTGGTGGGCCATTTCCAGCTGGCTGCCGACTTACACCGTGTCGCTCGCTAAAGCCGAAGGTATCCCCGACGCCTTGTCGTGGGGCTCGAAGATATCGATCGCGTACACCATTGGCGCGATTGCGGCCTACATGATCGCCGGCTTCGTGGTGGATGCTATCGGTCGGCGCGCGTTCCTGTCACTCACTTTTGTCGGTGCGCTGGTAACAACGTTCGTCACGTACAAGCTGACGACAAGCGTCGAAGCGATGATGGTCGTGGCGCCGATCAATGGCTTCTTCACCCTCGGCTGTGCCTATGTCTGGATGGCCATCTACCCCTGTGAACTCTTTTCTAGCAGCGTGCGTTCCACTGCGATCAGCTTCGTGTTTAATGCGGCGCGCCTGATCGCGTGGGTGTTTCCAATCATTGCGGGCAGCATGATCAAGTCGTTCGGCGGTGTGTCGCAGGCTGCGTTGGCACTCGGCTCCGTGTATCTGCTTGGTATCGTGCTGCCGTGGTTCTTGCCCGAGACGCGTGGCGCTGGGATGCCGGACTGATTCATCCCAGCATTTTGGATACCTAACTCTATTTTGGAGAGAAAAATGTCTCAAAGTTTTCGTATTGGACAGATCGTTCCAAGCTCGAATACGACCATGGAAACTGAAATTCCCGCCATGTTGCGCGCCCGTGAAGCGATCCGCCCCGAGCGGTTCACTTTCCATTCGAGTCGCATGAGAATGCACAAGGTCACGAAGGAGGAATTGGTTGCGATGAACAAGGAAGGCTTGCGCTGCGCGGCGGAACTCGCCGACGCTCGTGTTGATGTCATGAGCACGGCATGCCTCGTCGCGATCATGGCGATGGGGCCCGGGTATCATCGGGAAACCGAACGCGAACTGTTGGAGGTTGCGCGTGCCAATCAGTGTCTTGCGCCCGTCATGACCTCCGCGGGGGCGTTGGTAGAAGGTCTGAAGATCATGGGCGCTCGCCGGATTTCGTTGATGGCGCCGTACATGCGGCCCTTGACTGACCTCGTTGTCGCTTACATCGAAAACGAAGGCATTGAGGTCATCGATTCGATCTGCTTTGAGATTCCCGACAATCTTGAGGTCGGTCTGCGCGACCCAATGCAACTGATCGACGACGTTCGCGGCCTGAACACGGAAGGCGCGGACGTCGTGGTGGCGTCCGCATGCGTTCAGATGCCTTCATTGCCGGCGATTCAGCGCATCGAAGACATGCTGGGCATCCGCACCGTCTCGACCGCGGTATGCACCGTACGGGGTATGCTGGATCGGCTCAAGCTCGAGCCGATCGTCCCTGGCGCGGGAGCGTTGCTTTCCGGCGCGTGATCGGCAACGTACTCAGCGCTCACGGCATTGCGTTCATTCACGTGCCGGCTTCCGTCGGCGCTCGCGTCCGGGCGATTGAATTGCAGGTTGCGTGTCCACGGCGGTGAGGAGATGCTGGCGGCCCTCGTCAAGAATTTCATCTGCGAGCGCCGGGTCAACGTCTGCAACGGCACGCGAAAGCAGCAGCGTACCGACCATCTGGCTGAACAACGTGATCGCCTTGCTGCGGCCGCCTTCGCTGATCCCCTCGGTCTCTTCGATGACCTTGGCGAATCGTTCCAGGTTCACCGCGAGACCCTCTGCGTAAGAGCCGCGTGCGACGTCGTCGAACCGGCGGGCGTCGCCTACAAAACCCGACCAGGGGCAACCCGTATCGATGTTCGCGCGATGCTCGGGGGACAGGTACCACTGAATGTTTTGCTTGACCGGGTCAGCGCCAGCTGACTTGGCGTTTTCGATTATGGCGGCAAAACCTTCTCCTCCATCTTCCATCGCCTTTTCCATCACCGCGGCGACCAGCGCGTCCTTCGATTTGAAGTGGTTGTAGAAACCGCCCTGCGTAAAGCCCGCCGCCTTCATCAGCTCGGCGAGCCCGACCGCATCGACGCCGCGCTCGCGAAACAGCGTCTCCGCGGCTGCCACGATCGCGCGCCGGTTTTCAACCGCCTGCTGTCTGGAAACACCCACTCCCCCTCCCTTCGGCCGACAACGACCCAATCAAACCCATCAAAAAATACAATGTCGATCACCATTGACATTAACCAGGCGGGCGCCCACAATTCGCCTCAATGACAATGTCATTCACCATTGTCATAAGTATAGCCTTCTTTACCTGAACGGTCAGGCAGCAGGAGGCACAACGGTTATCCGACGCCTGACCGCGTCGTCACCTGAATCTTTAAAGAGGGTCCCAACATGACGAAGACAACCCCAGAACAGAACAAGGCGCTCGTGCTGGAAGCATTCGAGACGCTGTTCAACAAGCGCGACTACGTTGCAGCCGAGCGCTTCTGGTCCGACCGCTACATCCAGCATAGCGCCCATATCGCACCGGGACGTAACGGCCTGTTCGACCTGGTTCGCACGCTGCCTGACACCGCGCGCTATGAGAACCAGCTGATTGTGGCCGACGGTGACTATGTCATCGCACATGGCCGCTTCTCCGGGATCGGCAGGCCCGCTCCGTGGATTGCGGCCGACATCGTCCGCTTTGAAGACGGCAAGCTGGTCGAGCACTGGGACGTCCTTCAGGACGAAGCGACCAAAGCCGAATCCGCGAGCGGCCTGCCGATGTTCGGCGACCGGTTCCCTGTCTGACCAAGCCAACCCCATCTACAGCAAATCAACAGGAAAACGATCATGAAACTCACCGGAAACACGATCTTCATCACGGGCGGCGGTTCGGGCATTGGCCGCGGGCTAGCCGAGGCGCTTCATAAGCGCGGCAACAAGGTCATCATCAGCGGCCGCCGGCGCAGCCATCTCGACGAGGTGGTGGCGGCGAATCCCGGTATGGCGGCAATCGAGCTCGACATTGCCGACCCGGCCAGCATCGAGAAGGTAGCGGCGCAACTGATCGCGGACTATCCCGATCTCAACGTGCTGATCAACAACGCAGGGATCATGCAGCCTGACCAGGCGGGCGGGCACATCGACGACGCGCTGATGGTGTCCACGATCACGACCAACCTCATGGGACCGATCCGTATGACGTCGGCGCTGATCGATCACCTCAAGACCAGGAACGACGCTGTCGTCGCCTATACCAGCTCAGTCCTGGCTTTCGTTCCGTTGGCCGCGACGGCAGTGTATTCGTCGACCAAAGCGGCGCTGCATTCGTACATCCTGTCGCAACGCTTCATGCTACGGGACACAAAGGTTCGCGTACTCGAGATCGCCCCGCCCTGGGTGCGAACGGACCTCATGAACAGCCGCGAGGCCGAACAGGCGATGCCGCTTGACGCCTTCATCGACGAAACGATCGCCGTCCTCGGAACAGATGTGGATGAGGTTCTGGTTGAAGGCGCCAAGCTGTTCCGCGGCAACCCGGGTCCCGGTGAACACGACCTGGTCAATGGCTTCAATGCACAGATGATGGCGGTGCTGGCTGGGTGATTCGCTGCCTGCCGGATAGGTGACGCAGGCAGCCTCTGAGGAATGGCACTCGCAAAGGATGCGTTGCTGCACGGCGGCGGCACGTTGGATGAAATAGTCGCGCAAATCAGGGGTGGGTAGCACCCATTGCCCACCGCATACATCAGTATCGATGTGTCAATGCGCTGCGATCCACTCCGCGATCGCGTGGACCACTTCACCTTCGACGCCGTTGAATCCGTGGTAACTAAAAGCCTCACATGGGTCACCCTTCGCGTTTCCTCCGGATACGATCATCAGACCGTCGTAGGAGGAACCCGTTAATTTTTCCATCAGCCCAGAAGTTTCGGAGACCGGACAATAACGGCAGGCATCGTCCCTGTGATGCACGACCAGCACGGGGATTTTCAATGTGGAAAGATTCATGCTGGTTACCGGACTCCCTCGCCTGTCGTCCCGGAGAATGGTGGAGGTCAGGCCTCCTCCGTTGGCAAGCGCAATGGCAATGGCAGCGACGGATTGCGTGCCTCGGCTTGTCCCGACCAGCCAGACCGGTACCTCGGCATGTTCGCGCATCCAGGCAATCACCGCCTTGCCGTCTGCCGCATGCTCGGCGCTCAGCCGGAATCCGATCAGAAACGGAGCCGACTGACGATCACTCGGCGCATCGATCACCGCCACCGCCAGGCCGTTGCTGCCAAAAATCTGACGGGTGCGCACCAGAAAGTTGCCTTGTCCCCAGTCAAACGTTCCATAAAGGTCAAGCTGCAACCCGCCATGCCCGCCCGCGTAGAGAATGACAGCGGCCTTCGGACTATCAGGCGCAATGTAGAGAAAGCGCTGCGTGACGCCTGGGCGGGTTGCGATGTCGATCACAGTCGGCGCGGATCGCGCGTGGGCGAAATCCGTGCCGATGCAGCGAGTCCCGCATATCCAGAACAGGCAGGCCCATAGAAGCCAGGGCCGCGAGATAGTGAAACGAAGGCGAAGACCGTAGCGAATCAGTCACCGCCGTGAGCCAAGATAGTGTCAGCAGCATGTGAAACTTATCGGCGTCTACGGGTTTTTCCTGATCTCAACCTATGTCGATACCCGCGTCACCGAATCGTCGTAGAGGTATGTTCAACTTCTCCAGTGAAAGGCGAGCACATCATGACTACCGGAACAATCCATCTCCACCGCGTCTTGCACGCGACTCCCGAACGCATCTATCGAGCCTTCCTCGAGCCCGATGCGATAGCGAAGTGGCTTCCTCCCTACGGGTTCACCTGTCAGGTCCACCACATGGATGCCCACGTTGGCGGCACTTACAAGATGTCTTTCCGTAACTTCGGCACCGGTAATAGCCACTCGTTCGGCGGCGAGTACGTCGAACTGGTGCCGTTCGAGAAGATCCGTTACTCGGACCGATTCGACAACCCGAACCTGCCCGGCCAGATGCACGCCACCATTTCATTGCGGCCGGTGTCCTGCGGAACCGAACTCACCATTGTGCAGGAGGGCGTGCCCGAGGTCATTCCTGTGGAGATGTGCTACCTCGGCTGGCAGGAGTCGCTGGTCCAGTTGGCGAAGTTGGTCGAGCCCAAGATCCCTGACTGACGACACCGGCGTGCGCGCTACCGATCAGCGGGTCGCGCTGTTTGCCGAGTCGGTCGGACGTGAGGCAGGAAACCTGTCGCGAGTGCCGGGGCAGCAGGCAAGTCCGTACTGGCCGTGAAGGGAGGAAACGTCATGCAGATAGCATCCACGTCACTTCCGATCGATCCGCTTCACGACATCGATCTGAAAGACGGCAAGTTCAACGGGACCACCGCCCTCGACCTCAGCAACGCGTTCGATAATTTCAACAAAAGCGCCCTGTCGGGACACCTGTGCGTGTTTTTCCACGGCGGGCTGATATCGGAAGCGGACGGCCTCAGCATTGCCAACAAGTTGATCCAGGGCTACACCGACAGCGGCGCCTACCCGTTCGTCTTCATCTGGAAGTCCGACCTCATTACTACAGTGGAAGGGATTCTCGCGCCCTATCGCGACAATCCAGGCTTCGTGAACGCCGCTAATTACGCAGTGAATACGGTGGCCCTCAAGATCTTCGCTGCGCTCGACACTGATCAATCGCTCAAGGGTCAGCGACCACCAGCCAAAATCCGTAAGGTGGCGCCAATGACCCTCAAGAAATTGGCGTCTTTCACCAAACTCTACGACAAAGCGTGGGCGAAGCGCGCTGGTGCGCAGCTCGCCTGTTCGAGCAGCGATCTGGATCAGTTCGCGCAATGGTTGGTAGATGCCGAGAAGTCAGTTCCTGGAAAGCGCCGGCTGTTTTCCCCAAAACGTCTCCGTGGGCCGCAAAATCCTCTTGGAAGAATCATTCAACGCCTTAATTCGGGCCACGATCACGGCTTATATACGACGGTTGTCGAAGAGCTCTTCATCGCGGCGGGGCTGGCCGAGCGCCTTGGCACGAAACTCTGGGCGGAGATGAAGCAGTTCATCGACGACTCGTTCTCGAATGACGCCGACGCTGGCGGCACCGCGTTTCTGAACCACGTGTGCGACGCGTGGGACAAGAATCCGCGGCTCCGGGTCACCCTGATTGGTCACAGTGCGGGTGCTATCTACGTGCAGCGCTTCATTGAAGCACTCGATGCACGACTCCCGGCGTCCTCAACGGCGAGGGTCGAGGTGATCATGCTGGCGGCGGCCATCACATTCGACCGGATGAATGCGGGGCTATCGATACTGCGCGAGCGCGTCAGTGGGCTCCGGGTCTTCGGGCTCGATAACAAGACCGAGAGTTCGTATTGGGAGGTGCCACTGGTCTACAACAAGTCGCTGCTTTATCTCGTTTCATCGCTCTGCGAGGACGACCCGAATGCGGATAAGCCGCTGGTCGGGATGCAGCGATACTGGAAAGGGACGGCACCCTATACCGACGCCGACATCCGTGCAGTTGCCGAATTCGTTCAAACCACAAGAGCCGTCTGGTCACCCACGAAACCAGATGCGAAGCCCGGATATCAATCTCAAGCCAAAAGACATGGATGCGTCCCGGAGGACGATGAGACCAACCGTAGCGTTTGCTTCGCATTGCAGAACGGTTTCTGATCGAACGCTTTCGGTGCCACGAATTGGTCTTTGCTGGCCCGCACCGACCGAAAAGGTGGCGAGGAAGTCACGCGCGCGCATCCTCTTCGGCCGTTGCGGTCCGTCGCGGTGTCGGCTGGCTCCGGCTACACAGCCATGATCGATACGGCCTTGGTGACCAGATAGCCTTCCATCGCTTCCGGACCGCCTTCCGACCCATAGCCCGAATCCTTCACGCCGCCAAACGGCATTTCCGGCGAAGGCGTAGCCGGCTGGTTGATCCACAACATGCCGACTTCCATCTGTTGCGACAGCAGGTGCACGTTGCGGAACGACTTCGTGAACGCATAACCCGCGAGACCATACGGCAGGCGATTCGCCTCAGCGATTGCTTCTTCGAGCGTGTCGAAACCGCGGATCGCGGCGATCGGGCCGAACGGCTCGTTGTTGAACACGTCCGCTTCGAGCGACACGTTGGTCAGAACAGTCGGCGCGAAGAAGTTGCCTTCCGAGCCCACGCGTTCGCCGCCCGTCTCGACCTTGGCGCCGGTCTTGCGCGCGTCGTCGAGCACCTTGCTCATTGCGGTCAGACGGCGCGCATTGGCGAGCGGCCCCAGGGTGGTGCCTTCGGCCAGCCCGTCGCCGAGCTTGAGGCCTTCAGCGTGCTTGACGAGCGCCGCCGCGAATTCTTCGCGGATGCTGTTGTGCACCAGAAAGCGCGTCGGCGAGATGCAGACCTGGC